>DAOPXM010000023.1:0-60648 GCA_035352355.1 Deltaproteobacteria bacterium | reverse complement strand
ATACTATCGCCCCAGGATACGTATGGCGTTCGGATAACGTGGGAACTACCTTCGTATTCCTTTTCCTTAGTAGAGGTGTTACATGGACAGCAAAGAGCATATGAGTACCGATCCGCAGGTGATGCTCACCGAGTGGCTGAGGGCAGCGAATAAATTCTGGGCAGCGCCTGAACCGGAAAAGGAGAGGCAACCGGGGGAATCCGACAGGAAGAAGGAGGCACCCCGTTCCGTTCACGAGACCGCAGCCTCCGCCATGAAGACGCTGACCACGCTCTTCACCGCGATGAACGACCCGCTGCTCATCGACGCCACTTTCCGGGGAACCGCCATTCTCCCCGAGATCATGGAAAGCTTCATGCGGTCGGGAACAAAGGCGTATCTCTCCTTCCAGAGGCAGCTCTCGGAAAAGGTCGGCAAGATGGGAAGCGCGCCCCCCGACAATCTTGATGCCCTCCAGGCCTGGACGACCTTTTACGAAGAAGAGATCCAGCGGTACTTCCACATACCCCAGCTTGGCCTGAACAGGTTCTATCAGGAACGATTCAACAAGGCTATCGACAAATACAACATATTCGTCGCCTCCCTGACAGATTTCCTTCAGGTACTCCAGGTTCCCTTCGACAGGACGACGCAGGACATGCAGGAAAAGATCGAGGAGCTCAAGGAATCCGGCAAGCTCCCTGATGATGCCAGGGAGTATTACCAGATGTGGGTGAAGACCCTTGAGGGGCACTTCATGACCCTCTTCAAATCCCCCGAGTACATCGAAGCCCTTGGTAATGCTATGGGAGCACTCGAAGACTACCTTGGAGCGAGAAACAGCATCATACAGGACCTGCTCCAGTCCTTCCCCATACCAACGAACAAGGAGATGAACGATCTCTACAAGGAGGTCTACCTGCTGAAAAAGAAGGTCCGGGAGCTGGAAAAGGCGGGCGGGAAGGAATAGCAGCAAAGGAGATACCATGGATAGACCAAAAATTCCTGTTGATCTGATCGTGAAGCACCTTGCCGAAGAGGCTGAACAAGCCCAGGAGCGGGCGCAGAAGGCCTCTGACATCCTCCTGGGCTCCCTCGAGACTGAGATAGCCACAACGCCCTACGATGTGGTGTACGAGGAAGACAGGGTCAAGCTGAAGCACTATCATACCCCCGACACCGTCAATAGTGAGATCAAGACCCCTCTCCTGGTGGTGTATGCCCTCATAAACCGGGAAACCATGCTTGACCTCCAGCCCGAAAGGAGCGTGGTGAAGAATTTTCTGGAGAACGGCATAAACCTGTACATGGTCGACTGGGGATACCCCACGTCCAAGGACAGATTCCTCACCATAGACGATCACGTCAACGGCTACATGGACAATATGGTCGACTTCATCAGGAAGAGAGAAGGCGTCGACAAGATCAACCTCATGGGCATCTGCATGGGGGGGACCTTCAGTGTCATCTACTCAGCGCTCCACCCTCAGAAGGTCAAAAACCTCATCACCACCGTCAGCCCGACCAACTTCGACACGACCCAGGGACTCCTTCACATCTGGATGAAATGGATGAATGTGGACAAGACTATCGAAACGTTCGGGAACATGCCAGGGGATCTCATGAACTTCGGATTCCTCCTCCTCAATCCCGCACGGCTGATGATCGACAAGTATATTGGTTTTTTAGAAAATATGGACAACAAACCCTTTGTCGAAAATTTCATCCGCATGGAAAAATGGATTTTCGACAGCCCTGACGTTCCGGGAGAGACGTTCAGGCAGTTCATCAAGGACTGCTATCAGGACAATCTCCTTATCCAGAGCAAGCTCATGGTCGGCGGAAAACGGGTGGACCTCAAAAAGGTCACTATGCCGCTGCTCAACATCTATGCCCAGTATGACCACCTCGTGCCGCCGGGCGCTGCAGAGAAGCTCACGAGTGTCGTGGGAAGCACGGATACTGAAAACGTATGCCTGGAAACCGGACATATCGGTATCTACGTCAGCTCGAAAACGCAGAAAGAATTTGCTCCCAAGATCGTCCAGTGGCTCAAGGATCACGAAGGCCGTTTTGAGCCAGAGCACCAGATCAGCCCCAACAGAAAAAAATCAGCCCGGGCCAGGGCGGGTTCAGCTGTGAAGAAAAAACCGTTGAGCATCAAAAGAATCGAGGAGATGAGCCATGCCGGAGAAAGAAAACTATTTCTTGACAATTTGCAAGGTGAACAGGGCATTCGGGACAACCCTTGAAAAGGACGAGCTGCTCGATCTGATTGTCCAAAGCGCCATTGAGACCATGGATGGAAAGGCTGCCTGCCTTTTCCTCCAGGAAGAGAGGGAAAGCCCCTACTTCGTTGCCATGGCTCAGAGGGGCCTGTCGAAAAACTATCTCCACGTAGAGCCCAAAGAAGCCAGACGGGCCGCCGAGGTGATCCTCGATAAGGGCTACATCGCCATCCAGGACGCGACAACAGACCCCCGGGTGCAGAACCACGCGCTCAAGAAAAAGGAAGGCATAGCGTCCATCCTCGTTGTCCCTGTCATGGTCAAGGATAAGGTCATCGGCGTTCTCTCCCTGTATACCGCTCGACGCAGAAGATTCTCCCGCGATGAGATCGAGTTTCTCACCGCCCTGGCTGAACAGGGGGGCATGGCCATCGAGCGTGCACGTCTTGTTGAGCAGATGCGCAAGAATACGGAGCTGTTTCACAAGCTGGCAGCGAGCATGAACGACAAGCTCGACCTCAAACACATCATGGAGATCATGACCGAGGGAGTAGCCAAGGCCTTTGGGGTGAAGGCCGCCTCTGTCCGTCTCCTTGACGGTGAGAAAAAGGTTCTGCAGATGGTTTCCAGCTACGGCCTGAGCAAGAGATACCTGAGCAAGGGCCCTGTCTACGCGGAGCAGAGCATCAGCGAGGCCCTGAAGGGAAAGGTCTGCGCCATCGACGATGCCTGCACGGCAGAGGGGGTCCAGTACAAGGACGAAAAGAAGGAGGAGGGGATTGCCTCCATCCTGAGCGTTCCCATAAAGGCAGGGGAAGAAGTGATCGGCGTCCTGCGGCTCTACAGCGGAACGCCCAGGGAGTTCACCGAAGACGAGCGCATGTTCGCCGCTGCCCTGGCTCAGCAGGGAGGCCTTGCCATCCAGAACGCTTCCTGCATGCTCATGCTCCAGGAAGATCTCAAGGACCTCAAGGACGACATCTGGAGTCACAGGTCCTGGTTCTGATCCCCCACGTGCCGTTGCATCCTGTGCAGGCATCGTGCCCGGGATCAACCCGCTCGTGTTTTTGAAACGGTGATGAGTGACCTTTCCAAAAGGAGAAAACCATGATCGGAAAGACCATTGACCAACTTCAGGTTGGGGATTTCGCCCAGTTTGCGAAAACGATCACTGAGGCGGACATCGTTCTTTTTGCAGGCATAACCGGGGATCTCAACCCTGCGCACATAAATGAGGCATATGCAGCGAACACCTTCTTCAAGACCAGGATCGCCCATGGGATCCTCCTGGCGGGCTTCATCTCCTCGGTCATCGGGATGCAGCTCCCGGGCCCCGGGACCATCTATATCCGCCAGGAGCTCAACTTCACTGCCCCGGCCCGCATCGGGGACACCATCACGGCCAGGGTGGAGGTCTCCGAGATCAACAGGGAAAAGAACCGGATTATCCTGAAGACCACCTGCATCAATCAGAACAGTGAGATGGTTCTGGACGGTCAGGCGCTGGTAAGCCCGCCGAAAGCACCGAAACGGTAGGAGATACAGATCCAGCCAACAGGAGCTTCCACTCAATAACGCCACGGGGCTTTCGCTCCCCGTTCGAGCCAATTCTTCCTCAGGATACTCCCGCTCCTATCTCTTCGACTCTCTGGGCGCTGCAGGGGCCTTTTTCCTTGACCGGGTGGCCTTCTTCTCTTCGGGCGCCTGCTGTTCCTCTTTAGGGGTCTGCGGCTGGCCCATGAGCCTGGTGAAATTCGACATCAGGTCCTGGAACTGCCTGGTCTGATTTCTCATGAGCTCTTCGAAGCTTTTGAGCCCCTGGGTCTGGAGAGACAGCTCTTCGGCCAGGACCTTGCCGACCGTGCCCTTCTCCCGCTCTTCCACGCTCTTCTTGTACGTCTCATACTCCTCGAGCAGGTCCTCGTAATCCTTTCTGGGAACGAGATCCATGAGGGCGAGGAAATCCTTGATGGATTTCTGCATCTCCTCATTGGCCCTGATGAAGATCTTGAGATACTCATTCGAAGCCCGGGCAAGGGCATCCATGCCGGAAAAGACGCCCATCATCCCGCTCATGTCCGGCATCTCCCAGAATCCGCCCTGTGCCAGCTTTGAGAAGTCTTCCATCTGCTTCTGCCCTTTCGCTGCGGTGAGGAAGTAGTTGCCCCACAGTTCCATGAGATTTTTATCCACGGCCTTCTCCTTTCCCTGGCTGATCGATCTCAAGCTGGAAGAGAACCGGCCCTCGCTGGTTTTTCTTTCCAAAACGCTTGTCGAGGGAGAATTCCGTCTTCGGGTTGGACCAGGATGTCGCTATTGCCAGATGTCCTTTGGGGAATTCCGCCACCTCCACATCAATGAAATCGGTGGGTGCGAGCGCGGTCTCCTTCTCCACCAGATCGTCCTTTTCCCCGTAGCAGATGAGCCATTTGATCCCCTTCTCCGGGATGCGGTGCAGGTTGAGCTTCCTGTCGAACAGGCGCACCGGCAGGGTGCCGTCTTTGCTTATGGGGATGTTGTACTGATCGAAGCTCAGCCTGGTGACTGCCAGCGGCAGATCGGTCCGCTCATAGGCAAGCCAGTACTTGATGGCCAGGGCTGTCTTATTGAACGGCCCTTTCACCATCCCTCCAGCCGATATCATGACCAGGTCCCGGTAAAAATCAACGAGGGGATATTCACTCTCGATGGCCCTGAGCTTGTACACCCACCCCATGAGCTTCCCGTCAGCGACCTTGTTGCCGTTGGGCAGGGTCTTGGTCCCATAGGCGAGCTGATTGAACCTGGGGGGGAGACTCTTGAGGAAGGCGGCGAGCCCCGGGCTCCTCGTCCCGTCCATGGGTGAGACGCAGGTGATCAGCGCATCCACCAGGCCGTCCAGCTCACCCGAGAGGATGTCGCAGAGCGCCATGAAGCCTCCCTGGCAGTATCCGTTGAGGGTTACGTTCTTCCCGTGCTTCTTCTTGACGATCTCGCAGAAATACCTCGTGTCGCGGGCATCATCCTCTCCGGTCATGACCTGGAAGGCCGGCGTCTCCCAGATGTTCTTGGCTACCCGGATGTATGTGGGAATCCCCCTGTTGGCGAACGCATGCACGTAGCTCTTGTTGTCCCCCGGGAGGAAGGCGAGGATATTCGTGCCGAGCACAAAGGGCGGGATGGTGATGAGAGGCTTGCCATCCTTTTTGACCGTAACGTCTTTATGGGTCGGAAGGACCTGCCAGAGGACGAACCGATCGGTCTCTCCTGCCTTGATGTACCTGCCGTTGTCGAAATGAAAACCGTACTGGTCCCTGATCCCCTTGATGGCCTGGGGATAGTCGTACACCACCCGGTCGAGGAGCTCCGCCTGCTCGGTAAAGAACTCGTCGATCTGTTTGCCCGGTTTCCCGAGGAGGGTGTTGAGCATGGCATCATAGGCCTCGTTGAATTTCGGGAAATGATATTCGGCCACTGTTGCGATGCTGGACGCGACCGCCTTTTCCGCCACACCGAGGTTCATGTGGAGGAGATCGGAATAATCCTTCACGGTATCGGCGGGCGGCTCTTCGAGGACCTTTTCCCTTTCCACGCCCACGAAGTCGCCAACCGATATCATGAAGGCCTCGTTGAAATCCTGGAAATACCTCATGACGCCTTCGCCATACGCTTGGGCAGCCTTCGTGCCCTGGGCGACTGCGATGGTCATCCTCGAGAGGATGTCTCCAAGTCTTCCGTAGTATGCTAATACGTCACCGTACTGATTGGGATACTGTGTTTCAGGTTCTATCATGCACCCCCACCATGGGAATCTCCCGCGGGTCTACTTCTTCGCCTTTTCCAGAGAGGCGAAATACTCTTCCACCTTCTTGAAATTCTCATCCACGGCCTTCTTGTAATTCTCCTGGCCTTTCTTGTAGGCGTTCACCCACTGGTCCAGAACCTTTTTCCCGTCTTCCGGGAGCCAGTTCGCCTGATCGATGAAGGACCTGGCGATCTTTTCCGTCTGTTCCTGGATCATCTTCATGGCATTGAAGCTGTTATCGATCGTTGTTTTCTGAAACTCTATCAACTGTTTCATGAATGCGCCCTGGTCCATACTGCTTCCTCCTAGCTTTGTCTTTTTATGTTGCACGCTCATCTTGGTCAGCCCGGCAGCACGTTTCCTTCACGAGTCTGGAAAGCGGTGAACCCGGTCTGCCGTCCCTGCATCCGCAAAATACCCTGACAGTACTATTATAATTCCTTTCTTATAACCTACAATGCCTGTCCTGAACCTTTTCCTGGAACCGATCCAGGAAGCATTGAGAGGGGCAGGGTCTTGGGGTATTCTCATCACCAGCCTTTCCCTGCATCTCACCCCGACTGCCCCTCACCAGGGCCATGCACCTGTCGATCACGCCTTCCGCCTATCCGCTCTCCTGTCCAGCCCTGTCCCGCATCAACCTGCGCCGCAGCGAAGGGACCCAGGAAAGGCCTCGTCCTTCGGATTCCTGCGGCAAGCATCCGCACGCTGTCATCAGGACGCCTTGCCTTCCTGCCTGCTCTCTGATGCTGACTTGGAATCCTGCTCAGAGACCTTCCTGCCTCCT
Source organism: Deltaproteobacteria bacterium (assembly GCA_035352355.1). Taxonomy (GTDB): domain Bacteria; phylum Desulfobacterota; class Desulfomonilia; order UBA1062; family UBA1062; genus Phosphitivorax. Next base: position 53,870 of record DAOPXM010000023.1, on the reverse strand, counting down.
TCCGTTGCTGACCTTGTAGCCTGCTGGGTGGCCTGAGCAGTTGTCATGATGTATGACTCCAGCTTCTCATAGCCGTCATCCATGGCGCGCTTGAAGTCGTCCCTGCCCTTTTTGTAGATCCTCCCCCATTCGAGGATGATATTTTTGCTTTCCTCGGGCAGCCATGGGGCCCTGTCCAGCATGAAGCTCATCGACCGTTCGGCCTGGTCCTGGATGGTGGCCATGCTTTTATAAAAATTATCGAAAGTGTTTTTCTGAAAATCAAACACCTGCTTTACCATCGTTTTCTGGTCCATGTTTCCCTCCTTATCTTTGGAAATTAAGGCATTTTTATAATCTAAACGTGTTTTGAAAGGTTGAATGAATGTATCCTCCCAGTTGGTCATACCCGTCATCGACGGCCTTTTTGAAATCGTTCCTGGTCTTTCTGGCCATGCTGAACCAGTCTCTGACGAACCCTCTGCTTGTGGACGGGATCCAAGCCGCCTGATCCATGAAATCATAGGTGAGCCTCTCAGCCTGGTCCTGCAGGGTTGCAAGGGCTTCATAGCCATTGTCGAAAGAGGCCCTCTGCAGGCTGACCATCTGCAATACCAACGCCCTCATATCCATCTTTCGTTCCCCCTGATATTTATTTCGAGATGCGAGTCTCAATCCAATAATAGGGACACCCCTTGTTTTGTCAAGGTGAATTTATTGCACTGCAACAATTTCTGGCTGAGGGTTTCAGTTGATAATAATATTGATGGGTATTATCTAGAATCCTACGGTTCACGCCAGAAACCGGTTTACATTGCTTTCAGTTCGTCATCTGAGAATATTGCAGTGCGTCAATTCTTGTTGATGCCGGTTCGTCTGTGCTATAGTCATGCTGTTCACTCGGAGGGTGGAGAACAGGAACCCTGCTTCAGTGTGGGGATCTTACCCTGCGGAAAGGAAAAGGCAGCCCCGGGATGGCGAAAAGCGAGAAGCTTCTCTTGAAGAAATACGGGAACAGGCGGCTGTACGATACGGCAAAGAGCTCGTATGTCACCTTGGCGGACGTCGCCGAGATCATCAGGAAGGGAACCGACGTAGAGGTGATTGATGCGGACACGAAGCAGGACGTGACCGCGTTCATCCTCACCCAGATCGTACTCGAACAGGCGAGAAAGAAGAACGCCCTGCTGCCGCCGGAGCTCCTTCACCTCATCATCCGGTATGGGGAAAACGTGCTGCAGGAATTTTTTGAAAAATACCTGCAGCACATCATACAGAACTATCTCGAATTCAAGAAGACCGCCGACCAGCAGTTCAGCAAGTGGATCGACATGCAGAAGGACTACTCGGACATGGCCCGCAAGACCCTCGAAGGCCTCACATCCTTCCAGCCCTTCTTCGGCAGCTTTCCGGAGCCTCCCGACAGGGAGAAGAAGTAGTCCTCAGCCCCTGCGTTTCTCTCTAGATCCCGGCGGCCTTCTCCCGATGGTCAGCCGAAGCCCTCTTGCGCGGGCCTGCGGCATGGCAGGTCCGTATGAATTCCAGCGCCTCGGGCCATTCGTGCTGGAGGGCCCTCTTGCCCATGAAGACGGATATGTGCCCCGCCTGGGGAATGACGGCCTTGAATATGTGCTCCTTGGGTGTCGATGCGTGGTGCTGCATGTTGTGCACCTGTGGGATGAGCGTTATGTCGTCCTTCTCACCCGCAAGCAGTACCAGCGGGCAGGTAATGTTGCCCAGGTCGACGTACCTTCCGAACACCTTGAGCTCTCTTTTTATCAGCTTGTTGTCCTTGAACAGGTCCTTGACCACCTGGAGGTACCAGGTCCCAGGAAGGTCCTGGGTGTAGTCGTACCAGCCCATGAACCTCTTTGACCTCTCGTGATAGCTCTCGTCCCTCACATTGATCCAGAGGTTCAGGTAATCGCCCACGAACCTGTCGTACGAGTTCATGAGCTTCCACCCCGAGAGCATGAGATCCCCTGACATGTTGCCGCACCCGCATGCGACCATGTACTGATAGAACCAGAACGGGAGGGTATTCACGATGTCCTGGATCTTCCCGCCGCCCGCGGTGAAATCGATGGGAGATGCGGCGAGGATGAGCGCATGCACGTCCCGGGGAAACAGGGCTGCGTATATCGCCGACAGCCAGCCTCCCTGGCATAACCCGGCAAGTGTGACCGGAGAACCGGTCATCTTGACGCACATGAGCATCTGCTTGACGAGGTCGTCGATGGTCTCGTCCTTTCTCTTGGGCGTGCTCGATTTCCACTCAATGGCGTATACCGGGCTGTCTGTGCAGCTCAGGCAGGTCCTTACCAGACTGTGGTCCGGAGAATAGTCGGCAATGCATGAATGATGTCCTGCCTGTGGAGGAACGATGAGGATGGGCGTACCCGTGCGTGCATCGTCAAACCTCCTGAGTGCAACGGCATCATCCTCATAGATGATACTGCTGGAAGTGGCCCATTCCGGCTTGCAGTGGTGGAGAGCGGTTTCGTAAAACTTCATGAGGTCTTCGTAGGGTGTAGCCATGATGTATCTCCTTGGTGTTAAGGTATTCTGCTCATCAGGTTTTCGTGAATCACCGGGAAACCCGCCTGAGACACTATCGCCACAGAGGGCCGTGATCCCCACTGACGGTATCGGAAGGGCGCCCAGCAGACTTAACAGCACTTCGCCCCTTTGAGCAGGAAAAACACTTTTTTTTCCAACATTCCCTCTTCATTTTATTCTTAATTAGGTCTTGCCAGTGTAATATTCAATGGATAGATATTTAATGGTTACTATTACCAATATTATCCCTTTGTTAGGCGGATTGTTTTTCGAAAATCTTCAGGGACAACGGGCCCTGTGCACATGGGAGAGCTGCCGGTGACATCTCATTTATGCGCAGGAAAGTCGGCTGGGTGAACATCCGCAGGAGACGTTCCCCAGCGAGGTATGTCGGAAGGCAGGGGGAGGGTTTTGTGAGGGCCTCCAGGTTATTTTGTCTTCTTCTCTCCGGTGAGGAAACCGGCGTCATGATACTCGGGATGGGGGTAGGTATAGAACCCTTTGCCCGTCTTGTATCCAAGCTCGCCCCTGTCCACAAACCCCTTGAGGTAGTCCGCGTTCTTCTGGGCCTGGGCATCGCCGAGCTGCTTGGCCCAGTAGTCGGTAATGTGCCATGCCGTGTTCAAGCCCACCTGGTCCATCATGCCGAAGGGGCCGATGGGCATGAGGGTGACCCCCATCCAGGCCCGGTCCACGTCCGTGTACGTAGCCACGTCCCTGGTAACGAGAGTGAGCGCGGTGGCAAAGAGGTTCGTGAGCATGGTGTTGAATACATAGCCGTTGTTTTCCCGGTTCAGCATGATGACGATCTGCCCGATGCTCTCTGCGAAATCCCTGACGAGCTGCGTCACCTCAGGGTCAGTGCCCGGGTGCGGCATGACATCCACCACGCGGTTTGCCCTCAGGTCGTGGAAATGGAGCGCGCACAGCCTTTCCGGCCTGCCCGAGGTCTCGGCAAACATGGAGGGCGTCAGCATGGAGGTGTTGGTAGTGAATACCGTCCGCTCAGGGCAGAGGGCGTGGAACTGGGCAAACACCCTGCCTTTCAATGCCGGGTCGTCCGGCACGGATTCGCTCACGAGATCCGCGTCCCTGGCTGCCTGGGCAGGGTCGGTTGTGTAGGAGATGCGCCCGAGGGCAAGCTGCAGCCTCTCCTGGTCAATGCGTCCGATGGATGCATACCATGAGCCCAGCTTGCCCACCCGCGCGGAGGCCTTGTCCAGGATATCCTGGGAAATGTCGTAATACACCACGGAATATCCATGGATGGCGCACTCGAGTCCGATCTGCTGCCCCATGGTCCCTGCCCCGATGATGAGAACCTTCTTGATGTCGGAAAGCTTCATACCCTCCCCCTTGTCTGTCTGTTCGTCACGAACCCTTGCTAAGCCAGCGCTCCGCCATCGACCACCATGCACGCGCCGGTGGTGAAGGGAGCGGCGTCGGACACCAGATAGAGCACAGCCCCCGCTATTTCCCTGGGCTGGCCGTGCCTGCCCATGGGGATCATCTTCACTGCGTAGTCATAGATCATCTCGTTGTCCATGATGGCTTTCGAGAAGTGGGTGTCCACGAGGCCCGGAAGCAGGGCGTTCACCCGGATGTTCTTGGCTGCGAGCTCCTTGGCGAAGGCCTGGGTCATGGAGATGAGCCCTGCCTTGGTGATGGAATAGATGCCCTGGAAGGGTGCGGGCTTTACCCCGTTGATGGAAGACACATTGACCACCGAGCCGCCGCCGGCTTCGATCATGAGCGGGACAGCCTTCTGTACCATGAAGAACGGCCCCTTGAGGTTCACGTCGAAGGTCTTGTTCCACACACCCTCGTCAGCCCCGAGCATCTCCCCGAAATAGGGATTGGTTGCCGCGTTGTTGATGAGGATGTCCAGCTTCCCGAACCGGTCCCTGACCTTGTCGAAGAGCTCCCCGACCTGCTTCAGGTCCCCGACATGGCAGGCCATCACGCACGCCTTCCCTCCCCGGGAAGCGATCGTGTCCGCAACGCCCTTCAGCGCATCCTCCTTCCTGCTCACGAGGATGCAGGTGGCGCCGTAGTCCGCCAGCGTAATGGCGATGGCCTCGCCGATCCCCCTGCTCGCTCCGGTCACCAGTGCAATCTTTCCATCCAAACTGAAGCTCACCTTTTCCATGCCTCGCTCCTTTCCCTTGGTTTGAGAACCGCCCTGGTGACGTCTGACCCTCAAGGGCTCGTGACGGGATTTCCGCCACGCCCTCCTCTCAAAAAGCAACGGGCAATGAACATAACAGTAATTATCTTTTATCTTGCAGTATTTATTAGATATTTATTCTATTCGTGCTCTTTTTGTCAATGAGATTATTCTCCCGCCCAAGGATGCTGCCCGGAGCGTCGACCGGCGAGAGCAGAGGAGAAGGCTCAAGGTCCCGGCAGGAGCATGGCCCGGTCCCTGAGCCTTCGGCGCAGCGCTACTTTTTGTCCCGAGCGCCGGTGAGGAAGTCCGGCTGTGCATACGCAGGATCGGGATAGGAATAGAACCCCTTCTTCGTCTTGAACCCCAGCTCGCCCCTGTCCACGTACTCCTTGAGGAAGGCCGCGTTCTTCAGCGCCTGGGGGTCCCTGGTCCGGTTGGCCCAGTAGTCGGTGATGGTCCACACGGTCTTGAGTCCCACCTGATCCATGATGCCGAAGGGGCCGACGGGCATGAGGGTGACCCCCATCCATGCCCGGTCGATGTCCTCGATGCTTGCAACGTCCCTGGTGGCGAGGGTCAGGGCGGTCAGGAAGAGGTTCGAGAGCATGGTGTTGAACACGTAGCCGTTGTTTTCCCTGTGGAGCATGATGGCGATCTGCCCGATCCTGACCGCAAAGTCGTAAACGAGCTGCGTCACCTCGGGGTCAGTGCCCGGATGTGGCATGACATCCACCACGCTGGTGGTCCGCACGTCATGGAAATGCAGGGCGCAGAGCTTTTCGGGCCTGCCGGTGAGCTGGGCGAACTTCGAGGGCATGAGCAGGGAGGTGTTGGTGGTGAAGACCGTCCGCTCCGGGCAGAGCTCGTTGAACTGGGCAAACACGCGGGCCTTGATCTCCGGGTCTTCGGGCACGGACTCGCTGATGATGTCCGCGTCTTTCGCTGCCTCCCTCGGATCGGAGGTGGCGGAGATCCTCCCCATGATCTCTCCCAGCTCCTCGCTGGTGATCTTTCCCAGAGGAACGAACCACGACGACCCGAGCTTCTCGATGTTCTTCACCGATTTCGCGAGGATCTCGTCCGAGATGTCGTACAGCATCACCTGGAACCCGTGCATGGCGCAGACAAAACCGATCTGCTGCCCCATGGTCCCGGCTCCCAGGATGAGCACCTTTCTGATGTGATCGATCTTCATATGGTCACCCTTTCTTCATGCAGTATATGTCTTTCAGCGCTCACGACAGGCGGGGCTTGAGCGGACGTTTCCGCCCCTGTGCGGCCCTATGCCAGGGCGCCCCCGTCCACGACAAAGCTCGCCCCCGTGGTGAAGGATGCAGCGTCCGATACCAGGTAGAGCACCACGCCCGCGATTTCCCTTGGCTCCGCGTGCCTGTTCATGGGAATCATCTTCACCGCCATGTCGTGGATGGCCTCGTTGTCCATGATGGCCTTCGAGAAGTGGGTGTCCACGAGGCCTGGAAGCAGGGCGTTCACCCGGATGTTCTTGGCGGCGAGCTCCTTGGCGAAGGCCTGCGTCATGGAGATGAGGCCGGCCTTGGTGATGGAGTAGATCCCCTGGAAGGGCGCGGGCTTGACGCCGTTCACGGACGACACATTCACGATCGACCCGCTGCCGGAATCGGCCATGAGGGGGATGGCGTACTTGATGAGGAAGAACGGACCCTTGAGGTTGACGTCGAAGGTCTTGTTCCACACGCCCTCGTCAGCTCCGAGCATCTCGCCGAAGTAGGGATTGGTGGCCGCGTTATTAATAAGGATGTCGAGCCTGCCGAAACGCTCCCTGATCTGCGCGAAGAGCCCCTCGATCTGCTTGAGGTCACCCACGTTGCAGGCAATGACTTCCGCCTTTCCCCCGCGGGAAGCGATGGTGTCCGCAACGCCCTTCAGCGCATCCGCCTTCCTGCTCACAAGGATGCAGGTGGCGCCGTAGTCAGCCAGCGTAATGGCGATGGCCTCGCCGATCCCCCTGCTTGCCCCGGTCACCAGAGCGATCTTGCCGCTCAAAGAAAAATCAACCTTTTCCATGGTCTGCTCCTTTTTGTTTTGATTTCCACCCTGGCCCTGTATTTGTCCCACCGATCCCAGCAGGAGGCAAGGACAAAAACCGAGGTCCCTTATTATAGTCCCCCTCAATATTCCGTTCACTAAAAAGGGTAAAACTTTTAACAATGCCTGTTTCGAAAGTTATTTCTACATTTTTATTAACTCATTTCAGAGCATCAGTCAATTACTACTTGACAAAATAATAGTTGCGCTCTAGTATTTCCCACATGAAGTTGAGTGATACCAGGAAATCACCTTTATTCAGCAGGCTGCAGCCTGACCCTTCCCGCGCGCACACTGAGCGCGCAACCCTTTCGAGGTGGCCATGGCAAAGGTAAAGCAGAAAACCGAGAGAAGAGAGCGGATCATGGAAAGCGCCCTGAAGATCTTTGCAGAGAAGGGCTTCCAGGATGCGACCATCTCCGAGATCAGCAAAGCGGCGGGAGTGTCCGACGCCACGGTCTACGAGTACTTCAAGACCAAGGAAGAGCTGCTCTTCACGATCCCCGAGGAGATCACCGAGAGCTCCATCAGGGAGACGGAAAAGGTCCTCCCCTTCCTCAGGGGCGCGGAGTCGAAGCTGCGGGCCATAGTGCAGAGCTACGTCACCACCTACGAGAAGAACCCCGAGTACACGGCGCTCATCATGCTCCACCTGAAGACCAACAGGAACTTCGTCCAGGCCAAGGCCTACGAGGTCGTCCGTGGGGCGGCGGGGATGCTCCTTTCCGCCATTCAGGAAGGGATCGACACCGGGGTGTTCAAGAAGGAGACCGACCCCCACCTCGTGCGGGCCATGATCCTGGGCGCCATCGAGCATCTCTTCACCCGCAAGCACGTCATGGGCATACAGGAAAACCTCATGGAGCAGGTCGATCCCCTCGTGGACCTGATCCTGGAAGGCATCCGGGCCGACGATGGGGCAAAAGCCCTGTTTCCGGCCTGCATCACGGCCCTGCCATGCTGCCCGTTTCACACCGCACCAGCAGAGGAGAGGAAGAAGGGTTCATAAACCATGTCCGCACAAAAGGATGCTGCGTTCGACCACGCAAGGAGGACGGTATGAGGACAAAGGAAGAATATGTAAACGGGCTGCGGAAACTGAAGAGGAACCTGTACTACAACGGGGCCAGGATAGACCGGGACGACGAGGTTCAGCAGCCTGCCATCGATACCATGGGGGCCACGTTCGAAGCCGCCACCGACCCGGAGCTCAAGGACCTGTGTACCGCTACCTCGCACCTCACCGGCGAAACCATCAATCGTTTCTGCCACATACACCAGAACACGCAGGACCTCCACAAAAAGCAGAACATGACTCGTGCCCTGTGCCGCAAGGTGGGATTCTGCATCCAGCGGTGCATGGGGATCGATGCCATCAACGCCGTGAACGCCGTTTCCTTCGAGGCGGACAAGCTCAACAACGGCAGCACGGAGTACCACAAGAACTTCCTGGCCTGGCTCAAGAACTTCCAGCAGAACGACCTGGTCGGCTCCTGCGCCCAGACAGACATGAAGGGCGAGCGCCTCAAGAGGCCCGCCCAGCAGACCGACCCGGACATGTACCTGCGGGTCGTGGAGAAGAAGAAGGACGGCATCGTGGTCCGGGGCTGCAAGCTGCACATCTCGGAGGCGTCCATTGCCGACGAGATCATGGTGGTGCCCACCCGGGCGCTGGGCCCTGACGAAAAGGAATATGCCGTTGCCTTTGCGGTGCCGGCCGATTATGACGGCGTCAAGCAGGTCCTCCACGTCCACAACTTCCGCCCGCGCAAGGTCTTCAAAAAGGGATTCAATTCCGGATACACCGACTCCTACGTAATCTTCGACGACGCCTTCATACCCTGGGAGCGGGTCTTCCTCTGCGGGGAGAACGACCACGGCGGCATGTGCGCTCTCCTCTTCGCCCTGTTCCATCGCCACTCCTATTCGGGCTGCAAGCCTGCCATCGGCGACGTCCTCCTGGGGATCGCCTCCCTGGCCGCCCGACACAACGGGATCAACAAGACCTCGCACGTCAAGGAGATTCTCGCCGAAATCATCAAGGTCACCGAGCTCGGGTATGCCGCCGGATTCACGGCATCGGCCCTGGGCAAGCCCGAGGTGTACGTCCCGGGCCTCGGCCCCATTCCCTATGGCCCCGGGAGCTGCATCCCCCATTCGATCTACGCCAACGTGGGCCGCTGCCTCACCGGCGAGGCGGTGTTCGAGGAGCAGGAGCTGCTGTGCAACATCGCAGGCGGTCTGCCCGCCACCTTTCCGTACGAAGGGGACCTCACCAATCCCGAGCTCAAGCCCCTCCTGGAGAAATACCTCAAGCGCAACCCCAATATCCCGGTGGAGGACCAGATCAGGTTCTGGATGTTCTTCGGCGACTACACATGCTCAGGTATGTCCGGAGCCATGAACTACGGCAACTATCACGGAGGCGGCTCGCCCATCATGGAGCAGATCGCCATCACCTCCCAGTACGATGTCAAGCTGCGGGAAAGCCTCGTGAACTATCTTGCAGGGAACGAGCCCCTGAAACCGGGCACGCTCACGAAGCTTTAGGTTCTCTTCATAGCCAGATCCGGGTATGCTCGTGTGCTTCCGTGCGACAGCTCCCTCATCCGACTCGTCGTCCACAAGCGCGGAAAGGAAAAGGGTGCCGGTGCACGGCACCCTTTTTTCATGCGAGGTCCGGGATCTGCTTCCTGAGCTCCTCGTCGATGATGTGCGAGGAGAAGATAAGCATGGCGAAGCGCTTGTCCTTGGTCTGGCCGTGATAGTAGCGGTAGTAGATCTGCTGCATGATCACGGCGACCCGGAATATGCCGAAGCAGTAGTAGAACATGAAGTCGTCCATGGAGAGCTTGATCCCGGCGGTCCGGGCATAGCGCTCAACCATCTCGGCCTTGGTGAGCAGGCCCGGCATGTGCGTGACCATCATGCTCGCCGCCTGTACGCCCGGGGAGTCCGTGGGGTGGACCCAATAGGCAAGCGAGCACCCCAGGTCCATGAGGGGGTCGCCGATGGTCGCCATCTCCCAGTCGAGGACCCCGATGATCTTCAGGGGGTCTTTCAGGGAGAGCACGACGTTGTCGAACTTGTAGTCGTTGTGGATGACCGAGTACCGGCTCGACTCTTCGGGGATCCTTTCTTCGAGCCATTTCATGAAGTTTTCGAAGGTCGGGGCGTCGGGGGTGCGGGCCTGCCGGTACCGCTCTGACCAGCCCTCCACCTGCCTGCGCACGTAGCCCACTGGCCTGCCGAAATCCTGGAGCCCCACTGCCTTGTAATCGATGGCGTGGAGCTCACAGAGCACGTCCATGAGCGTGTGGCACAGAGCCCTTCCCTGCTCCGGAGTGAAATCGAGCCCCTTGGGCATATCCTTCCTCAGGATGATCCCGGGGATGCGCTCCATAACGTAGAACGGGCAGCCCATCACCTCGGGGTCCTCCGAATAGAGCAGGGGCTTCGGGGTGTAGGGATACACGCCGTTCAACGCGCTCAGGATCCTGAACTCCCTGCCCATGTCGTGGGCGGTCTTCGCCTTCCTCCCGAAGGGCGGCCTCCTGAGCACCATCTCCCGCTCCCCCACCCTGATGAGGTAGGTGAGATTGGAAAAGCCGCTGGGAAACTGCTCAACCACGAGATCGCCTGAAAGCCCGGTGATGGAGTCCTTCAGGAATTCCTCCACTTTCTTTACATCGAGCTCTTCGCCTTCTCGAATGCTGACTGCCCGGTCGGAAAGGTCCATGTTCATCCCCCCTTTTCTTCATTCACGCCCAGATACGCATCCATGAGGTCCACGACGAAACGGGCGTACTCCTCGACGGCGACCTTGCGCCGCTCATGCTTCCATCGCTTGAGGTACCAGTCCTGGAGCAGGGCCTTCAGGGCGGCCGAGGTCATCTGGGCATCGACCGTGCGGAAAACGCCCTTCCTCATACCTTCCTCGATAATGTCCGCAAAGATCCGCTCCGTGAACAGCTCCGCCTCGATGGCCTTCCGGTGCACGCCCTTGGGCAGGTTCTTGGTCTCCATGTAGGAGAAGTAGAACCATGGCTGCACAACCTCGCTCAGGTAGAGGTGGGTCTGGATGCCTGCCTTGAGCTTCTCCCGGGGGTCGTCGATGTCCTTGATGCGCTCCCCGAGGATCCTGAATATGAGAGACCTGCCTTGCTGCTGCACCATGTCGAGCAGCTCTTCCTTGCTGGAGATATAGGAGTACAGGGCCCCCATACTCATGCCCGCCTCTCTGCTCAGGTCCCGCAGGCTCATGGAGGCGAAGCCCTTCTCGTTGCTGATGCGAAGGGTCGCCTCGAAGATCCGTGCGAGGTTCCTCACCGCGACCTCATCCTTCTTGATCTTGATGCGGTCGCGGTTCTCAGCCAGGAGGTCCCGGCAGATGCCCTCGAGCGAGAGCTGAACGGATTCCTTGAAAGCCTCGAACTTCAAGAAGCGCTCCTAGCGGACCTCTCTGCCTTCGTAGTCCTTCAGGATCCTCTTGGCCAGCGACATCTTGTGCACCTCGTCGGCACCGTCGTAGATCCTGGCCGCACGCTCGTGCCGGTAGAAGAAGGGTATGATGATGTCGTCGGTCATGCCCAGTCCGCCGTGCACCTGGAGGGCCTTGTCGATGACGTTCTGCATGACGTTCGCGGTGAAGAACTTGATCATGGAGATGTCCTGCCTGGCTTCCTTCTGCCCGTATTTCTCGATCTTCCACGCTGTGTTGAGGATCATGAGCCTGGCGGCCTGTATCTCGGCTGCGCACTCGGAGATCCAGGCCTGGATGATCTGCCGGGTGGCAAGGGTCTTGCCGTTCGGGGCGATGATGCGCTTCGAGGCCCGGGAGCACATGAGGTCAAAGCAGCGGTTGCAGATCCCGATCCACCGCATGCAATGATGGATCCTGCCCGGTCCGAGGCGCTCCTGGGCAATGACGAAGCCCATCCCCTCTCCTCCCAGGAGGTTCGACTGCGGGACCCTGCAGTTCTGGTAGAGGATCTCGCCGTGGCCGGTGTAGTCGGTACCCGGTTCCCCCATCACCGGGATGCATCTCACCTGGTTGAAGCCCGGGGTGCTCGTGGGGACGATGATCATGCTCGCCTGGAGGTACATGGGGTTTTCGGGGTTCGTGACGGCCATGACGATGGCGAATTCCGCACCGTCTGAGGCCGTGGTGTACCACTTCTGCCCGTTGATCACGTAGTCGTCACCGTCTTTAACTGCGGTGGTGGACATCATGACCGGGTTGGAGCCGGGCATCTCCACCTCGGTCATGGAAAAGCAGCTTCTGATCTTCCCCTCGACGAGGGGCTTCAGATACTTCTCTTTCTGCTCGGGTGTGCCGTGGAGGTGGAGGATCTCGATGTTGCCGGCATCCGGGGCCTGGCAGTTGAACACGTAGTGCCCCAGCGGCGTCCTGCCCAGGCACTCGGACACGAAGGCGTGCTCCACGAGGTTCAGGCCCATGCCGCCGTACTCCCTGGGATGGTTCGGGGCCCACAGCTCCATCTTCTTGACCATGTTCCGCTTTTCCTCGAGCGCCGGGAGCATGGTCCTGAAATCCCGGGAGTGGGCGAACTCGGCCTCCATGGGGATGAGCTCCCTGTCGACGAACTCGTTGATCATCTCGATGATCACCTTCATCTTGTCAGGAACTTCGAAATCCATATCCAACCTCCTTCAAGGGTTATTCAGCGGTAGCTGATGAGTTTTGACCTCTCCTCGTGCATCTCCAGGTGCGTGGTGCAGTTGAAGCCGGCCAGGGTGACCCTGTCCGCATTGTACATGCACTTGGTGTACGACGTGTTGACGATCTGCCAGTTGAGCCTGATGGCCTTCTCCGGGGAGACGGCCAGGACGAACTGGAGCGCAGCAGCGATGGGCCCCCCCGAGGTGAACACGAAGACGGTCTTTCCCTTGCCCTGCTCTTCCATGATGCGGGTGAGGGCATCCGTCACCCGGGCCGCGAATTCCTTCCAGGTTTCCGGACCCGGCCTGTCGTGGTCACCGGACACCCACCTGAGCATGGCCCCCTCGAACACCTTTTTGAACGACTCCTTGCTTTCGTACATCCGGAAGAGGTGCTCCGCAAGGCCCGGATCGTCCTTCTGCATCTCGGGCATCTGGGCCATGATGACGGCCGTGGAGTCGAACTCGTTGAGCCCTTCCATGATCACCGGCTCCGGCAGGATGATGCCCCTTCGCTCGTAACAGGCCATCACGCCCCTGGCAGTATCCACCTGCCTCGACATGGCTCCCGAGTAGATCGCATCCGGAAGCACCCCTATGCCTGCAAGGTGCTCACCAAGAATGCCTGCCTGCCGGATGCCCATGGGAGAGAGTCTGTCATAGTTGCCAGTCCCGAAGGATGCCTGCCCGTGGCGGATAAGGAAGAGTAAGCTCATCACCAGTCTCTTACCAGGAGGGGAGAGGGGTGTCAATAAATAACGAGCGCTCGTTCTTTTTTGTATTGTGCTCGTCCCCTGCTTTCGGGTATGATGTAAAGGATGGTACCATAAGTGAGGAGATGCCATGAGGATCCTTGTCTGCGTGAAGCAGGTGTGCGACAGCGCCGACACCCTGTTCATCGACCAGTCGTCATCGTGGGTGGAATACGGCGGGCACACCGTGTTCCGCATGAATCGCTACGACGAGTACGCCCTCGAGGAGGCCTTGCGCATACGGGAGCGCTTTGAGGGCACGGGGATCGACGCGGTCTCCATCGGCCCGGAAAGGGCCCAGGCGACCATCAGGAGGGCCCTGGGGATGGGGGCTGACCATGGGATTCACATATACCAGGAGGAACGCGGGTACCTGAGCCCTTTCGACAGAGCCGCCCTGATCTCGAGGGCAGCGGCGGACCGGGGCTACCACCTGATCCTTGCCGGCGTCATGGCGGAAGATGACATGGAGGGCCAGGTGGGCGGGCTCGTGGCAGGGATGCTCGGGTACGCATGCGCCACGAGCGTCATCTCCCAGGAGCTCTCCCCCGGCACGGGCGAGGTCCTCGTGGAGCGGGAGATCGAAGGAGGCCGCAGAGAGCGTCTGAACCTGAAACTCCCTGCCGTGCTCACCATCCAGTCAGGGATCAACATCCCGAGATACCCTGCCCTGTCCCACATGCTCAGGTCCAGGACCGCTGCGATCGAGCTCATCGAAGCGCACGCCCTCGCCCCCCGGGCCTCATCCGGAACGAGGATCAGATGTGCCCCCGCAGAGGCAGGCTCTGTGGGCGAATTTCTGGAAGGGACTCCTGAACAGAAGGCCCTTAGGCTCCTGGAGATCCTCCATGAGCACTCCCTGCTCTGAAGGCGTGGTTCGTATGGAGAAGGAGGTCTTTGTCATAGCCCTTCACGAAGGCGGGCAGTTCATCCAGGAAATGTATGAGACTGTTGCCTTCGCCCGGGAGCTCTGCGGGGGGAAACCCCGCATTGTCGTGCTTGCCGGGGACAGGGAGATCGCCGGCCTGGCGGACGCCCTTGCCCGGGACACGGGACTCGATGTGACCGGTCTTTCCGGGAGATCCCTTAAGCACTACAGCGCTGAAGCATATACGAAGCATGTCTCCGCATTTTTCCACAACAGGGGGCCGGTGACCCTCTGCATCCCCCACACCGCCCAAGGGGGGGATTTTGCCCCGCAGCTTTCGGTATGCCTCGATGCCTGCTGCATCACGGCTGTTGAGAGGATCGAGGCCGGCGCCCTCGTCCGCTCCGTGTTCGGCGGGAAATTCAAGGCATACCACCGCCCCTCGGCTCCTTCTGCGGTGCTCACGGTCCTGCCCGGGGCATGGAAGCGTCAGGTCGCAGTGGGTGACTCTCCGGGCAGGCTAACGATCGTGCCCGTAGCGGACGATACCCTGGCGACAACCGTTCATGGCATCCGGGAGTCCGCCCACGCGAACACGGCCCTCTCCGAGGCAGAAGTGGTGGTCTCGGCAGGCAGGGGGGTCGGGAAGCCCGAACATGTCTCGAACATCAGGGCACTCTGTGCCCTCTTCTCCAAATCGGCCATCGGGGCCTCTCGGGCGGTGTGCGACCTCGGGTGGCTCGACTACTCGCACCAGATTGGCAGCACGGGGAACAGGGTGAGCCCCAGGCTGTACATCGCCTGCGGGATCTCGGGGGCCATCCAGCATATCGCCGGCATGAAGGACTCGCGCACGGTCATTGCCATCAATACCGACAGAAGGGCTTCCATCTTCGGGATAGCCAGGTACTGCATCGTGGAGGACGTCAACACCTTCATCCCCCTTATCATCGACACCTATGCGAAGGGCAGGGGAAAGGGCTGAGCGCTATCGCGCCAGCTCCTGCCTGATGGGCGTCCCGATCTTTTCCATGAGGTAGGGTTTCCGGATATAGACCCCCGCGCCCAGCCGTTGCGCCTCCTTGACCCGCTCGGTCTCGGAGTAGCCGCTGGCAATGATAACCTTCTGGGCCGGGCGCAGCTTAAGTATCCTCTTGTATGTCTCGAGCCCGTCGATTCCCGGGGGCATGATCATGTCGAGAAGGACGAGGTCCGCCATGTTCTGCACCAGGTACTCCACTGCCCTTTCCCCGCTCGGCACCGCCTCCACCTGGTATCCCAGCCTGGTAAGGATGCGGGTTGCAATCTCCCTCTGCTCCTCGCTGTCGTCCACCACGAGGATGTTTTCCCCATGCCCGCTGATGTCCACCACACCCTTTTTGCCCTCGTCGCCAGCATTTCCCCCGGGCTTGGACGGGAAATAGATCGTGAATGTCGATCCCTCCCCGGGAGAGCTCAAGACGTCGATATGTCCGCCCATGTCCTGGACCGTCCCCCACACCACGGTAAGTCCCAGCCCCGTTCCGCTCCTGCCCATGACCTTCTTGGTGTAGAAGGGATCGAAGATCCTTTCCCGGTCCTTCTCGGACATGCCCACCCCGGTGTCCGTGACCCGCAGCACGGCATAATCCCCTTTGCGGAAGGCGTCAAACCCCTTCATGGGCGAGTCGAGGCAGGTATTCGCCGTCTCGATGACAACCTTGCCTCCCTCGGGCATGGACTCGGCTGCATTGGTCACGAGATTCATGATGGTCTTCGCCACGTGGACGGACGATCCCGCAACGCTGTGGAGATTTTCCTGGAGGTCTGTGGTCACCTCCATGCGCGGATACAGGGAGAGGAGCCTCTGGTGCTCGGGGCTCCTGAGGTAATCCCTGATGCAGGCGTTCAGATCGATCGTTTCCGAAACGGCAACGCCCCTGCGCGCCAGTGTCAGGAGGTCCTGGACGATGGAGGCCGCTTTCTCCCCCGATTTCTGGATGGTCAGGAGGGGCCTGCGCAAGGGACTTTCCTGAGGGATCTCCATGAGCAGGAGCTCGGGATAGCTGACGATCCCGGAAAGGATGTTGTTCAGGTCGTGCGCAACACCACCGGCCAGGGTTCCCAGGGCCTCCATCTTCTTCGCCTGCTGGAGCTGCTCCTGGAGCTTGCCCTTCTCCTTTTCGGCCAGGAACCTTTCCGTGATGTCCCGCACCGAGCCCCTGACCCCAACCGGTCTGCCGCTCGCGTCACGGATGAGGGAATTCTTGTATTCAACGAGCCGCTCCTGTCCGTCCTTCGTGAGGATCCGCATGATCCCCTCGCTTTTGCCCTTTTTCTGCACCTCCTGGAGGTACTCGTCCACCCCGGGGAGATATCGGTCGACCGCGACATCTCTGATGTTGAGGTTTGCAGGCAACGGATCGTGCTCACCATACCCCAGCACGACCTTCATCCCCAGATTCGTTTCCAGCAGATTGCCGTCTAGGTCATGGGAGAACAGACCGTCAGGAACGTTTTCGAAGATGTCGTGGAGCTTGTCTTCGCTTTCCCTGAGTGCCATGTACGCCTTCTTTCTGTCCACGATCTCTTCCATGAGCCGTTCGTTCGCCCGTTCCAGCTCCAGGTTCTGCTGCTTAAGCCTCATCCTGGCCTCGTGAATGGTGGCCGAGGTGTAGGACGACATGAACGCCACAACGAAGAGGATGGCGCTGATGATGAGCGTTACCAGAAACACGACGTTCGACTCGAAGTTGTATTCGAAAACGATTTTCTGGTGGGGGATGACGCCAAAATGCTCCAGGGCCACCATGCCCCCGAATGCCAGGGAGGCAAAACCTGCCATGATGAACGGATATCTCCTCGGAGCGAGAACCCCGACATAGAAGATCATCCCCGCATAGATGGGGGTGAGGTAGGTCGACCTGAAGCCTCCCACGAAATAGATCAGGCTCGTATACCCAAGGATCTCGAAGGTGTTGACCGCCAACGAGCAGGCCTCGTACCATGTCCTTCGGGTCGTGTGCCTGAGGATCGCGAGCAGGGGGACGTTCATGAGAATGACGAACGCGACGGAGATGAGGGCCCCCCTGAACGAGTCGAAGGTTATGGTACCGTAGAAATACGCGACCAGGGAAAAGAAGCCGACGATGACCATGCCCCCGGACCGGACGTATGCCCCCTGCAGCTGGATATGGAAGATGCGCTCCCGCTTGTCTTCGGGCACAATGGCCTGGGGGCACCCCTTCGGGCTGGACAGGCTTTTCTGGAACGGACCCCTCTGACTCCTCATCACATCACTGGGCATATCAACGACCTCATCACTCCATTTAATATTGTCATTATCGGCAGCGCAGGCAGATAGTAAAAATAGTCTGCAATATGTACGAGCAGGCTCACTCCATCCCAGGGGTCTCTGGCGGAAGGTGACCGGCTTAATCAGGTTTGACATGGGATAGCTGCAGAAGTAAGGTTGATACAAGAACTTCTTGGGATGCCGCATAAGAACCTGGGGCTGAGCGCCGATGAGGGGTTCTTTTTCGGTCACGGGAGGAAGGATATGCCGATCTACGCTTTCGATGGGAAGAAACCGGTGGTGGGGGACGGGACATGGGTTGCCCCCAGCGCGTACATCATTGGGAACGTCACCATCGGGAGCAGGTGCTGGATCGGCCCCGGAGCTGTGATCAGAGGAGATTTCGGGGCCATCGTCATCGGGGACGACACCGCCGTGGAAGACGGGGTGGTTATCCACACCCCTGCCCTCGTGACCATAGGCAAAGCCGTTACCATCGGCCACAGCGCCCTGATACACGGCCGCAGCGTCGGCGACTATGCTGTCGTGGGCATGCACTCCACCCTGGGCGACAACTCCGTGGTGGGAAGCTGGTCCATCGTTGCCGAGCATTCCCTGGTGAAAAAGAACCAGGTCGTCCCGGACAGCAAGCTCTACGCCGGGGTCCCTGCAGTGGAAAAGGGGGATATCAGCCAGCAGCACCGGGATATCATGCTCCTGGGCAAGCAGATGTACACCGAGCTGGCTGCCAGGTACCTCTCCTCCCTCGAACGGCTCGACTGAACGGAAAGCCTCACTCCTTCCGGAAGGAGGCAGCAGGCGCTGACCTGCAGCTCTCAACGCCTGGGATTCCCGTTACTTCAGCTTGTCGAGCTCCTTGACGATCTCATCGAACGAAGGCTTTGAATTGATGTTCTGAAGGCCGATATACCGGATCCGCCCCTTTTTATCCACGATGAAGGCCGCCCGCTCGGCAATCCCGTCCGACCGCAGCACCCCGTATTTTTTCGCCACCGCTCCGTGGGGCCAGAAGTCGGAAAGGACAGGGAACCAGAGCGCTCCCATCTGAGATGTCCAGGAAAACAGGGCGGGAAGGCTCTCCACGCTTATGGCCAGGATAACCGTATTGCCCATTCTGAAGGTTTCCTGAGCGGCATTGTACTGGAAAAGCTGCTCGGAGCTCAGGGAAGTCCATGACTCCGGAATGAAGAAGATGACCACGTTGCTCTTGTCCCGATATTCCGAGAGGGTGACCATTTTTCCTGAAACAGCCTTCAGGGAGAAATCCGGCGCCTGCTCCCCCACCCTCACCATCAGCTCGCTGTCTATGGGCTTGAGCTCTCCGCTGTCGTACAACCCTCTCTTCAAGGCCTCGGTCGAAGCTGGCGCATTTTGAAACGGCAAGGCACAGAACAGAAAACAGACGATCCCAGCCCAGATCTTTCTTTTCATCTACACCCCTCCTGATCCATTCATAATCACAAAGGCCTCTCGGCAACCAAGGGAACAGCCGGATCTTAAAGCATTCTCTGCGGCGGGTGTCGTGTAGTACCGGCTCTCTACACAAAGCTGTGTGCCATCAGCCTGATTTCTTTTGTCTATCTTATCTCTGAAGTCGCTCCTGCTGTCAATAGCCCGGTGGTGTTCATCAGCTTCCGCACCAGGATGTGCAACAAGAAACCGGGTGGATACAGGCAGGCGTTAAAGCGAGGAATTGCTTTCGGGATAGGAATCTCGTGACCCCCGGCGTCCGGACTGGATGCCTGGGGTCACGGTCTTGGTATGATGGAAGCTTACCAGTTCTCGCCCAGGAGCTCGAAATAGTCCTTCGGGTGGGCGCAGGCAGGGCATGCCGCGGGTGCCTCTTCTCCCTCGTGGAGATATCCGCAGTTCCTGCACCGCCAGACGGTCGATGACTCCCGCTTGAAAACCCGGCCCGCTTCTATATTCGCGGCCAGATCGTTGTAGCGCTTTTCGTGCTGCTTCTCAGCAACGGAGATCGCCTCCCAGACCTTTGCAATCGCCTCGAAGCCCTCCTCCCTGGCAACCTTTGCAAAGCCGGGATACATATCCGAATGCTCGTGATGCTCACCGGCCGCCGCCGCCTTGAGATTCTCGAGGGTCGACCCGATGACGCCGGCCGGGAAGCTCGCCACCACTTCGCACTCGCCGCCTTCGAGGAACTTGAAGAACCTCTTGGCGTGCTCTTTTTCCTGGTTCGCGGTCTCTTCGAAGATATCGGCGATCTGCATATAGCCATCCTTGCGTGCCTGTCCCGCAAAGTAGGTGTAGCGGTTGCGCGCCTGCGATTCACCCGCAAATGAAGCGATAAGATTCTTTTCCGTCTGCGTCCCCTTCAATTTACCCATGCAATCCTCCTTTCGTTCTCTCCATTTAGCTGTCGGTTTTATTTTTGTCGTGGTTTTTTCTGTTTTTCTTTCGCGCACTCCGGGCAGATGCCGTAAAAGTCCACTTCAAACCCCATCTGCTTGTAGCCGCTCGCATCACCCACACGGGCAACGAGGTCTCCGAGGTTGGTATCCGCCTGAGCCGGGAGATCGTCAACCCTCCCGCACGAGGTGCATCGGATGTGATGATGCTCCTGCACCCCGGCATCGAACCGCTTCTGTCCCGTCTGCATGCCCAACCGTCTGATGACCCCCCGGGAAGAGAGGATCTCCAGATTCCTGTACACGGTCCCGAGGCTGATGTGGGGGAGGCGTTTCTTGACCTTTTCGTAGACATCGGCCGCGCTCGGATGCTCGAAGGTCTTTTCGAGCTCGTCGAGAATGACCCTGCGCTGCTCTGTCATCCTGTACTTTTTATCGCCCGTATGGTCACCCCCCTTCTCATTTCCAGATTTATCATCCAATAATAAGAATCATTACTGATAACCTCGGCTCCTGTCAAGCACAATCGACATTACCTTTGTGCCTCAGGGGAATATCCCGCCCGGATCGAAGCCCGATCTCACCTGGAAAAAGCGGTTGTGTCCAGCCGATGCCGTCCGCTCAGCCGCGGCCCTCATCGATCATATCGTATATCCGCATATCATATACTAATAACTGCTGAAACTTTATCAAGATGTCAGTTTACACCGCCCCCTCAGCAACGATCCTCAAGCCGGTCAGGCAACGGAAAGCGTTTGTCACATGCCGGCTATGGCTCGAAGAAACCCTTCATGGGCGATACTTTCTTCATCACACCCTGGGCAAAGAAACGGGCGTCTTCGAGGTCTGCCTCGTCGGGATGGGAACTGGCCGAAGAGGCCTCATCAGCCCATGCCCGGTGCTGCGGACTGCCTGCCAGGTTCTCTATCATGCCCTGCGGCACCTTGCCTCTGCACGTAAACGAGCCCAGGATCTCACCCTTCACCAGACCTACGGCGTTTTTAATGGCCTCCTGCGGCATCTGCCCTTCCGGCGAAGAGCCATGGGTGGAAAACAGGGCCACGTTCTTTCCGGGCGGTATCCTTTTGAGAAAGTCCTGCACAGGGATCGGAGCGCTGTGGGCCCGCACCGGGAACCCGCAAAAGATCAGGGTATACTCATCGATGTTTCCAGTCTCATTCAGGGGTTTCAGCTCCTTGTCTTCACCCTCGATGGCCTGGAAGATCGCTTCCGCGACCCTCCGGGTGTTTCCAGTTTCCGAGTAATAGGCAACCAGTATCTTCATGACCTCCCCGCCCTTTCTTGACCCGGCACAATTGCCGCAAACGGCATACAGCTCCATGCCGGGATCCCGCTTCAGTAATTCCTTTTCATCATAAGCAACATCTAAGGATTCACCGGTCTTTTTCAAGGTGCCGCCACAAGGTGGCAAAACCTTGTCCTATGTCAAGAGCAGGTAAAAAAAGCGCATGGTATTCTTCGCCCAGATCCACTATTATAAAGCGCGAGGAGCATGGTTTTGAAAGAAATCACTGAAGATACCTTGCCGGCGTTCACAAATCAGCCCCTGGCTGTCCTGATCTTCACCTCCCCGTGGTGCACCTCGTGCAAAAAGGTCATCTCCTCCTTCGACGCCCTTTCCCGGGAGCTCAAGGACAAGGTTTCATTCGGCACGTGCGACGTCAGCGCCTGCCCGTCGATCGCCTCATCGTTCCAAGTCCTCAGCCTGCCTGCGGTCGTAGTTCTGAAGAACGGCGGCGAGGTGAAGAGGTTCCTCGGTCCCGTAGCCGAGGCACTCATGATGAGCGCCCTGAAAGAGCATCTATGATCGACGGCTGGATGGGCAATCTCGACCTCTACCTGGGCTCTGCTCCGCTCATGGCATACGCGGTCGTCTATCTGAGCGGCCTGCTCGTGAGCTTCACGCCCTGCATCTATCCCGTGATACCGGTGACGGTCGCCTACATCACGACCCAGAGCAGAGGGTCCAGGACCCGGGCGTTCGCCCTCTCGTTCTTCTATGCGCTGGGCACGTCTTTCACCTACACGGTCATGGGCTCCATCGCCGCCCTCACCGGGAGTCTGTTCGGCCAGATCCAGACAAACCCCTGGACGTTCTTCATTATTGCCAACATCTGCATCCTCATGGGCCTCTCCATGCTCGGCCTGTTCACCCTGCCCCTTCCCCAGTCTTCAGGTCTGGGCACCGGGATAACGAGAAAGGGTATTGTGGGAGCCTTCGCCCTGGGCGCAGCTGTCGGCCTCGCCCTCGGTCCGTGTACGGCTCCGGTCCTCGGGGTGATCCTGAGCTTCGTTGCTGCAAAACAGAACCTTCCCTTCGGTATGAGCCTGCTCTTCGTCTTTTCCTTCGGCATGGGAACGATCCTGATCCTTTTGGGCTCTTTTTCGGGCCTGCTGGCCAGCCTTCCGAAGGCCGGGCAGTGGATGGTGAAGGTGCAGAAGGCCTTCGGCTGGGTGCTCATCGCTATGGGTGAGTACTTCCTGATCAAGGCAGGGCAGCTGTTTATCTGAATAGGAGAACGTATATGATCCGACGTATCCTGGTGTCACTGGTTTTCATGTCTCTTGTCGCCGCTCCCGGCGCATACTGCGCACAGGAGGCCCTGGGCCCCAAGGGAGAGGTCACGAGCAAGCTGTCCGCCCCCAACTTCTCCCTCCAGGACCTCTCAGGGAAAACCTGGCGGCTGAGTGACCACAAGGGGAAGGTGGTGCTGCTGGCTTTCACCACCACCTGGTGCCCGTGGTGCGTGAAGGACATCCCCAACCTCAAGAAGATTCATGAGAAGTACAAGGGCCAGAATGTGGAGTTCGTGGCGATCTACATCAATGAGAGCAGCAAGAAGGTGAGCTCCTTTGCCCAGAAAAAGGGGATCCCCTACAGGATACTCCTGGATCCGGACGGGAAGATCGCAACGAAGTACGGCGTTAAGGGTGTGCCCACGAAGGTGGTCTTGGGCAGGGACGGCAGCGTGGTCTGCTGGATGTGCCAGGACGAGGTGACCCAGATCGACAAGGCCCTCAAGAAATAGCCCGTGCCCCCTCCACGAGGGACTGGGCGATCTTCACCGCCTCGACACCATCCCTGGCATAGTGCGCGCCGATGGTATCCGCAAAGGCTTTTGTCACCACCGCGCCCCCGATGAGGACGGGGCAGGTGATGCCCCGCTTCCGGACCTCCTCGACCACCTCCTTCATACGGACCATGGTGGTGGTCATGAGGGCGGAGAGCCCGATGATGTGGGGCTTGTGCCTGAGGGCCGCCGCAACGATATCCTCATGGGGAACGTCCTTTCCGAGATCGATCACATCGAAGCCGTTGTTCTTCAGCATCAGGGAAACGATGTTCTTGCCGATGTCGTGGATGTCGCCCTGCACGGTGGCGAGAACGACCCTGCCCTTTCGGGCGGAGATCCCCCCTTCCTGCTTCAGGAGGGGCTCCAGTATCTCGAACCCGCTCTTCATGGCCTCGGCGCTGGCGATGAGCTGGGGCAGAAAGTAGATCTTCTTCTCATACCGGGTGCCCACCTCCTTGATGGCCGGGATCATGCCCTCGTCGATGATCTTCTGGCAGGGCACGCCCCCGGAGAGGGCCTGCTCGATCAGGTCTGCGATCTCTCCCCTCGACCCGTCGAGAACCGCGCCGTACACCCTTTCAAGGGGCGTCGCGGCCTGCCCGACTGCCTGCGCGCTAGAACCCTTCTGCGTAACGATCCCCTCCTGCTGCTTCCCGACGTGGGCAATGTACGCCCTTGCCTCGGGATCGCGGTTCAGCAGGACGTCCGAAGCACGTTTGACGTGCATGAATTCCTCATTCATGGGGTTTGCTATGGCCAGGGTGAGGCCCCCCGCCGACGCCATGGCCAGGAAGGCGGCATTGATCCACTTCCTCTCCGGCAGCCCGAAGGAGACGTTGGACAGTCCCAGAACGGTCCGGGCGCCGAAAACCTCGGCGCACCACCGGGTGGCGGCCAGCGTTTCGAGGGCTGCGCTCCCATCCGCCGACACGGCCATTGTCAGGGCATCCACCACGATGTCGTCCTTGGTGAACCCGTACCGGGAAGCCCGCTCATAGACCTCCTCCACGATGGCCTGCCGCTCGTGGGCCTTTCTGGGGAGCTTCCTGCCCGTCAGCGGCAGTAGGATGAACATGGCGCCGTAGCGGGAAGCGAGCTCGAGGAGCTTGTCGAGCTTGCCCTCCTCCCCTGAAATGGAGTTGATGAGGGCGCGGCCGGGGTAGATCCTCAGGGCTGCCTCTATGGCCTCCGGTATGGGCGAGTCGATGCAGAGCGGCGCATCGGAAGACACCGAGAGCACCTTGACCATCTCCTTGAGCGTTCCGACCTCGTCGATGCCCGGCATGCCGGCATTCACGTCGAGGAGGTCCGCCCCGTTCCTCACCTGCTCCTGGGCGAACCTCTTCACCAGGGCCATCCGTCCTTGAGCGAGCTCTGCCTGCAGGTCCTTCTTCCCCGTGGGATTGATCCGCTCTCCGATGATGAGGAGCGGCCCCCCCTGCCTCAAGAGCACGGTCTTCCTCGAGGAGCTTAAGGTCCCTGATACCGCATATCCCCTCTCTTTCACGGGGACGCCCCTGGTCTTTTCCTTCAGGTCCCGGATGTGGGCCGGCGTGGTTCCGCAGCATCCGCCCAGGAAGTTCACGCCCAGCGACACGAACTCCCTGCCGAACCCGGAGAATGCATCGGGAGACATGGGGAACACCGTTTCCCCGTCCACGAGGGCGGGCAGTCCGGCATTGGGCTTGACCACCAGAGGGACCCTCGCATAAGGGGCCATGGCCCTGATGAGCGGGATCATCTCTTCAGGTCCGGTCGAGCAGTTGCACCCCACGGCATCGGCGCCCAGCGACTGGAGTGTGACGAGGGCGGACAGGGGGTCTGTCCCGTTGAGCGTCCGTCCCGAAGACTCGAAGGTCATGGTCACGATGGTGAAGGCGCTCGTGAGCTCACGGACAGCGATGAGGGCCGCCCGGGCCTCCTGGATGTCCACCATGGTCTCGATGGCAAAGAGGTCGACGCCTCCCTCCAGGAGCCCCCTGACCTGCTCCTTGAATGCCGCAACCGCCTCTTCGAACGGGATGTCGCCGAAGGGCTCGATGAACCTGCCGGTCGGGCCTATGTCTCCGGCCACCAGGCACGCGTCACCCACGGCCTGGCGCGCGAGTATGGCCAGGTCCCTGTTGACCTCGAAGGCATTCGCACCCCCGTACTCCGAGAGCTTGAACCTGTTCCCCCCGAAGGTGCAGGTATAGACCACGTCCGCCCCTGCCTGCAGGTAGTCCCGGTGCACCGCCTTGACGGCTTCGGGGTTTTCGAGGCACCACAGCTCCGGACACGCCCCCGAGGGCATACCCCGGGCCTGAAGCTGAGTCCCTGCCGCGCCGTCGAGGATGAAGAGCCCTGATGCCAGCCTTGATCTGATCCCGTCTCTGTCTTTCATACAGCTCCCGTCACGTTCCCTGTCGCACGTTTCCCCTGATGCCCGCAATGGCAGTAACGGATTTTTCCGGGACAAGGATAAATGAATCCGTGAGCACTACACCCAGCTCTGCCATCCGCAGCCGCTCGTACATGATCTTCTGGTTCTCCAGCCCGAGGTCTCCATACCCTGCAGAAAACCTGCGGGAGGTCAGGATCTTTCCCGTTCTCCTCAGCACGGCCCCCATGTATTCGGAGATCCAGTCAAGGGCCTTGTCGGTCATCTCGCTGGCCACGGCATCGAGCAGCACGGCCCTGCTCAGGTTCTCCGACGAGGAGTCACGTGCGATCTCTTCCATGATCCGTTGCCCGGCAGTGGCCCCCATGAAGAGGACCTCGCCCGCATCGTCGAGCATCTTCGCCAGTTTTGCGCTCTTCAAAACATCCCCTGTCTGAAGGATCGTTTCTTCGCCCTGACGGCCCCTGACAGGGATGATGAGCGCGGAGCCCTGCAGCTCGACGAGCGAAGCCGCTTCGTCGAGGACCTGGTCGATTCCAGCCTTCTGGGCCGCAGTGACACAGGTCGACGCCGTGCGGAAACCCAGCCGCCGGTACACGGCCGGCACGGGCATCTCGATACGGATGGCTCTGAAGAAAACCGGTCCTGTCCCCATCTTTTCAGATCTAATCGTAAATTTTTCAAGTTTCAAGCCATTCTTTATCCAGAGAGATATGCCGATGGGGATATCGTTTCTTGATTAATTCAGGGGTGTGATTTATTGATGTTCTTCAGCAAGCGCACATGAAGAGAAGATAATTCATGTTTTCAATTTCGCTTGTATTATGATAGGATAATAACACAGACTGTGCATCATGATGTGGGGTGTGAATATGGGTCTCAAAAGACTTTTCTATCCTGAATCTGTCGCTGTTATCGGAGCATCTCCCAATCTCGGTGGAGGGAAGCTTCCCTACTACCAGGTCCTCCAGCTCGCCGGCTACAAGGGCAGGCTGTACCCGGTGAACCCGAAATACCAGGACATCAACGGGGTGAAGGTGTACCCTACCCTCGATGATCTGCCGGAGTCCGTGGACCTGGCCATTGCCTCGGTCCCGGCAAAGCTTGCCCTGGAAACGGTCAAGGCTGCGGCAAGGAAAAAGATCCGGTTCCTGCATTTTTTCACGTCCGGCTTCTCAGAGATCGGCAATTACGAGCTCGAGAAGGCCATGCTCGAGGCGGCCAGGGCCGGCGGCACCCGGATCATCGGTCCCAACTGCATCGGCGTGCACTGCACGGAGGCAGGGATCGCCTGCGACCTCCCCAAATCGCCCATGAAGGGCGTGGGGAACGTGGCCTTCCTGGGCCAGTCCGGGGGCATGACCAACAACTTCATGCGCATGGCCCACTCGCGCTACATCGAGCTCAACAAAGTCGTGTCGTACGGTAATCAGATCGACCTCAAGGTCGAAGACTACCTCGAGTACTTTGCCGAAGACGACGGCATCCGGGCGGTTGCTGCATACATCGAAGACATCAAGGACATGGGCCGGTTCATGAGGGTCCTGGCCAGGACCACGCCTAAAAAGCCGGTCATCATCCTCAAGGGCGGTACGACCGAGAAGGGGGCCCTTGCAGCACAGTCCCACACCGGCGCGCTCGCGGTGCGAAACGACATCTGGTCCGCCATGCTGCGTCAGCGGGGGGCCATCGAGGCGCAGAACTTCGAGCACCTGGTGGACCTCACCATGATGGCCGTTGCCGAGAGGCTCCCTGCCGGAAACCGGCTGGGGTTCCTGGGCGCAGGAGGAGGCACGTCCGTGCTCTTCACCGATTTCGCCACCAGGCATAACCTCGTCCTTCCGGAGCTGAACAGGGATACCCAGGACAGGATCAGCCTGAAGATCAGCAATGTGAACACGAGCACCACCAACCCGGTGGACCTCGGGTTCTACGGGTTCGATTTCCACATCATGGCACACACCATCGAGGCCATGGCGGAAGACGACAACATCGACGTCATCATCCCCTACTTCTCGCTGGACTTCATCACCTCGTTCCAGAGCGAACAGATCGAGAGCGGCCCCCATGCCATCGTCGAAGCCTGCAGAAAAACGGACAAGCCCATCGTCCCGATCCTCTCCAAGTTTACGGAAAACATCCTCGATGTCGAGAACGTCCGCATCCAGATCACCGCTGCGTTCAGAAAGGCGGGCATGGCCGTATTCAGCACCCCGCAGGACGCCATCGCCTCCATCGGCAGCATCCTGCGGTGGAACACTGTCCACAACGAGCTGAGCCGGAATGGCATCCCGGAGGCAGCCCAAGGATGAAGACCAGGACCTACCTCGTCATGGGTGCAGGCGCCCTGGGCAGCGTCTTCGGGGGCCTGCTCGCGGAGCAGGGCCATGATGTGACCTTCGTGGGCCTGGACGATCACCTCCTGGCCATGCAGAAGAAAGGCCTCTCCATCACCGGACTCTGGGGCGATCACGTCATCCCCGCGGTGAAGGCGTTCTACGGAACCGAGGGGCTGAGCGGCACCTTCGATACAGTCCTCCTGAGTGTAAAGTCGTACCACACCGCCCGGGTGATCAGGCAGGCCCTGCCCTTCATGCGGGAGGACACCCTGGTCTTTTCCATCCAGAACGGGCTGGGGAACTGGGAGGCCATCGCCGAGGCCGCAGGCTGGGACAGGACCGTGGGCGCACGCGTTATCTTCGGGGCAGAGGTTCAGGGGCCGGGGGTGGCCCGCGTCACGGTCTATGCCGACAAGGTCCTCCTGGGGAGCCCGTCCGGGGATGTCCCCAGGGAAAGGATCCAGGCCGTGTGCGACGACTTCAACCGGGCAGGCATACCCACGGACTTAAGCGAGAGGATCGAATCCTCCCTGTGGGGAAAGATCCTGTACAACTGCTCTCTGAATGCCCTGGGCGCCATCCTGAACGTCCCCTACGGACACCTGGGAGAGGTGCCCGAGATAAGGGGCGCCATGGAGAGGATCATCGAGGAAATCTTCGCGGTCGCACGGGCCAAGGGCGTCCCCATGATGTATTCGGGCCCCGGCGAGTACTTCGGCATGCTCATGGACAGGCTGCTGCCTCCCACCGCAACTCACCGCTCCTCGATGCTCCAGGACATCGAAGGGGGGCGAAAAACGGAGATCGATGCCTTGAACGGCGCCATTGCGCGCTATGGCCGCGAGCTCTCGGTCCCCACCCCGGTAAATGAAACGATAACGGCGATCATCAAGGGGATCGAGGCGAAAAAGACGCCTCCTTCCTGATATCCCGGTAATCTTCAAACGTGAGCCCCTCCCATGCACAGGGCAGCAGGGTATTGTTCTGATACAGGGGATCTTCGGCAAGGGGATACCTGCTCGACCTGCAGGCCTCTTCCCAGTCAGCGGTCCCGGGCAGCGGGGAGTATTCGGCAATTATGGGCCTGACCCCGGCGCCCTTCACGAAGGAGACCGCATCCATGACCTCCTGCGCGCGCTGCCCCGGGAGCCCGCACAGGATGTATGCGCCCACCTCTTCCGGGTGAAACCCAGCCCTGAAGAGATGGTCCACAGCCTGCAGAAAATCCCGGTTCGTCACCTTACCCCCGGTTTTCACCTGCCTCCCCGGATCAGCGGTCTCGAGCCCGAGCCTGATGGTGGAAAAGCCGCTTTCCCTCATTGCCAGGGCCATCTCCCTGCTCAGCCACCGCGCATGCAGGGCGTTGGGGCAGTGGAACCGGACTTCGAGCCCCCGCCTGGCCACCTCCCTCATGATGGGCAGGGCGAGCTTCTCTGCCTGAAAGAGCAGCGCGTCGTCATAGAACGCAACGTGGGCTGCACCCCGCGATGTGCTCCAGTGCTCAATCTCGTCGACAACCTTTATGGGGTCCCTCCTCAGCATGCCCGGCGACAGGATGTGGGAAGCGCAGTAGGAGCACCGGTGGGGACAACCCCTCGATGTCTGTAGGACGATGTATCTCAGGGGGTCGACGAGGTCGAAGAGGGGGTATGGGAGAGAGTCGAGATCCCCCTCGTCGGGGATACGGGCCGGCCGTATCCCCAGCAGGCCTGCAAGAAAGGAGAGCGCAGCCGCTTCGCCTCCATGGGATACGACATGGTCAGCCCCGGAGTACCTGAGCGCGTGCCCCCGGCACAGCGCTGCATAGATGCCGCCCAGGACGACCGGAACGCCGGGGAATACCTCCTTCAGGATGCGTATGGCCTCGAAGACACCCGGGTACCAGTAGGTCATGAGAGAGGTGACGAGGATGATGTCCGGTCTCTCGATGCCGAGAAGGTCGCTCTTGAACGCATCGATGCTGATGCCGTAGCGCGCGTAACTCCTGGGGATGTCCCCGATGACTTCCGGTGTCTTGACGATCTGCCGGTAATATTTCCCATGACCCCCCGGTCTTGTCCTGGGGGCGCTTTCCCTCATGCGCGGGTGAGGGGCCCTCAGGCAATCGATGTACGAGACCCTGCACCCGTTTGCCTTCAAAACTGCGCCCATCCCCAGGAGGCCCAGGGGCTTCGCCCACATGTCATATGCTGCAAAATCATAAATCCAGGGATTGATCAGGAGGGCATGCTTATCCCGCATCTCTCATTCTCCGCTTACCCGTGGGAATGCATGCCATCTTACCGCTATGCTTGCTTTCATTTCAAGGAGATATCCGCTTTCAACCCTTGACATATACTGTGTTTTCACGATAATGGAAAACCATGGCCAACATGAAAGAAAAGCGCATTTGCGAGAGGATCGATTTTCCCAACGTGAACGGCTCCGTTGAGCTCATGGAGACGATCAAGCCCATAACCATCCTGAATGCATCCGAAGAGGGCGTCTGCGTCTCCGGTGCGGATTTTCCCGTGGGCACGGTTGTCCGTCTGGAGGTCGACTCTCCGGAGGAAGCTCCCAACATCTCCCTGTACTGCAAGGTCGTCTGGACGTCGAAAAAGAAGGGGCAGGTGAAGAAATCAGGCCTCCTGTTCCTCAATACGAACAAGATCCTCTTCCGGAAAGACCTTATAACCTTCGTGAAGATGGTCGATTCCGCCAGGCGGCAGACAGCATCCTAACCACCGAGCACATTCATCATCGTGCGGCAGTCCTCCTCGGACGCTGCAGGGTTTCCCGGGCAGACGCCGTGCTTGAGGCCTTTCTGCCTCACCCCTTCCTCGATCAGGGCTTCGAGCTCTGCATCCGATATCCCCTGTCTCATGGGTCCGATCAGGTCGATCTCGTTTTCGGAAAACAGGCACGGCCGCAGCCTGCCGCTCGACGTTATCCGCATGCGGTTGCACCTGCCGCAGAAGGCGTGCTCGCTCATGGCGCCGATGAGCCCTATGCGCCCCCTTGCCCCGGGTATCCGGTACACCCTGGCAGGGCCGCCTGAATACTCGATCTCCTCGAGGGGGCCGAACCCGGCCTCGATGATCTTTCGGATCTCGGGTGCGCTCATGATCTCCTGGCTGCCGTAGCGGGGAACGCACCCCAGGGGCATGAGCTCGATGAAGCGTATCTCTGCGTCGAACTGCCTCGTCAGGTCGGCAAAGGCGGGTATCTCATCGTCATTGAACCCCCTGATGGCCACGACGTTGATCTTGATGGGAGAAAAGCCCAGGTCCGCTGCCGCGCGTATCCCTGCGATCACCCGGTCATAGGCATCCACCCGGGTGATGTGGTTGAACTTGTCTCTGTCAAGGGTGTCGAGACTGATGTTCAGCCGGTTCAGACCCGCCTTTTTCAGCTCTTCGGCCAGGGAAGCCAGGAGAACCCCGTTTGTGGTGAGGGAGAGATCCTTGAGCCCTTCCATGAGGGATATGCAGTGAACGAACTCCGTCAGCCCTTTCCGGCGAAGGGGCTCTCCTCCGGTGATACGCACCTTTTCCACCCCCCTGGTCACGCAGATACGCAGGACGCGAAGGTATTCCTCGTAGCGCATGATCTTTTCGTGGGGGATCCACTGTACCCCGGACGAGGGCATGCAGTATCTGCACCGCAGGTTGCAGCGGTCGGTGATGGATACCCGGATATAACGTATCTGCCTTCCGTGGGTGTCGAGAAGGGGTTTCAACTACCTTACCTCCTGGATGCCTGTTCCCTTGTCGTCAGCAGCTGAGACGCGCTTGGCTGGATGACTTGTCATTTCTTGTACGGTATGCTCCCGCCCCTGTTTTGTCAATATATGCTTGCGGAAACATCTCTCCGGAAAAGTCCTGGAAGGAGCAGCCGGATCATTTGTGAACGTTATCCGCACATAAGCCTTGATGGTAAATCGGGAAAGTCCGGGAAACAACCCTTGCTAATTCGAGGTCGTGATATCCTGGTCCATCTTCGCCACGAGCCTTTCCAGCAGCATCCGGGTCTTCCTCTGCTCGCTCAGGATGTCGTGGATCGTGCTTTCGATGGTTCCGTTCCCTTCGTTGCCGTTGTACGAGATTTCCTTCATGACCTTGGGTCTCGGGTTCTTTACAAGCATGGTGATCAGACGCGACCAGAACCTCTCCTGGTCCACCTCAGGGGCTTCCTGCCCGAGGATGGTCAGGGCAATGACCCGGTAGGCGCGGGAGATGTCGGACGTGGGGTACCTGACCACGGCAGGGACCTGATCGCTTACGGCCTTCTTGAGCTTCTCGTCGGTGTACACGCTCCCCAGATAGTCGATGTGCATGTCGAGGAACCGCTGGGAGGCGGACGCGATCTTCTTATAGAGGGTATGCCCTGCAACGCTGTTCTTCACCATGCTCGAAAACATGGAGATCCTGCCGTGATAGTCGTTCTTCTTGAGGACCTTGATCATGGCATAGGCATCGGTGAGGCTCGTGGGCTCCGGGGAGACGCCGACGATCACCTCGGGCGCCGCCAGGAGAAAGGATATCACGCTGGCCGAGATCCCCGATGCTGTGTCCACGAGCAGGTATTCGGTATCTGAGGAGATGGTCATGACCTTCTTGACCAAAGACTCGATCCTCTCCCTGCTCAGGTCCGCCATGTCCTGTGTGCCGGAGGGGCCGGGAATGAGCTCAATGCGGTAGTCGGTTTTGATGACGATATCCCTGGGGTCGGTGTTGTGGAACACCACGTCTTCGAGCGTCCTTCTGGGCCTGATCCCCAGGAGCACGTCGATGTTGGCGAGGCCGAGGTCTGCATCCAGAACCTGGACACGGTGCTCCATCATCGCAAGGCAGATGCCGACGTTGAGCACAAAGTTGCTCTTGCCCACGCCCCCTTTCCCTGATGTGATGGCAATTACCCGCGGCATAGCTCGATCCTCGTGATTTCCCCTGCAATATGCGTGCACTGCTAAAATAGGGAAATTTGATGGATTTTTCAAGCAATTTTGGGGTCAGCGCGAGAAAACCCGGAAAAAGTTTTCTCCTGCAGGAGAAAACTTTGTCTCTTACGCGCTCTCCTGAAGGGCCATGGACACGACCTTGGAAACGCCCGGCACATCGAAGGTAACGCCGTAGAGGATGTCCGCCATCTCCATGGTATAGCGGTTGTGGGTGACCATGATGAACTGGGAGTCCTTTGCAAAGGCCCGGATCAGGCGGTTGAACCGGATGACGTTCGAGTCGTCCAGGGGTGCGTCCACCTCATCGAGGATGCAGAACGGGGACGGCCTTACCATGAACAGGGCAAAGATGAAGGACAGCGCGCAGAGCGTCTTCTCCCCTTCCGAGAGCAGGCTCATGGTCTTGAGCTTCTTGAAGGGCGGGCAGGCGAGGATCTCCACCCCAGCCTCCAGGGGGTTCCCCTCGGTGAGGACGATATCCGCCTTGCCCCCGCCGAACATGGTGGTGAAGAGCTCCTGGAAGTTCGTCCGGATCTGCTCGAAGGTCCTTGTGAAGGCCTTCATGCTCTGCGCCTCGATGCTGGCGATGACCTCCTTGAGCCGGGTGCTCGCCTGGACCACGTCCTCGTACTGCCGGTGCAGGTCGTCCCACCTGGCCTGGACCTGGTCATAGGCCTCGAGGGAGGTGAAGTTGATCTGCCCCATCTTTTCTATCCTTGCCTCCGCACGGGCCGCCCTGTCCCGTGCATCCTCGGGGTCGAACCCTTCGGGGATCTCGGGAAGGGACTCCTGGGCAAACCGGGAGCTGAACCGCTCCATGCTCATGGAAAGGGCGATCTCCAGCTCCTTGTGCTTGAGCGAGACCTCGTTCTTTTCCCGTTCGAGGAGGTTGATGGTCTCCCGGCACTCGTCCCTGCTCTGGGAAAGGGAGCTCAGCCTCTCGGAGAGGTCGTCGTACTCGGGCATGAGGGATTTCAGGAGCTCTTCTATCCGCGCGGTCTCACCCTTGGCGTGCTCGAGGTCGGCGTTCGCCTTCTCCAGGGAGCGCAGGACCTCGTCCATCGTGCCCCGGAGCTCCTCCGCCTTCGCCGCGTCCTTGCCCATCTCGCGGGAGATGTGGCCGAGCTGCTCCTCGAAGCCCTGGATCCTCTCGCGTCTGGCCGCGGCCATCACGTTGAGCTCGCCCATCCGTGCCTTGTAATTCTCCACCGCAGCCTGGGCCTGGTCGAGCGCCTGCTTTGCAGAGAGCCTCTTTTCATCGAGGAGCCTTACCTCTTCCTGCATCCCCTCGATACCCTCGTCGAGCTTTTCCTTTTCCGAGACGATCGCTGCGAGGTCATCCACGAGCTTTTTCGCCATCTCGTCCCACATCCTGATGTCCCGCTCGAACGACTGCTCCCTCTCGTGGAGGCGCTCCATCTCCCGGGACTCCCCGTGCCTCCTGTCCACGAGGCCGTCGACCTCCGCTTTCAGGGTGCGTTCCCTGCCGCGCGCAGCGCCCATCTCTTCCAGGAGCCTCTGGAACTCGGACCTGAGGGCGTCGAGCTTCTTCCCGGCCTCGGCGATCTCCCCTTCGAGGGCATGGACCTGCTTTTCCATCTCCCCCTTTTCCGCCTTGGCCTTCAGCCCCTCGGCGTATTTCTCCATCTCCGCGGTGTTCCTGACCACGCCCGTGGGCTCGAGAATGGTGCCGTCCCGGGTGACGAGCGAGCAGGACCTTTCCCCCTGGTCCCAGAGCGCGACCGCGCAGCGGAGGTCCTCCACGACCACCATGTTCTGGGACAGGGCGCAAATGACGTCCTCATATCCGGCGCTGGCCTCGACAAGCTCCGTCAGCGGGGCGATGACCCCCTGCCCTGACGGCCTCTTTCCCCCGGCATCCCTTTCCACGTGCGGCGTTCTCGGTATGCACCCGGGGCCCGACTCCTCGATGCCCTTGAATTCGAGCATCTCCCTGTGGTCCTGGACGATGAGGTAGTCGAGGGAGCTCCCCAGGGACCTGCCCACCGTGGTCTCGAACCCGGGCTTCACCCGCAGGGCGTCGGCGACCCGCTTTGCACCGTCCATCTTCGAGAGGTCCGGCGGGATGGGCCTCGTGCTCGACTTGATGATGCGATCGAGCATGGAGATCTTGGCCAAGGCCTGGGCATGGGTTTTTTCGAGGCTCGATATCTCCTGGGACAGCTTTTCGATCCCGTTCTGCAGGGAGCGGACCTTCTCGTCGAGGCCGGCGATGGCTGCCTCGAGCGCGTCCTTCTCCGCCCGTTTCAGGGATATCAGCCGGTCGTATTCGTCGAGTTTCTCCTGCAGGGCCAGCTTTTTCCCTTCGAGCTCTGAGCGGTCCTGCACCCGTTTTTCACAGTTCGCGACCGCCTCCTGCCTCCGCGTCTCCAGGGAGGAGATCCTCCCCTCGAAGGCCCTCACGTGACCTATGGCGTCGAAAAGCCTGGCCCTGGCCTGGCTGTACTCGCCTTCCGCGGCCGTGAATCCCCTGGCCAGCCCCTCCGTATGCTCCATCCGGGCATTCATCTCCTGCAGGAGCTCGGCGATGTCCCCTTCGAGCTTCTCCAGCTCCGCCAGCTCCTGGCTCTTCTTTCCGAGGAGGTCCTCGCGGGTCCTGCCCATCTGCTCGATGCGGGTCTCCAGCATGCCGCAGGTGTCGGCGATGTCCTGCCTCCTCCTGCCAACGGCGTCGATCTCCCGTTCCGCCAGGAGCACCTTCGAATGGGCCTCGCTCAAGGCGGCCGTTGTCTCGTCCTTTTTCTGCCTCAGGCTGGTGAGATTCCCCTCCTGAATCTTCAGTGCGGTGAGGTATTCCTCGTGCTGCTTCCAGAAGACCTTGAGCCGCTCCTCGATCTCCTGTCGGTGCTTTTCGACCGCCCCCTTCCGCTCGACGATGCTCCTGATCTCGAACGACCAGAGCATCCGGGTGAGGTCGTTGATCTCGTCGCGCACGATCTGGTACCTGCGAGCCTTGTTCGCCTGGGACTTCAGGTCGTCCCGCTGCCTGGACACCTCGGTGAGGAGGTCCCTGATCCGCTCCAGGTTTGCGGCGGTCGCCTCCAGGCGCTTCATGGCATCGACGCGCTTGACGCGGAACTTCCCCACCTCCGCGGCCTCTTCGATGAGGTACCTGATGTCTTCTGGCTTTGACTGGATGATGTCCTTGACCTTGCCCTGCTCGATGATGGCATAGCCATGGCGGTCCAGGCCGGTATCGAGGAAGATGTCCGTGATGTCCTTGAGCCGGCACTTGACCCCGTTGATGGAGTAGACGCTCTCGCCCGTGCTGTAGAGCTTCCTCGAGACGGCGACCTCGTCGAACCCGTCGAGACTCTGGGGGAAAGAGCCCCCTTCGCGGGCGAACTCGAGGGTCACCTCGGCCATGGAGGAAGGGCCGAGGTCCTGGGTGCCGGAAAAGATCACCTCGCTCATGGACCCTGCGCGCAGAGACCGGTTCGACTGCTCGCCCAGCGCCCACCTGATGGCGTCGATGATGTTGCTCTTGCCGCAGCCGTTGGGCCCGGCGATGCAGGTAATCCCGTCCGCCATGGGAAGGGACGTCTTGCGCGCGATGGATTTGAAGCCCTTGATTTCAACCCTCTTCAACTTCACATATTTAGGTTTATCAGAGCTTGTGAGGGATCGCAAGCACGGTTGTAAGGGTCCGGAATTTCACAGAGAGCGTGCCGTTTCGAGGGAAAACCCTTGCTTTCTCTTCAGGAAAGCTGCAATAGAGGAAGGGAAGTTTTCCCTATGATCCTGTGGGAGGGAAGAATGGATGGCATGAGCAGTATCTTTGTAACCGTTGGGACAATACTCCACTACGCGTTGACGATCTACCTGTGGATCATCATCATCGGCGCCTTCATATCATGGGTGAACCCCGATCCCCACAATCCCATCGTGCGGTTTCTGCGCAAGGCCACCGATCCCCTGTTCTTCTGGCTGAGGCGCAATATGCCGCTCATCGTGTATGGGGTCGACTTCTCGCCCATCATTGCCATCGTCCTCGTCCTGTTTGCCGACAACACCCTCGTGCCTATCATCCGGGAAGGCGGAAACGTCGTGCCCAACATCCTCATCGGCCTGGGCACCACCATTGCCGCGTTCCTGCAGTCCTACCTGCTCATCGTAATCGTCGCCGCGGTCATCAGCTGGGTGAGCCCCAATCCTTACAATCCCATCGTGCGGATCCTGGCCGCCTTCACCGAGCCCGTGTTCTCCTGGTTCCGCAGGAGGCTTCCCTTGGTCGTCGGCGGGCTCGACCTGTCTCCCCTGCTGGTCATCGCATTGATCTACCTCGTGAATATGCTGGTCATGAGCAGCCTTGTTCAGGTCGGCCTGAATCTCAAATTGAAAGGGGGCCTCTGATGCACATCACACCGGAGATGATACGGGAACAGCGCTTCAAGGTTAAACTCTCGGGCGGGTTCGACAAGGAGGAAGTGGTCAATTTCCTCGTGGGGGTCGCCGAGGACATGGAAGAGATCGCGGAGGAGAATTCCCTGCTCAAGAGCGAGCTCGAGGCCATGAGGAGCAAGCAGCGGGACCTCGAGGACATTTTCCTATCGGCCAAACAGTTCTCGGACGAGAAGAAGCGGCTCTCGGAGGAGGAAGCCTCAGCCACCGTGGCCGAGGCGCGGAACACCGCGGCGGCCATGCTCGCGGAGGCCCAGCAGAAGATCGACGAGGCAGAGCAGAGGGGTCAGGAGCTCGAAGATGAGGCCAGGGCCAGGGCGCGGGAGATCATCGAGGCCTCGGAGCAGGCAAAGGAGGCGCTCGAAAAGGAGATCCTCGAGCTCAAGGTCAAGAAGATGAACCTGTTCGCGGAGCTCAAGGGTGTCATGGACTCCTACCAGAACTGGCTGAAAGAGCTGGGGAATGTGGATCAGGGGAGATAAGGACGGGACGGTCCTCGTCTGCCGGGTCCACCCCAATGCCAGGAAGGACGCCATTGAAGGGGTCAGGGAAGACCAGTTGGGCATCCGCCTGAATGCCCCCCCGGTGGAGGGAAAGGCGAACAAGGCCCTCCAGAAGTTTCTCTCCGGGATCCTGGGTATCGCGAAAACGAAGATAGAGATCAGGGCCGGGGAGACAGGCAGGATAAAGGTCCTCGCCCTGAAGGGCATCACTCCCGAAGAGGTCAGGGAAAAGCTCGGTGTTACTGAACGAGCTTGACGCCGCGGTACCCCAGCTTCGCGAGCTCGTCCGCCATGGCCCCTGTGTCTCCCCCGGAGATGCGGAAGTGATGGGCGTTGTCATCACCGTTCACAGACATGCCGGCGGAGATGATGTACCCGCCTTTGTCCTCGATGATGCCCACGACCTCGTCGAACGACCCGTGCACTTGCTTCAGGATCACATCGAGGCGGGTGCCGCCCTTGAGAACCCCCATGATCTCGATGAAGGCCTTGAGGATGTCCTTGACCGTGAGAATACCCTCGATCCTTCCTTCCTCCACCACGGGCAGGCAGCCGATGTTCTTCTCGAAGATGATCATGGCCGCGCGCTCCAGCGGGGTATCCTTCGTGACGGTAAAGGGATTCTGCAGCATGACGTCGCTCACCTTCAGGTTTTCCAGCATGGAGGCCAGGATCACCTGCTTGAGGTCACCGGATGAGACGAGCCCGACGAAGAGGTCATTCTCCACCACGGGCAGGTGCCGTATGGAGTGCTTCTTCATGACCATGAGCGCGTCCCGGATCCCTGCATCCTTCCCGATGGTTATGAGATTTCGTGCCATCCAAGCTTCGACGTTCATGGCTTCTTAATATCAAAAAATCGGTCCGATGTAAATTATTGTGCACCGGGATGTCACGAAGCGATGCCGTGGAGGAAATCGATCGCCTCGTCCCTGGTCCTCACCAGGCCCCGGGCCCGCGCTTCCTCGACCTCGGCCAGAATAGCACCCACCCTGGGCCCGGAAACGCCCTTGACGGCCTCCATCACGTCGTTCCCGCTTATGATGGGATGCTCCTTGTATTCGCTGTACACGCCCCTGAAATACTCCCACACCTCGGAGGCTGTCTGCCTCCGGACCTCCCCGCGCGCCCGGGTCAACGCGAGCGACAGGAGCAGGACCTCGGGCATGACCGGGGCCGCCTCCCTGCAGAAGCGGTACAGATCGAGCGTCGACGGGTCGTCTTGGGAAAGCAGCTCACTGGCGGAGTCGAGCCTTTCGAGGGATCCCCTGACCATCCGGCATGACTGGGACGAAAACCGCAGCGCGGTGCAGAAATCCCAGGCCTTGCCCGGGAAAGAGGCCGGATCGCTTTCCCCGGCAGGGCGCGCCTCCCTCAGGCCCATGAGGAACGCCGCAAGGCGGAGCATGGTCGCGCGCTTCACACCTTGTTCCGTTTCCTCTTCGAGGCAGGCCCGGCTCCCGGGCATCAGGGCTTCGGCGGCGTAGAGCATCTCGTCCATCTCCTCCGCAATGGGCAGGGCCGTGGAAAAAACCGGGTGCCAGAGCTCGCTGTCCCCTTCCCTGCCGGTGAGCGAAGGGGGGAACAGCACGCCCATGAGCCCTGTCCAGGTGAGGAGACGGAAGAACGTTGCGCTGTGCACCGAGTCCAGGGAGCGCGAGATCTCCAGCTTGACCCTCTCGGGCGAGGCCTGTCTGAGGAGCTCCCGGTGCTTCCGGATGATCCTGGTCGTTTCTTCCCGGATGGCAAAATTCAGCGTGACGGAAAACCTGACAGCCCTTAAGGCACGCACAGGGTCGTCCAGGAGATTCTTTTCCGATATGATCCTGATGACGCCGTTCTTCAGGTCGTCGAGCCCGGCAGCCGGGTCGAGGAAGGTGTCCGTGGAAACGTCCCAGGCCATGGCGTTGATGGTCAGGTCCCGCGCCAGGAGGTCCTCCCCGATGTCGGCGCCCTTGGGCCTCGCGATGTCGATGCTGGACCCGTTGACGACGATGCGCACAACGCCGCGCTTTTCATCCATCCAGAAGGGCCTTGAGCCGATCCGTGCGGAGATGTCCCGGGCGATGGTCTCCACCGGGGCGGTAGAGACCATGTCGAGATCAAGGGGATTCCTTCCCAGGAGCATGTCCCTGACGCACCCTCCGACCAGGTAGGTTCCCCGGGGGAGGAGGTCCCGGATGCTCCCTATCAGCGGATTACTTGAGACGCATCTCGACAGATCGTGCATGTGCCTCAAGACCTTCTGCCCGCGCGATGTGGACGGCAAGCGGCCCTATCTCCCGGACGGCCTGCAGGGTACCGCTTATGATGGAAGATCTCTTGATGAAATCATAGACGCCCAGGGGCGATGAAAACCGTGCCGTGGATGCGGTGGGCAGGGTATGGTTGGGCCCGGCGACATAGTCGCCGAGGGCCTCGGGTGTGTGATAGCCGAGGAAGATGGCGCCGGCGTTCCTGACCTTGCCGAGGTGCTCGAAGGCGTTCTCGATCATGAGCTCCAGGTGCTCCGGCGCGATCATGTTGGCCACCAGGAAGGCCTCGTCGAGATCCCTGGTGATGATGCACAGGCCGTAGTGCCTCAGGGACTTCTCGAGCACATCCTTCCTGGGCATGGTTTCGGCCGTGGAGGACACCAAATCCATGACCGCCGCGGCGAGCTCCTCGTGGGGCGTGGCCAGGATAGCGGACGCCATGGGGTCGTGCTCGGCCTGGGACAGGAGGTCCATGGCCACGACCTGAGGGTCTGCACCCCTGTCCGCGATGACGAGGATCTCGGAGGGTCCGGCAAAGGAGTCGATGCCGACCCGACCCTGCACCAGACGCTTGGCATGGGCCACGTAGATGTTGCCGGGCCCCACGATCTTGTCGACACCCGGCACCGTTTCCGTCCCGTAGGCAAGGGCGGCAACGGCCTGAGCCCCGCCGATGCGGTAGATCTTTTCGATGCCCGCGGTATGGGCGGCAGCCAGGAGCGTGTCGTTGAGCACCCCGTCCGGGGTGGGCGACACTACGACGATCTCTTCGACCCCTGCGATCTTCGCAGGGATCACGTTCATGAGGAGCGTGGACGGGAAGGCGTTCCTTCCCCCGGGGATGTAGACGCCCGCCCTGCTCAGGGGGGTCACCTTCTGGCCGAGGATCATGCCGTCTTTGCCGGTGACGACCCACGAGCGTTCCTTCTGATGGGAGTGGAACTCCTCGATGCGGGAGGCCGCAGCCTGGAGGGCACCAAGGGTCTCAGGGTCCACCCGGGCAGCCGCGGCCGTGATCTGATCTTCCTGCACAACGAACCCGTCGGTGGCCGGATCGAACCTGTCGAACCGCCTCGTATACTCGGCCAGGGCCTCGTCTCCGCGCGATGCCACGGCATCGATGATCCCGCGGACCGCACCATCGATCCCTTCCGGTACCTCCCCCATCCGCGCAAGGATGGTTTTCAGCCTCTCCTGCCACAGGGCATCGCTCGTCCGGAGCACCTCCATTACAATCCTCCCTTTTCCCTCCTCACCTGAGCACCGAGCGCGGCAAGCTTCTGGTCGAGGGCTTCGTAACCCCGGTCGAGATGGTATATCCTCCTGATCTCACTGTACCCCTTGGCATTGAGGGCAGCCAGGACCAGGCTCGCCGATGCCCGCAGGTCCGTGGCCATGACGCTCGCCCCCTGGAACTGCTCCACGCCCTGGACGATCACGGTCTTGCCCACCTCCTCGAGGCACCCGCCCATGCGCACCAGCTCGGGCACGTGCATGAACCGGTTTTCGAAGATGTTTTCCGTGATGCGGGACGTGCCTTTCGCCACGCACGCAAGGGCCATGATCTGTGCCTGCATGTCGGTTGGGAAGCCCGGATACGGGACCGTCTCCACCTGGACCGGATTGAGCTCGCCCTCGCCGTTGACGTGCAGGCTCCCGTCGGGCAGCGTCTCTATGGACACCCCCATCTCGGAAAGCTTTTCGATCACGGCCACGACATGGTCGGCCCTGCCCCCCCGGATGAGGATGTCGCCCCGGGTGATGGCGCTGGCAACGAGGAAGGTGCCGGTCTCGATCCTGTCGGGTATGATGTCGTAGTTCACGCCGCTCAAGGACTCGACCCCCTCGATGGTGACCGTGCTCTCCCCTGCCCCTTCGATCTTCGCGCCCATGGCTATGAGCGCATTGGCGAGATCGACCACCTCGGGCTCCCGGGCAGCGCCCTGGATGACGGTCACGCCCTCCGCCAGGCTCGCCGCCATGAGGACGTTCTCGGTCCCTCCCACCGTGGTCTTGTCGAAGACGATGGTCGTGCCCTTGAGCCGGCCGTCCACCTTGGCCATGACGTAGCCGTGGGAAAGGTTGATGTCGGCGCCCATCTTGGCCAGGGCCTTCAAGTGCAGGTCGATGGGCCTCACCCCGATGGCGCAGCCGCCCGGCTGGGAGACCTTGGCCTCCCGGTATTTTGCGAGCAGCGGCCCCAGCACGGTGATGGAGGCCCTCATGCTCTTCACGAGGTCATAGGGGGCTTCCCAGGACGTCACGTTCGTGGGGTCCACCTCGATGGTGGTATCGTCTGTCCTCGTGAACTTCACCCCCAGGGTCTCGAGCACGTGCCCGATGGTGGTGATGTCCAGGAGCTTGGGTACGTTGGTGTAGGTGCATGGGCCGTCTGCAAGGATCGATGAGCAGAGGATGGGAAGCGCTGCGTTCTTTGACCCAGAGATCCTTACCTCGCCCCTCAGGGGGATTCCCCCCTCGATGAAGAAATTATCCATGCGGTCTCTCCACTATCGCTGTCCGGTCCGCCCCGGCCAGGTCTCTGATCCACAGGCGCAGTGTAAGCTTCCCGTCCTCTTTGACCATCCGTTCCACTGCTCCCCTCTGATCATGCCCTACTTCCATGATGAGCCTTCCACCGGGCTCCAGATGGTCCGAAGCTTGGCCTATGATCTCTCTTATTATATCGAGACCGTCATTTCCAGCAAAAAGGGCACAGGCCGGCTCATACCGCCTGACATCCTCCTGGAGCTCATGCTCGCAGGATCTGGCGATGTATGGCGGATTGGCGACAATGAGGTGGAATCTCTTCGTCATGCCCCTGAAGAGGTCGCCCTGGTGAAGGGAAAGCCTGTCTTCGACCCCGAGCCTGCGGGCGTTTTCCCGGGCAACGGTCAGCGCGCCGAAGCTGATGTCGTTGCCGTACCCGGTGAGGTCGAGACGCTCGAGGAGGATGGAGATGATCACGGCGCCGGAGCCTACGCCGAGCTCGAAGACCTCCCCCTGCTCAGGCGCCAGCTCCACGGCCTTCTCCACGAGGATCTCCGATTCTGGCCTGGGGATGAGCACCTCCCTGTTCACGACGAA
Organism: Deltaproteobacteria bacterium; assembly: GCA_035352355.1. Lineage (GTDB taxonomy): Bacteria > Desulfobacterota > Desulfomonilia > UBA1062 > UBA1062 > Phosphitivorax. The sequence goes on along the minus strand of DAOPXM010000023.1, from coordinate 11,109 downwards.
GTCGTGGGAATAGAACTCCTTGTGCCCGAGGATGTAGGCAACGGGCTCCCTCTCGGAGCGCCGCTTGAGGAGGACACGGTAGGACGCGAGCTCGCTTTCCATAAGCGGCCTGTCCATGTCGAGATAGAGGTCGAGCCGGTTCCTGCCCAGGACGTGGGCCAGCAGGACTTCGGCGTCGAGCCGAGGGCTCTCGGAGCCCTTGGCCTGCAGGTATCCCCTGGCCCAGGTCAGAACCGAACGGATGGTCCAGACCACGCCGCGTCAGCTCCCGGTGTGTCCGAGGGCCTCGGCCTGGGCTTGGGTGGTGAGCTCGTCCACGAGCTCGTCGATATTTCCCTCGAGGATCTGGGGCAGCTTGTGGAGGGTCAGGTTGATCCGGTGGTCCGTCACCCTGCCCTGGGGGAAGTTGTAGGTGCGGATGCGCTCGCTACGGTCGCCGGTTCCCACCTGGGAGCGGCGCTGCGAGGCGATGGCCTCGTCATGGTCTTCCTGGAACTTCTGGAGGATGCGGGACCGCAAGACCCGCATGGCCTTTGCCTTGTTCTTGTGCTGGGATTTTTCGTCCTGGCAGGAGACCACGATCCCGGTGGGGATGTGGGTGATGCGCACCGCTGACTCGGTCTTGTTCACGTGCTGGCCGCCTGCGCCCGAGGAGCGGTAGGTGTCGATCCTCAGGTCAGTGGGGTCGATCTGGACGTCGACCTCTTCGGCCTCGGGAAGGACCGCGACCGTGACCGCGGAGGTGTGGATCCTGCCGCTGGCCTCTGTTTCCGGAACTCTCTGGACGCGGTGCACGCCGCTTTCGAACTTGAGCCGGGAGTAGGCCCCCCTGCCCTTGATGCCTGCGATGACTTCCTTGAACCCGCCTATGCCGGTCTCGTTGACGCTCAGGACCTCGATGCCCCAGCCCTTCTCCTCAGCGTAACGGGTGTACATGCGGAACAGGTCGGCGGCGAACAGGGCTGCCTCGTCTCCGCCGGTGCCCGCCCTGATCTCGAGGATGACGTCCTTCTGGTCGTTGGGGTCCTTCGGGATGAGGAGGAGCTTGAGCTTCGTCTCGAGGTCCTCTTTTACTCCCTTGAGCCTGAAGAGCTCGTCCCTCACCATGGACTTCATCTCCGGGTCCGGGTCGTCGAGCATGGCCTCGTTCTCAGCGAGGTCGGAAATCACCTTTTCGAGCTCGCGGTAGGGGCCGACGAGCTCTTCCAGACTGGCGTGTTCCCTGGCGAGGTCGGAATAACGGGAGCGATCCTGGACGATCCTTGGATCGGCGAGGAGATCGGAAAGCTCTTTGTAGCGCTGATCGATCTCCTTGAGTTTATCCAGCATGGGTGTGGAGCACGATCCTTTTTATTTTCCTTTGGCCTGCTTGGTCTGTTTGCCCTGCTTTTCTTCGGGCTTGAGGTAGTTCCCGTACTTCCTTCTAAACAGCTCGGCCTTGCCCGCCGTGGCGGTGAGCCTCTGCTGCCCGGTGTAGAACGGGTGGCAGGCGCTGCAGATTTCAACGCTGATGTCTTTCTTGGTCGAACGCGTGGTGAACGTGTTCCCGCAGCCGCATCTTACGGTCGTTTCAACATACTCTGGGTGAATACCTTTTTTCATGTTTCTTAACTCCTGCTCCATGTCCTTATTTGTTCATTGACTCCAAGAAGTCGGCATTATCGTCCGTCTTTGATAATTTGTCCAGTAAAAATTCAATGCTATCTACGGGGTTCAACGGGCTCAGGAGCTTCCTCAGGATCCAGATGCGATCCAGCTGCTCTTTGGGAAGGAGCAGCTCCTCTTTCCTCGTGCCGGACTTCGAGATGTCCACGGCCGGGAAAACGCGGCGCTCCATGATGGAGCGGTCGAGGTGGATCTCCATGTTGCCGGTGCCCTTGAACTCTTCGTAAATGACTTCATCCATGCGCGAGCCGGTGTCGATGAGCGCCGTGGCGATGATGGTGATGCTGCCGCCCTCCTCGATATTCCTGGCCGTGCCGAAGAACCTCTTGGGCTTCTGCAGGGCATTGGCGTCGATACCGCCCGAGAGGAGCTTGCCGGAAGGCGGGCATACGGTGTTGTGGGCCCTGGCAAGCCTGGTGAGCGAATCCAGGAGGATGACCACGTCATTCTTGTACTCCACGAGCCGCTTGGCCTTCTCCATGACCATCCGGGCAACCTGCACGTGCCGGGAGGCGGGCTCGTCAAAAGTCGATGCAACCACCTCGCCCTTGACCGACCGCTGCATGTCCGTGACCTCTTCAGGCCGCTCGTCGATGAGCAGGACCATGAGGACGACCTCGGGGTGGTTGGTGGTGATGCTGTTGGCGATGTTCTGGAGCATCATGGTCTTGCCTGCCTTGGGGGGAGACACGATGATGCCCCGCTGACCCTTGCCGATGGGAGAGAGCAGATCGAGGGTGCGGCCGGTGAGGTTGTCGTGGGTCGTCTCCAGGGTGAACTTCTCTTCGGGATAGAGCGGGGTCAGGTTGTCGAAGGGGACACGGTGCTTTGCCTCTTCGGGGTCCTCTCCGTTGATGGACTCCAGCTTGAGCAGCGCAAAGTAGCGCTCGTTGTCCTTGGGCGGGCGGATGTTGCCCCGCACTTCGTCTCCTATCTTCAGATTGAACTTCCGTATCTGGGAAGGCGATACGTATATGTCGTCAGGCCCTGGGAGATAACTGTAATCGGCAGAGCGCAGAAATCCGAATCCATCCGGGAGTATCTCGAGGGTGCCCTGCCCTGAGATGTAAATGTCCTTCTCCGACTGCGCCTGAAGAATGGCGAAGATCAACTCCTGCCGGGTCATGGTGGCAGAGCCCTCTATTTCCAGGGCATTAGCGGTCTCGAGAAGCTCTTTAGGCTCCACCTTTTTTAAGTCTTCTAAATGCATGTTAATATCCTTTCGGCTATTTGAAGTGAAGAGCTGTAGGATAGTGAAGATACACTACAAACAGTTTGATACAGTCTCAACTAAATGAATCCAAAACCAAAGTCAAGGGGAAAAACCCGTGGCGCAGGGGGTGTACATCAGCCATTTTCCAGGTAAGTACGACCTGTTGTGCCCACCATTTCTGTGGGCCGTGCCCCGGGAGGGGTCCTCTGAAAACGCGCCCCGTCCCATCCACATGACATCCCTTCGAATGCTCTCCCCTGCTTCCCACCACGTGATCCAAAAAACCGGGCTGTCTTGCCCGCACATCGGTCTTCTTCACTATCTTCTTGAGTGCTTTTTGCCGTACCTTGTACCGGGGACTGGAAAAGACCAGCCGGTCGACTCATCTTTCCTGAAGGGGTCAAACTCTAATACTGGTTTTTGACAGCGTCAAGGGGTTTCTGAAATCGCGCAGCCCGTTCGTCCGGTACTGGAGACAACTTTTTAGATGCGCCTCCTGACGGGAAGGATTCTTTTCCCCTTCACCCGGGTTCGTTGTGCATTCTTTGGAGACACGGTCCCGCTCACCGTCCGCCATGCCCCGGACGGGGACAAGGCTATTCGTTCTTCGCTTCCGCGAGCCTGTTCACTTTGTCCAGCAGCCTGTGAACCTTTTTCTCACGGTCTCTCAGGTACTCGCTGTACTCGAACACCCCCCGTGCATGGTGGGCCTCGATGCGCGCAGACTTCTCTTCCTTCATGAGCAGCATGCTGATGATGGACAGCTCTTCTTCGGTGAGCTCCAGGTTTTTCATGCCACGCCCCTTTCCCTTCATCCTTCAGGACGAGGGGTACGGCCTCGAGAGTTCGTCCGATCCCGGACGATCGTCGTGCTGAAGGGATACCGCCTCCCCTACCAGCTCATCATAAAGACTTCAGGTGAATGGACAAGAGGTGAACCGCTCTGTTCCGGTGCTGCCCTGATGCACGGGCTTTGACGCAGGTGCGCAGGGAGGGAGAGTCCTTCATCTCCCGTTGAAGATGACCTTCATGGGATTGACGTCCCGCTGGATCCCCTTGACCCTGACGGCGCCCATGGGCTCGAAGGACACCTCGAGGCTGGCACCCTCTGGAATGCCTTCCACGGTTGAGTTCGATACGACGATCTCTCCGGGTTCGCTGATGGTCTCCAGGCGCTGGGCAAGATTCACGGGCTCGCCTATGACCGTGTAGTTCATCTGGTTCTTGGTACCGACGTTCCCGGCCAGGGCGACGCCCGTGGCGATGCCGATCCCCACGGTGATGGGAAACAGCCCGTCCCTGACGAGGTCCTGCCTGAGCTCCTCGATGCCCTTCTGGATGTCCACCGCGCACATGATGGCCCGCACCGGGTCCATCTCGTCCTCGTCAGGGATTCCGAACACGGCCATGACCCCGTCCCCCAGGAACTTGTCCAGCATGCCCCCGTGCTTGAATATGAGCGGGACCACGGTCTCGAAATAGCGGTTCAGCACCTCCACCACGTCCTCCACCGTGTTCGCATCCACCAGGGTGGTGAACCCGGTGACATCCGCGAACAGGACGCTCACACACTTGCGCTGGCCCCCCAGCTCCGTCATCCGGTCGTCTGCCACGAGCCGCTCCGCCAGACCCGGCGAGAAATACCTGCCCAGATTCATCCTCTTTTTTTCCAGGTCGAGGAGCTCCTGGTAGGTGCGGACCAGGGAAGCGGTAATGGAGAGCTGGTCCGCGATGAGCTCGAAGAACCGCAGGTCGTTGGGCCCGAAAGAGCTCGTGACGTTGTCACGGAAATTGATGACCCCGATGCAGGCCCCTTCGGATATGATGGGCACGCAGGCAAGCGACCCCTTCTGGTTCGTCCCCCGGTTGGAGAAGTTCGGATCCTTCGTGACGTCCGGGATGTAGAGGGTCCTTCCCGACTCGAACACCTTCCCGGCAATGCCTTCCCCCTTTTTCAGCAGGATGGGGGGCTGTTTCGGGCAGTCGCCCCGCATGGACGCGCTCACCACGAAAAGGCTCTGAGATTCTTCATCGATGAGCATGACCGAGACGCTGAAGATCCCGGTGGCCTTCTTGATGATGTCCAGCTGCCCGATGAAGAGCTGGCTCCAGTGGGCAAGGCTCGCCCCTTTGAGCGCTTCCCCGAGCTCCTTCAGGAGGGAGAGCTCGGCGATCTTCTGCTCATACCCCTCTTCGAGGGATACGATGCGCTCCTTGAGTATGGCTTCTATGTCCCTTTCCAGCATCTATTCATCCAGAAGGATGCTCACCCTTCGTTTTATCTCCGCCGCCATCTCCAGCACGTTTTCCTGGGACAGGGCCGGCCCTTTCTTATCCGAAAGGTAGTCGATGGCTGAATTGTTGACCTTTCCCAGGTCGATCTGCCCGCAGTGCGCGATGATGTCCGATACGTGCACGGTCACCGCCAGGGACATGTCCTTGGCCTTGCTGGGCAGGTGATGCCCGATGAGGGCATCCACGATGGCCTCGGGCAGATTCCACCGCTCCGCCACGTAGGCGCCCATCTCGGCATGCGAAATCCCTGAATCCGTTTCCTCCGCCGCAAGGTCTTCCATGGAGGAAGGCCCGTCTATGCCGCCGGTGTAATACCCCCTCTGGAGGAACACGATCTTTCCGAAATCGTGGAGCAGGCCAACCGTGTACAGCCTCTGCCTGGCCATGCATCCCATGATGGGCCCGAGCCACTGGGCAAGCTGGGCCACCTCGAGGCTGTGCTCCCAGAGCTTGCGTGCCTTTTCCGGCGAGATGGTCTCGAGGATCTTGTGGATGGCGATGGAAAACGCCAGATTGACCACCTCCTCGTTGCCCAGGATGAACACGGACTGCTCGACGCTGTCCACCTGTCTGCGGAAGCCGTAGAAGGCGGAATTGACCACCTTGAGTATCTTCGAGGTGAGCACCGGGTCCTTTTCAATGATCCTGGCCATCTTGCCTGCGGCCATCGCCGAATCTCCCGCAAGGTCAATGATCTCCTGGGATATGGAGGGCAGGGTGAAGAGGTGCTCGATGTTCCTGAACTTCCTCAGCGTCCGCTTTCCCTTTTCCAGCTTGGCTTCCATCTTCTCCTGGTAGGGCCACTGCTGGAACAGGTCTGCAACCTGCTCTTCGGAAACGCTCTCCAAGGCGTGGTCACGGGAGAAAAAACCAGAGGGGATGTAGTCCTTCACCCAGGAGAGCTCCGCCATGTCCTGGCCGGAGAACACCTTGTGAAGCTCGTTCGGGTGGGAGATCATGAACTGCAGGAACTGGTAGAAGGTCGCGGAGATGAACCTGCTCTCCGGATCGTCCCGGGTGTCGTGCGTTCTGGTTTCCTTGATGCTTTCCCAGAGGCGCTTCACCCAGGTGGAGGTGCCCATGAAGCGGAGCCTCTCGAGGGCTTCGAAAAAGAGGTTCTGGATGTCGTGGCCGTCCTGGGGAAAGACCGCTATGCCCTTGGGTATGGAAAGGAACCGGGCAGAGGCCTCGTCTGCCTGGACGCCGAAGATCCCCAGCACGAGGTACTCCTTCATCCGCACCACGGTGTCAACGTCCCGCTTGCAGGTCATCGCCTTTTCCGCATATTTTTCAGGCACCACGACGACAGCCATGCTCCCGTTCAGGGATCCGACCTTCTGGAGCTCGATATCTAAAGGCGCAAGGATATCTGCATATTCCATATGCTTTCATATCGACGGATGACGGACGAATCTTGACTTCAGCGTGCGTGTTCTCTAGAGTAGGTACCCACAGCCATAACAAGGGTTGCGCCATGATCACGATAGAGCAGGCCAGGGAAAAGATTCTGAGCAGGATATCGCCGCTGCCGAGCGAGAAGATCTCCATCTCGCAGGCGCTGGGGAGATACCTTGCCCAGGACGTCTATTCGGGAAGGGACATCCCGCCCTGGGACAACTCGGCCATGGACGGCTATGCCGTACACACGGAGGACCTGTCCGCAGACGGCGTTCGCCTGCGCATCGCGTACGCGATCCCGGCCGGCTCCCTTCCCCAGGGTCCTTTCCCGAGCGGGGCTGCAGTGAAGATCATGACCGGGGCCCCCATGCCCCCCGGTGCGGACGCAGTCGTAAAAAGGGAAGACACGGGCGAGCTCGACGGGGAAGTGGTCATACGCACAACCCCGGTGAAAGGCGAAAACATCCGCTCACGGGGAGAGGACATCCGGAAGGGGGACCTGATACTCTCTGCGGGAAGCCTCCTCGATCCTGCCCGCCTGGGGCTCCTCGCTTCCGTCCGGAAGTCGATGGTGTACTGCTCCCAGAAGCCCGTGGTCGCCATCATCGCCACCGGCGACGAGGTGGCTGACCTGGACGAGGAGCTCACGGAAAACAAGATCTCCTCTTCCAACTCCTATACCTTGAAGGCCCTCGTGGAAGAGCTCGGCGCCGTTCCCCTCTACCTGGGGATCGCCAGGGACACGAGGGACGACCTCGCCGGCATGTTCGCCAAGGCGGCCCGGGCAGACCTCATCCTCACCTCCGGCGGGGTTTCCATGGGGGACTACGACATCGTCCGCGAGGTCATGACCGAGGGAAGGAACGCCATGGAGTTCTGGAAGGTGAACATGAAGCCGGGCAGGCCCCTTGCCTTCGGCACCATCGGGGGGATTCCGACCATCGGCCTCCCGGGAAACCCGCTCTCCACCATGACCTCCTTCTACCAGTTCGCCAGGCCCGCCATCCTCAAGTTCATGGGGGCCTCGAACCTCCTGCTCCCCAGGCTCAGGGCAAAGGTGTCCTGCGCCTTGCGGGCCTCCGGAGACAGGCCGCAATACATGAGCGGCATCCTTGAGCGCGCGGGTGACGATCTCGTCGTGACGCCTGCCGGGCCCCAGGGGTCAGGGATCCTCTCCTCCCTGGCAAGGTCCAACTGCTATATGATCATTCCCGAAGGGGTCAAGGTCATCGAAGAGGGCAGGTGGATCGAGTGTGAAATGATCAAGCCGGCATGGTAGCTGGGGCCGGGTTCCGCGGCGGCAGAGAAAAATCCTGAATAAAATTGATATCTGTCTATATTTCCTCGTCATTTTTCACTTGATCATTTTATATTGACAGATATTGAATTATCAGTATAAGTACCCTACTTTCATAAGGAATAACGGAGGACAGAATGCTGAGAAAAAATGAGCTCCTTGAGATAAAGGAGATCCTGGCGGAAATGAAACACGAGATTCTCAAGAATCTGGAGGAGAGGATCAAGTCCAACGACATCTCCGACCAGAGAGAGATCGGCGACATCTTCGACGATGCGGATCTCGAGCAGTCCCGTGAGTTCAATCTCCTGCTGAGCACCAGAGAGCGGCAGAAGCTCGATCAGATAGAAAGTGCTTTGTCCCGGATGGAAAACGGAGAGTACGGTTATTGCGAAGACTGTGGAGAAAACATCCCGGTCGGCAGGCTCAAGGCCATGCCGTTCGCCACGCTCTGTGTCAAATGCAAATCCGAGCGTGAGAGCATGGAAGGACACACGACGCTGTACATCGAAGAAAAGGGGTAAGGATATGCCCTACAGGGTTGAGGTAGGCCTCAAACCCGGACTCTTCGATGCTCGGGGAGAGCGAACGAAAAAACAGATTCTCCATGCGTTCTCCACGCTCGACGACGTAATAAGGGTTCGTTGCCTCGACGTATACACCATTGATGCCGATCACCTGGAACATGACTGGATCACGGAAGCCTTCTGCGACCCCGTGGTCCAGGACATATCGATAAACAAACCTCTGTTCGACGACTTCTCCTGGTATGTCGAAGTAGGATACAAACCGGGAGTCACGGACAATGTGGGCAAGAGCGCAGCCTATGCCCTCAAGCTCATCACTTCCCGCGAGACGCCTGTCTATTCGGCCAGGGCCTTTCTGTTCGAAGGCCGGATGGACAGGGATCTTGCGACAAAGATCGCCCAGGACTGCCTCGCAAACCCCCTCATCCAGTACTTCCGGGTGATGGACCCATCCGAGCTCCTGGCCGTCAGGCCCCACATCTCGAAGGTGATCCTCGACCACGTGCCGCGCGTCGAGGAGATCTCGCTGGACATGAGCGATGCGGAGCTCGTGCGCATGTCCAGGGAAAAGACCCTTGCGCTCAATCTCGAAGAGATGAAGGCCATCGTGTCCCACCTCGCCGACCCGCAGGTGCTCGCCACGAGAAAGGCCGTGGGACTGAGCGGGAAGATCACCGACGTGGAGCTGGAGTGCCTGGCCCAGACCTGGTCCGAGCACTGCAAGCACAAGATATTCAATGCAGACATCGCCTACGAGGAGGGGGGGAAGGTCGAGACCATCACCTCCCTCTTCAAGTCCTACATCCAGGCGTCCACCCGGGAGATCCGGGAGAAGGCGGGAGAGAACGACATCTGCGTGAGCGTGTTCACCGACAACGCAGGGGTCATCCGCTTCAACGACGACTACAACCTCGTCTTCAAGGTGGAGACCCACAACTCCCCGTCCGCCCTGGACCCCTACGGCGGGGCGCTCACCGGCATCGTGGGCGTCAACCGCGACCCGTTCGGTACCGGGCTGGGCGCAAAGCTCATCTTCAACACCGACGTGTTCTGCTTTGCTGATCCATTCTACAAGGACCCCCTGCCGCCAAAGATCCTGCATCCCTTGCGGATCTTCGAGGGTGTCAGGGAAGGGGTGGAGCACGGGGGAAACAAGTCCGGCATCCCCACGGTCAACGGCTGCATCGTTTTCGACAACCGGTACCTGGGCAAGCCCCTCGTGTACTGCGGCACCGCGGGCATCATGCCCCGGGTGATCAACGGACGGGCGTCCGAGGAAAAGGTCATTCTGCCGGGCGACCTCATCGTCATGGCAGGGGGCAGGATCGGCAAGGACGGCATCCATGGCGCGACCTTCTCCTCGGAGGAGCTCCATGATGAATCGCCCACCTCCGCTGTGCAGATCGGCGACCCCATCACCCAGAAGAAACTCACGGACTTCCTCTTAAGGGCCCGGGACCGCAACCTGTACCGCGCGCTCACCGACGACGGGGCAGGGGGGCTCTCCTCGTCCATCGGCGAGATGGCGACGCTCACCGGCGGCTGCCTCATCGAGCTCGACAAGCCCCCTCTCAAGTACCAGGGCCTCGACCCGTGGGAGATCCTCCTCTCCGAAGCCCAGGAGCGCATGACCATCGCTGTTCCACGTGAAACAATAGCTGCCTTCCTGGAGCTGTCAAAGCAGATGGACGTGGAATCCACGGTCGTCGGGGAGTTCACCGACTCCGGCTTCTTCCACTGCACCTACAACGGGAAGACGGTCGGATACCTTTCCATGGACTTCCTGCATAACGGCCTGCCCAAGATGAAGCTCAAGGCCACCTGGGCCCCTGCCGTCGAGGCGGACCCCCGGACCCCTGAGCCTGTGGACCAGAACATAAAGCTCGGGGAGATGCTCGGACGTCTAAATATCTGCTCCAAGGAATACGTGATCCGCCAGTACGACCACGAGGTGCAGGGCGGATCGATCGTGAAACCTCTGGTGGGCGAGCTCTGCGACGGGCCGTCGGATGCGGGGGTCATACGGCCGGTGCTCGAGTCCCTGCAGGGCGTGGTGGTCTCCAACGGGATCGTGCCCCGGTACTCCGACATCGACACCTACCACATGACCGCCTGCGCGCTGGACGAAGGCCTGAGGAACTACGTGTGCGTAGGCGGGAACCCGGACCACTGGGCCTGCCTGGACAATTTCTGCTGGTGCGACCCGGTGAAGAGCGAGCGCAACCCGGACGGGGAGCACAAGCTCGCCCAGCTCGTCCGCGCCAACAAGGCTCTCTACGACTACACCAGGGCCTACAACTGTCCGCTCATATCGGGCAAGGACAGCATGAAGAACGACTATATCGGCCCGGATGTGAAGATCTCCATCCCGCCGACGATCCTCGTGTCGGTCATCGGAAGGATCGACGACATAACGAAGGCTGTCACCATGGACGTCAAGAGGGAAGGGGACCTGCTCTACCTCCTGGGCTTAACGAAGGAAGAGCTCGGGGGAAGCGAGTTCTTCGCCTCATACGGGATCCTCGGGTCCTCGGTCCCGAAGGTGGATGCCGCACAGGCCCTCGCCCGCTACCGGAAGCTGCACGAGGCGATGGAGAAATCGCTCATCGCCTCCGCCCACGACCTCTCGGACGGAGGCCTCGCCGTGGCCCTAGCGGAGAAGGCGTTCGCGGGTTCGCTGGGACTCTCGGTGGACTTAGCCCGCGTGCCGGTGG
>DAOPXM010000022.1:0-60791 GCA_035352355.1 Deltaproteobacteria bacterium | reverse complement strand
GAAGGCGGGCTGAGCGACACCGAGATCCTCTATTCGGAAACGCAGAGCAGGATCCTCGTCACCGTATCGCCAGCGAACGCCGCTCAGGTGGAAGAGATCTTCGGCAGCGACGCGGCCTGCATCGGCAGGGTGATCGGGGACCGGAAACTCGTCGTCGCCTCGACAAGCGGCGGCGTTCTCATCGATCAGGGGCTCGACGAGCTGAAAAAAGCCTGGAAAGCGCCTTTGGAATTCTGACATGACAAAAGACATCAAGGCCCTGGTGATAACCGGCTACGGCACGAACTGCGAGGTGGAGATGGCACACGCGTGCAGGCTCGCAGGCGCAAAGGCAGACATCGCCCACATTTCCGACATCCTGAGCGGATCGGTCCGGATCAGTGACTACCACTTCCTCAACCTGCCGGGCGGGTTCCTCGACGGCGACGACCTCGGCTCGGCACAGGTGGAGAGCGTCCGGCTCAAGCACGCACGCGTGCACGCCTCGGGTAAAACCCTGTTCGAGGAGATCACCGCCTTCATCGACCGCGGCATGATCGTCCTGGGTGTGTGCAACGGGTTTCAGGCCCTCGTGAAGTCAGGACTCCTGCCTGGCAATCCCTTCGGCAGGCGCAGATGCTCCCTGTCGTTCAACGACTCGGCCAAATTCGAGGACCGGTGGGTGACGCTGAAGGCAGACCCGAAGAGCCCGTGCATCTTCACAAAGGGCATCGACCGCCTCGAGCTGCCGGTGCGCCACGGCGAGGGCAAGGTCGTGTGCGACTCCGACTCCACCCTTGAAGAGATCAAAGCGGGGGGCCTGGCGGCACTTCGCTACTGCGACGGGGAAGGGCGGCCCACCATGGAATACCCCCTGAACCCGAACGGCTCCACCGACGCCATCGCCGGCCTCTGCGACGCAACCGGCCGGGTCTTCGGCCTCATGCCCCACCCGGAAGCCTTCACCCACCCGACGAACCACCCGAGGTGGACGCGGCGGACCAACCTTCCTGCAAAAGGGGAGGGGATGGTACTGTTTGACAATGCTGTGCAATTCCTTAGAGGGATAGTATAGAATGAGGCGCCCGGCAGGGCCGTGACCGGGCTGGACCCATTGTTGCTTCTGTTACTTACTTTCGAAGGTTGTTGCGGGAGATTCTGAAGGCCTTCCCCTTAGGGTAAATGCGCTTTCCAGTACGCCAATTCGTGATCCAGCGCAGATAAATGTAATCCCCCTCTAAATCTTCTGGTTCCGGATCTTCGAGATTCTGATTTTCTTTCATTTTGATTTAACTCCTTTGCGCAAAAATGTTGACACAAAGCGCCCGGGAGTGGCATACGGAAAAGACTATACGTATGGCACCGGCCCTTCCCGGGGCTTGTGCTTTATCACTAAAGGCCTGGCGGGGCCTTTTGTGATCATGGCCGAAGGTATTTTCATTACCTTCGGCTTTTATTATTTATCTTACTTTACTCGTCTTCCTCACCCACATAGAGTGCGAAATCGACGATCTTCTCGTTCTCGGCCATCCTGATGGCCCTCACGCCTTGCGCTGAACGGGTAGAGGTCGTGCGGATCTGGGATACCGGGGTGCGGATGATCTGGCCCGAGGTGGAGATGATGATGAGCTCGTCGGTGGGCTTCACCACCCTGATCCCCACGAGGTTGCCCGTCTTGTTCGTGATGTGGACCGTGTACACGCCCTTGCCGGCACGTTTCTGGACCGGGTACTTGCCCGCCGAAGTCTTCTTGCCGAAGCCCAGCTCGGTAAGGTTGATCACGTAGTCGTCGGGTGAGGTGATGACGTCCATGCCCACTACCACGTCCTTGCCGGTCAGGCTGATGGCGCGGACGCCCTGGGCCTGACGCCCCATGACCCGAACCTGCCCTTCGGGGAACACGATGGCCTTGCCCGTGTTGGTGGCCACGATGATGTGATCGCTGCCGCCGGTGAGCCGCGCGGAGATGACCTCGTCCCCGGGCTCGAGGGTGCACGCGATGATGCCGGTCTTCATGATGTTGCTGAAGTCGCTCAGCATCACCCGCTTCGTGTACGCCATGGCCGTGACCATCATGACCCGGGCGTCGGCCTTCAGGTCGGACGTCACCAGGATGGCGCAGATCCGCTCTTCCTTCTGGAGCGGGCGGATGTTGACGATGGGAACGCCCTTGGTCGCCCGGTCGCGCTCCGGGATCTCGTACACCTTGGTGTGATACACCCTTCCGGTGTTCGTGAAGTAGAGGATCGAGGCGTGGTTCGAGGCGATGAAAATGTGCTCGAGGAAGTCGCCGTCGGCCGCCGTTCCCCCCTTGACCCCGACCCCGCCGCGCTTCTGCGTCCGGTACTTGTCAAGCTCGGTGCGCTTGATGTAGCCCTTGCGCGTCATGGTGACCACCATCTTCTCGTCCGGGATGAGGTCCTCTATCTCGAACTCGCCGGCAGCTCCGCGGACGATCATGGTCCTGCGGTTGTCCGAGTACCTGTCCCTGATCTCCTCCAGCTCGCCCCTGATGACCTTCAGAAGCTCATTGCGGTCGGCAAGGATCTTTTCGAGCTTCTTGATGTAGGCGAGCAGCTCGTTGTACTCGGCGGAGATCTTGTCCCTTTCGAGCCCGGTGAGCCTCTGGAGCCTCATGTCGAGGATGGCCTGGGCCTGGACCTCGCTGAAGCCGAAGGTGCTCATGAGGTTGTCCCTGGCCTCGGCAGGCGTGGCGGAGGCCTTGATGAGGGCGACGATCTCGTCGATGTGGTCGAGGGCCTTCAGGAGGCCTTCGAGGATGTGGACCCTGGCCCGTGCCTTGTTCAGCTCGAAGATGCTCCTGCGGGTGACCACCTCTTCCCTGAAGTCGAGGAAGGCCTGGAGGAGCTCGATGAGGCCCATGACCTTGGGCCTGCCGTTGTGGATGGCGAGCATGTTCATGGAGAAGGAGGTCTGGAGGTTGGTGAGCTTGTAGAGCTGGTTCTCGATCACCTCGGGAGATGCGCCCCGTTTCAGGTCGATGACCACCCTCATCCCGTCCTTGTTCGACTCGTCCCGGATGTTCGAGATGCCGTCGATCTTCTTCTCCTGCACCAGCACAGCGATCCGTTCAACCATGTCGGCCTTGTTCACGGCGTAGGGGATCTCGGAGATGATCAAGCGGTCTCGCCCGTTTTCCTGATCCTGGCTCACCTTGCCCCTGAGCGTGATGATGCCCCGCCCCGTTGCATAGGCCTTCTCGATCTCGCCGCCGGAGAAGACGATGCCGCCGGTGGGGAAATCCGGCCCCGGGATGATCTTCATGATTTCGGGGAGGCTGATGTCCGGCCTGTCGATGAGCGAAATGAGCGCCGTGATGAGCTCGGTGACGTTGTGGGGAGGTATGCTCGTGGCCATGCCCACCGCGATGCCCGCTGAGCCGTTCAGGAGAAGGGCGGGTATCCTGGTGGGGAGGACGTCCGGCTCCTGGAGGGACTCGTCGTAGTTCGGGTGGTGGTCGACCGTGTCCTTCTCGATGTCGGCGAGCATCTCCTCGGCGAGGCGCTCCATGCGTATCTCGGTATACCTCATGGCCGCGGGCGGGTCGTTGTCGATGGAGCCGAAGTTTCCCTGCCCGTCCACGAGGGGGTAGCGCATGGAGAAATCCTGGGCCATGCGGACGATGGTGTCGTATACAGCCGCATCGCCGTGAGGATGGTACTTACCGATGACGTCGCCCACGATGCGGGCCGACTTTTTGTAGGGCCTGTTGTGGGTGTTGCTCTGCTCGTGCATGGCGAACAGCACCCTCCGGTGTACGGGCTTGAGGCCGTCCCGCACGTCGGGTATGGCCCGGCCGATGATGACGCTCATGGAATAATCCAGGTATGCGCGCCTCATTTCCTGATCAATGGCAACAGAATTTATCGTCATGAATATTCCTCTGGTTCTCTCAACTATATGTCAAGGTTCGTTACTTTAAGCGCATTCTTTTCGATGAACTCCCTGCGGGGAACTACGTCGTCGCCCATCAAGGTGGTGAAGATCTGGTCGGTTTCCACCGCGTCGTCGATGCTCACCTTGAGCAGGGTCCTCTTTTCCGGATCCATGGTGGTTTCCCAGAGCTGGTCGGGGTTCATCTCGCCGAGCCCTTTGTACCGCTGGAGGGAAAATCCCTTCTTCGCCTCCTCGAGGATCTTGTTCGCCACCTCGCTCAGGTTGGGGACCTGGTAGGAGCCATCCGCCTTCACGATGCTGAAGGGCGGCCGGCCGAGCTTCCTGAGCTGGACATGGATCTTCTGCAGCTCCTCGAAGCCCTTGGTCTCAGCGAGTCTCCGGTCGATGGGGGTCTGCTTCCGGATGCCGTTCTTCACCGTGTGGAACACGATCTGGTCGTCATGAATGTCGGAGGTGACGGGACCGAGGTTCGGGAACCACTCCCTGATGGTCTTCTTGATCTCCTCGTCCACGACCTTCGGATCGAAGCTGTCCTTGAACACCTCGGGATCGAGGTACGAGCTCGACTGGATGACCCGCTCGTCCATGTTCCTGATCTCGTAGTTCGTCAGGATGATCTTCCTGCGGTGGATGAGCTTGATGTAGCGGGCAAGCTCTGAGCCGGTGACCTCTATCTCGCCCTTGAGGGTGACTTCCTTCACCACGTTCTTCATGAGGAAGTCGTCCATGGCCTCCTCATTGAGGAGATACCAGAGCTTCTTGCCCTTGGTTATCTTGAAGAGAGGCGGCTGGGCGATGTAGAGGTGTCCGCGCTCGATGATCTCGGGCATCTGCCTGAAGAAGAAGGTGAGCAGCAGCGTCCTGATGTGGGCGCCGTCCACGTCGGCATCGGTCATGATGACGATGGTGTGGTACCTGAGCTTCGATATGTCGAAATTGTCGGACCCGATGCCCGTGCCCAGCGCTGTCACCAGGTTCTTGATCTCCTGGTTGGAGAGCATCTTGTCGACCCGCGCCTTCTCCACGTTGAGGATCTTTCCCCTCAGGGGGAGGATGGCCTGGTTTTTCCTGTCTCTGCCCTGTTTTGCGCTGCCGCCGGCCGAATCACCCTCCACGATGTACACCTCCGAGAGGGCAGGGTCCTTCTCCTGGCAGTCGGCCAGCTTACCGGGCAGCAGCGTGCTCTCCAGCGCGGTCTTTCGCCTGGTGAGCTCGCGCGCCTTCCTCGCCGCTTCCCGCGCCTGGGCGCTGTCGAGGATCTTCTTGATGATGATGGCTGCGTCGGCCGGGTTTTCGTTCAGGTACTGGCCAACGGCGTCGTTGGTGATGCTCTCGGCAATGCCTGCTATCTCGGAGTTCCCGAGCTTGCCCTTGGTCTGCCCCTCGAACTGAGGCCTGGGGAGCAGGACCGAGATCACCGCGCAGAGGCCTTCCTTGGTGTCGTCCCCGGTGATGGGGAACTTGAAGTTCTTCAGGAAGCCCTTGTCCTTGGCATAAGCATTGATGGTCCTGGTGAGGGCCTTCCTGAATCCCAGCACATGGGTTCCCCCGTCGTGGGTGTTGATGTTGTTCGCAAAGGAGAAAACACTCTCCGAGTAGGAGGTGTTGTACTGCAGCACGCATTCGAGGACCACGTCACCTTTGGCCTTCTTGAAGAAGATGGGCTGGTGGAGGGGCTTTTTCTTGGAGTTCAGGTATTTCACGAAATCGATGAGCCCTTCCTGGAACACGAAACTCTCCTTGGTGTCCGACCGCTCATCCTCGAGGTCGATCTGCAGTCCTTTGTTCAGGAAAGCGATCTCCCTGAGCCTGTTTGCAAGGATGTCGAACTCGAAGGTCGTGACCTCGAAGATGTCGGGGTCCGGCTTGAAGTGAACGGTGGTCCCTGTGCGGCTCACCTTCTCACACTGCTGGAGGTCTGTCATGGGGACGCCTTTTTCATATTTCTGGCACCATCTGAAGCCGTTCCGGAATATCTCGAGCTCGAGCGATTCGGAAAGGGCATTGACGACGGACACGCCCACGCCGTGGAGACCGCCCGACACCTTGTAGATCGAGTTGTCGAACTTGCCGCCGGCGTGCAGCGTGGTGAGCACCACCTCGGCCGCCGGCCGGCCGGTATCCTGGTGGATGTCCACAGGCACTCCCCTGCCGTTGTCCATGACCGTGATGCTCTCGTCCATGTGGATGATGACCTTTATCTTGTCGCAGTACCCGGCTGTCGCCTCGTCCACGCTGTTGTCCACGACCTCGAATACGAGATGGTGCAGGCCCTGGCTCGCTGTGGACCCGATGTACATGGCGGGCCTGAGCCTGACGGCCTCGAAACCTCCAAGGACCTTTATGTCTTTCGCTGTATACTCTTTTCTCTCAACTGGTCTGTCGTTCATAGTAGTACCTGGCATCCTCCTAGAAGCGCATGGGCATGATGACCCACTTGCTCTCGGTTTCTTTGCAGTCCGTAATCATGCAGGGACCCTGGGGCCCTTTCAGCCTGATTTCAGTCTCTCCCTCGATGAAGGAGAGGCAGTCCATGAAATACCTGGGGTTGAAGTTGATTTCCAGCTCCTGACCATGGTGCTCAGAGGGGATGGGGGTTTCGACCTCTCCCTGGTCCGGATTGTTGGCGAACACCACGGTCTGGTTTTTCTGGAACGAGAATTTCACGCAGTTCGATATGTCTGACACCATGGCCACACACACCTTCAGCACCGACAGCAGCTCCTGCGCATTGATCTTCGTGTAGATGGGGAAGCTGTCCTGGGCGACGACGCTCTGGTAATCGGGGAACTTGCCGTCGATGAGCCTCACCGTGGCGATGGTGTCGGGAGACACGAAGAAGATGGAGCTCTTGGTGAGCAGGATGTTCGAATCCTCCTCCCTGCCGTCCATGAGCCTCTTGAGCTCCTGAAGGCCCTTTCGGGGCACGATGATGCCGCTGCCCATATCGAGGTACTCGTCCATCACGTAGCGCACGACTGACAGCCTTCTGGTATCGGTGGAGACGATCTCGATGTAGCCTTTCTTTCCGTCGAGCTTGCCCGAGGTGAGCAGGGCCCCGCCCAGGGTGTACTTGCTGTCGCTCTCGGCAGCGGAAGGGATGGAGAAAATGGTCCTCTCGATCATGGGCTTCATCACTGAGTGATCGATGGAATAGCCCTTGTCCATGTCGGAGAATTCCACCATGGGGTACTCCTCAGCATCCATCACGTTCATCTTTATCTTGCTGTTCGTGGAATGGATGTGAGCCTTGAGGTTGTCCTCGACCCGGATCTGGAGTGACTGGTCGGGCAGGGCGCTGATCACGTCGAAGAAGCTCTTGCCGTTGATTGCGCATGCACCGGGCTGGACGACCTCGCAGGGAGCGTTCACCTGGATGGAGGTGTGGAGATCCGTTGCCTTGACCTGGAGGATATCTCCCTTTGCCTCCAGAAGGACATGGCTCAATATCGGGAGGGTGGATTTCTTTTCCGTAAACCCCTGAACCTTCGAAAGCATGTTCTGCAAAGAAGACTTCCCAATATTACACTTCATCTTTCTTCTCCCTGTATATGAAAAATATTTATATAGCCTGTCAGTTTGTTCATATCTCCCTTATCCCCGCGTATTCACGAACAATCGATGCTACAAAACCTGGTGCATTATTTATCTACATATCTACCGGGGACCCAGCCCCTGTAGATATGTCCGTTCATGCCGCCATCAGAGAGGCGAATCATGTCGACAAAGCTCCGTAACGATCCTCTGCATCTCATCGCGGGAGCCGACGTTGATAACGATCTTTCCCTTGCTCTTGGCCCACGAGCACGTGACCTTGGCACCCAGCCTCTCGGCAAGCTGGGAAGCAATGTTTTCGAGATACGAGTCGGATTTCTTTCCCGCCTTTTTCCCCTTCCCCTTGCCCGATGCGAACCGCTCCGCCTCACGGACGCTCAAACCTCCTGCTATGATCCTGTTCAGCAGGGCAACCTGGCTCTGGGGGGTATCCATCATGAGGATGGCGCGTGCGTGGCCTGTCGTGATGGAACCGTTCTTGAGGGCATCCTTGGCCTCGAAAGGAAGGTTCACGAGCCTCATGGAGTTGGTCACCGTGGACCTGTCCTTGTGCACGGCAGCGGCGATGTCCTGGTGGGTGAGGCGGAACTGCTCCTTGAGGGTGTAATACGCCTCGGCCTCTTCCATGGGGTTCAGGTCCTCACGCTGGAGGTTCTCCACCAGGGAGATCTTGAACGCATCGGCATCCGATATGTCTTTCACCACCGCCGGGATCTTCTCGATTCCTGCTGCCTTGCAGGCCTGATACCTCCGTTCCCCTGCGATGATCTCGTACTTGCTGTTCAACCTCCGGACAACGATGGGGGAGATGAGCCCGTGGGACTTGATGGATTCGGCGAGTTCGGCGAGGGATTTCTCGTCAAAGCTCTTCCTCGGCTGAGAGGGATTCGGGAAAATCTCGTTGGCCGGGATGTCGATGATCTGTGCGCTGTCATCCTGAAGGGTATCGGCGAAGATGGCGTCGATGCCCCTTCCCAAACGGGCCTTAGGCTTCATGCTTAACCTCCGTAGCCAGGATTTCTTTTGCCAGCATCAGATAATGCTGAGCGCCCTTTGAGGATATGTCGTACAGGCAGATGGGAAGGCCGAAGCTCGGCGCCTCGCACAGGCGGATGTTTCTGGGGATGATGGTACTGAACACCTGGGCATTGAAATGGGCCTTCATGTTCTCCGCGATGTCGTTGCTGAGCCTGGTGCGGGTATCGTACATGGTGAGGAGGAACCCTTCGATACCAAGATCTGGGTTCAGCCTCTTCTTTACCAGCCTGAAGGTATTGAGCAGACTCTTGAGACCCTCGAGGGCGTAGTACTCGCACTGGACCGGTATGAGGATAGAGTGGGAGGCGGTCAGCGCGTTCAAGGTCAGGAGCCCGAGGGAAGGGGGGCAATCGATGATGACGTAGTCGTACGCGCCGTTGACCTCCTCCAGACTCTTCGCGAGGACCCTTTCCCGGTTGGGGGCGCTCATCAGCTCCACCTCGACACCCACGAGATCGGTGTGGCTGGGCACGATGGAAAAACCCTTCAGCTTCGTGCCCAGGATCGTAGACCCGATATCCCTCTCTCCGAGCATGACATGATAGATGTGCGAGGTGACCTCGTCGGGATTGATGCCGACCCCGGTGGTCGCATTGGCCTGGGGGTCGAGGTCGATGAGGAGGGTGCGCTTGCCCAGCAGGGAGAAAGAGGAGGCAAGGTTGATGGCGGTCGTGGTTTTCCCTACTCCGCCCTTCTGGTTCGAGATACTGATAATTTTAGGGCACACCATGCAGCTCTACCATAAAAGAAATCTGATTTGTATAAAAAAAGTTTCACGTGAAACACTACCTATAACAAACGGAAAAGTCTATATTTTTAATGATTTTTTAGGACTTGGGATTCCGGAAGGATGCTCTCACTTCGGGAAGAACCTGATGAAAAGGATGATCACGAGGACGAGCACGGTGATCCACGCCCCGGCGATGTCGCTCTTCCGGGGGACGTAATTTTCTTTCAGGCCCTCGAACCCTTTCCCGAGTGTTTCTTCCCTGGCAACCTTCTGAATGTCGGAGAGCATCTCCGGGAAATTGTCAAAGCTGTTGGGGATGAGGTAGTGCTTTTTGTTGCCCGAAATGGAGAGGAACTGCTTGGAGCCCATGGTCACCCCGTCGATGAGGGTGATGTCCTGCACCGGGATGCGGCGCAGGCCTCCGATGCTCCTCATGATGATCTCGGTGTCGGTGATGTGCACCTTGCGCAGGATGTTGTTGATGGTGAGGAGGTAGAACAGTATCATGAGTATCACTGCCAGAATGAGCATGGACAGCTCGAAACCCCTCATGAGCACGTCGGCGAAGACCGGGATGGAGAGGACCGTCGCAAGGACCATGGGCACTTTCAGGTTCTTTTTGATCTTGTAAACACTGTCCATGTTCTTTATGCTACAACAAAGTCTGGAGGTTGGCAAGCACAGCGATGTTGGATTTCGTTATTCATCTGGCACAAAAGGCCGGGAACTATCTCAAAGAGAATATCGGATCGGACCTGAACGTCGAGCTCAAGGGCCGGATCAACCCCGTCACCAGGGTCGACAAGGCCTCCCAGGACATCATCTTCGAGACCATCTCGAGGGAGTTTCCCGACCATGCCGTAATCGCCGAGGAAGGCCTGCAGAAGGAGACCGGATCAGAGTACACCTGGTACGTGGATCCCCTTGACGGCACCGTAAACTACATGCACCAGATCCCCATATTCTGCGTCTCCATCGGAGTCTTCAAGGAAGGAGAGCCGTACATCGGCGTGTGCTTCAACCCGGTGAGCGGAGAGCTTTTTTACTCCCAAAGGGGCTCGGGAGCCTTCCAGAACGGCGAGAGGATACGGGTCTCGTCCACCTCACGTCTGATCGACGCCCTCGTAGTCACCGGGTTCCCTTATAATAAGGATATGCACGACGGTTCCATCGTCAGGTTCACGAGGATCCTCAGCGAGGTCCAGGGCATCAGGAGGCTGGGCTCCGCCGCCCTCGACCTGTGCTATGTGGCGCGGGGCTCCTTCGACGGTTTCTGGGAGGTGGGCCTGAGCTCCTGGGACATCGCGGCAGGCGTTGCCATCGTCCTCGAGGCCGGCGGTTTCGTGACCGACTTTTCCGGCAAGCCCATGGACCTCGAGAGCGGGAACATCCTTGCGGCAAACGGAATCATCCATGCCGGGCTGCTGAGGCTCATGTAGCATGCGCGCCGCCGATTCCCACAACCACCTCCACTTCGATTCCTACGACCAGGACTTTGCGCAGGTCGTGGACCGCTCGTTTTCCGCAGGCATCACCTGCATGCTCCTGGTGGGCATCGATGCCGAAGATTCGAGGAGGGCCGTCAAGGCGGCCGACACGCGCGACGGTCTGTACGCGAGCATCGGCATCCACCCCCAGAACGCCGGGATTTTTTCACCGGAAGACGTCTTTTCCCTGGAAGGGCTCGCAGGAGAAGGCAAGGTCGTAGCGGTGGGCGAGACGGGATATGACCTGTACCGGACGCCCGAGAGCGAATCCCTGCAGAAGGAACTGTTCAAGGCGCACGTCTCTCTCGCCAGAAGGCTCTCGCTGCCCCTTGTCATCCATGACCGGGACGCTCATGCCCAGACGCTTTCCCTCCTGGACGAGTGCGATGCCTGGTCGCTGGGCGGCGTATTCCACTGCTACTCGGGCGATGTTCATATGGCCGAGCGCGTCCTTGAGAGAGGGTTCTTCATCTCGGTCCCGGGGGTCGTCACATACAAAACCGCTCAGGTCCTGCGGGAGGTGGTGCGCATGTGCCCCATGGATTCCCTGCTCGTGGAGACCGACGCCCCGTTCCTCTCCCCGGTTCCTTTCCGGGGGAAACGCAACGAGCCATCCTATATGGTGAAGACGATCGAGGAGATGGCGCGGCTGAAGGGATGCACTCCGGAGGACATGGGCCGGCAGACCCTGGAGAACTTCACCCGTCTTTTTCTATCGAAAAGAGGGACAAAATAAGGTATTGTGAATATATGCTCAAGAGACTGGAAGTAAAAACCTCTGCGCGGGTCCAGCTGGTGGACATCACCTCGTCGGTCAAGTCGTTCCTGAAGAACGAGGATGTGACATCGGGCGTGGTCATTGTCTACGTTCCGCACACCACCTGCGGCGTCACGATCAACGAAAATGCCGACCCGGCGGTTCGTGAGGACATCATCGCCACCCTCGAGAAGCTCGTTCCCGAGACAGGGGGCTACCGCCATCTGGAAGGGAACTCGGATGCCCACATCAAGGCGAGCCTGCTGGGCTCGAGCGTGACGGTGTTCGTGGAGAGCGGCTCACTGGTCCTGGGCACCTGGCAGGGGATCTATCTTGCCGAGTTCGACGGGCCGAGAAAGCGCTCCGTGCTCCTGAAGATCCTCCCGGACCCTGCAGCCTGAGAGATTTTCCGAGCAGGGTCACCTCCATGAGAATCCCTTCCGGGGAGTCCGTCATCTATACTCATCTATTTGTTTGTTGAGCGGGAGCTCCTGGGGAGTAGCTCCCCGATCTGTTCATCTGCCCGTCAGGCAAATAGCCCGGATGGCGTGTATTTCCCACACGCCTGGAGCGACATGTGTTCACAAAAAGGCGTAATTCCGGGTTACGCTAAAGTTTTGTTGACAAACCATAGGCCATATTTTATTAGAGAGTTCAGTGCGGGCATAGCTCAGTTGGTAGAGTGTCAGCTTCCCAAGCTGAATGTCGCGGGTTCGAATCCCGTTGCCCGCTCCAGATGTAACACGGGAAGCAGAGAAACAGGAAATGAGGGGGGGAACGAAGTGGGCGATAGCCCACTTTTTTATTTCCTATGACAGAAAAGGTGCTTCAAGACAAGTTGAGCGAGCTGCTCTCTCCGGAGATAGCCATGATGGGGTTCGAGCTCATCGAGCTGGACTTCTCCCGGGGACTGCTGCGCCTCACCATAGACAAGCCCAGCGGCGTGTCTCTCGACGACTGTGTCGCTGTCAATCGCAGGGTGAGCCTGCTTCTGGACGCCTCCGACCCCATCGAGGGCTCGTACCGTCTGGAGGTTTCCTCGCCGGGCCTGAACCGCAGGCTCAAGACAGCGAAAGACTATGAGCATTTTTCAGGAAGAAAGGTAAAGATCGTGACCAAAGAGGGGACACACAGGGGGACAATCAAAGGATTGGCAGGAGACACCGTGCTTCTGGATATTGAAGGCTCTGAGGTATCGCTCCATATGAAAGATATCGTGAAGGCCAATCTGGATTTCGATTTCTAGGAGTAGCCGCTATGGTATTGAATCTCTCAAAGGTAATTGAACTGATCGTCAAGGAAAAAGGCCTCAGGCAGGAAGACCTGGTCCAGGTGGTGGAGGCGGCTGTCCAGAGCGCTGCCCGGAAGGTCTATGGGGACTACGACAACATCGAGGCTCAGTACAACCCCGAGCTCGATGAGGTCGAGGTGTTCCAGTTCAAGGTCATATCCGATGAGGTCGAGGACCCGAATGTCCAGATTTCTCTGAAAGATGCAAGGAATCTTGATCCCAACTGCCAGATCGGCGACGAGCTCGGTGAGAAGCTCGATGCATCGCGCCTCGGCCGGATCGCCGCCCAGAGCGCCAAACAGGTCATCGTACAGAAGGTCAAGGAAGTCGAGCGGGACGCTGTGTACAACGAGTTCATCGACCGCAAGGGCGAGCTGGTGTCCGGCTTCATTCACCGCTTCGACAGGAGGGATGCCATTGTCAACATAGGCAAGGGCGAAGCGATCCTGAAGGAAAAGGAAATGATCCCCGGAGAGGTGTTCCGACGAGGGGACCGCATCCAGGCCCTCATTCTCGACGTGACGAAATCCCTGCGCCAGCCGCAGATCGAGCTTTCGAGAACGCACCCCCGCTTCCTGGTGAAGCTCTATGAAATGGAAGTCCCCGAGGTGACAGAGGGGATCGTCGAGATCGTGGCCGTTGCCCGTGAGCCAGGCGTACGCGCCAAGATAGCGGTCCGGTCCCACGACGCCAAGGTCGACCCGGTCGGCACCTGCGTGGGCGTCAAGGGCGCCCGCGTGCAGAATGTCATCCAGGAGCTCAAGGGCGAGCGGCAGGACATCGTGGTATGGTCGGAAGACCCTGTGCGGTTCGTGTGCAACGCGCTGGCGCCGGCCAGGGTGTCGAAGGTCATCGTGGACAAGGCCGCCTGGAGCATGGATGTCGTGGTGGCTGACGACCAGCTCAGCCTCGCCATCGGTCGGAAAGGCCAGAACGTGCGCCTCGTGGCGAAGCTGACGGGGTGGAAGATCGATGTGCGCTCCGATCACGCACCGGAGGACATTTCCGCTGACCAGGACGCCGACCAGGACCAGGAGGAGCTCGATCAGGACCACGGCTTCGAAGACATGGAAGAGATAGACGAGTCCCTGGCTGAGGCGCTGAGGGAAGCGGGGTACAACACGATCCAGGACCTTGCCAAGGCCAAGGAGGAAGATCTCCTTGAATTCGAAGGGATTGACGAAGAGCTGGCAAAGAAACTAATAGAAAAAGCTACGGCGGGTGTGAGTGGATAGCAGGCATCAACCGGAAAGGCAATGCATAGGATGCAGGGCCGTACGGCCCAAAGAGGATTTATTGAGATTCGTGAAGACAGGTGCTCCCCATGCGGTTTTCGACAGAGACTGCAGGCTGGGGGGTAGGGGTTTCTACCTCTGCCCCGATGAGAAGTGCTTCAGGGAAGCACACAGGAACAAGAAAACGAGAGCGGCATATTTCCGCAAGCAGGACAGCTTCGAGGATATGATACGTGAGGTACGGGAAACGATATTGAAATCCATAGAGAAAGATCTCATACTGAGTAAAGAAATGGGTTATCTTCTTGATGCCCGAAGCGAGGAGATATCTCTCGGGGAGGATGGTGCGCTCGTGGTGAGCTGCACACCTCCAGATGGGAACGGAGAGATGCATACGACTGCACGTCCTTTAAAAGCCAGGCGCTTTCTTCTGCCGGCTGCCGCATGCGGCAGCCTCGTCCAGAGCTACATCGTGAGCGGACGCTTCCCGATGCTCAAGAGACTGACGATGAATCTGCAGAAGTATGAAATGCTTTCTTCCAAGGGGCCAGCATTATGAAAAAGATGAGAGTTTTTGAGTTAGCCAAGGAACTGTCCGTCGACACCAAGGATCTCTTGAAGATTGCCAAGGACCTGGCCATATCTGTGGAAAACAATATGAGCATGATCGATGTCCACGACATCGACAGGATAAAGAAGAGATTTCAGAAGGATGTCGAGAAGCAGCCCGATGTGCCCCTTGAAGAGGTGTATGAAGAAAAGCGCGTGAGCTCGAACGTCATCAGGCGCAGGGCAAGGGTCGCGGCGCCTCCCGCAAAGACCGAAGAGCAGCCCGAGGTCGAGGCGAAGGCGGAGCCTGCGGTTCAGGAAGAACCCGAGAAGAAAGCCGACAAGAAGGGAAAGAAGAAGGCGGCCAAGCCTGCGGAAGAGCAGCCCGAAGCTGCCGAGGCGGTCCAGGAGACGGCCGCCCCGCCCGTACCGGAAGAGATTCCCCCGGTTCAGCCCGTCGCTGAAACGAAGGAGGAGCCCCCCGCCGCTGTCGAGGCCGGAGGAGAGGCCGCGGCCAAGGCCGAGCCCGAGGAGGTAAAACCCGCCCCCACACCGGCAGAAGCCGCCAAGAAGGAAGAAGAGAAGAAGAAGGACAAGAAGAAGGGCAAGAAGGGCAGGCCGGGAGAGGAGGCCGAGCCGGCGGAAAAGGTCGAAACCGAGGACAAGACCGCCAGGTTCGCTGTCAAGAAGCCGAAGAAGGCCAAGGAGATGGAGGTCTACACCCAGACCGACCTCTACGGCTCCGACCGCAGCGCCTTCGGCAAGAAGCTGAAAAAGAAGAAGGACAGGAGGCTGGGCGGACTGCTCTCTCCTGCGAAGAAAAAGAAGCTGGTCATCGGCAAGACCATCACCGTGTTCAATCTCGCCCGGGAGATGGGCATCAAGGCGTCCGACGTCATCAAGGTGCTCATGGACCTGGGTGTCATCGCGAATCAGAACCAGTATATCTCCGCCGACGAGGCGATCCTGGTGGCGCACGAGCTGGGGTTCGAGGTCGAGGAGGCTCGCGACGAGATCAAGGAGACCTACCTCACGCCCCCCGCCTACTCGGATGATGAGCTCGAGCCGAGGTCGCCGGTGGTCACGGTCATGGGCCACGTCGACCACGGGAAAACGTCCCTGCTCGACGCCATCCGGAAAGACAATGTCATCGACAGCGAGTTCGGCGGCATCACCCAGCACATAGGCGCGTACCAGGCTCACCTGCGTGACAAGTACATCACCTTCATCGATACACCGGGCCACGAGGCCTTCACATCCATGCGCTCCAGGGGCGCCCAGGTGACGGACTTCGTGGTGCTCGTCGTTGCGGCGGACGACGGCGTCATGGACCAGACCAAGGAGTCCATCAACCATGCGCGGGCGGCAGGCATACCCATCCTCGTGGCGGTGAACAAGATCGACAAGCCCAACGCCAACCCCCAGAGGGTCCGCGAGCAGCTTTCGGACCTGGGGCTCGTCCCCGAGGCCTGGGGCGGCGACACCATCTTCGTGGACATCTCCGCCAAGCAGCACATCGGCATCGAAGACCTGCTGGAGATGATCCTCCTGCAGGCCGAGGTCATGGACATCAGGGCATATCCCAAGGGCCCCGCCCGGGGCATCGTGCTGGAGTCCAGGCTCGACAAGGCCCGGGGCCCCATGGCCACGGTCCTCATTCAGAGCGGGCACCTGAGCCGGGGGGACATTTTCGTGGTCGGCCCCACCTGGGGCAGGGCGCGAGCCATGTATGACTTCACGGGCAAGCCCGTGAACGAGGCAGGTCCTGCCACTCCGGTTGAGCTCATCGGCTTCTCCGAGCTCCCGTCCGCAGGGGACACGTTCTTCGCCGTGCCCAACGAGAAGAAAGCCAAGGAGATCGTCCAGTACTTCCAGGAAGAAAAGAAGATCCAGCAGCTCAAGAAGCAGGACACCAAGGAGAAGATCACCCTGGAGGCCCTGTACAGCCAGGTTCAGGAAGGCAAGGTCAAAGACCTCAACCTCATCATCAAGGGGGACGTCCACGGCTCAGTGGAGGCCATAGAAGGCTCCGTGAAGGGCATCGACACAGGGGCCGAGCTCCGCATCAACGTGATCCACTCCGCCGTGGGCGGCATCACGGAAAACGACATCCTGCTCGCCTCGACGGCCCATGCCATCGTGCTCGGCTTCAATGTCAGGCCGGAGCCGACCGCCAAGGCGCTCGCCAAGAAGTATAATGTTGATATAAGGCTTTACACCATTATTTATGACCTCATCGAGGACATAAAGCAGGCGCTGACGGGTATGCTCGAGCCCGTCTTCGAGGAGGTCGTGCAGGGCAGGGCGGAGGTCAGAGACCTCTTCAAGGTGCCCAAGATCGGGGTCATCGCGGGATGCATGGTGACGGACGGCCAGATCCTCCGGGGTTCGAGCGCCCGTCTCTTACGGGACAACGTCGTTGTCTACCAGGGCAAGATCGATTCCCTCAGGCGCTTCAAGGACGATGCGAGGGAGGTCGCAGCCGGGTATGAGTGCGGGATAGGCCTTTCGGGCTACAACGACCTGAAGATCGGGGATGTCATAGAGGCGTTCACCCAGCAGAAAGTCGAGACAGTTCCTCAGTGGTCATAGGTGCTCTCGAAGTAAAGATATCCATCATGGGAGCCCGGTCGCTCAAGGAAAAGCGAAAGGTCTTGAAGTCGCTCAAGGACCGCTATGCGAAGATGAACGTCTCCGTGGCCGAGGTTGACGACCAGGACAAGTGGCAGGCTTCCACCATCGCCTTTGCCGTGGTGAGCAATGACTCCGTGTTCATCAACTCGGTCCTCGACCGGATCGTGCACGGGTTTACCGAGCACCCCGAGCTCGAGCTCATCGGCCACCATGCGGAGATCATGCACATATGAAGCTTGTGACGAAAAGACAGGCTCGCGTGGGGGACCTCCTCAGGCAGACCATAGCGGAGCTCATCCAGCGCAGGGTAAAGGACCCCCGGGTCGAAGGGGTGACAATCACCGGGGTGGATGTGAGCGTCGATCTGAAGCTCTGCCGGGTCTTTTTCTGTGTCTTTGATCCTGAAAAACGGGAGCAGGCTCAGCACGGTCTCGACAGCACGGCAGGATTCATACGTCATGAGCTGCGCAAGGAACTGAGGCTGAAGCATGTGCCCGAGATCTTTTTCGATTACGACACATCCTTCGATTACGGCACGAAGATAGACGAGCTCCTGGAAAAATTGGACAAGGATGAAGAAAAAGATAGCTGACATCATCAGGGCGCACGAGCGTTTCGAGATCATCACCCACGAAGGGCCGGATGAGGATGCCGTAGGGTCGAGCCGGGCCCTGGCCTTCGCTCTGGCCGGGCTGGGGAAAGCCGTTCGCCTCATCTATCCCACCCCCATCCCTGACCCGCTGCTCTTCACGCCGGAGCCCAAGACCACCAAGCGCATCAGCCCCCAGATATCCATCCTGCTTGACGTGTCCGACAGGAAGCTCCTGGCGGGGGTGACCCCCCAGGGGGAGGTGATCGTGGTGGACCACCACCGCACCTCGACGGACACGGGGATTGCCTCGTGGATCGACTCGAGCAAGTCCTCCACGGCAGAGATGGTCTACGAGCTTATCCTGGAGCTGGGTCTGGACATCACCCCGGCCATGGCTTCGAACCTCTACATGGGGCTTTTCGGCGACACGGGCGGGTTCATCCACGCCAACACCACGCCCCGGGTCTTCATGACCGCCCATGCGCTCGCCAAGGCAGGCGCCGACCCCAACGGGATCGCGTACCGGCTCAAGAAGACGCGGAGCCTGAAGTACTACCAGATACTCTGCCTCACCATGGACAGGCTCATCCAGGCGGGGAGGATCTACGGCAGCTTCATCTGCTACCGGGACTTCAGCGACCTGAGGGCCACCCCGGATGATGCCGCGGGCATCATCGAAGAGCTCGCATCGCTCGCCGGGAGCGAGCTGGTCATCCTGCTCAGGGAGCTCAACCCGGACACGGTGCATGCCTCCATCCGGAGCAAAGGCAACGAATCCGCCCTGAAAACCGCCCGCGCCTTCGGCGGCGGAGGGCACGGCATGGCAGCCGGGTTCACGGTGAAGGGCCGTGCGGACGAGCTCATCGAGCAGGTGATCGAGGAAGGAATGAAGTGGGTAAGCAAGGCATAGTACTGGTGGACAAGGCGCACGGCCTCACCTCGCGCAGGGTGGTGGACCATGTCATGAAGATTCTGAAGGTCAAGCGTGCAGGGCACTTCGGCTCCCTGGACCCCTTCGCCACGGGACTCCTGTGCGTGGGCATTGGCCAGGGCACGAAGCTCCTGCCCTTCATGCACGCCCAGCAGAAGGAGTACATCGCCACCATCGGCTTCGACATGACCACGGACACGGACGACATCACAGGCAGGCCCCTGGAGCGCTTCGACGGCGTGAACATCGACATTGAGGCGGCAAAGGCCTGGTTCATGGACAACCTCGGGTGGATCAACCAGGTGCCTCCCAAGTACTGCGCCCAGAAATACCAGGGCAAGCCCCTGTACAAGCTCACCCGGGCGAACGTGGACGTACAGCCCAGGGAAAAGCAGGTCTACATCGAGGATGCCGAGGTCCTCGGGGCGGGTCCGGACTGGATGGAGGTACGGATCGTGTGCTCCCGGGGAACGTACATCCGCTCCATTGCCCGCGACCTCGGGGAGCATCTGGGCCACGGGGGATATCTGCGGGCGTTGAGAAGGCTGAGGAGCGAAGGGTTCCACGTGTCCGGCGCGCTCACACTCGAAGGGCTCCAGGAAAAGGACGAGGCGGGCGAAGATGTGGTGATCCCCCTCTCGAACGCACTCCACATACCCAAGTCTCGAGTCATCCCGGCGGGGCAGAAGGGCATCCTCGAAGGGAACCCCATCCAGTTTTCCTGGGTGAAGGACGACGTGGAGGTCTCGGAAGGGAATTTCGTTGCCATGATGAGCCTGGACGGGCAGTTGCTGTGCGTGGCCAGGTACCAGCCCTCGGGGGGCATCTGGGGGTACATCGAACGTGGCTTCAGACCGGATTAGCTATTTACAGCAGAATCAATCATATGTTAGGGTCCAACCTTGTATAACCATATGAAGAAGAGAACGTAGGAGGAAAACGAAGTGGGTTTAAGCGTTGAGGAAAAGAAGGAAATCATCACACAGTACAAGAGACATGACAGCGACACCGGTTCTCCGGACGTACAGGTTGCGATCCTGACGAAGCGGATCAACGATCTCACCGAGCATTTCAAGCTCCACAAGAAGGACCACCACTCCAGAAGAGGGTTGCTGATGCTCGTCGGTCAGAGGAGAAGGCTCCTCAACTACATCAAGGATCGGGACATAAAGCGTTACCGGGATCTCGTTCAGTCACTCAATCTCCGGAAGTAGAGGTCGACATGAAGGTAGAAACACGAGGCAGTAGTGTGCCTCTCATTTTTTCCGTAGGCGAAGTCGCCAGGCAGGCAAGCGGATCGGTCCTTGTTTCCCAGGGAGACACGGTTGTCCTCGTCACCGCGACCGCCGCGAAAGAAGAGCGCAAAGGGATAGATTTCCTCCCGCTGGTGGTGGAGTATCAGGAAATGAGCTACGCCGCCGGGAGGATCAAGGGCGGTTTCATCAAGCGGGACGGCAGGCCCGGCACCCAGGAGATCCTCACGGCCAGGGCGATCGACAGGCCCATCAGGCCGCTCTTCCCTAAAGGATATCGCAACGAGATCCAGGTCATTGCCATGGTTCTCTCCGCTGATCCGGCTTTTACGCCGGACATTCTCGCCATCAACGGCGCCTCGGCCGCGCTGAGCATCTCCAACATACCCTTTGGCGGTCCCATCGGTGCTGCCAGGGTGGGTCTGATCAATGGCCAGTTCGTCATCGATCCCTCCGTCACCCAGCTCGACGAGAGCAAGCTCGAGCTCCTGGTCGTGGGCACACGCGACGCCATTGTCATGGTCGAGGGCGAAGCGGACGAGCTTCCTGAAAAGACCGTTATCGATGCCATCAATTTTGCCCATGTGCGGATCAGGGAGGTGTGCGACGCCGTCGACGAGCTGAAGGCCAAGGCCGGCAAGCCCAAGAGCGAGTACGCCCCGTTCAAGGAAGATCCGGAGCTCTACCGGCAGATCAGGGAGCTCGTGGATGCCAGGATGCAGGAATCCATGAAGGCCTCACTGTCGAAGCAGCAGAGGCACGCCATGGCCGACGAGCTCAGGGCACGGGCCCTCGAGAGCTTCTCGGACGGCACCGAGGAAAAGGCCCTGCTGATCAACGTCACCTTCGACGCGGTGGAAAAAGAGATCACCCGCAAGTTCATGAAGGAGAACAAGGTCAGGATCGACGGCCGCGGCTTCGACGACATCAGGAACATCGACTGCAAGGTGGGCATCCTCCCGCGCACCCATGGGTCGGCCCTCTTCACCAGGGGCGAGACGCAAGCGCTCGCCATCACCACCCTGGGGACCCCCCGGGACGAACAGCGGGTCGAGACCCTTCTGGGCGAGACCACGAAATCGTTCATGCTCCACTACTCCTTCCCGCCCTTCAGCGTCGGCGAGGTCCGCATGCTCAGGGGGCCGAGCAGGAGGGAGATCGGGCACGGCAACCTGGCCGAGCGTGCGCTCGCCAAGATGCTCCCCGAAGAAGGCTCGTTCCCGTACACCATCCGGCTCGTATCCGAGATCCTCGAGTCGAACGGCTCGTCTTCGATGGCCACGATCTGCGGCGGCTCTTTGTCGCTGATGGACGCCGGCGTCCCCATGAAGAAGCCCGTTGCGGGCATTGCCATGGGCCTCATCAAGGAAGACGACGTGTACATGATCCTCACCGACATCCTCGGTGACGAGGACCACTTAGGAGACATGGACTTCAAGGTGGCCGGCACCGCGGAAGGCGTCACGGCCCTGCAGATGGACATCAAGATCAGCGGTCTGCCCGAGCAGGTCCTGGGTGAGGCCCTCGAAAAGGCCAGACAGGCCAGGCTTTCCATCCTGGGCAAGATGAACGCGACCATCACCGCGCCCAGGGAGTCCATATCGCCCTATGCCCCGAGGATATTCACCATGACCATCAACCCGGAGAAGATCCGGGACGTCATCGGCCCCGGCGGCAAGGTCATCAAGGACATCATCGCCAAGACCGACACCAAGATCGAGATCGACGACTCCGGCCGGGTGGACATCTTCTCGCCGGACGATGCCCATGCTCAGATGGCGGTGGACATGATCCAGGCGCTCACCAAGGAGCTCGAGCTCGGAAGGGTCTACAGCGGCGTGGTGGCGAAGATCATGGACTTCGGCGCATTCGTGGACTTCCCGTCCGGAGACTCCGGCCTCATCCACATCTCCCAGCTCTCGAACGAGCGGGTCAAGAGCGTCCGGGACGTTGTCCAGGAGGGTGACGAGGTTATCGTGAAGGTGATCGGGATCGACAGCAAGACCGGCAAGATACGCCTGAGCCGGAAAGACGCTCTCAACGACACGAACAGATGATGCAAGGTCCCGATGCTCGAGAAGACAATACTCGATAACGGTATCCGCATCATCACAGAGAAGATGCCCGAGGTGCGTTCCGCAACGCTCGGCGTCTGGGTAAACGTGGGCTCCCGGCATGACCCGAGGGGTCGCGAAGGGATGGCCCACTTTACCGAACACATGCTCTTCAAGGGAACGTCCCGCAGGAGCGCGCTCGAGATCGCCAAGGAGATCGACGCGCTCGGCGGGGTGCTCAACGCCCAGACGGCAAAGGAATACACAGTCTACTACACCCGGGTGCTCGACGAGTACCTGGGCAAGGCATCCGATGTCCTGTTCGACCTCTTCCTGGAATCGCTCATCAACCAGGATGAGATGGAAAAAGAGAAGAAGGTCGTGGTCCAGGAGATCCGGATGACCGAGGACACCCCCGACGACTACATCACCGACCTCTTCGCAGAGGCCTTTTTCCAGGAGTCCGCGCTGGGCATCCCCATCCTCGGCTCGGTGGACAGCGTGGGGAGCATCTCGAGAGCCGACATCCTCGACTTTCTTTCCGACCTCTATTCCCCCGAGTCCATCGTAGTGGCCGCCGTGGGCAACCTCGACCACCACCAGCTCGTGGACCTCGCCGCGCCCAGGTTTAAGGACCTCAATGCGCGGGCCGGGATGAAACCGGAGGCGGACCGGCCCCCGGTGTTCTCCGGCAAGACGCGGGTGTTCAACCGGGACATCGAGCAGGTCCATATCACCATCGGGACGCCGGGCTCCTCCATGGAGGACGAGGCCAGGTGGCCCTACATCGTGCTGAACACCATGCTCGGCGGCTCCATGAGCTCCATGCTCTTCCAGGAGGCGCGGGAGAAGCTGGGCCTGGTCTATTCCATCTACTCCTACATGAGCTCGTACCGCGACTGCGGCGTGCTCGCCACATATGCCGCCACCACCCCGGACCACGTGCGGCAGACCATCGACGTCATTGCCCAGCAGATGGAGAAGATTAAGAAGGGCGACTTCGGCGGGATCTCCATCGAGGACATCAAGACGCAGATCAAGGGCAACCTCCTGCTCTCCCGCGAGAGCACGGTCAACAGGATGTCCTCTCTGGCCAAGAACGAGATCTACTACGGCAGAGAGGTGCCGGTGGAAGAGGTGATCAGGAACATCGAGCAGGTCTCGGCTTCCGACGTGGTGGACCTTGCCTGCAGGATTTTCCAGCGCTCGAAGATCACCATGGTGACCCTCGGAAAGCTGGACGAGGAAGGGGTGGGGGAGATCCCGCTGGCGTGACGCCTACGATGCGGGCTGGTGTACCCTGGACTGCAGGGCCACCCGGTCGCTCACGGCCATGAACTCCTTCCAGGCGGAGCGGCAGCGCTTGTTCACGGCGATGCTGATGAGGTAGTAGTCTCCCTCGATGGTATACCAGGAGATGCACCCGTCGATGGTTACGTTTTCGAATCTCATGATTACATCTTTGTTGATGAAACCCATGAGGGAGGTCTTGATCCTCGCGGTGGGAACCTCCATGCAGAGCTCGCGAGAAGCTATGTCCCTGGTCATGCCCCAGAAGGACAGACCCTCTTCCGGACAGGATATGTGCAGCGACAACGGCCGGTGTTCCTTGGTGTCCATGCCGAAGAAAAACATCATTTTCCTTGCCCCTCAATGATTTCTTACGATATTCATCGGCAAAAATAATGCCAAGATTAATGAAATTTAAGCTTATTCTCGCATACGACGGCTCCGGGTATCACGGATGGCAGGTGCAGGCCGGCGACAATTCCGTCCAGGAGACCCTCGAGCGGGCGCTGGGGAAGATCCTCTCCCACGATGTCCGGGTGACCGCCTCGGGCCGCACCGACACGGGCGTTCATGCCCTGGGGCAGGTGGTCAGCTTCGGAACCTCATCGTCCATCCCCGCGGAGGGCTTGATGAAGGCCCTGAACTCCCTGCTCCCGCCGGACATCCGGGTCCTTCAAGCCTCCACGGCTGAACCGGATTTCCATGCCCGATACGGGGCGGTCTCGAAGACCTATCTGTATGTCATCGACACAGAGCCCGTCATGAGTCCGTTTTCCTACCGCTATGCCCTGCACCACCCGGGCAGCCTCGATCTCGAGGCCATGGACCGGGCCGCAGGCCTCCTCCTGGGCGAGCACGACTTCAGGTCGTTCATGGGGACCGGGTCCGAGGTGAAGACCACGGTGAGAAGGATCATCGTTTCAACGGTTTTCGCCAAGGGTTCCAAGGTGTTCTTCGTTATCCAGGGTAGCGGGTTTTTACGGCATATGGTAAGGAACATTGTCGGGACCCTGATTCAGATCGGCGAGGGAAGGATCGCCCCGGGAGAAATGACCAGGATCCTCGAGCTTAAGGACCGGGTGCACGCCGGCCCCACCGCTCCTCCCCAGGGGCTGTACCTGGTGAGTGTGGAATACGGCGGGGGAAGCAACGATTCCCCGGAAGACGAGAGGGGAAGGCACTGAAAAGAGAGGCAACGATGAATGTACTGCTGACTGGCGGATGCGGCTTTATCGGGACGAACCTCATCCGGTACATCCTTGCGAACAGGCCGGACTGGAAGATCGTGAACCTCGATCTCCTCACCTATGCCGGCAACCTGGAAAACACCCTGGGGCTTGAGGAAGCCTGGCCCGGGCGGTATTCCTTTATCAGGGCGGATATCGCGGACAGCCGCGCGGTGGCGGAGATCTTCGAGCGGCACGCCTTCGACCTGATCCTGAACCTGGCGGCGGAGTCCCACGTGGACCGGAGCATCGAAGACGCCGGCGTGTTCATCAGGACCAACGTGCTGGGGGTCCAGGTGCTCCTGGACGCCGCGGTGAAGCACAAGGTGAAGCGCTATCTGCAGGTCTCCACCGACGAGGTCTACGGCAGCCTGGGTCCGGAAGGGCTGTTCAGGGAAGACCTTCCCATGGCCCCCAACAGCCCGTACTCCGCTGCAAAGGCCTCCGCCGACCTGCTGGTGAGGGCATACGTGCACACGCACGGTCTGGATGCGGTGATCACCCGGTGCTCCAACAACTACGGGCCGTACCAGTTCCCGGAGAAGCTCATCCCGCTCATGGTCCTGAACGCATCAAAAGGCAAGGAGCTCCCGGTGTACGGCGACGGGAAGAACGTCAGGGACTGGATCTACGTGGACGATCACTGCCGGGGCATCGTGGCCGTGGCGGAGAAGGGCAGGTGCGGGGAGGCGTACAACATGGGCGGCGATGCGGAAAAGCAGAACATCGAGATCGTCCGGACCATCCTGAAGCACCTGGGCAAGCCGGAGAGCCTCATCCGGTACGTCAAGGACCGGCCAGGCCACGATTTCCGCTACGCCATGGACTTCTCTAAGATCGAGCGGGAGCTCGGCTGGAGGCCCGAGGTGGATTTCGAGACAGGCATGGAGCGGACCATCCGGTGGTACCTGGACAACAGCCCCTGGTGGGAGAAGATCCTGTCGGGCGATTACCAGGGTTATTATGAAAGGATGTACGGGAATCGATGAACGTCCTCATTACAGGGGTGCAGGGTCTGCTCGGGCATGAGGTGGCGCAGGCCTGCGCTGGACAGGGTGACACGGTCATCGGTACCGATGTCAGGCTCCCGAGCGTTCCCCTGAACGTCACCGACCCTGTGGCGATACGGGCGGCCCTGTCGTCCATGAATCCGGACTGGCTGGTGAACTGCGCGGCGTATACCGACGTCGACGGGTGCGAGACGAACCAGGACGCGGCCTACGAGCTCAACGCCCGTGCCCCGGGTCTGCTCGCCCGTGCCTGCGAGGAGTTCGGGGTGAAGTTCCTGCACATCAGCACCGACTACGTGTTCAACGGGACCAAGGACGAGCCCTACATGGAAGACGACGACTGCGACCCGCTGAGCGTCTACGGCAAGAGCAAGTACGCAGGCGAGATCGCGGTACGGGAGGGCATCGAGCACTACATCATCGTCCGCACCCAGTGGCTCTTCGGCCCCCACGGGAAGAACTTCGTGTCCACGATCCTGAACCTGGCCAGGGACCGGGACCGGATCAGCGTGGTGAACGACCAGTGGGGCTCCCCCACCTACTCAAGGGATCTCGCCAGGGCCATCCGGATGCTCATGGGGTCAGGCGCGTCAGGGGTCTTCCACGTCTGCAACCGGGGTCACGCCACCTGGTACGACCTGGCCAGAAAGGCCCTCGAGCTTGTGGACCTGCCCACCGAGGTGGTGCCCGTCCCCACCACGGAGTTTCCCCGCCCCGCCAGAAGGCCGGCCCGGGGGATCCTGTCGACGAAGCGCTTCATGGACACGACGGGAAAGCTCATGCCCGCATGGCAGGTATCCCTCGGCCACTACATCAAGGAATACCTCTTCGAGTTCCGCAAAACCGGCCTGGTCTGACCCTGCCTGAGCGAATGATCCTATCAATTTTCTTCCCACTTGTGTTAGAGGGTAACACGAGAGGAATCATCTTCAGTTGCGGGAAATATTCTGATAAACGTTTGTAAGCAAAGGAGCGAGTCTTGAGTACAGTGAAGCAGAAGAGTGCGTTGAGAGACTGGGTTGAGGCACTCGTGGTGGCCTTTGTCATCGCCATGATCATCAGGGCCTTCGTCCTGCAGGCATACCGCATACCGTCGTCGTCCATGGAAGACACCCTGCTCAAGGGCGATCACATCCTGGCCACCAAGTACAACTACGGCCTGACCGTACCGTTCACCACGAGAAAGATCTGGGGGGCCGACCGGGTCCCGAAGAGGGGCGACATCGTCATCTTCACCTTCCCGGTGAACCACAACATGGACTTCGTGAAGCGCGTGATCGGGGTGCCGGGGGACATCGTCGAGGTGAGGGAAAAGAACGTATACATCAACGGCAAGCCCTACAAGACGGACTTCGAGAAGCACACGGACCCGTTCATCCTCACCCAGGGCCAGGGGGCTGTCCGTGACAACTTCGGCCCGGTGAAGGTGGAGCCGGGGACCTGCTTCGTCATGGGGGACAATCGCGACCAGAGCTATGACAGCAGGTTCTGGGGGTTCGTGCCCATCCAGAACATCAAGGGCAAGGCCTTCATCATCTATTTTTCCTGGGACAGCGCCAAAAACTGGATCCGCTTCGGCAGGATCGGAGATATCGTGCGCTGAAGGGAGGGGCTATGTCAGAGAAAGCCATGGGTGAAAAGGAGATCAAGGGGATCCTGGCCGACCTTGCCCAGCGCTTCATGGAGGCCATAAGCTCCTGGGACGATGTGGTGTTCATCGGCGTCAGGAGCGGGGGCGTGCTCGTGGCCAGGAACGTGGTGAAGCTCGTGGAGGAGAAGATCGGCAAGAGCATACCTCTGGGCACGCTGGACATCGGCCTCTACCGCGACGACCTCTCAAAGAGGCTCTTCTACCCCGAGGTCAGGCGCACCGACATCCCGTTTTCCGTGGAAGGCAAGCGGGTGGTCCTCGTGGACGACGTCCTGAACACCGGCCGGTCGGTCAGGGCAGCCATCGAGCACATCGTGGACCTGGGGCGTCCCCGGAGGATCTACCTCATGGTCCTCTTCGACCGGGGCGGCCGGGAGCTCCCCATCCAGGCCGATTTCGTGGGCAAGCAGGTGACGATACCCGAGGAGAAGGTCATCAAGCTCGAGGCGGGAAAGGACGAGGTGACCATCAAAAACGTGATCCTGAGCGGGGTGAAGAGATGAACTGGGCCCACAAGGACCTCATCGGCATCCAGGAACTGACACCGGCGGAGATCGGCCACATACTCGACATGGCCTCGTCCTTCAAGGAGATATCCAAGCGGGACATCAAGAAGGTGCCGACCTTGAGGGGCAAGACCGTGGTGCTGCTGTTCTACGAGGCGAGCACCCGCACGCGGCTCTCCTTCGAAATCGCTGCCAAGCGGCTGAGCGCCGACACCACCGCCCTGTCCCAGTCGGGGTCGTCGTTTTCGAAGGGCGAGACCATCATGGACGCCGCCCACAACATCATGGCCATGGCCCCGGACTGCATCGTGATCCGCTACCCGTACGCAGGGATACCGAAGAAGATGGCCCGGATTCTTCCCTGCTCCGTCATCAACGCAGGCGACGGGTTCCACGAGCACCCCACCCAGGCCCTGCTGGACATGTACTCGCTCAAGGAGCGGTTCGGCTCGCTCAAGGGGCTCGACGTGGCCATCGTGGGTGACATCATGCACTCGAGGGTGGCCAGGTCGAACGTCTACGGGCTCACGAAAATGGGGGCCAAGGTCACGCTCGTGGCGCCCAAGACGCTCCTTCCCCCGGGGGTGGAGACCTGGGGCGCCCGCGTATCCACCGATCTCGACCGCGTCGTGCCCCACGCGGACGCGGTCATGATGCTCCGCGTCCAGAGGGAGCGGCTCAACGAGCGGTTTTTCCCGGACGTCAGGGAGTACTCGACCTTTTACGGACTCAACAGGAGGCGGGTGGAAGCCATGAAGCCCGGCGCGGTGATCATGCATCCGGGCCCCATGAACAGGGGTGTCGAGATCACCCACGACGCCGCCGACTCCGCCCGATCCATCATCCTCGATCAGGTGGAGAACGGGGTGGCCATCAGGATGACCCTGCTCTACCTCTCGCTGGGAGGGGCTGTCAATGTGGATTAAAGGCGGAACGATATTCGACCCCGTGAGCGGCACGGCCGAGACCGGAGACATCAGGATCAAAGACGGGCTCATCGAGGGCGTCTACCCCGGCGGGAAGAAGGGCTCGTCCCCCGATGCGGTCGACGCAAAGGGACTGTGGGTGCTGCCAGGCCTCATCGACATGCACGTCCACCTGCGGGACCCGGGCTACGAGTACAAGGAAGACATCGTGTCCGGGAGCAGGGCAGCGGCCGCCGGCGGGGTGACCACCGTGGTGTGCATGCCCAATACCGACCCGGTCAACGACAACCCCTCGGTGACCCAGTACATCGTGCAGAAGGCTGCCCGCGAGGCGCTCGTGCGGGTGCTGCCCGCAGGCGCCCTCACCCGGGAGCTCAAGGGTGCGGAGCTCGCCGAGATGGGCCTCATGAAGGCCGCGGGCATCGTTGCCGTGACCGACGACGGCAGGAGCGTCGAGAGCGCGGCCATGATGCGCAGGGCCATGGAGTACGCGGCCACCTTCGGCCTGCCCGTGATCACCCACTGCCAGGACAGGGCCCTGAGCGGGGAGGGGGTCATGAACGAGAGCGCCCTGTCCGCGAAGCTCGGCCTGGCAGGCATACCCGCCGCGAGCGAGGACATCGTCATCTCCCGGGACGTCCTCCTGGCGGGTTACACCGGCATCCCAGTCCATATCACCCACGTCTCCACCAAGACGGGCCTCGACCTCATCCGGCAGGCCAAACAGAGCGGCGTGCGCGTCACCTGCGACGTGACCCCGCACCACCTGCTCCTCACCGAGGAGAGCGTAACGGGCTACGACACCAACGCCAAGATGTATCCGCCCCTCAGGGGAGAGGAAGACCGGCGCGCCCTCATCAAGGGGCTCAAATCCGGGCTCGTCGACTGCATCGCCACGGACCACGCCCCCCACGCCCAAGACGAGAAGGACCTCGACTTCGACCTGGCCCCCTTCGGCATCATCGGGCTGCAGACGCTGCTGCCCGCCATCATGCAGGTGCACCGGGAGTACAAGATCGATTTCATCGACCTCCTGAAGAAGGTGACGGTCAACCCGGCCAGGATCCTGGGCATCGACGGCGGCACGCTTACGCCCGGGTCCCGGGCGGACATCACCCTGTTCGACCCCCAGGCCACCTGGGTGTTCGGGGAGGACGCCGTGCTCTCGAAGTCGAAGAACTCGCCCTTCCTGGGCAGGGTGTTCAACGGCAGGGTCGTGCGCACCATCGTGGCCGGCCGGACGGTGCACCAGGCCTAACCGATAAGCCCGGCTTCCTTCAGCAGGTCCTTCACATAGGCCCCGATGGCGAGGCAGGAGGTCAGTCCGGGCGACTCGATGCCGGCCAGGGTGATCATGCCGTCCAGACCGCGGCCTTCCTCGTGGGTGATCACGAAGTCCTTCACCGGGTCTCCGGGCTTCTGGATCTTCGGCCTGATGCCCGCCATGTCCGGGGAGAGGTCCGAAGGCTCAAGGAAGGGGAGCAACCGTCTGGCGCTCTGATAGAACGCCTCCGCATGGGACGGGTCCACGTCGTAGTCGAGCGTGTCCACCGGGAAGGCGTTCGGGCCCAGGCGGAGGCTGCCGGAGAGGTCCTTGGTGGCGTGGACGCCCAGCCCGGTGAGGTTCTTCTCCGGCACCGGGTAGACGAGCCCTTTCACGAGGCCGCTCTTGCCCCAGCCCACCCGGAAGTACTCGCCCTTCACCGGGTAGACCCGGTATCCCGCCTCGTCGACGTCGATGCCTGCCATGGAGGCGATCCGGTCGCAGTCGAGCCCTGCGGCGTTGATGATGACCCTCGTTGAGAACCGGTAGGCGCTTCCCTCCGGGCCCTGGACCAGGCACCGGTAGCCCGAGGCCTCCTTCGTGACGGCGGTGATGGCGGTCCGGTAGAGGATGGAGGTGCCCTGGCTCAGGCACAGGGCCTCAAGGGCCTTCGTGAGGCGATGGGTGTCGACGATGCCGGTTAAGGGGGAGAAGAGGGCGCTTATGCCGGACACGTTAGGCTCGCGCTCCTTCAGCTCGGTCCTGCCCAGGAGCTCAAGTCCCTGGACCCCGTTCTCACGCCCCTGGCGGAAGAGGCCCTCCACCGCAGGCTCCTCCGAGGCCTCAGACGCCACGATGACCTTGCCGATCCTCGCGAAGGGCACGCCGTAGTCGGCGCAGAACCGGTAGAGCATGTCGGCGCCCTCAACGCAGAGCCTCGCCTTGAGCGACCCGGCCGGGTAGTAGATCCCCGCGTGGATGACCTCGCTGTTCCTCGAGCTCACCCCCATGCCGGGGCCGGATTCCCGCTCCACCACGACCGTGGTCCCGGGCCCCGGTCCCAGTCCGCGGGCGATGGCCAAGCCCGCCAGCCCGGCCCCGACGATGGTGACATCAACCTGTGTCATGGCCTCCCTCATACCAGGAAAAGACGAGCCGGGAAAGGCCGGATGTGCTTTAAATTCCCTGAAAAAACCTTGCAAGTTATCGTTTTTACGGGGCTGGGAAGCCGAGATATCCCGAGG
This sequence comes from Deltaproteobacteria bacterium, assembly GCA_035352355.1. GTDB lineage: Bacteria > Desulfobacterota > Desulfomonilia > UBA1062 > UBA1062 > Phosphitivorax. Next base: position 29,671 of record DAOPXM010000022.1, on the reverse strand, counting down.
CCGGGGCCCGGGACCGTTCCCACGGAGGGAAAGGAACGGTGTTCATATCCTTGCCTGATTACTGGCAATTTGGTATAAGAACATCAGGGACTCAATTTCGGGATTCACCGATAAGCCATAATCCAGGGGACATCAATATAACACGTGGAGGTTAGCATGGATATCAGAGACAAGGTTCCTGTGATCCGGGTTGCCATGAGGGGTGCGAATGGAAGGATGGGCCTCCAGGCCATCTATGCTTCCATGGAAAATAACGAGGATATTCTTACGAGGGCTAAGACCAACGAGTTGAGGGACGACGATGTGTGGATCGACGTCGTCTTCGGCGCGTTCACCGCCGACATACCCACGGTGCAGCAGCTCCTTGCGGGCGTGATCCGCTCCGAGAAGTCGAAGATTCTCGAGGGGTACGACAATCAGGGGAAACCCATCTTCCGACTCAAGTCGGACGGGAAGCCCGAGCTGAGGACGAAATACGTCGAGCAGTCGCTGGCCGAGGAGCCCCAGAGGGACCACGTCATTTCCTTCGACCGACAGGACATCATCAGCACCCCTGAGGGCCTGCCGGCCATCAAGATCTACTCGAAGGACAAGAACGATGTCCTCTCCATCATCCGCCACGCCAATGTCCGCTCCGGCGAGCTCTCGGCAGAGGCCATCATGGACCGGGTCCTGGACACGGCGCACAACCTCGGCGCGAACGTCCTTCTCTCCTGCGTGGGCGACACGGCCAAGAAGGCCGACCGGATGATGATGTGGATGGACAAGATCCACCAGAAGGGATATGCCATCGGCTTCATCGAGTCGGCGCCGGCCAAGGGATGGGAGAGCCGGATGCTCTCCAGGCAGGACCGGATCAGCGTGCTGTGCTCGCGCAACGCCAGCCCGACAGGCACCCTCTTCAGGACCGGCATCTCGCTGGCCGACCCGCTGTTCACCCATAACCCGTACGAGCTGGGCAAGGCGGCCAAAAAGTTCACGGGCATCTTCACCAGGGTCATCGAGGGCGTCATCGGCACGGACGCGTTCAAGCCCTATGCCCAGTTCCTCAAGAAGAAGCCCAAGACCATCCGCGAGATCGACGGCCAGCCCATCCTCATCAACTTCCCGCCCGAGTTCCTCTCCGTCACCTCGCCCAACTACCTCACCTTCAGCTTCTACGAGGACAACGAGTACGGCTACATCTGCGCCGCGCTCATCCCGAACATCAAGGCCTTGGGGATGCTGTACAAGGACCGGGAGCTCGTGAGCAGGGTGAGGAAAAACGGCCTGAAGTACGACGCCTTCACGAACATCCCCGGGATCTTCGGCATCGACTGGTTCAAGGCGGGCGCCGAAGAGGTCATCAGGAGGGGGGGCGCGCTGTCCACGAGCTCCTGCACCACCAACGGCAACGTGGTGGCGGACTTCATCGTGTTCATGTCCCTGTATTGCTACTTCGACTTCCTCTATGGGGACATCTCGGGGTGCTACACCTGCAGCAGCAAGGCCGAGGCCGTCAAATACGACGAGCTCATCGAAAAGAAGTTCAAGGAGCTGCCGGGGTACCTCAAGGGCCTCATCGCCAACCGGGCGGACCTCATCAGGAAGGTGTTCGGGTTCTACTACGACAAGGTCCTGTTCATGAACACCGACATGCAGCATGGGCTCACCAGGTCCGAATCCCCGGACATCCTCGACTTCCTGAGGGAGACGTCCTCGGGGTCCCAGACCGAGGTGCCCAAGATCCTGTCTCTGCCCGACCGGGAGATCGCCTACTTCGAGGGTCTGAAGTCCGTCCTCGAGGGGCAGCTCGCCGGCGAGGAGGACGAGGAGGAGAAGGCGCGCATCGCGGAAGAGCTCAAGAAGGTGAACGGCAGCATCAAAGCCCTTCAGGAGGGCATCAAAATCGTCAATATCCTGGAGGGAATGGCAGCAAGGTAAGAGAATAAGAGCTTGACACTGCGTTTTCGTTTGGATTAAGAACCCGTACAGGGTTGGGCCCATAGCTCAATTGGTAGAGCCACCGGCTCATAACCGGTAGGTCCCTGGTTCGATTCCAGGTGGGCCCATGAACGAAAACATGAGCAGGGGAGTTGAGAGATTGCTTTCGGATATGAGAAAACCGCATACGCTCTCTTGGGAGACAAAAAAGGGGATGCTTCGAGAAGCATCCCCTTTTTCATTCACGGATGGTGATGCAGCTTAAGGATGTCCTGACCATACTCGACGGAATCGCGCCCTTCGCAACCGCGGAGGAGTGGGACAACGTCGGGCTCATGGTGGGGGACCCCGCCCAGGAGGTCCGCTCCGTCCTCGTTGCCCTGGACCCCACGGTCTCAGCCATCGAGGAGGCCGTCAGGCAGGGGGTAGATCTCATTATCACCCACCACCCCCTCATCATGAGCCCCATCAAGAGGCTCGATCTCGCCCAGGGGGCGGCACGCAAGATCGGCATGCTCATCCGCACAGGGATCTCGCTGGTGAGCATGCACACCAACCTCGACGCCGCGCCCGGCGGCGTGGCCGACGTCTTTGCCGAGAGGCTGTCCCTTCAGGACGTGCAGTCCCTCGGCCCCTTGAGGCTGGGCACCATCCCGGCCGAGATGCCGCTGGACGCCTGGGCGAGGGCACTGCCCTTCGAAGACATGCGGATCGTCGACGCAGGACGGTCCGTCAAACATATAAGCGCCTGTCCCGGCAGCGGGATGTCTTACCTGAAGGACGCCATCGAAAAGGGGTGCGACACCCTGGTGACCGGGGACGTGCGCTACCATGCCGCCCTCGACGCCTTCGAGGCCGGCGTCAACGTGGTGGATCTCGGCCATTTCAACACCGAGCAGATCGCACTGGAACCGCTGGCCCGGAGGCTTCGCCGGGAAATGGAGCCTCTGTCTGTCCAGGTTCACACGGCGCAGGACATATTCACGACGCACAAAGGAGAGCACACTTGAAGGATTTATTAGACGATTTGATAGCCTTGCAGAACGTCGAGATCGAAATCTTCAAAGCCGAGGAAGGCCTGAGGGAGCTGCCCAAGGAAATCGACGAGATCGACAGCATCATCAGCGCCCGGAAGGGGTCCCTGGTTGCGGTGGACGAGGAGATAACGGCCCTCGAGGAAAAGAAAAACCCCCTCGATGCTGAGCTCAAGGAGAACCAGACCATCCTCGACGCCGCCGACGCCCGCATCAAGAAGATCAAGACGAACAAGGAATACCTCGCCCTGCAGCGGGAGATCGATCTTGCGAAGAAGCGCAAGGCCGACATCGAAGAGCAGCTCCTCACCATCATGGACAAGATCGAAAAGAAGATATCCGAGAAGGAGCGCATCGAGAAGTCTTTCGAGGCCGACCGGGTCATCCTCGACGAGAAGAAGGAAAAGCTCCTCGCCCAGATGAAGGAGCTCGAAGACGTGGTGGGCGAGTACAAGGGAAGGGACGAGAAGCTCCGCAAGGACGTCGACCAGTCCCTCCTCTCGAAGTACGACCGGATCAGGCAGAGCAAAAAGGGGCTGGCCGTCGTGGAGTGCATCGACGGGGTCTGCAAGGGCTGCCACATGCACATCCCGCCGCAGCTGTTCAACGAGCTCGTCAGGGGTGACAAGCTCATCATCTGCCCCACGTGCCAGCGGATGCTCTACATCCCGGCCAAGGGGCAGGGCGGGGAAGAGTAAAGAGAATACCCGGCAGCACAAGCTGCCGTGTGATGGAATAAGGGCGTACGGGGTCGAACGGGGATCCGGACCGAGGGGCTCGGGCTTTCTTCCGGAAAGCTAGGCCCTGGGGAGATGTGAATTGACCGAGCTTCTCCGGATCGTTGCCGGAACGGGCATGCCGCCAGGACTGCTTCGTCTTCCCACCTTTATTCAAAAATTCTTCTCAAGTTTTTTGGGGAGCATCCGATGAGGGATCATTAGATGCGAAACGTACATACACCCACACAAGCCATCATACAGCCCCATGGGCTTAATAAAATATCGTTAAGCGAATCATAAAACTCATTTAAGGGAGGAGTTAGGCAATGTTAAAGAACAAAAAAGGTTTTACTCTGATCGAGTTGATGATCGTCGTGGCGATCATCGGTATCCTGGCGGCAATCGCGATTCCGGCCTATTCGAACTACACGAAGAGGGCCAAGATGAGTGAAATCACGAATGCCATGGGAGGAGTAGGTAACGCAGCCGTTGAGTTATTCCAGGCAAAGGGTGAAATGCCGAATACTATGGCTGATCTGAAAGCAATCGAAGACTCATTAGGCATAACTATTCCCCAGACATATGTAACTGCAGCCTCTTTCACGCCAAGTAAATCTACTGACAGTGCAGTTAACGATCTCGGTACCATTAGCGTTACTATTGATCATGAAGCCCTTGATCTTGCGAATGACGGATCGACTGACACGGTCCTGACACTTCGTGTACAGCAGGGTAAAAAAGGCGTTTGGAACGCGGATGGCACGGATACCGTCCCACAAAACTACATCCCAAAGAACTAGCCAAACCGAGGTATCTTAACGAACAAGAAGAAGCCCGGCTTTTATGCCGGGCTTCTTCTTGTTCGAGCGGCCTGGCATAGGCATGTTGCCAAGCGGTCCGGGCTTGTGCTACCCTCGATCAGTGGAGCATCCCCCGTGAGTGGACAGCATCAGGGACTTGGCACCTTCTCTTCCTGCAGGATCGCTACAGTCTTGTTCAAGCAAACCATGCACGAGTTATACCGTTCCTCTGGCAGAAGCTTCCCCTGGCGGGAGACCCGCGACCCCTATGAGATCCTCGTGTCCGAGTTCATGCTCCAGCAGACCCAGGTGGAGCGGGTTATGGCGAAGTACGGGGAATTCCTTTCCCTTTTTCCCAATTTTTCCTCCCTCGCCCGGGCCGATCTCCAGGCCATGCTCCATGCCTGGCAGGGGCTCGGGTACAACCGGCGGGCCATTGCGCTGAAGAAGACTGCCGTCGCCGTTGAGGAGGAGCACGGCGGCAGACTCCCCTGTGACCTCGAAGCGCTCATGGGGCTTCCGGGCATAGGCCCATCAACGGCGGGCGCGGTCCTGGCTTTTGCGTTCGGCATCCCTGCAGCGTTCATCGAAACCAATATCAGACGGGTCTTCATCCACTTCTTCTTCCCGGACAGGGATCGGGTGGACGACCGCGAGATCCTGCCCCTGGTGGAGGAGACCCTCGACCGGCACGACCCCCGGGGCTGGTACTACGCCCTTATGGACTACGGGGCCATGCTCAAGAAGACGGTGCCCAACCCGAACCGGAAGAGCGCCCACTACGCGAGGCAGGCGGCCTTCGAGGGGTCGGACCGGCAGATCCGGGGCAGGATACTCGGCCTGCTCGTCTCCCGGGGGGCCATGGAGGCTCACAGCCTGATGGCCGAGGTTGGGAAGGACCCGGTGCGCGTGTACAGGATCTTGGGCGACCTGACCCGGGAGGGCTTCCTCAGACAGGCAGGAAACCAGGTCTCCATCGCGTGAATCCCGCACGCCGGAGAGGGGCTCCTCCTGGCCGGCCGGGCTGCTAAGCCTTTTCCTTCGGCTCGAAGAACTGGCACTCGATGCCCGAATTCAGAAGCATTTCCCTGGAGGGCATGAGCCGCGACATGAAGCCCCCTGCCCGGCAGCCGTAAGGGAAGCGGGCATCGTGGGTTATATAGAAATGGCGGCAGCTGAAGCAGTTGATCCCTGATGGCGCCATGGCCTTCGCCCGTCTCGGTGACCGGCGGTGCTACCGCTTCGCCCGCCTGGGCGCGATGCGCACGATGCGCCGGCCTTCCTTCAGGGAGATGGCGTTGGCGGGGCAGAAGTGGGCGCACACCCCGCAGCCGATGCACATCTCTTCGTGGCGCTCCGACTTGCCGTCGTTTCCCAGGAAGGCTGCGCCGGTGTGGCACCGCTGCACGCAGGTGCCGCAGCTGATGCAGAGCTCCTTGTCGATGACCGCCAGGTAGTTGGTGGTGTTGACGATGGGCGCCACCATGTTGTCCACGCCGTTGCCGCAGCAGCAGCGGCAGCAGTTGCACACGCTGGTCTCGTCCTTCGACGTGTCGAAGTTGGGATGATAGGCCTTGTGCACCAGGCCGTCCTCCTCGGCCTTCTTAAGCACTCTGCGCGCCTCGTCCTTCGTGATCATGCGGGCGAATCCCTGCTCGGTGGTGTAACGGGCGGACTTGCCGAAGGTGAAGCAGTTCTCGCGCTCTTTGGTCTGCTTGCAGGGCGTGCCCATGATGTCCTTGTGGTGGCGGCAGAAGCAGTGGCCCAGCGCGATCTCGTCGAACTTGTCGATGAGCGCGCTCACCTCCTGGGTGGGGACGACGCGCTCCACGGAGGCGTCCACCGACTCGTCCACCCTTATAGTGACCTTCTTGCCCGTGGGTTTGTTATCGGCCACGGGCACGGTGCGGTCGACGGGAGGCCCCTGGAGCAGCATGGGGATGAGGCTGTCGTAGTTCTGCTGCACCATGTCGTTGAGCTCGGCGAAGAGCTGGTGGAACAGGGCGCTGATCTGCCGGTTGCGGTCGTTGTGCTCGACCTTGCCCATGAAGGTGTACTCGAACATGCCCACGTTGAACAGCGGCAGGAGGCGGAAGACCATGACGCCAGCGCTGTTGGGCTGGTTGAAGATCACCCCCCTGCCCGCCAGGGCTTTCACCTTGGCGAGGATCGCCTCCTCTGAGAGGCCGGTGCGCTGTTTAAGCTGGTCCATGGTCTGGGACTTGCTGCCCTTGAAGGCGATGACGAAGTCGAGGTCGTCTTCGTTCAGATAGAACCGCAGCAGCTTGAGCAGCGTGCCGTTGATGGGCAGCGGCATCCCGCCCGCCATGGTGATGGCCTCGGCAGCGGACTGGTATTTCTGATCGAGAAGAGCTGTATCGGACATGGCCAAGTTCCCCCCTCTGGCAAAAAAGATTGATGATCGATCCTGATCAGTGGCTCTCGAGGATTGATATCATGAATGGTTCCGGGGCTCAACTGTTATGCGGGCAATCATGAGGCATAAGTTATTCACCTTAAAAAAGCGAGGCAGGAGCGAAGCATCCCTTTATTGATCCGACAATAACTCTTATAAAATATTGAAGATTGCGAAGGATTGATACGCCTTATAAACATGTAAGTTCGCGAGGCTGGGCATTCCCCGGATTTTTATTTCCTGCTTACTGTGTGCTTACAAATCGAAAGACCTGCTGATACCATGTCGCAATAGGAGCAACCTATTGAAATAAGTGCCCCCGGCAGGAATCGAACCTGCGACACCGGGATTAGGAATCCCGTGCTCTATCCCCTGAGCTACGAGGGCATGCGTGTTCATTAAACATACGGCTCTGTTTAGTCAAGGGAAATGTTGCCTTGCGGCCCATCCGGGCCGTGCTTGTGCAGAGCCTGAATATATAATAAAAGACCATCGGACATGCCCACAGCGCACGCGGGCTTTCACCTTGTGTAAATAACGATCATGCGATATACCTCTGTGGCCATGAAGGTCCCCGAGATCCTTGCACCTGCCGGCAACCGCGAACACCTCGAAACAGCCTGCCTGTACGGGGCCGAGGCCGTGTACCTGGGCGTGCAGGGAGACTCGAACCTGAGGGCGGGCGCCAGAAATTTCAGCCTGGACGAGCTCGCGGATGCGACCGACTTTGCCCATGGATGCGGAGTTCGGGTCTACCTCACCCTGAACACCTTTCCCCACGACGCCCAGCTCGAGGCCTTCCCGGAGATCATCCTCCGGGCCGGGGACGCGGGCGTGGACGCCGTGATCGTGTCCGACCTGGGCGTGCTCGACCTCGTGGCCGAGCTGGCGCCGGGCATGCCCGTGCACCTGAGCACCCAGGCCAACACGGTGAACGCCCGGGCCGTGAACGCCTGGAAGAGGCTGGGAGTATCCCGGGTCATCCTCGCCCGGGAGCTGAACGTATCCGAGATCCGCGCCATCAGGCAGGCCACCGATGCCGAGCTGGAGATCTTTGTCCACGGCAGCGTGTGCATCTCCATATCCGGCAGGTGCCTCATCTCATCCTACCTCAACAGCCGCGACGCGAACCGCGGGAGCTGCACCCAGCCCTGCCGGTGGGACTATGCGCTCGTGGAGCGCACCCGCCCGGGGCAGTACCTGCCCGTGGCTGAAGAGGGCGGCTACACCTATCTCTACAACTCGAAGGACCTGTGCCTGCTTCCCGTTTTCGACCAGGTCATGGCTTTAGGCCTCGAAGGCCTCAAGATCGAGGGCCGCAACCGCACCTCCCTCTACATCGCCACCGTGGTGCAGGCGTACCGCAAGGCCAGGGACGCCTGGGTGAGGGACCCCGAGGGTTTCGTCGTCGACCCGGCCTGGATCAGGGAGGTCGGGAAGGCGAGCAACCGGGAGTATTTTACGGGCTTCTTCCTGGACACGCCCGGTGAGGACGGCATCAAGTACGACTTCAAGGGCTACATCCACACCCACCATCTCGCGGCCCGGGTCATTGGGCATGAGGGCGGCATGACCGTATTCGAGGCCCGCAACCCCCTCGTGGAGGGCATGGAGCTCGAGTGGCTCTCCTCCGACGGCCGCACCGAGCCTTTCGCCCTGACCGGCGCCCTTGTGGAGGGCAGGCTGGAGCGGGCCATCAAGCCCAACGAGGTGTTCTCCCTGAAGACCTCCTTTGTGCCCCGCCCGGGCGAGCTGGTCAGAAAACCCCTGAGTGAGGGAGACAAGGTTCTGGAGCTGAGGGCATGAAGAGCAGGATCCTCGAAGGCCTCAACCCCCAGCAGGAGCGCGCGGTGAAGAACACCGAGGGCCCGCTCCTGATCTTCGCGGGCGCGGGCTCCGGCAAGACCCGGGTCATCGTCCACCGGGTGGCCCACCTCATCAGCAAGGGCGTGTCCCCCCGGGAGATCCTGTGCCTGACCTTCACCAACAAGGCCGCGGGCGAGATGAAGGACCGGCTCCGGGCCATTCTCGGCGAGGAGGTCCCGGTGTGGGCGGGCACGTTCCACGCCTTCGGGGCCTGGTTCCTCAGGCAGGAGGCCCACCGCGCGGGCTATCCCTCGTCCTTCGTAATCTACGACGAGGCCGATCAGCGCTCCCTCATGAACAAGTGCGTCAAGGAGCTGAACATGAAGACCGAGCGGGGCATGGACTCCACCCTCGCCTGGCTCGCCAACTACGCCCGGGACACCATGCAGAGCATTTCTGAGATCGCGGGCAACTACCCCTACGACCCGCACCCCATCCTCAGCCTCTACGAGAAGCGCAAGAAGGAGTGCAAGGCCTTCGACTTCGCCGACCTGCTCTACGTGCCCAGCACCCTGCTCTCCTCGGATGAAGACCTCAGGGACAAGTACCGCAGGCGGTTCCGCTACATCCTCGTGGACGAGTACCAGGACACGAACACGGCGCAGTACGTGTTCCTCATGAACCTCGTGGGCGACGAGGGCAACATCTGCGTGGTGGGCGACGACGACCAGTCCATCTACGGATGGAGGGGCGCCAACGTGGGCAATATCTTAAAGTTCCGGGACGACTTCCCCAACGCCGAGGTGGTGGTGCTCGAGCAGAACTACCGCTCCACCGAGGGCATCCTCAAAGCGGCTTCCCTGCTCATCGCCAACAACCGGTACCGCGCGCCCAAGGAGCTCAGGGCCGTGCAGGGCGGGGGCAAGGACGTCACCGTCAGCGAGTACGCGGACGACGACAAAGAAGCGGCCTACACCGCCTACGCGATCGAGAAGCTCCTCCAGGCAGGGGTGAGCCCGGGCTCCATCGGCGTGTTCTACCGGGTCAACTCCCTGTCAAGGGTGATCGAGGAGGCCTTCGTGCGCAAGCGCATCCCCTACGCGGTCTACGGCGGGATGCGGTTCTACGAGCGCAGGGAGATCAAGGACCTCATGGCCTACCTGAGGATCATCGTAAACCCCCACGACGAGGAGGCCCTGGCCAGGATCATCAACGTGCCCGCCCGGGGCGTGGGCGAAAAGTCGCTGCTCAAGCTCAGGGCCTATGCCCGAAGCAAGGGCCTGGCCACGGTGCACGCCATCGCCGAGGCGGTGCGCGACAAGGCGGTCAAGGGGGCCGGGCTCAAGGGGCTCGAGGACTTCAAGCGGATCTACGAGGAGATCGGCTGGCGCGTGGGCCTGGGGGACGTGGCCTCGCTGCTCAGGGACATCATGGAGATCACGGGGCTCGAGGCGGCCCTGAAGGCAGAGATCGACGGGGAGGACCGGCTGAACAACGTCCGTGAGCTCATCGCCAGCGCGTCCGGCAGGAGGGACATCGGCGAGTACCTCGAGGAGAAGGCCCTCATGAGCGCCGTGGATGAGGAGGCGGGCGAGCGCATCTCGGTCATGACCCTGCACATGTCCAAGGGGCTCGAGTTCGACTACGTGTTCATCCTGGGCCTCGAGGAGGGGCTGCTTCCCCACAGCAGGTCCATGGACACCAGCCTCGAGATCGAGGAGGAGCGCAGGCTCCTCTACGTGGGCATCACCCGCGCCCGGAAGGAGGTGTACCTCTCCTGGTCGCGCCTGAGGTCCATCTACGGCCGGGAGGTCTTTCAGGTCCCCTCGGGCTTTCTCTCCGAGCTCGTCTCCTGAGGCTAGAACTTCACCGCCGGGGTTTCCTTCTGGGCCTCGGGGATGTCGAAGTACGGGGCCTCGCCGATTCCCGCCATGGAGGCGAAGAACCTGCCAGGGAAGGTCTTCACGAAGGTGTTCAGCGCCTTCACCTCGTCGTTGTAGCGCTTGCGCTCCACCGAGATGCGGTTCTCCGTGCCCTCGAGGGAGTCCTGGAGCTTCAGGAAGTTCTCGCTGGACTTGAGCGCGGGATACCTTTCCTGGAGGAGGAGCAGCCGTGAGAGGGCGCCTTCCAGCCCGGTGGCGGCCCTGGCCTTCTCGTCCACGCTCTGGGCCTGGAAATACGCCTTGCGCGCCTCGGCCACGCCCAGGAAGACCGTCTTCTCCTGCGCGGCGTAGCCCTTGACCGTCTCCACCAGATTGGGGATGAGGTCATACCTGCGCTTGAGCTGGTTCTCCACCTGGGCCCACTGGGCATCCACGGACTCCTTCATCCTGATGGGCCGGTTGTACTGCGAGATGCCCCACCAGATGACGTTCAATACAAGAAGACCGAGTATTCCAAGAATGATCCATGTCTTTTTCATCACGCCTCCAGAGCTTGTCTTTCTGTCGATGAAATCACTGCTTCGCCCATGCGGATGCGGCAGCCGCGCCTACCACCCGCCCGAGGCCCCGCCGCCGCCGAATCCGCCGCCGCCGCCTCCACCGAACCCGCCGAACCCACCGCGAAAACCGCCGCCGCCGAAGGTTCCGAAGCCCCCTGCGCTCCTTCCCCAGGAGCTTCTCCGTCGGGTCCCGGAGAACTGGGAGAGCAGGATGAAGGAGCCGAAGACCACGAGGAAGAGGATCAGCTCGAGGGGCAGCGATTCCTCCTTTTTCTCTCTGCTGCTGCGCTCAGGCCCCTGGAGGTGGCTGCTCAGGGTGACGCCCTGGGACTTGGCGATGGCGTCAGAGATCACGAGCACGGCAGCGGAGATCCCGCCGGCGTAATCGCCCTTCCTGAACGAGGGCACAAGGACCTGCCGCCCGATGGTCCCGGCCATGCTGTCCGGGATGACCCCCTCGAGCCCGTAGCCCACCTCGAGCCGGTATTTCCGGTCGCGCACAGCCACCACGAGCAGGAGCCCGTTGTCCTTGCCCTTCTGCCCGAGCTTCCAGGCCTCGGCCTTGCGGAGGGCGAACTCCTCGATGGGTACGCCTTGGGCGGAGAGGACCGTCAACACGAGCATCTGCGCGCCGGTCTTCCCCTCGAGCTCGGCGAGGCGCGCGGAAATCCCCCGGCGGGCGTCTTCCCCGATGATGCCGGCCTCGTCGGTCACGTAGTCCCGGGGCGCGGGTTCCCCCGCCGGCGAGATCACGGGAAACGCAAGCGCGAGGAGGACGAGGAGGGACCTAAGAAATCCTGTCCATGATAAGGGAGAGCTCATGGGTAACCTTGTATACCTTGTTGAACACGTCTTTGGCCACGCTCCAGTCGTGCCCGAAGCCCCGCTTCCCGGCCATGGCCCTGATCTCCCGGAACGGCTCCAGCCCGACGGCAAAGGTGGACTCCATGCCGGAGAGGACCGCGTCCTTGAGGATGGGCGGCCCCGTGCTGATCTGGGCAACGGTGAGCATGGCCCTGAACAGGGGGAAGAAGCCCGGGTACGCCTCGACGAGCAGCGCCCGTAAACCCCTTCCGCCGCCGGAACAGGAGATGTAGCCCTGGTGGAGGTGGATGAGCTTTGCCTTGAGGTCCCGCTCGCACTGCAGCCTGAGCATGGACTTGCTGATGGGAAGGTCGGTGAAGAGGTCCTCGCCGAGCAGAGTCTGGTGGATGAGCTTGATGTCCAGGAACTCGATGGGAAAGACGTCCAGCGACCGCTCGATGTATTCGGGCGTCATGAGCAGGGGAGCCCGCAGGCGCTTCTTCCCGTAGCGCCTGCCCATGGAGGCCAGCTTGTCGAGGACCGACGGGTCCATGTCCGTGAGCACGAGCACCGAGTTGATGTCGGATCTGCCCTGAACGTAGTCGCCGGTCACGCAGCTCCCGGTGGCGGCAAAGCAGGCGATCCCGCCCGGAAAGGCGGAGGCAGTCTCTTGCAGGAAGGACTCGAGCACCCCCCGTACCTGGGGGCCCAGAGAAAGCAGGCTCGAATGGGTCGTATGCTCTTCCATCGTGCTCGTCGGGTGCTGCCGTAATAGCGGTACAGGAAATGTGCCTTTCCCATATCGCCCATTACATGCCGGAAGGTCAAGGGGTTTTCTGGCAGGCTGTCGTGAAGCAGGGGGGATGTGCTCCCCCCTGAAAACGGACAAAAAAATAGCCAGAAGAAGTTAGGTGTAAGGACAAAGCACGAGAGGACTTGTCCCCTCTTCTGGCGTAAAGGAGGTCAGAACAACACTTGTTGTGCTTTCCTTATACGGTAAGCTTATAAGACAGTAAATAAGACGATGGCTTAGCCGGCTATGCGAATATTGCCCGAGTTGATGTAGGATATATCCTACATCAGGAGGTTGGCATTTCCAGATCCCCTGTTTCAGGGCGCTTGGGCGTATCCAGCCCGGGTGGGGGGCAGGTCATGGGGATCCTTTGATCCCGTGCAGGATTGCTTTCCGCCCCCTTCAGTCCACGAGCTTGTTCTGCACTGCGTAGAGCACGATCTCGGCGTTGTTCTTCATGTTCATCTTGGTGAGGATGCGCGTCCGGTAGGTGCTGACGGTCTTCACGCTCAAATTCAGGTCCTCGGCGATCTCCTTGACTGACTTGCCCGTGGCGATCATGTGCATGACCTGGTATTCGCGGTCCGAGAGCACCTCGTGGGCGGGTTTGTCCGCGTCGCGGTCGAGCTCGTAGGTCAGCCTCTCGGCCAATGACGCGCTGATGTACTTCCTGCCGGCGGCCACCTTGCGGATGGCCGAGATGAGCTCGTCCGGGGCGCTCGATTTGGTCATGTACCCGGCGGCCCCTCCCCTGAGCACCCGGACCGCGTAGTGCTCTTCGGGGTACATGCTCAGGATGAGCACCGGGAGCTTCGGCTTCTGCTGCTTGAGCTCCCGGAGCACGTCGAGCCCGTCCCTGCCGGGCATGGAGATGTCCAGCAGCACCACGTCGTAGTGGCTCCTGGCAAGGCAGGCCAGAACCTCCTGCCCCGACTCGGCCTCGTCCACGATCACGATGTCGTCGGTATCCGACAGGATCTGCCTGAGACCTTCCCTGACTATGGGGTGATCATCCGCGATAAGCACTCGTATCATCAATACTCCTCATCTGGTCAAGCGGTATGGTGACCTTTACCGTTGTCCCTTTTCCTTTCTGCCCGAAGATCCTCGCCCTGCCCCCGCTGAAGTATGCGCGCTCCTGAATGCCCATGAGGCCGAAGGACTTGGGATTTTCCATCTGTTCCCTGGTTATCCCGACGCCGTTGTCCGAAACGGTCATCTCGAAAACCCCGGCCCTTTCCGCCAGCGAGATCTTCACCTCGGTGGCGTGGGCATACTTCGAGATGTTGGTCAGCGTTTCCTGGAAGATCCGGAATACCGCTGTTGAGTGTTCTGAGCCGAGGGAGAGGTCCTCCGGGGTGACGTTGATCCGGTAGCGGATGCCGGTGCGCTTCTGGAATTCCTCGGCCTGCCACTCGATGGCCGCAACCAGGCCGAGGTGGTCGAGGAGCCCCGGCCTGAGGTCCATGGTGATGCGCTTGACCGACTGGATGGTCATGTCTACGAACCGGAGCATGAGATTGGTCTTGGTCCTCAGCTCGGAGAGGTTCTCGGGGAGCTTCTTGGCAAGAAAGGACAGGTCCATCTTCAGCCCGGTGAGCACCTGGCCCAGCTCGTCGTGGATCTCCCGGGCGACCCTGGTGCGCTCCCGCTCGCGCACGTCCTGGGAGTGCTTCAGGAGGTTCCGCAGCTGCTCCCGGGAATGCTTCAGCTCCTCCGCGGCGAGCTTGCTCTGCGTAATGTCCTGGAGCGACATGAGGATGCGCTCCGTGCCGGGGAAGATCGTTGCGGTGACGGAGACATCCTTTACCGTGCCCTCGCGGTCGATGATCCGGAACTCGTAGCTCTTCGGCGCATCGCCCGACGCTATCCTCGCCCTCCGGTAGCGATCGAGGCGCTCCTGGTCCTCCGGCGCCACGAAGGCCCGCCAGTGCATCCTGCCCTCGATCTCCTGCCGAGGGTATCCGGAGAGCACTTCGAACTCCTCGTTCACGAGGGAAAGGATGCCGTCCTCCATGATGGTGACCATGGCGGTCCCGGTGCTCTCGAAGATGGTGCGGTAGGTCTCCTCGCTTCTGCGCAGCGCCTCTTCCTGCCTCTTGCGCTCGGTGATGTCGCGAGCCACGCCCACGCCCCCCACCGGCCTTCCTGCCTCGTCCAGGATGAAGGTCGATTTCACCTCGACCCACTTGCTCGATCCGTCCTTGTGGATGAACTCCAGGTTTAAGGTGAGAGCGCTGTCCCCTTCGGGTTTCTCCCCCTTCGCGATCATCTCCGCCGACTTGTCGAGGATCCGGGAGAGCTTCGCAAACGAGCGCTCGGTGAAGACCTTTTCGATGGGCAGGACCATGACCTCTTCCGCGGTGTAGCCGCTCAGCTTTTCCACCGAGGGGCTGATGTAGGAAAGGGCAAGGGTCCTGTCCATGGCCCAGATCACGTCGTTCACGTTGTCTGCCAGGAGGCGGTAGCGCTCCTCGCTCTTCCGCATCGACTCCTCGGCCTTCCTTCTCTCGGAGATGTCTCTGGTCACCCCCACGAAACCGGACAAAGAGCCGTCCTGGCCGAACACGGCGTTCGCCGTCACCTCGACCCATTTGGTGGAGCCGTCCTTGCAGTTCATCTCCACCTCGAAGGTCGTCGAGTCGTCGGGTATCGGCCTCTCCCCCCTCTGCTGCCGCGCGAGCCCTTCGGCCAGGATCTTTTCCATGAACTTGTATGAGCCCCGGGAGTATGCCTTGCTCATGGGCAGGCTCATGGCCTCTTCCACGGTGTAGCCGCGCATCTTTTCCACCGAGGGGCTGATGTAGGTGTAGCGGAAGTTCGGATCCATGGCCCAGATCACGTCGTTGATGTTCTCCGCCAGGAGGCGGTAGCGCTCCTCGCTCCGAAGCAGGTCCTCCTCCGCCTTCTTGCGCTCAGATATGTTCCGGGTGATGCCCACGTACCCGTACGGTTTGTTGTCCGCCTCGTACATGAGGCTCACCGTCACCTCGGTCCAGATGGCGGAGCCGTCCTTGCAGGTCATCTCCACCTCGAAGGTGCTGAAGGCGTCCCTGATGGGGTGCTCTTCGGTCCGGAGCATCCTTTCCGCATACGCGAACCATTTCCGGAGCACCGGGAGGGACCGCGGGGTGACGACCTCTTCCCAAGGCATGGCCATGGCCTCTTCCTGAGTGAACCCCCGCATGGTCTCCACGTAGGGGCTGATGTAGGTGTATCGGAAGTCAAGGTCCAGGGCGAAGATCACGTCCTTGATGTGCTCCGTGAGGAGCCGGTAGCGCGTCTCGCTCTGCTGGAGGGAGATCTCGGCCTTCCTCCGGGCGGTGATGTCCCGGGTCACGCCCACGAAGCCCACGTGGTTCCCCGCGCCGTCGAAGTAGTCGTTCGCTATCACCTCGGCCGGGACGATGGACCCGTCTTTGCGTACGAGCTCCACCTCGTAGGTCCTCACCCAGTTGTCGGCGGGGCTGATTCCCTTTACCATGCGGGCCTCTTCCTCCGCCCGTATCCGGGTCATCACCTCCAGCGAGCGCTCGGGGAACATCTTCTCCACGGGCAGGGCCATGGCCTCTTCCGGGGTGTATCCCCTGAGCTTCTGCACCGATGGGCTCATGTAGATGAACCGGAATTCCTTGTCCATGACCCAGATCACGTCACGGATGTTGTCGGCCAGGAGCCGGTAGCGCTCCTCGCTCGCCCTGAGCGCATCCTCCGCCTTTTTCCGCTCGGTGATGTCCCGGGTCACACCCACGACGCCCGAAGGCCTGCCCTTCTCGTCTAAGACGACGTTCGCCATGATCTCGACCCAGATGGTCGACCCGTCCTTGCGGTACCGCTGGGCCTCGACCACCAGGGTCCTTTTATCTTCGGGCACAAAGCCTTCCTCCATCCATGCAAGGACCTGGGACGTGTAGCCCAGAAAGACCGGGTACGACACCTCCGTGTAAAGGGCGCTGGGCGGCAGGCTCATGAGCTCTTCGGGAGTATAGCCGTTGACCTTCTCCGAGGAGGGACTGATGTACGTGAGCTTAAGCTCGCGGTCAGTCGCCCAGATCACGACCGTCGCGTTTTCTGCCAGGAGCCGATAGATCTCCTCGCTCCTTCTGAGAGCTTCTTTGGCCTCGTGCTCCTTCGTGATGTCGTAGGCGATGCCCTGGATGGAGGCGGGCATCCCGTTCTCGACGCAGGCATTCGAGATGAAGTCGCGGATCCAGCGGACCTGCCCGTCCTTCCTGATGATCCGGTAGACCATCTCCGTGCTGTAATGGGGGACCGTGCCGAGCTTCTCGACATGGGGGGTGATCACCTCCGCGTCTTCCGGATGCAGGATGTCGATTATCCTGACCGCCCCGGAGGTGAAGTCCTCTGCCGCATACCCGGTGATCTCCTCCACATCGCCGTGGATGAGGAGGGTGGTGAACTCGAGGTCTTCCTGGTAGGCGATGCCCTGGAGGTTCTGGATGAAGGTCCGGTAGCGCTCCTCGCTCTTCCTCAAGGCGACCTCCAGGGTTTTCTGCTCGGTGACGTCCACCCCGGGACCGTACACGAAATCCACCTCTCCGTTTTCCTTGTAAACGACCCGGGCCTCCCACTGGAGCAGGAGCTCGCGGCCGTCTTTGGCCACGAAGTAATTTTCTCCCCGGGCCGGGATGCCGGTGCCAAAGAGCTCCCCGAGCCTCTTCTCCATCTCTTCCCTCTCGCGGGGAGGGACGAACAGGGAGAGGTAGCTTTTCCCGATAACCTCTTCCTCCCGGTAGCCGAGCTTCTCGAGGGCGTATCCGCTCATCAGGAGTATGGTGCCGTCGGGGTTGATGGCCGTGAACATCATTGGGGACTCGTTGATGAGGATGTCCGAGAGGATCTTCCCACGCTTCCTCTCCTGGTCGTCCTGCCGAGCGCGGAGCAGGACGCGGGAGAGAACGGCCCAGACGATCAGGCCAACGGCAAGGGCCAGGGAGGTCTCGATGAGGCACTCCCTCCAGTTCATGGGGGTTGCCGGCGCGCCGAAGAGCAGGTGGGGGAAGTCGAGGACCTCGTCGATCCAGGACGCGGCAACAAGGGCTGCGGTGACGAGGAGAACGGAGCGCCTGAGCCTGCGCGAGGAGGCATCCAGACTTCCAGGTCTGGAGCCGGAAGGTGCCCCCGGGGTGTGCGGCCGCGCACCCGTGCCTGCGAGGCCCGCCTGCGGACCCTGTCTGGGTGGACTCTGGGCTTGCATCAACGTTCTCCTCCGGCAGAGAGATCGATCAGGAGGATTATCAAAAAGAACCAGTTACTGCACCATGCAAACGATCAAAAATCTTCCTTGTAAGAGCCATGTTTCAATAAACAGCACAAAGGTTTGCCCCAAAAACATCTGAGAATGTCCGCTCGGGCGGGAACTCTCTTGTACGCAATATCAAAATATTCATGTAACTCTCGATAGAGAGCCTGCATTTCCCTTATCGTTTTTTTCTCTTCTTTGCAACTTCGTTTTCAGTGCATCAGAGGCCTTCCGGCGGGAGGGAGTCTCCCGCCCAAGGCCTGAAGACGGGTTTTCCGGAGGGCGCCCTGTCCCTGAATGCCTGCTACCCGGCGATCCGCTGGCCCCTGAGCCTCAGGGCGTTCGAGATGACCGACACCGAGCTCAGGCTCATGGCGGCCGCGGCGAGCATGGGGGAGAGGATGATCCCCAGGAACGGATAGAGGACGCCCGCTGCCACGGGGACGCACAGGGCGTTGTACACGAAGGCGAAGAACAGGTTCTGCCGGATGTTGCGCATGGTGGCCCGGGAAAGCGAGATGGCGGACACGAGACCCTTGAGGTCCCCCTTCACCAGGGTGATGGACGCGCTCTCCATGGCGATGTCCGTGCCGCTTCCCATGGCGATGCCCACGTCAGCCCGGGCGAGGGCGGGGGCGTCGTTGATCCCGTCTCCCGCCATGGCCACCCTCCTGCCTTCCCCCTGGAGCCTGCGGACGATGGCCTCCTTCTGGGCGGGCAGTACCTCGGCGAACACCTCGTCGATCCCGAGCCGGCCGGCAACGGCGCGGGCGGTGGAAGCGCTGTCCCCCGTGAGCATGGCCACCCTGATCCCCTGCCGGTGCAGGGTGGCGATGGCCTCGAAGGAGGTGTCCTTGATGGGGTCGGACACGCCGAGGATGCCGGCGACCTCGTTGTCGACGGCAAGGAACATGACGGTCTGACCCTGCTCCCTCAAGGGCTGGGCCAGGGCTTCGGCCTGAAGGACCGGGATGCCCTCCTCCTCAAGGAGGCTCCCGTTTCCCAGCAGCACGGGCGTGCCCGCCACCGTTCCGCGCACGCCCCTGCCGGTAATGGACGAGAACCCGTGCACCTCCTGGAGGGAGGCCCCCATGGCGAGCGCGCCGTTCACCACGGCCTGGGCGAGGGGGTGCTCGCTCAGCTTCTCCAGGCTGGCGGCGATCCCGGCAACGGTCTGCTCGTCCCGGGACCCGAGCCCCTGAACGTGAGTCAGGGCGGGCTTGCCCCGGGTGATTGTCCCTGTCTTGTCCACCACGAGGGTGTCGATCTTCTCCAGGGTCTCGATGGCCTCGGCGTTTCTGAACAGTAGACCCATGGCAGCGCCCCTGCCGGATGCCACCATGATGGATACCGGCGTGGCCAGGCCCAGGGCGCAGGGGCACGCGATGAGGAGCACGGACACCGCCGCCACCACTGCATGGGCGAGCCTCGGCTCGGGCCCGATCCACATCCAGGCCCCGAAGGCGGCGAGCGCGATGAGGATCACCGCAGGTACGAACCAGCCCGCCACCACGTCCGCGACCCGCTGGATGTTCGCCCGCGATCGCTGGGCCTGAGCGGTGAGCGCGACGATCTGGGCGAGCATGGTGTCGGCGCCGACCTTACGGGCCTCCATGACCAGGGACCCGGTCCCGTTCACCGTGGCGCCCACCAAAGGGTCGCCGGGCTTTTTCTCCACCGGTACCGGCTCTCCGGTGAGCATGGACTCGTCCACGTTGCTGTTTCCTTTGAGCACGACGCCGTCCACCGGCACCTTGTCCCCGGGCAGCACCCGCAGGTGGTCTCCCGGATGCACGAGGGCGAGCGACACCTCCTCCTCGGAGCCGTCCGCGTTGATCCTGCGCGCCTTCTTGGGGGCCAGGTTCAGCAGGGAGCGGATCGCCTCTCCGGTTTTGTTCCGGGCCTTCAGCTCCAGGACCTGCCCCAGGAGCACCAGCACCGTGATGGCGGCGGCCGCCTCGAAGTACAGGCCCACAGCGCCGTGCGCGTCCTTCATGGTCTCCGGGAAGATGCCCGGGAACACCAGGGCCACCACGCTGTAGACAAAGCTCACGGCGATGCCTATGGAGATGAGGGTGAACATGTTCAGGCTCTTGTGCACGATGGAGAGCCAGCCCCGCACGAAGAAGGGCCACGCCCCCCAGAGCACCACCGGGGCCGCCAGGAGGAGCTCGACCCAGGAAAGGGCGTGCGGCGGGACGAGGGCCTCGATGGCGGACCCGCCCGGGATCATGTGGCGCATGGCGATGAGCAGCAGGGGCAGGGTGAGGACGAGGCTCACCCGGAAGCGGCCCCGCATGGAGCGGTACTCAGGGTCTTCTTCCAGGCCCTTCTCCTCCGGGGCGACCGGCTCGAGGGCCATCCCGCAGATGGGACAGGACCCGGGCGCGTCCCTGACCACCTCGGGGTGCATGGGACAGGTCCACTGCGACGGCGCGGGCAGGGTCACGGCAAGGGGCGGCTCGAGGGCCATCCCGCACGAGGGGCAGCTTGCCGGCCCGGGGCTCTTCACCTCAGGGCACATGGGGCACCAGTAGTCCCCCGCCGGCACGGGAGCCGGGGCCGCGTGGCCGTGGTCGACAGGCTTATTCCCCGTGTACCTGCCGGGGTCGGCCTTGAACTTCTCGAGGCAGTGGGGGTTGCAGAAGTAGTAGGTTCTGCCCTGGTACTCATATTTGATATAAGCGTCCGGGTCGGTGGTGACCATGCCGCACACCGGGTCCCGGTATTCCTTTCCCTTCGGGGCGCAGCAGGGGTGTGCTGTTTCCTGCCTGCCCGCCCCCATGGTCATCATGGGAAAGGGAGAGGGTGCCTTGGTCAGGTACTTCTGGGGATCGGCCTTGAACCTCTCGAGGCAGTGGGGGTTGCAGAAGTAGTAGGTTTTGCCCTGGTACTCATATTTGATATAGGCGTCCGGGTCGGTGGTGACCATGCCGCATACCGGGTCCCGGAACTCTTTCCCGTTCGTCGGGCCGTTCGAATGGCTCATGGCTGCTCCTTTGTGCTCGTCTCACACGTGTACCGTGTTCAATTAATAATGTCATCATAAGCCCATATCAAGAACGATCGGTTGACCCGCATCAAGGGTGGGGCAAAAACAGGCGGTAGAGATCAGAAGAGGGTCTCGACCCGGGTGATCTCCCAGGCCCCGATCCCGTCGGCGGAGCACGCCTCGAGGATGGCGTGGGGGGAAATGGTCCTGCCGTCGCGCACGCCGATGGTGAGCGTGGTGTCGTCATGGGAGACGAGGTAGTCTTCCACCGCGAGGGTCTTGTCCCCCTTCGTCACCGTGCACCCCGGCTCGAGCCTGAACGTGAAGGGACGCGCGGTCCGGTACACGAAGCCCTGGGCGAGCCGGAGCTTTCCCCGCTCGCAGGAAAGCGCGTTCACGCCCTTCGGAAGGGACTTCCTCAAGGCCTCCAGGACCTCGGCCGGGTCCTTCTCCCCCTTCAGCTCGAACTGGATGAACTCGCTCAGGGAGGCGATCCCGAAGGGAGGAGGGGGGGACGAGCTCAGCTTCATGATGGGGCTGTAGCCCTTCGAGTACACGGCGCTCAGTCCGCTCCTCCGGATGGCGCGCTTGATCGTCTCCAGGAAGTCCCGGGGGGAGATGTAGCGCTGGAAGTCTTCCTTGGTGAGTCGGACCACGTAGGGCACGGGCTCCTTCTCCCCGGTCTCCCGAAAGAGCGGGGCAGGGTCGGTCTCCCGGTAGCGGACGTTCGCTATGCCTGCGCCGCACACCCCGCACCCCGTGCACCCCTCGAACCTGCAGTCGGGGGTGGCTTCCTCCTTGAGGGCTTTTGCCTCCTCCTTCAGGAGGAAGGCCTTCTCGAGGCCCATGTCGATGAACTCCCAGGGGAGCGTATCGTCCCTGCTCCGGGCCGAGAGGTACTGCGCCGGGTCGACGCCGGTCTTCTCGAAGGCCCTGTCCCACGCACCCTTGTCGAAGGTGTCGCCCCACCCGTCGAGGTAGGCGCCCTCCGCCTCCGCCGCCTCCACCACTGCGGCGAGCCGCTCGTCGCCCCGGGAGAACACCCCCTCGAGGAAGGTGAGCTCGGGCTCCTGCCACTTGAGGCCGATGTTCCGGTGCCGCAGGTGCCCCTGCAGGTGCCTGACGAGCTCGTTGTGGGCCTTCAGGCTTATCTGGGCCTGCCACTGGAACGGGGTCCAGGGCTTGGGGATGAACCCGGATATGCTGATGGTCAGCTGCCCCCTGAACTCCTTTGACAGGGCCCGGGACAGGGTGCAGATGGCCTCGATGTCGTCCTGCGTCTCGGTGGGAAGCCCCACCATGAAGTAGAGCTTGAGGCCCTTCCACCCCATGGATCGGGCGATCGAAGCGCTCCGGAAGAGGTCTTCTTCGGTGTTGCCCTTGTTGATGACCCGCCTGAGCCGCTCGGTGGCCGCCTCGGGGGCCAGGGTGAAGCCGGGCTTCTTCACGGACGACAGGATGTCCGCCACCTTTTCCGTAATGCCCTCCACCCGCAAGGAAGGCACGCCGATGGAGATCTCCCGGGACGGGCAGGCGATGGATTCCATGACCGTGTTGAGGTAGCTCAGGTCGGTCATCGAGAGGGCCAGCATGGCGATGGTGTCGTATCCGGTGGCGGGCAGCGACCGGCGCAGGGTCTCCATCACCGACTCGAAGGACCGCTCCCGGTAGGGCCGGTAGATCATGCCCGCCTGGCAGAACCTGCAGCCCCGGGTGCACCCCCGTGCCACCTCGAGCCCGATCCGGTCGTGGACAACGGCGATGTGCGGCAGTACGGTGTCGTGGGGAAAGGGGAACAGGTCGAGGTCCTTGAGGATCCTGCGCCTGGGCCGTACCTCCGAGCCGGGGCGGTACACACCTTCGATTTCGCCCATGGCGGCGAGGCGCTCGGCGCGGTTGTTCGTTTTCAGGCAGATGGACGCCATCTCGGCGACGACCTCCTCGCCGTCGCCGATGACCACGAGGTCGACGAAGGGCAGGAAGGGCCCCGGGTTGACCGCGGACGTGCCCCCGGCGATGACGATGGGGTCTTCCGGCCCCCGTTCCTCGGCCCGCACGGGGATCCCCGAAAGCTTGAGCATCCGGACCACCGAGGTGTAGGAGAGCTCGTACAGAAGCGAGAACCCCAGCACGTCGAAGGTCTTCAAGGGGCGCTTCTCCTCGAGGCTCGCGAGCTCGATGCCCCGCTCCTTCATGGACTGAGCCATGTCGTGCCAGGGGGCGAAGACCCGCTGGGCCCACACGCCGGGCATGGCGTTCAGGATGGAGTAGAGGATCTTGAGCCCAGCGTGGGACATCCCGATCTCGTAGGTGTCCGGGAAGGCGAGAGCGAAGCGGACCTTGACCTCCGAAGCCTGCTTGACGACCTCGTTGATCTCTCCCCCCAGATAGCGTCCCGGCTTTTGGGCGGTGTACAGGATGGGATCAGGCGTGCGCACGTCGATGATATCCTCCGAGAAGTATGCGGATACAGCCCTTTCTCCATTCTGTCAACCTTATTATGCCCGACTGAAGGGCAATGATTCTCCAGTCTTGTCAGAGCGCCGGGCTGATCGGAGCCAGCGCCCGAGGCCGTCTTTGCGACGGGAATGCCGCAGTCATGGCTTGCCACGCGGAAATTGTCGTGATAGAGGGAAGTGGAAAGCAAGGAGGAGTCATATGTCTGAGGAAAAGCTCACACTGGGCCAGTATTTCAAGAGAGAGCGTGAAAAGCGGGAGATTACGCTCAAGGAAATCGAGCAGACGACGAAGATACCAGCCCAGACATTGAAATTCCTTGAAGAAGATCAGATCGATGTGCTTCCTCCCCGGGCGTTCTTGAGGGGGTTTCTCCAGGTCATCGCCAAGGAGTTCGACTTTGACGAGGAGGAGCTCATCCGCCACCTCGACGAGACCCTCGCGTCCTATGGGAAGAAGGAGGACACGAAAAAAAACAGGTTCATGAAGAAGGGCAAGGGCAGGTCCATGATGCTGCGCGTCCTGTTCGTGGCGCTCCTGCTGCTCATACTCATCGCTGCGGTCGGTTTTTCCATAAGGACCTGCAGCACGTCCTACCAGACGTCTTCGCTGCCCCAGGGGTATGCCGCGCTCGAGCGGGCGGAGACCGGAAACGCGGCGGATACGTGATCGAAACCCGTGCCCGGAGCCGGCCTGCAGGGACGCCCGGGCGTCCATCCACACGTCCGAGAGAGGCGGACAGCACCCTTTCCTGACCACCCATGGGCCTCGTGAGCACTGATGCCATCATCCTCCACAGCATCGATTTCATGGAATCGGACAAGATCATCTGCGCCCTTTCCCGGGACAGGGGCATCATCCACGCCATCGCCAAGGGGGCAAAGCACAGCAGGAAGCGCTTTCCGGGAACGCTCGAGCCCTTCTGCGAGGTGAGCATGGACGTGTTCGTCAAAAAGGAAGGAGACCTCCACCGCCTGGAGTCTGCCCAGCTCACCGACGCCCACCTGGGGATCCGGGAGAACCTCGACCTGCTCGCCCACTGCACGGTCATGATCGAGCTCATCAAGGAGCACCTGGGCCAGATGGACCCGAGCCCCGAGACCTACGGCCACCTGCAGAAGGCGCTCGCCGGCCTGGAGCCCGACAGGCAGTGGTTCTCGGTGTGGTGCGTGGCCCTCATGAACATCCTGTCCTCGCTGGGCTACGGCATCGATCTGACGCCCAAAGACGGGAACGGCGCGCGGCGGACCGTGGTGCCGAACCGGCTCTCCAGGGAGGCCACCCTGTTCCTCGTCAACGCCTGCCGGCTCGAAGGCGATGTCCTGCAGCGGCTTTCCATCAAGGAGAACCTGAAGAGGGAGATCTCCTCGTTCCTCCTTTCCGTGTGCAACCATGTGACCGACAAGAGGCTGAAATCAAGCTCCTTCCTGGCGAAGCTGCTTGATTTTGACTCCAACCAATGATAGAGGGAGGGGTATGGATTTCCAAGAATTGATATTAAATTTACAGGATTATTGGTCCCGGTACGGCTGCCTCATCGGCCAGCCCTACGACCTCGAGGTCGGCGCCGGCACGTTCAACCCCCATACCTTCCTGAGGGCCCTGGGCCCCGACCCGTGGAAGGTGGCGTACGTGGAGCCCTCCCGGAGGCCCACCGACGGCCGCTACGGCGAGAACCCGAACCGCCTCCAGCACTACTACCAGTACCAGGTCATCCTCAAGCCGGCCCCGATCGACGTCCAGGAGATCTACCTCGACAGCCTCAAGAAGCTCGGCATCGACCCCCTGGAGCACGACATCCGCTTCGTGGAGGACGACTGGGAGTCGCCCACGCTGGGCGCCTGGGGCGTGGGCTGGGAGGTGTGGCTCGACGGCATGGAGATCACCCAGTTCACCTACTTCCAGCAGGTGGGCGGCATCGACCTCGACCCGGTGTGCGCTGAGCTCACCTACGGCATCGAGCGCATCGCCATGTACCTGCAGAACAAGAACTCGGTGTACGACATCACCTGGAAGGACGACGTCACCTACCGCTACGTGCACCACGCAGGCGAGTACCAGTGGTCCAAGTACAACTTCGAGGTGGCCAACGTGCCCATGCTGCTCAAGCTCTTCACCATGTACGAGGAAGAGGGCCGCAGGACGGCCGAGCAGGGCCTGGGCCTGCCAACCTACGACATGTGCCTGAAGTGCTCCCACATCTTCAACCTGCTCGACGCACGCAACGCCATCTCCGTGACCGAACGCCAGTCCTACATCGCCAGGGTCCGGGATCTGGCCAAGGCATCCGCGAAGCTCTACATCGACAGCCTGCAGACGGGTGAGAAAGAGGAATAGGAATGGCAAAGACACTGCTCTTTGAGATCGGCTCCGAGGAGATCCCGACCAGCTACATCGCTCCTGCGCTTTCGTTCATCCGCACCTACATAACGAACAAGTTCGCCGAGGCGAAGCTTCAGAGCCAGGCGCCCGAGGTCTTCGGCACGCCCCGCAGGCTCGCGGTGAGGGTAAAAGACGTCGAGGAGACCCTGCCCGACACGGTGGAGACCCGGACGGGCCCCGCGAAGCAGGCCGCCTTCGACAAGGACGGCAACCCCACCAAGGCGGCCCTGGGATTTGCCAGGTCCGCGGGCGTGGACATCTCCGAGGTCACCTTTGCCACGACCCCCAAGGGCGAATACCTGAGCGTCACCCGGACCATCCCGGGCAAGCCCACCATCGAGTTTCTCCCGGGCCTGCTCCAGGACATGATACCGCTCATCCCGTTCCCCAAGACCATGAAGTGGTCCAACCCCGGGGTGCGCTTCGCCAGGCCCGTGCACTGGGTCGTGGCCCTCTACGGCACCGACGTGCTGCCGGTAAGGTTCGGGGACATCTCCGCCGGAGGGGTCACCTACGGGAACCGGTTCATGGCGCCGGGCCCCATCGAGATCACCGCGCCCGAGGCCTACGAGGAC
The DNA here is from genome assembly GCA_035352355.1 of Deltaproteobacteria bacterium. Taxonomy (GTDB): domain Bacteria; phylum Desulfobacterota; class Desulfomonilia; order UBA1062; family UBA1062; genus Phosphitivorax. The sequence goes on along the minus strand of DAOPXM010000022.1, from coordinate 3,264 downwards.
CTGCTCATGAAGGCCTATGTGGTGCCCGACATCGAGAAGAGGAAAAACCTCATCTGGGAAGGGGTCACCACCAACGCAAAGAACCTCAAGGGCGAGGTACGGGACCGTGAGCTCCTCGACGAGGTGGCGAACCTGCTGGAGTGGCCCCACGTCCTCGTGGGACGCTTCGACGAGGCCTTCCTCGAGCTGCCCACCGAGGTGCCCGTCACGGTCATGATGCACCACCAGCGCTACTTCCCCGTGTATTCCCTGGACGACCCGAATTGCTTGCGGCCCTACTTCATCACCGTGAGCAACATCGTGCCCAAAGACGACGCCGTGGTGCGCGCGGGCAACGAGCGGGTGCTCAAGGCCCGCCTCGACGACGGCAAGTACTTCTACACCGAAGACCTGAACGTGCCGCTCAAGGTCTACACCGAGAAGCTCAAAGACGTCATATTCCACAAGGACATGGGCACTTCCTACGAGAAGATGGAGCGCTTCTCGAAGGTGGCCCTCTATCTGGCCGACCTCCTGGCCCCTGCCAAGAAGGACCTCGTCGCCGAGGCGGCCTACCTGTGCAAGGGCGACCTCAACTCCCTGGTTGTATGCGAGTTCCCCGAGCTCCAGGGCATCATGGGCAAGGAGTACGCCCTGCGCCAGGGGATAAACCCCGAGGTGGCGCTGGCCATCCGCGAGCACTACCTCCCGTCGTCCGCGGAGAGCGAGCTGCCCTCCGACGTCATCGGCGACATCGTGGGCATGTCCGACCGCATCGACACCATCTGCGGCTGCTTCGGCGTGGGCCTCATCCCCACCGGGACCTCGGACCCCTTCGCGCTCAGGCGCCAGACCATCGCCATCGAGAACATCATCCTGACGAAGGGCTACCGTATCTCCATCTCCGCCCTGGTCGACCAGGCCCTGCTCCATCTGGCGCCGAAGCTCAAGCGCGGCGTCGCCGAGGTGCGCGGGGACGTGATAGGCTACTTCAGGCAGAGGTTCGTGTCGATCCTGCAGGCCCGGGGCATTGCGGGCGACGTGATCGAGGCCGTGCTGCGCGACTTCGACGACCCGGTCGACACCTTCAACCGCGCCCGCGCCATCATGAGCGTGAAGGCAGAGCCCTGGTTCGGCTCCATCTGCGCGGCCTCGAAGCGTGTGGAGAACATCCTCAAGAAGGCGGGCGAGACCGGCTCCGTGAATCCGGGTCTCTTTGCCCAGGACGAGGAGAAGGCCCTGTACGACCGGTTCAGGGAGACCGAGGACCCCTTCATCGCCAACGCGGCGAAGGGCGAGTACGCCGAGGCCCTGAAGCTCCTGGCCGGCCTGAAGGACCCCATCGACAGCTTCTTCGACAAGGTGCTCGTCATGAGCGAGGACGAGGCGGTGAAGAACAACCGCATCGCGCTTTTGAAGAGCCTCGTGGGCCTCTTTGACCGGGTTGCGCAGTTCTCCAGGATCACAGCGTGATGTAAGGATGGAATGAAGGGAACAGAGCCCACCGAATCCCAGCGGAGGAGAGTCGAGAAGCAGGGCTCCTGGGACATGAGGGATGCCTTTTCCATCGACGTGGACAGGATCCTTCACTCCCAGGCCTACACCTCGTACATCGACAAGACCCAGGTCTTCTACCTCGTGGGGCACCAGGGCATCTCCCACCGGGTCATCCACGTCCAGCTCCTCTCCCGCATCGCCCGCACCATCGGCCGCAGGCTCGGCCTGAACGACGACCTCATCGAGGCCATCGCCATCGGCCACGACATCGGGCACCCGCCCTTCGGCCACGACGGCGAGCGCTACCTCGACGAGCTCTGCGCAGGCGCAGGCATCGGGCCGTTCCTGCACAACGTCCAGGCCATCCAGTCCCTGGAGCGGATCGAGAAGGGCGGCAAGGGCCTGAACCTGACCCTGCAGGTCCTCGACGGGATCCTGTGCCACAACGGCGAGGACTCGGAGCCGTTCGTGCACGCCGTGCCGTGCCGGGGCTTCGAGGAGTTCTCCGAGAAGATCGAGCTCACCCGCCAGGGCTTGAGCCCGTTCCCCATGACGCTGGAAGGGGGGCTCGTGCGCATCGTGGACACGGTGAGCTACATCGGCAGGGACATCGAGGACGCCATTTCGCTCAAGATCATCACCCGGAGCCAGATACCGAAGGAGGCCTCGATCGTGCTGGGGGACACGAACGGCAAGATCGTCTACGCCCTGGTGGAAGACCTCATCAGGAACTCGAAGGAGGGGCGGATAGGCTACTCGAAGAAGGTCTTCGCCGCCCTCGAAAGGCTCAAGCAGTTCAACTACGAGCACATCTACCTGAACCCCAGGGTCAAGACCGAGTCCACGAAGATCAGGACCATGTACCAGCTCGTGTTCCAGAAGCTGCTTACGGACGTGATGGAGGAGAACAGGGACTCGGTCATCTTTACCCGCTTCCTCGACCGGCTCGACGAGGGCTACCGAAAGGACCTGACGCCTGGCGAGACGGTGCGGGACTTCATCGCCACGCTCACCGACTCCGCCTTCCTGCGGATCTTCAACGAGCTCTTCGTGCCCGAGTTCCTCGAGTAGGGCAAAGGCGTGCCCGCCGCCCAAGGTTTGTGGTATCATCCCCTCGTGAGTGCGAGATATCCATGGCTGTGCACGGTCCTGACCCTTGTCTTGGGGGCGCTCCTTTTCCCTGCCTGCCCTGCCCATGCCGCCCTGCGGCCGGACCAGCTCGTCCTGGTGGTGAACGGGGCCTCGCCCGAAGGCAAGCGCATCGCCAGGTTCTACATGGAGAAGAGGGGCGTGCCCCGGGAGAACATGGTAACGGTTCAGACCTCCACGGCTGAAGACGTGGGCAGGGACGAGTACGAGGGCGAGATCGCCGGGGATATTGTCAAATGTTGTGGACGGAGTGTACCCATCGGTCTGAGTCATAGTTAAGCGGCCTCCTTGAGTTCACCGTTGATAAAGACCTTCCTTTGAAGGACCAAAGATATCAGGGTGTGACCTTTCAGACGCTTCCAGGTTTTCTGGGCTTCCAGAGCCAGCTTGAAGACCATGGTGAGAGTAGCAGTTCGAGATCCGCAGCCCTTTGTCTTATGGGTCCTCAGCCTCACAGTACCGAATGTTGATTCTATGGGATTGCTCGTCCTGATGTGTATCCAATGAGTGGCCGGGAAATCATAGAAGGTAAAGAGCACATCCTTGTCCTTCTCCAGGCAAGCAACAGCATGGGGATACTTACTGTGTATTAGTCACGACTTGATCGGACAGTAAGTGATTGCCAGTAAGTGGTAGTCA
>DAOPXM010000021.1:0-63955 GCA_035352355.1 Deltaproteobacteria bacterium | reverse complement strand
CAAGACAGAACTTCAGAAAGGGGACCACCTGTCAGATCGGGTCTTAGCTACTACACGTGAAGATCTCGTCCGCTGCGTGACAAAAACCTGCTCTACCCATCAGTCCCATACTTTGCTTGGGATATGGTATTCGTGCGCCTAATATAAATCTTTTTGTTTCATAGGAATCATTCTCCAGGGTCAGCTCCCCGATCTTGGCGTGCAGATCCTTGAGGTCCGTTCCCTTGTCCTTGCGTGATCCATCGAAGACCGCTGATGCGTTGTCCAGGACCTGCTGCTTCCAGTCTGAAATCTGGTCGGGGTGCACATCAAACTGCTCAGCCAACTCGACGAGCGTCTTGTCTCCCCTGATCGCTGCCAAGGCCACCTTAGCCTTGAAATCCGCCGAGTGGTTCCGTCTCTTCCTCTTCATGCTCTTGCTCCTTTCTTCGACCGTATTTCATCGGTCGCTTTTGAGCAAGACCCACTTATACCCCTGTCCTAAATCCCGGTACCACTTCTCTCTTCCTCCCTTCTGACTCCAGCTTCATCTCCTAGCTGACACCGCAGTGCAGGAATACCGCGTTCACGCCCCTGGGCTTCTTCCGGGCTCGGGCTATTTATACTCTTAGAGTTGAAGACGCGTATCTCCATGAAATCAAATAGTAAAATAATACAATATAAGATAAAAGAAGGAGGTTGGGATGAAAGCCAAACTGGCCGTTCTTTCTGCGCTTGCGCTCGTGATTGCACTCTGCTGTCTCGTCGTGTCCCCGCTCGTGGCCAAGGACCGGAAATGCTCCGCTTCCAAAGGCTCGGCGTCCGGCTTGACCGCCATCGATCTCATGAACCTCACCTCTGCGAAGGATATGTTCGAGCAGGGCAGGGACATCTTCCGGTTCGACACCTTCGGGGACGAGGTCTTCTGGGGTGATATGCTCCAGCTCCACAAGGCCATCGCCGGTGTCCCGAACGGGGGCGTCGGTCCCGGTGTGAGCCCTGCTGCGGCCCTGGCGGTGGGCCTGAAGGTCGATGTGACCGCCTTGCCCCAGGACCTGCAGAGCAACCTCAGGGCAGGCAGGGTGGACCTGAACGACCCCGCGGTGACGCTTGCCCTGCTGAGGCTCGATGCCGTGCTGGGGGTGAAGGGCTTCTTCGACAATGGGGGGAACATCAAATCCATAGGCATCACCTGCGCCATCTGCCACTCCACGGTGGACAACTCCTTTGCACCGGGCATCGGCAGGCGCCTGGACGGCTGGGCGAACCGGGACCTCGACGTCGGTGCCATCATATCGCTTGCGCCGAACAAGGAGCCCCTCGAAGCGTACTTTCACGTGGATGAGGCGACCCTGCTCACGGTCCTGCAGAGCTGGGGGCCGGGGAAATTCGACGCCCTGCTGGACAAGGACGGCAAGGCCTTCCGTCCCGACGGGAAGACGGGGGCCGTGCTGCTGCCGCCGGCGTTCGGCCTGGCCGGGGTGAACCTGCATACGTGGACGGGCATGGGGTCGGTGCCCTACTGGAACGCCTACGTCGCGGTCACCGAGATGCACGGCATGGGGACCTTCTTCGACGAACGCCTCAACAACCCGGCCCAGTATCCTTTGGCCGTTCTGAACGGCACGTGGAACGTTCGGAACACCCCGGACCTCGTGACCTCGAAGCTGCCCGCCCTGCACTTCTACCAGATCTCGCTCCAGGCGCCCAGGCCTCCCAAGGGAAGCTTTGACGAAGGAGCGGCGGCCCGGGGCAAGGACCTCTTCAACGAAAAGGCTACCTGCGCGCGCTGCCACGTGCCCACCCTCTACACCGAACCGGGACACAACATCCACAAGCCCGAAGAGATCTGCATCGACTCCTTCCAGTCCGACAGGTCCCCCACCTTCGGCTACCGCACTCCTCCCCTGAAAGGCCTCTGGACCCATACCAAGGGGGGCTTCTATCACGACGGCAGGTTCCCGACCCTTCTTGATGTGGTGAACCATTACGACAGCTGCCTGAACCTGGGCCTGAGCGGCCAGGAGAGGAACGACCTGGTGGAATACCTCAAATCGCTCTGATAGGGGCCCGGACCTGCGATTGAGCGAAAGGGGGCGGATCTGTGAGGTGCATGGGTCCGCCCCCGGTCCGCCGTGCAACCAGGAGGAGGCGGCCGGCTTCCACGCGGGGAGGATGCTTCACCGCACATTGCCTGCACCACCCGAAGCGCTTACAATAATTTCATAGCCACCTGTCTTGAGGAGGTCACGGTATGAAGGTCCATCACCTCAATTGCGGGAACATGCGCGTCCACAGGACCGAGGAGGCCACGGCCGTCTGCCACTGCCTGCTGGTCGAGACCGGCAGCGGTCTCGTGCTCGTGGACAGCGGCATCGGGACCGTGGACATGGCGGAGCCAGGGAGGCTCGGCCACATGCATCACATCCTGAGGATCGCCAGGAGAAAGGAAGACACGGCCCTGTTCCAGGTGCGGAACCTGGGCTTCTCCGCAGGCGATGTCCAGGATATCGTCCTCACCCACCTCGATTCCGACCACACCGGCGGCATCCGGGACTTTCCCCACGCACGGGTCCACGTCTCACGGTCCGAGTTCGACGCGGCCGTGCGTCCGTCGACGTTCAGGGAGCGCAACCGCTACAGCAGGGCTCACCTCGGGCCTGTCAAGAGGTGGGAGACCTATGACATGGTATCACCGGAAGCCTGGTACGGGTTCGACTGCTTCCGCGGCCTCCGCGGGCTGCCTGAGGACATCCTCCTCGTCCGGCTGCCGGGCCACACCAGGGGCCACTGCGGGGTGGCGGTCAGGGAAGACGGGAGGTGGCTCCTCCTCGCCGGTGACGCCTACTATCACCATCGCCAGATGGACTCCCAGCCAGGCTGTCCGCTCTACCTGACAATACTGCAGCAGGTTGCCCACATGCAGTTCGATCTGGCCTCTCAGACGAAGAATCGCCTCCGGGATGTCGTAAACACCGCAAGCGACGAGGTCAGCGTGTTCTGCACCCACGACCCGGTGGAGTTCTCCCGGATGCACGACTCCGGGCACATGGGCAAGGCCGCCCCGGAGTGATCACCGAGAAGGGTCATGCGTCACCCTCCCAGGGCCCGTGAGACGGCCTCCTTGATCTCGGCCGTGCCTGCGGGCTTCAGGATGAGCTCGCGGATGCTCTGGGCCTTTGCCTCCTCCTCGTCGATGATGTCCGAGAATCCCGTGCACAGGATCACGGGAAGGTCGGGGCGTATCTCCATGAGCTTCCTGGCCACCGCCAGGCCGTTCATCCCGGGCATGGTCAGGTCGGTGATGACGAGGTCGAAGCCGTCGGGCTCCTGCTCGAAGAGCGCGAGGGCCTCGCTTCCGTCCCGTGCGGCGGCGACGCTGAAGCTCGACCGCTCGAGCGCCCTCTTCATGCTGGAGAGGATGATCTCCTCGTCGTCCACCAGGAGGATCTTCTTCCTGCCTTGGGCAGGGCATGCATCGGCCGCCTCTCTCCCCTCCGCCCCCTCGGCCACCGGGAGATAGACCGTGAACTGAGCGCCTTTTCCGGGGCTGCTCTCCACCGTGACCACGCCGCCGTGGCTCTTCAGGATGCCGTGGACCACGGAAAGGCCCATGCCCACTCCCTTGCCAACGCCCTTGGTCGTAAAGTACGGCTCGAAGATGCGGTCCATGATCTCGGGCGGTATGCCCTTGCCGTTGTCCCTGACCTTGAGCTCGAGGTACGTGCCCGGCTTCATCCCCGGGCGGGCCGGGTCCTCGTTCAGGCACACGGTGCCCAGGACCACCTCGATGACCCCCTTCTGGGATTCCAGTGCATCCGCGGCGTTCCTGCAGAGGTTCACGATCACCTGCTGGAGCTGCGAGGGATCGCCCATGACCGCATCTTCGGGGGCGCTGATGCGCTGCCGCATCTCGATGGTGGTGGGCAGAGACGACCTGACGAACGTGAGCGTCTCTTCCAGAAAAGGCGCGAGCTTGAGCTTTTTCAGCCTCTGCTCGCTCTGTCTGCTGAAGGAGAGGATCTTCTTCACGAGGTCCTTCTGCCGGTGGGCCGCCTTGAGGGTCTGGCCGAGCGCTTCGTGCGCGCTCGTGCCGGGATCGGTCTCCTCGAGGAGCATCTCCGTGTTGATGATGATGGGGTAGAGGATGTTGTTCAGGTCGTGGGCGATGCCGCCGGCAAACTTCCCCAGGGCCTCGATCTTCTGGGACTGGATGAGCTGCGCCTCTATCCTCTGCTTTTCCTCTTCGGTGCGCCTGTGCTCGGCGATCTCCCGGGCCAGCTTCCGGTTCCTCTCTTCGAGCTCGCGGGTGCGCTCCCTCACGAGCTTCTCGAGCTCGTCCCTGCTCCGGCGGACAGCCTCTTCCGCCAGCTCCTTCTCCCGCTTCAGCCGGTACTTCTCCAGGGCGGCTATGACCGCAGGCCCGAGGCGGCGCAGGTTCTCCTTGATCAGGTAGTCTGCGGCGCCGGCCTTCATGCACTCCACCGCGACCTCCTCGTTCCGGGACCCGGTGACCACGATGAAGGGGATGCCGGGCCTCGTCTCCTGGAGCAGCCTCAGGGCGGTCATGCCGTCGAACACGGGCATCGAGTAGTCGGACAGGACGATGTCGGGCTTGAGCCTGTCGAGGGCTTCGAGGAACGACTCCCGCGTCTCCGCCACCTCGTGGACGATCCTGAAGTCCAGCCTGCGCACCTCCCTCAGAATGAGCTCGACGTCGCTCGGGATGTCCTCGACGATCAGCACCCGCAGGACGGGCGTGGGCTGAACGCGCTCACCGGTCCTGCCATGGAATCCCACCTCGTCCCGGATGCCTTCCCCCTCACGGTTGTGCTCTCTCATACCTATGCTCCTGGGTGAAATACGCCCTGACCAACGCTCGCCATTCAGGCACCCACCTGGAGCGGTTGGACATTTAACCGGAAAAACCATGGAAGGACAGAGAAAAAATGCCGTCGAACCTCATCTGATAAAGACACGGCATCGGCAAGTCAAGTCAAAAAACATGCCCGTCCCGAGACGAACGCGCACCTCCCGCCGTCACCGGGGGCACTGGTTCAGCACCAGCCAGTACAGGCCGAGCTGGCAGACCGCATCGACGAACTTGTCGAAGTTGATGGGCTTGACGATGTAGCTGTTCACCCCGAGGTGATAGCTCGCCACGATGTCCTGCTCCTCACGCGAGGAGGTGAGGACCACCACGGGGGTCATCCTGAGACGCTCTTCGCCCTTGATGACCTTGAGCACCTCCAGGCCATCCACCTTGGGGAGCTTGAGATCCAGGAGGATGACCTTGGGGAGGCAGGCGGGATTGCGCCCCGCATAGTCGCCCCGGCAGAAGAGGTAGTCGAGGGCGGCGCTTCCGTCCTCGGCCACGATCACGGGGTTGGCCAGGTTGTTCTTCCTGAACGCCCGCATCGTCAGCTCGATGTCCGTGGGGTTGTCTTCCACGAGGAGGATGTCTTCGCAGTCATATTCGCTCATGTCCGTTTTCTCCCTTGGGGAATGCTCCGCCCTCCCGGGGGACCATCCATGTCACGTCCGTATTCACCTGCGCACTCACCCCTTGCCGGCGCCGTCGGCGGGGAGGGTGAAGAAGAAGGTCGCCCCCTGTCCCGGCTCCGCCTCAGCCCAGATCCTCCCGCCGTGCCGGGTGACGATCCTCTGGGTGATGGCGAGGCCCACGCCGGTCCCCTCGAATTCCTTCACGCTGTGCAGCCGCTGGAACACCCCGAACAGCTTGCTCCCATAGGCCATGTCGAACCCGGCTCCGTTATCCTTCACGCAGTACAGGACAGCGCCGTCCGTTTCCCTGCTCCCCACCTCGATGCGGGGATGCTCCTTCTTCGAGGAGAATTTTACGGCGTTCGAGAGCAGGTTGATCCACACCTGCCGGATGAGGGCCGGGTCCCCCTTTGCCCCGAGCAGGGGATGGACGGCGAGGGAAATCCTGCCGCGGTCGCCGGCGGGCACGACCTCGTCGAGCACCGCGCGGACCATGGCGTTCATGTCCAGGGGCGAGTGCTTGAGCTCGTATCTCCCCACCCGGGAAAACGCCAGCAGGTCGTCGATGAGCTTGCTCATGTTCCTCGTGTTGTCAACGATGACCGAAAGGACCCTTCTGCCTTCGTCGTCGAGCGACCCCTGATAGTCCTCCTCCAGGATCCGGCTGAAGCCCTCGATGGCCCTCAGGGGGGCGCGCAGGTCGTGGGAAACGGAGTAGCTGAAGGACTCGAGCTCCCGGTTTGCCCTCTCGAGCTCGGCTGTACGCTCTTCCACGAGGCCCTCGAGCTCGGTGTTGAACCTCCTGATCTCGCTTTCCGCGGCCTTCCGTTCCGTTATGTCGACGTTCGACTCCAGGATCTCGGATATGTCGCCGGACCGGTCATACTGCGCCATCCAGAAGCTCTGCACGATGATGTCCAGCCCGTCCCTCGTCCGGTGCACCAGCTCCCCCGTCCACCGGCCGGTCCGACGGAGCTGCCTGATGACGAACTCCACATCCTCCGGGAACCGGGTATGGAGGAGCTCGTCCGCGAGCTTGCCAACCGCCTCGGCCTTCGCCCACCCGTAGAGCTCTTCGGCCCCCCTGTTCCAGAAGGTGATCGTCCCGTCCAGCTTGCGGACCAGGATGCCGTCGGGGCTCAGGTCGATGAGGGCGGCCTGCCTGCGCAGCGCCTCCTCGGCGGCCTTGCGTTCCGCCACCTCGGCCATGAGCTCGTTTCTCGACACGGTGGTTGCCTTCAGGTGGTCCGTCATCCCGTTGAACGAATCCGTGAGCTGGCCCAGCTCGTCCCAGACCGCCACGGGGATGCGGTGATCGAGGTCCCCTCCCCGGACGATCTCGGTCCCCTCTTTGAGCCTGGTGATGGGCTCGGTGATGACCTCCTTCATGCGCAGGGAGAACCGGATCGCCAGCAGGAGGAGGACAAGGGCCAGCACGGTGAAGAGCACCGCGATGCTCCGGCTCGTGTCCCGGATGTCCCGGGTGCTCTCGAAGGAGATGCGCTCCGTGATCCCCGCGATCTCCCGCAGCTTCAGGATGATCAGGTCGCCCAGCTGCTCCTGCCTGGCCTTTACTACGGGGTCGTCCGGCCGGGCGCCGGCCGGTCTTTCGTAGGAGCGCGCCAGCTCCTGGAAGAGCACGTTCATGTCCTGCAGGCCCTGGGCCATCCTCTGGTCGAGGAACCCGTGGCCGGATTCCCTCGACGCATCGCCGAGAACCTCCATGAGGGACTCGTACTGTATGTTCCACTGCTGCTTCGGGCGCTCCTCAGGATACTTGATGAAGTATTCCGTGAGCAGGTTCAGGTCGTACATCCCGCTGCTCAGGGCATCGGAAAAGCCCACCCGCTCGCTGGCCCGGTACTGGAGCACGAAGGCGGCCGCGAAGGCCAGGCTCATGATGAGCACCACAGCGGCGGAAACGAGGATGTTGAGCTTCAGTCTCGTTGCTATGGTCATGGCTCCCTCACCTGCGTATCACGGTGACCGCCTCTGGACGGACCTCATCCATGCCCTTTGTGTAGAACATGGGCAGGTAGTTCGGGACGGCCCTGCTGTCGGTGAGCCCGTTCCTGATCGCCCACCTGGCCTGGGTTTCGAGGTTGACGAGCAGGGACTGCTCGAGGTGCACGTCGAACCCGATGCCCTCGAGGGAGACGGTCTTCCTCCCGGTCGAGCGGGCGGTGATCTCCTGCGCCTCTCCGGGATTGTCCCTGATGAAGTCGGTGGCCTGCAGGAGCGCGTGGAGCAGCCGCTCGACCGTATCGGGGTTCTCCTTCACGAAGCCCTGGCCGGCCACGACGTTCCAGGCGAGTGTGTAGACGTACCGGTTCGAAAACGTGACCGCGTCCGTTCCCAGGGCCTTCTGCTGGGCGCTCGTGTACGGCTCCCAGGCCGCTGCGGCGTCGATCTCCCCGCTCACCAGGGCGGCCTCCATGTGGGAAGGCTGCATGTCGACGATGCGGACGTCCCGCTCGCTCATCCTGTTGAAGGTGAGAAAGGCGGAGAGGAAATACTGGCTCGCGGTGCGGGACTTCACCCCGACGGTCTTGCCCTTGAGGTCTTCGGGGCGGGATATGCTCCGGCCCCTGTCCGCAACGATCTTCACATGGCCGGGTGAGTCCCCGATGGTGGCGATGACGAGCACAGGTCTGCCCCCCAGCCCTGCGAACATGATGGAGGTGTCCGCAACCGTGCCGACATCGGCGTGGCCGCCGACGACCGAATCCATGGCAGCCGTGCCCGTGGGGTGGGGCTTGATGGCCGCCCTCAGGCCCGCTTCCCGGAAGAATCCCTTCTCGTGCGCCACAAACACCGGGGCTGACAGTGGGTCGCCTGAGACCGCGATGGTGACGTCCCTGAGATCGCCGGAACGGTCCTGCCGGGTGCCGAGAAGAACTGCCCCTGCAAAGGCCGCGAGGAAGAGGACGGCCACGGCGGCCTTCCTGGCGATGCCGGTCATGGTGCTCCCCCTCCCTGCGTCTCCTCGGCTGTGACGCCGCCCGGCCCTTTCAGGCCGATCGCGATTGTGTGCATCCGGTCTCCTGTTCCTTCCCGCCTTTCAGCTCGGGCAGCAGGATCGTGAACGTGGTCCCCATGCCCGGCCGGCTTTTCACCGTGATGGCGCCCTGGTGATCCCGGACGATCCCGTGCGCCACCGCGAGCCCCATGCCTGTCCCTTCTCCCTTCTTTGTGGTGAAGAAGGGCTCGAAGATATGCTCCATGGTCTCCTCGTCCATGCCGTGCCCCGTGTCCTGCACCTCGATGAGCACGTACGGGCCCGGCGCCAGATCCGGCGAGACGAGGGAGGCGGCCACCTCGTCGAGGTCCTCTCTCGATTCCTTCACCGTCAGGGTCCCCCCGGTCTCCTGCATGGCGTGGCCTGCGTTGCTGCCGAGGTTGATGAGCACCTGCTTGACCTGGATGGGGTCGGCATACGCCATGGCGCAGGAATCCTTCAGCTCGCTGCTGATTTCGATGGTGGAGGGCAGGGTCGATCTCAGGAAGGCCAGGGTCTCCCTGATGACCGAGGGGACGTTCACGGGGGCCTTTTTCTGGGGCGCCCGGCGGCTGAAGGTGAGGATCTGCTGCACGAGGTCCCTGCCCAGCCTCGCCGCATCGAGAACCTCTTCGAGGACCAAACGTGCCGGGCTCTCCTCTCCCACGTCCTCCAGGGCGACCTCGGTGTTGATGAGGATGGGGGTGAGGATGTTCTTCAGGTCGTGGGCGATGCCGCCCGCCAGGGAGCCGATGGCCTCCATACGCTGGGAATGCGCGAGCTGCCTCTGGAGCCTTACTTCCTGGGTCACGTCCCGCAGCATGGACACGATGTTGATGACCCTGCCGGTCTCGTCAAGGACGGGAGACGCCGAGAATTCCACCTCAACGGTTTCCCCGGTCTTTCTTCTCCTCTGCTGGCGGCCGCTCCAGGTGTTGCCCTCGTTCACGATATGGTCGATGATGTCCTGCACGCTGTAGCCGGCGAAATAGTCCGTGAAGGAGCGCACATTCCTGCCGATAAGCTCTTCCCGGCTGTACCCGCTGATCCTTTCATAGGCCTGGTTCACGTACTCGATCACCCCCTCGGGGCTGGACAGGGCGATCCCGTCCTTCGACTGCTGAACGGCCGTGCCCAGCCTGAGGAGGTCCTGCTCCATCTTCCTGCGGAAGCTGATGTCCACGCCGATGCCCATAACAGAGCCGTCGGGGAAGCGGACATTGGCCCATGAGGTGCTCAATGTCCTGCCCGAACGGGTGACCATGCTGAAGTCGAGCCAGCCGGGCTCTGCCTTCATGACGGCTTCGACGACCCGCTGCCGCTCCACGGGGTCGGGCTGGGTGGCGGACAGGATGTCCATGGACCTGGCCTCTTCCAGGGTCCACCCCGTGACCCGCTCGAACTCCCGGTTCACCAGCTTGACCCTGCCCGAGGGGTCCAGCAGCCCGATCATCACCGGGATAGTGTCTATGATCGTCTGCAGGAGCTCCTTCCGCTCCTGTACCTGCGAGGCGGCCTGCTCCATGCGCTTGCTTTCTGTGATGTCGCTGCAGGTTACGATCGCACCGTCTCTGAAGGGCCTGATCCTGCAGGAGAGCCACAGCCCTTCCGGGGTTGGCAGGCACTGTTCGAAGCGGGCGGGAGTGCCTTTCCGGACGGACCGTGCGGTCTCCTGTTCGAGCCTTTCCCTGAAGGGGCCGGAAAAAAGCTCTCCGAGGGCTTGCCCCGAGAGGTCTTCCCCGGGCCTTCCCAGGAGGTCTGCGGCCTGCCGGTTGTGAAAGGTTACCTTAAGCCCTGCATCCAGCCGGACGATCCCCATGTCCATGCATTCGAGGATATCGGCCGCATCCTTTTCCATGGGCACCTCTTTCCTTCCGGGACCTCGAGGGGAGGCGCGGTTCTCAGATGGGTTCATGTCGCGAGGGTCCGTGTTCATGCTCCTGGAAACAGGCTGTCTCAGACAGTGCAAGGGTTCTGATACTTATGTATAACGCTCTTCTCCTGCAAAAAGAGAGGACAGACTTCTTCATCCGGAGAAACAGGAACAGTCACACTTTATATAGATGTGGAAGAGGGGAAGAGGGTGCACTCCGAGGATCGGAAGGCCCCGTCACGACGGCATTGCCTCGCCGCCCTGCCGAGGTCGAAGCCCCGGGCCGCCCGCTGGGCTGGATCCTTCAGCCCCCCTGGGCCGCGTCCCGGCTCCTTCCCGGCCTCCGCTTCACCCTGGTGGCCGCCTTTTCAGCAGCCTTTTTCTTGAAGACCGGCACGACCAGGAGGGTGTACAGGGTGCACAGCAGGAAGAAGAGGATCATGACAAGGGCCACCCAGTAGTTGGGGAACAGGACCCTGCCGGTGTGGTCCGCTGTCACGCCCGCAAAGATGCCCAGGAGCAGCCCCAGGAAGATCGCCCCCGTGACGACGGGCAGCACCGGGCCGAGCGGCACCCTGAAGTCGGTCTGCCGGTCGGGGAACTTCTTCCTGAGCCTGAGCACGCAGGCCGCCATGACCACGTAGATGAAGCACTCGAGCGCTGCCGCGATCATGATGATGAAGAGGTACTGGCCGGTGACGAGGATGACTATGCTCAGGACGAGGGCAAAGGCGACCAGCGCGAGGATGGACACCCAAGGCGTTGCGTGGTCCGGGTGGAGCTTCGAGAAGACCTTGGGCAGCACGTTGTCCCTGGCCATGGCGTAGGTGAAGCGCGAGGTGTTCAGGAGGCCTGCGTTGAAGGACGTGACCGAGGCAAGAACGCTCATGCACACGAAGAAGAGCACGCCCGGGGTCCCGAAGAGGTTCCTGCCCAGGAGGATGTGAGGGATGGGCGTGCCGCTCAGGCGCTGCTCAGGGGTGAGCCCCACCCAGACGGCCACGGAGAAGAGCGCGTACACGATGCACAGGACGCCGATGGCGATGAGCATGCCCTTGCCGATCATCCGGTAGTCCGTGGTCTCCTCCGCGAGCGGCGTGACCCACTCGAAGCCCACATAGAGGAACACCCCCAGTCCTGCCGCATTGAGCACGTTTGCCACGGTGAACTTGTCGCTCGCCACAGCGGCTTTCAGGTCCACCCCCGCCTTCGAGATGGTGTAGACCGAGATCACGGCCAGGAGGGCGAGCATGGCAAAGGTCATGATGTCCTCGGCAGTGCCCGCGATCTTCACGCCCCGGTAGTTGATGAAGGCCACGAAGAGGATGAAGACGCTCAGCCAGATCGCCCGGTCCACCTCAGGGTTTACGATGGTGATGGAGTCGGTCATGACCTTCGAGAGGACGAAGCTCTCCGCCCCCACCATGGAGATGCCCAGCACCACGTAGAACATGCCGATGATGATGGCGATCTTCTCGCCCCAGGCATTCTGGATGAAGAGCTTGATCCCGGCGGCCGTGGGGTACTGGGACGTGAGCTCGGAGAAGCACATGGCCGCGAGCAGGCAGCAGACGCCTGCCACCAGCACCGATATCCAGGCGAGCTCGCCAGCCACGATGGCCGCGATCTGGAGGGCGGCGATGTAGCTGGACGTGGCCAGTGCCATGCCCGCGGACGAGGACACCACGGTCCTGAGCTTGAGCACCTTCCTCAGCGTCGTCATGAATGGCTCACACGTCCGGCCAGATGATCATGGTGATGGCATCCAGTCGCATGACATCCTCCTGGGACGCCTTGACCTTGATTTCGCCGTCGAGGTACTTCTGGGACGGGTTCAGATCGCCCCAGAACATGTCGCAGAGGTTCTCGCTCAGGGTGGTGACGATGATGTCCGGGACCCCCCGGGCGCCCGGCTCGAAGGCCGTGATCTCGCCCTTCACCACGTCCATGGTGAACCAGTCCCCCGTGTCCTCGGAGTTGAAGTGTATGAGCTTGGACCAGTCCCGCTGCATCCTCCTGAGGCGCTGATTGTTGTTGCACTGGACCTGATAGTCGGCCAGGGCCTCGAGGATCTCGTCTTTCGTCGCCATGGTATCCCTCCGTCAGTCGTTTTTCCCGATGCCGCCTTCTTTCGACAGCTCCCTCATGGATTCCTCCAGGGCGTTCAGCACGAAGTCCACCTCTTCGGCCGTGATCACCAGGGAGGGCATGAACCGGCAGATGGTGGGGTCGTTGCCCGTGTAGACCGCGATCACCCCGCGCTCGGCGAGCTTCTTCGTGAGCCTGGGCCCGATGGACTGGTTGGTGTACTGGAGCCCCATCATGAGGCCCTTCTGCCTCACCTCCAGCAGGAGGTCCGGGTAGTCCGCAAGGAGCCGGTCGAAGCCCACCCGGAAGCGCCGACCCATCCGTTCGGCGTTCCCCGCCAGGTCGTGCTTCTCGATGTAGGCGATGGTGGCCAGCGCCACGATGCACCCCAGGTCGGAGCCGCCGAAGGTGGAGAGGTGGATGAAAGGGTGGGGGATGAAGAAGTCCATGAGCTCTTCCTTGAACACCGTGGCCGAGATGGGGTAGATCCCGCCGCCCAGGGACTTCGCCACGGTCATGATGTCCGGCACCACGCCCCAGTGCTCCGAGGCGAACATCTTCCCGGTCCTGGCGAGGCCGGTCTGGATCTCGTCGAGGATGAGCAGGGCCTCGTGCTCGTCGCAGATGGCCCTCACCTCCTGGAGGTAGCCGTCAGGGGGTATGTTGATGCCCCCTTCGCCCTGGATGGGTTCCAGGATCACGGCCGCGGTGTTTTTGGTCATGGCGCTGCGGACGGCCTCGGCGTCGCCGAAGGGAACCATCTTGAAGCCCGGGACGAGGGGCTCGAAGGGCTCCTTGTAGGCGTCCCTTCCGATGGCCGACAGGGCGAAGCCGGTGTGGCCGTGGTAGGCCTTCTCGGCGTAGATGATCTCGGGCTTCATGGTGTAGCCCCGGGCGAGCTTGATGGCCGCGTCGTTGGCCTCGCCGCCCCCGGTGCCGAAGATGGAGCACTTCAGGTCGCCCGGCGCGATCTCGGCGAGCTTTTTGGCCAGGTCGGCCTTCTGCCTGGAGCACAGGAGGAAGACGCCGATGTCGTAGGTATCGAGGGCGTCCTTCAGGGCATCGATGATCTCGCGGTTGTGCCGGCCCGCGTTCATGATCCCTGAGCCTGTCTGGCAGTCGATGTACTTCCTGCCCGTGATGTCCCAGACCGACGCCCCCTCGCGCCTGTCCTCGATGATGTCGAGGCCCGCGCTCTTCATGGTGCGCGCCTTCATGGGGCTCACGAACTCCGCGAAGTCCTTGAGCGCCTGCTTCTTGATCCCCTCGAGGTCCGACATACCCCCTCCTTCACTGCACGGCAAAGCCATGCACGGTCTCCCGCTTCTCCCCTGTGGCAATCGGTTGAAATGAAACAATAAAGAAAGGGCCCTTCCTTGTCAATACAGCTTTAGCCGAATGACTAAATTATTGACCCGGCACCTGTTGCCTCAAACGGTATGCAGCCCCATGAAGGTGTTTGCGTGGGTCTGGAACCGGGGGGAAGGTGCGGTCGTCCGTGCGGGAAAGCTTGACTTTCCCCTGTCCCGGTGCTCTTATTATCGCTGATCCTTACGGAATCCAGGCGCACTGACAAGGGACCAGCCCATGGACAAGATGCAGGGGGACAGGGAAAAGATCAAGGTTGCCCGCCTGTCCATCATTTCGAACTCGATACTGATCGTTGCGAAACTGGTCATCGGTACGGTCATGGGCTCGGTGTCCATCATCTCCGAGGCGGCCCACTCGGGCGTCGATCTCATGGCAGCGGTCATCGCTTTCGTCTCGGTGAAGAAATCCGGCAAGCCCGCCGACCGGGAGCACCCGTACGGGCACGGCAAGATCGAGAACATCTCGGGCACCGTCGAGGCGGTTCTGATCCTGCTGGCCGCGGGGTGGATCATCTACGAGGCGGTCATGAGGTTCTTCCACCCGAAGCCGCTGGAATCGGTGGGCTGGGGCGTGGGCGTCATGTTCTTTTCCTGTCTCGTGAACCTGGCGGTCTCCAGCAGGCTCTTCAAGGTGGGGGAGAAGACCGATTCCGTGGCCCTGAAGGCCGACGCCTGGCACCTCATGACCGATGTCTACACTTCCGCCGGCGTCATGGCGGGGCTTGCGGTCATCTGGATCGCGGAGGCGGTCATGCCGGGCAGGCATTTCCACTGGATCGACCCGCTGGCAGCCATCGCCGTCGCCCTGCTCATCATCCACGCCGCCTGGACGCTCACTATCCAGTCCGCCCGCGACCTTCTGGACGTTGCCCTGCCGCCCGGGGAAAAGGCGGCCATCACGCACATCATCGCCAGCAGGTATCCGGACGTCCACGGGTGGCATAAGCTGACCACCCGTAAATCCGGGAGCTTCCGCTTCATCGAGTTCCACATGCTCGTGGACCCGAAGATGACGGTGGACAGGTCGCACACGATCACGGACGAGATTTATGCGATGATCAGGGAACGCCTGCCCAACGCCACGGTGAACATCCACGTGGAGCCCTGCGACGGCAGCAGGTGCGACGAGGAGTGCCTGGGCACCTGCATGCTCCCGCAGGAGGAGCGGGACAGAAGCCGCTGCCGGTGAGAGCCGTAAGGGGCTCAGGGGGTTCTCCCGCCAGCCCCTGCGCCCGATCCCTTCCCAGTACCTGTCCTCGATCCCCTCTTTGCGTCCATGCGGCGGGGGAGGGCGGGTACGGTCTCCACGTACCTCTCCGGCCTCTTTTTGCCAGAATGGGCTTGATCCGGCATGCGTCCTGGGTGATGATATGGCTGATTCCGCATGAACCGATGGGCATGGCGAGAGGAGGGAGAACGGAGATGCCGGGCAGCACGCTTCGCTGGACCCGCAGGCTGGCTTTCAGCCTGATCGCGGTCTGCCTGATGGCCGGAGCGGGCGTCGGCATGTCCGCCGGGCTATGGGCCCAGGGAAGCAGACAGGACAGCCCGGCCCTCAATCACACGACCAGGTCCGGCCCTCTGCCCCCGGCGCGGGCTGTTCGGTTCTCCTCCATGCATGGGACCCATCTTTTTCCCCCTGGTTGGCTCCAGGTTTCTCCCGTCTTCATCGGGGTCGGGGTCGGTATCGGGGTCGAAGAGGACGATCGGGATCGACCCCGACCCCGAACGCAGTCGCCATCCGGCACTCCCTTGACTACAGGAAACAGTGAGAACCCGGCAGCCCTGCCCGCACAGGGAGAGGATAAGCAGCCTCCCCTGCACGCGGGAGAGCCATGCAGTCCTGCCCTCCTGGAGGAGGCGTTCTTCTGGCTCGCGCCCCCGGAGGGGGAATGGTGGGCCTGCCCCTGGTGCGGGAATCGGGACAATGCGGGCTGGGTCGTGGGCTGCCCGGGATGCGGGTACCGGAAATACAACCCCTGGGGGTATCTGCTCCGGCCGGTGGAAACGACCGTCATCACCGCAGGGTTCTCGCCCACCCACAGGGCTTTGGATTTCGGCGCGCCCGAGGGTTCTCCCGTGTTCGCCGCAGGCGACGGGGTCGTGGTGGAGGCGGGTCGGGACCGGTGGGCCGGGAATGTCGTGAGGATCCAGCACGAAGGCGGCCTGCAGACCCGGTACGGGCACCTTCGTGACAGTGTCGTATCTTCAGGCTTACGGGTGCGGATGGGGCAGGTCATCGCGCACTCGGGCAGCACCGGTGTCTCAACGGGGCCTCACCTGCATTTCGAGGTGATCGACAGGGCGGCGCAGGTGGACCCTCTTACGCACCTGGGCCCGCTTGAGCCTCTCCCTTCGAGCCCGAAACCATGACAGGACGCCCGTAAAAACGGTGCAGGATCACGTCGGCCGCTTTCATGGAGCAATCCGGCTGAGGTGCACGGCGATCGTCAGGGCTGTCTGCGGCCGGCGGCGGGTTTTTCTTCCTTCTCGGGCGCCTGCCCGTTCATGCGTGCGGTTATCTGGGCGATTGCCTTGCGGTTGAGGAGCACGTCCTTGCGCAGGAAGTTGATCTGGGAGGCGAGGAACCCGAAGGAGAGGATCTGGATGCCGCCCAGGATGAAGAGCACCATGAGGGTGAGCAGGGGCCTGGTGGGGTTCAGTTCCCCCTGGCTGTACAGGACGAGGATGTAGGCCCCTGTGCACAGGCCGATGAAGGTGAGCAGAAGGCCCAGCAGGCCGAACAGCAGGCTCGGCCGCTCGAACACAGTGAACACGATGTGGGATACGGCCGTTGCCCTGAAGGCGAACTTCGATTTGCCCTTCTTCCGGGAGGTGAGGGTGGCGGGGATTTCTTTCACCCGGTACCCCATTGCCAGCACCTTGGAGAGGATTTCCAGGTGGATCTCCTTGCCGTCCGACTCGAGGTCCAGGCTGTCGATGACCTCCCTGCGGTAGCACCTCACGATGCAGGTGAGCGTGTTGAGCTCTTCGGGGATGGCTGCCTTGAGGATCTTGTTCCCGAGCCTGGAGATGAAGAGGCGGTCCTTAGGCACGCCTTCGGTGGCGCCGCCTTCCATGTACGGGCTCGCCAGCACCACGTCGGTGTCGCTCTCCTCGTCCAGCGCCTTCGCCATCTCGAGGACGTACTTCGGATCATAGGAGAGGTCTGCGTCGATGGTGGCGATGTACCTGCCCCGGGCGAACTTGAGCCCGTAGCGAAGGGCCTTTCCCCTGCCGCCGTTCTTTTCGTACGAGGCCACGCGCACATGGGTGTTGCTCCGGGCGATGCCGCCCAGGACCTGGAGGGTCCCGTCCGTGCTGCCGTCGTTCACGGGGATGATCTCAAAGCTCTTTCCCGAGGAGGCGAGGACCTGGGTGACCCTGCGTATGGTGTCCTGGGCATTGTCCTGCTCGTTGTACATGGGGATGATGACGCTGATATCGGGTGACGCTGTAATGCTGTGGGCGGGCTCCTCGTGTATCATCGCCCTTATCATATAAAATTATTCAGGGAGTGTATAGCCCAATCTGCATCCTCCCCGCCCGAGGGACCCGGGCCCTGCCTTCATCGGGGTCGGGGTCGAAACAGATATCGGGATCGACCCCGACCCCGAACGCAGTGTACCCCATTCACCGAAGCGGGATCCCGGCGTGGAGCGGTATGCCGTTCACCGCAAAAGGTGCCGGGTCAATAGAAAGGAAAAAGGACCTCCCAGAGCTTCGGGAGATCCTTTTTCCTTTTTTAAGGGAGGAGTTTAGGGTGCCTGCTGGGAAGTTCCTCTCTTTCAGAGGGCCTTCTTTACAGGCAGGTCTGGTTATGCAACGAGGGTGCCACAATGCATATATATATAACTTATTGAAATATTGTTGATTAATAGCTTTGCCTACAAGGCATACGGTATGTCGGGGGAGAAAGGATATCCATTAATGGGTAATTTATTTCTCATTGCGGGCCGCTCTCCGGTCTGCCTTGCCGTCAGGCTGGCTGTGAACCGTACAGTCTTTCCAGGAAGCGGGCAAAGCCGTCCCGGTCCAGGCCGTACTTGCCAGGGGAGAGGCCGGCGACGCTCGCGCTGTGGAAGTCCGTACCCCCTGTGGCCACGAGGTCCAGGGAACGGGCGATCTCGGTGTAGAGCTTCTTCTGGGGCTTCGTGTGGTCGGGATAGAAGACCTCCATGCCCTTGAGTCCCAGCTTTGTGAGGTCGGAGACAAAGTCCTGCATCTCGGTTTTGTCGAGCCCGAGGGTGAAGGGGTGCGCCAGAACCGGCATGCCGCCGGAGGCGAGGATGGCCTCGATCGCCTCGGCGCAGGTCATCCTGTCTTTCTCCACGTACGCAGGCTTGCCCTTTCCGAGGAAACGGGTGAACGCCTCCTCGAAGTCGCGGACATGGCCCTTCTTCATGAGGGCCTTGGCGATGTGGGGCCTTCCGATCTGGCCCTCTTTCGCAATGTCCCTGACATCGGATTCCGAGATGTCCATGCCCAGGGCCCTGAGCCGCTCGATGATCCTGGGGAGCCTCACCACCCGGGCTGTCTGGAGGCGCGCAAGGAGCCCCTCGAACTCCTCGGGGAAGGCGGGGAAGTATCCGAGGATGTGCAGGGTCCCGGGGTCGTAGGCGATGCTGATCTCCACGCCCGGGATGATGCTCAGGCCGTGCTTGGCCCCGAGCTCTTCCGAAAGCCTGGCGCCCGCGAGGGTGTCGTGGTCCGTGATGGCGATGGCATCGAGGCCTGAGAACCTGGCGAGGGAGGCGATCCCCTCAGGGCTCTGATCTCCGTCGGATGCGGTGGTGTGGATGTGGAGGTCCGCCCGTATGTGCAATGGCTTGCCGTTCACCCCGGGACAGAGGCCTCGAGGACCTGCGCTATCTTGCTCTTGAGCTCGGTCAGGTCGGACGACTTGACGACGTAGGCATCGGCGGCGATGGACTTGACGTCGACCTTGTAGCTTCCGTAGGCGCTGCAGAGGATGACCGGCAGGTTGTAGAAGGTGTTCCTGATCTCCTGGAGCACGTCGAGGCCGTTCGACGATACCATCTTGATGTCCAGGACCACCACATCGGGCCTCTCCTTGCCGATGCGCTCCAGGATGTCGGTCCCGTCGGCGGCCACGGCCACCTCGTACCCTTCCTCCTTGAGCTCTTCGGAATACAGCAGCCTGATATGCTTCTCGTCGTCAACAATCAACACCTTTGCCATAGGCCACTCCTTTCTCCTAACCCCACCTGTCAATGATGTATGGCTTTGTCTGCTCGAAGATCAAGCACATGTCCTCGATGAACTCCTCTGCCTGGAGCACCGACATCCCCTCTGTCTTGTTCACGTAGGAGAGCGTCATGCCGTAGTACAGCGGGATGAGCACCTCGATCATCCTGCTGCGGCTGATGGTCTTCTTGTGGGCGCAGATGGCGAAGTCGAAGAGGACCTTGGCCCACACCTGCACGGGCATCTCGAAATGATCCACGTTCAGGGACGCGACCTCCCGGACCTTCTGGAGGTTCTCGAAGGAGAAGATGGAGCGGTACGTCTCCCAGTGCGTGTTGAACCCCTCCCGGAACCGGTGGTAGAGCTTTTCCCTGTTCACCGTGATGGGGGTGGGCACCTCCACATCGGAGGCGCCGAACCCGAAGATGGCGGTGGGCTTGCTCCACTTGGTCGCCTTCCACTTGCCGTGGTACGCCTCCATGAGGCTGAACATGGTGTTCACGGTCTGCCGGAACGCAGGCCCTGGATCGGAGGAGGGATCTTTCGCCTCGCCCGCCTTGGGTTTGCCCATGAAGGCCTGGCAGATGGGGACGCCTTCGTTCATGGCGATGGTGGTCATCCAGATGTCGATGCCGTACTGGTTCGCGTCCTCGTCCCAGTGGTCGTTCCTCAGGAACACGCCCGCCATGCTGCCCGAGAACCCGAAGTCGCCTCCCGCGGGCTGCCTCACCCTCCTGCCGTAGAGGCACCGGGTCAGCGGATACGCCACGTCGTTGGTGATGGTCCCGTCGTACTTGTGCCGCACGTACAGGGGCGAGACAAAGGCGAAATCCTTGAACAGGGGCTCGCCCAGGTTCTTTATCCACCGGGGCGTGATGCTCCTGAGGGTCGCATCGAGCACGACGACGGCCTTTGCGTCCAGCTCGATGGCCTTCCTGAAGAGGTTCTTGAGGTTGTACCCCTTGCCCTTCACGCCCTTGGGGGTGGACAGGTAGATCTTGGGTATCCCCGACGTATCGGTGTTCATGAAGGCGTTGCCTGTGCCGTCGGAGCTGGCGTTGTCGCAGTTGACGATCACCGCGTCCATGTGGCCGAAATGTTCCTTGAGCCCCAGGGCGGCCTGCAGGGTGGGAAAGCCGATGTGGGAGGCCTTGTTGTAGGAAGGGATTCCGACTATGATGTCCGCTCGTTTCACCTGAGCTGGGTTCTCTTCAAGGGCCTTCATGCGTGCTTCTCCGAATCTTGGCGATATCACGGCATTCTCTGTTATTTGGCAGGGAATGGCAACAGGAAATTTATCCGCCGCGTGTCCGGAAGCCCTGTGCAGGCCCGTTTCAGGACAGGGGGAGGACGGGATGGGCCCTGGCGATCGCTGGAGAAATCCGCCCGTTTTTTCACAAAAAGACCCCTTGCCTTTTCATGGCATATGTGGAAGTCTATATAATTCCAATGTTGATGAGAGAGAAACCCATCATTGTGCAGAGCGACGGCAGCATCCTGCTCGAGGTTCAGTCTCCCGAGTACGAACGTGCCCGGGACGCCATCCTTCCCTTTGCTGAGCTCATAAAATCACCCGAATATATCCATACTTATAGGATAACCCCCCTGAGCATCTGGAATGCGGCCGCCCTGGGGATATCCTGCGCCGATGTGGAGAAAAGCCTGAGCGCCTATTCCCGCTACGAGATACCCGCAGGGGTGCTCGTGAGGATACGGGACGCCTTCGACCGCTGGGAC
Source organism: Deltaproteobacteria bacterium (assembly GCA_035352355.1). Lineage (GTDB taxonomy): Bacteria > Desulfobacterota > Desulfomonilia > UBA1062 > UBA1062 > Phosphitivorax. Next base: position 43,197 of record DAOPXM010000021.1, on the reverse strand, counting down.
GCGGTGAGGCTCACGGGCCGTGACGCGAAGACCCTGCTCATCGAGGTGAAGACCCCCGAGCTCTGCAGCCAGATCGTCTCGAAGCCCGGGATCAAGGACGCCGTGCTCGAGGTCATCGGCCCCCGGTCCTTCGCCATCGACCGCCAGATGAGGGGGAGGTTCAAGCACATGCTCATCAAGGCGGGGTTCCCGGCCAACGACCTCGTGGGCTTCGACCAGGGGGACAGGCTCGACATCGCCCTGCGGGACAGGACCTCCTCGGGCAGGCCCTTCGCTCTGAGGCCGTACCAGGCCGACGCGGGCAGGAACTTCTGGGCGGGGGGGAGCGTGCGGGGCGGGCAGGGCATCGTGGTGCTCCCCTGCGGGGCGGGCAAGACCATCGTGGGCATCCATGCCATGGCAGAGGCCAGGATGCAGACGCTCATCCTGTGCACCAACGTCTCCGCAGTGCGCCAGTGGATCGCCGAGCTCCTGGACAAGACCACGCTCACACCCGAGGACATCGGCGAGTACACGGGCAGCAAAAAGGAGATAAAGCCCGTCACGGTCACCACCTACCAGATGCTCACCTACCGCAGGGACAAGCACGGCCCCTTCGAGCACATGCAGATCATGAGCGCCCGGAACTGGGGGCTCCTCATCTACGACGAGGTCCACGTGGTGCCTGCGCCGGTCTTCAGGGCCACGACCGAGATCCAGGCCAAGCGCAGGCTCGGGCTGACCGCGACCCTCATCAGGGAGGACGGGCTCGAGGAGGACGCCTTCTCGCTGGTGGGCCCCAAGTGCTACGACGTGCCCTGGAAGGAGCTCGAGGGGAAAGGCTTCATCGCCGAGGCGCACTGCTACGAGATCAGGCTGCCCCTGCCGCCGGAAAAGGAGATGGAGTACGCCATGGCCGGGGACCGGCACCAGTTCAGGATTGCCTCCGAGAACGTCTACAAGGACCGGGTCATGAAGGGCATCATCCGCAAGCACGCCGGCGAGCCCGTCCTGGTCATCGGGCAGTACGTGAGCCAGCTCAAGAGGATCTCCGACACCTTCGAGGCCCCGCTCATCACCGGCTCGACGCCCAACGCCCGGCGAGACTCGCTCTACGGGGCCTTCAGGAGGGGGGAGGTCCCGGTCCTGGTGGTCTCGAAGGTGGCGAACTTCGCCATCGACCTGCCGGACGCCTCGGTGGCCATCCAGGTGTCGGGCACCTTCGGGTCCCGGCAGGAGGAGGCCCAGAGGCTGGGGCGCATCCTCAGGCCCAAGGAGAGGGTTTCCACGTTCTACACCCTGGTGAGCAGGGGTACGTCGGAGGAGGAGTTCGCCCACAAGCGGCAGATCTTCCTCGCGGAGCAGGGCTACAAATATACCATAGAGGAGTGGAGCGCCCATGACATCCACCTATGATCTCATCTCCCATATCCCGGGATACATGGTCGAGATCCTCTCGTCCCGCATCCTCGGCAGGCCGGTGGACGCATCAAGCCTCGCCGAGGGCCTGAGCGACGAGACGAGGCTGAGAAAGGTCGTAGGCGAGCTTACGGAGAGACAGCGCACGCTGCTCATGGACCTCCACGAGCTCGGGGGCAGCGTGCAGTGGGACGTGCTCACCTCCATCTACCGGCACGCCCTGGACCCCCTCAAGGAAGACCTCATGGCCATGGGGGACAGAGGCATCGTGTTCCAGGGGGGCTTGAGCGGGAGGGACCCCATCATCCTGCTGCCGTCCCTGCTTCCCATCCTCGAGGAGATGCGCCAGCACTTCTTTTCCCGCCTGGACGAGCATGTATGGGTCAGGGGTCCGCAGGTGAGCATCTGGGGGCACATCGCCCTGCTGAACACCCTGAAGGCCTCGAACATCCGGTGCAGGTCCGGCATGGAGCCCTTCAAGCGGGGATGGGAATTCCTCGAGGAGAGGCTCTCGGGCATGATCGAGGTGGAGCGGGTCTACTGGGAGCTCGTCGAGCTCGGGTGCATCAGGGAAAAGAAGGGCGTGCTCTGCGTCTCGGGACAGGCGAGCAGCGAATTCGCCATGGAGGGTGACGACCGGTATGCCCTCTGGCGCTTCATCCGTTCGTGCAGGGGCTATCCCGGCCTTGAGCACAAGGTCTTCACCGTGATCCAGGACAGGGCGCTGAGGCGGGACCTGCTCATCAGGTCGCTGGTCCTCTTCCTCCACAGCAGGAATCCCGAGGAGGTCTATGCCAAGGAGATGGTGAGCTCGCTGGTGGACCAGTGGATCGGCTTGGGCGTCCTGCAGTGCGACGAATCGGGGATCTGGATCCGCTTCAGCGAGCCGGCCTGCCGGGCGCTCAAGTCCGGCAAGCCCGAGGCGTCCCTTCATCCGTACTGCGAGGACCTGGTGATCCAGCCGAACATGGAGATCCTGGCACCCAGGGACTTCGATCCGGTGGACCTCCTCGACCTGGGCGAGATCGCCGACCTGGTGCAGACCGATGTGCTGAGCATCTACCGCCTCACCAAGAAGTCGGTGACGCGGGGCCTGAAGGAGGGGTGGACCGCGGAGAAGATCAGGGTGTTCCTGGAGAGGATCTCCCGTCACGAGCTCCCGGACAACCTGCGCAAGACCATCCAGGGTTGGGCCAGCGAGAGGCCCGAGGCCCACATCATCCGGGGCACGTTCCTGGTGCTCTCGGGGGCGGACTGCAAGGCGTCCCGGGGCCTCACGGAGGTGCTGCCGGGGATCTACCGGGTGCCGGAGAACTGCGAGGAGGAGATCACCGCGCTGCTGGACAAGGGAGACGTCATCGTCCACGGGGCCGACACCGAAAAGGACGCAGAGGAAGGGGTGTCCTGGGGCAAGCTCCTGCCGCTCATGTCCGCTCCCAAGACGACATGGAAGGAGTCCCGGAAGGAGGGGGTGTTCCCCTTCGGCATGGTGTCCCCGCTGCCCTACGGGACCAAGGGGGAGGGGGTGTTCGAGAAGGCCTTGAGCGACGGCGAGCCCATCGTCATCTTCTACCCGAGGCAGGGCTACGGTGAGATCGAAGTCAAGAGGATCAGCCCCATCTACATCTACCGCAAGGGCGGCGTCCCCTTTGTCGAGGCCTTCTGCGAAGACACGGGGGAAGGGGAGATCTTCGACATCACCAAGGTCAGGGCGCTGCTCAAGAACGCCTGACCCTCACTTGGACTCCTGCTTTTTGATGAAGTCCTTCATCTCCTTGAGCTCGGTCTGAGCCTCCGTATCGAGGTCCTTGTCCTTCTCGAGGGCCTTGCCGATGTGGAAGAGCGCTGCCTGGGACTTGCCCGTCTTGAAGAAGTACCGGGCGAAAGCGGCGTGGGACAGCGCCTCGTGCTTCGATTTCTGGTGGAGGAGCCCCAGCCGGTACTCGATGTTCACGCTTCCCTTCCCGTAGGGAGAGAGGACCGCGATGGCCTCCTCGTACTCGCCCCGCTCCTCCATGATGTCCGCCAGCGCCATCTGGGCCCTGGCCGAGCCGCTCCCGTACTTTTTCAGCAGAGGATATGCCTCGTCCTTTTTCCCCATGAGGGCCAGGTTGATGGCCCGGTAGGTGTTCGCCAGGGGGAGGTCCACGCCTTTAAGCTCCTCGAGAGCTTTTGCGTGTTGGCCCCTGTTCGTCTCGATCATGGCCAGGGTGAGCCTGCGGTAGGGCTCGGGGAAGGACTGCGCCCTCTGCGCCCCCTCTTCCGGGGAAAGCGCCAGCCCTGCCACGCTCGCCATCAGGGACCAGTAGTAGGCATCGGGCTTCGGCGTGTGCGAGTCGGGCGAATCGCCCGAGATGCGCGTCGAGGACGTGGGGTGGGTGAGCAGGTACTCCGGGATCTTCTTCGAGCTGGAGAGCCCTCCCAGGCGTGAGAGGAAGCTGTTCATGGCCGAGGGCTCGTAGCCCGACGAGCTCAGGAGCTGCCTGCCGAACTCGTCCGCGTCGTGCTCGTGGCGGCGGGAATAGGCGAGCTTGATGCTTTCCCCTCCCCCGATGGAGGAAAAGATGAGGGCCGATCCCGCCTGGGGGTTCTTCGCGGACACGAGGGCCCCCAGCACCACGCCCAGGAGGCTCACCGCGGAGATGTCCTTCTGCTGCTCGTAGCCCTGGGGGATGTGGCGAAGCTGCGCGTGCCCCATCTCGTGGCCGATGACCGCGGCGATCTCCTCCATGTCCCTGGCAAAGAGCAGGGTGCCGAGATTCATGAAGATGTGCCCGTCCGGAATGGTGAAGGCGTTGACCGAACGATCGTTGATCACGTAGACGTTGAAGGTGTAGATGGGGTTCTTGACGTGGTCCGCGAGCTTCTGTGCGACCAGCTTCACGGGCCACGCGATCTCCTGGTCGTACATGATGAGCCCCTGGGCGTCCAGGTAGGTCACGACCTCACGGGACAGCTTGCGCTCCTCCTCGAAGGTCATGGAGCGGGCCGACGCGGGCAGGAGCATGAGGCACGCGGCAACAACGGTCAGGAGCATCTTCTTCATACCCATCAGCATTGCACACTCTCCCCGATTTTTTCAAGCCCCATGTCCTGAGTCCGTCTTCCGGGGGACGGAGGAAGGCCAGATGAAGTGTACTGCGTTCGGGGTCGGGTTCGGTATCGGGGTCGATCCCGATTGTCCTCTTCGACCCCGATACCGATACCGACTCCGACCCCGATGAAGGCGGGAAAACCTCGAGACAGCCGGGAGGAAAATGCATATCCAATTACGAAACAGTAATTTCTGAATACGAAACTGTGGCACCCCTGTTTCCTGGAAAACCCCAAATGTTTTGATTTTATACGAATAAATATCTTGGCTCATGAATTGCCTCCACCCATCTCGAGCGAATGGAACTACTGGAGGTGTTTCCATGAAATTGGTAAGGAACACGTTACTTGCTGCCATCCTTTTTCTGATCCTTTTCCCTGCCGCAGGGCATGCTGCGGCGCTTCTCGTGCGCTGGAACGCGAACACGGAGAGCGACATCGCAGGGTACAAGGTTTATTACGGAACGAAATCCCGGACCTACGGCACCCCGGTCACCGCGGGCAATGTCACGAGCTACCAGCTGACCGGCGTGACTCCCGGCACTACCTATTATATAGCGGTCACCGCCTATGACACCTCGGGCAACGAGTCCGGGTTCTCCACGGAAGCAAGCGCTTATGTCCCGCTCCCCGACACCTCGGCGCCAACGGGCACGGTCGCCATCAATTCCGGAAACGCCTCCACCCCGTCCCGGGTGGTCAACCTCTCCCTTTCCGCAGTGGATGCGCAGAACCCGGTCGTGGGCATGAAGATCAGCAACGACGGCACCACCTGGAGCGCCGAGGGCGCCTATGCCACGACCCAGTCCTGGGTGCTCACCGCGGGCGACGGCGACAAGACCGTGTACGTGATGTTCAAGGACGCTGCAGGCAACTGGAGTCAGCCCGTGAGCGACACCATCAGGCTGCTGCTCGACACCGACGGCGACGGGCTTCCGGATGCCTGGGAGATCTCCTACGGTCTCGACATCAACAACCCCACGGACGGCGGGCTCGACTCCGACCTCGACGGGTATTCGAACCTGGAGGAATACTACAATGGCACGAACCCCGTGGCCTCCTCCGGAAGTCTTCCGGTCGCCCGCGCAGGGAATGACCAGCAGGTTACCCCCACCCGCGTGTATCTAGACGGGTCCGCCTCCTCAGACCCCAGAGGCCTGGCGCTGAAGTACTCCTGGACCTTCATGAGCGGGCCGGTGTCCGTTAACATCGAAAACGCCTCCAGAGCAAAGGCGAGCTTCGTCGGCACCAGGGCAGGCCTCTACCGCTTCAAGCTCACCGTAAGCAACGGAAAGTCGACGGCGTACGACACGGTCGACGTAAGGATCCTGAACGTGGCACCCACCGTGAGTGCCGGCGACGACATGACGGTGAGCGTGAACACACCGATCACCCTCCACGCGTCCGGTGCCGACCCCAACGGAGACGCGCTGACCTACCAGTGGAGGCTCGTATCCGGACCGGCGCCCATGCCCGACGTGAAGGGGCAGAACCTCACGGGGACACCCACCGCAGCAGGCCAGTATATCTTCTCCGTCACCTGCTCCGACGGCCAGCTGACAAGCGCTGCTGACGAGGTCGTCCTGACGGTCAACGCCGCCAACCAGGCGCCCACCGCGGCTGCAGGGGAAGACCAGAGCGTCAAGCCCGGCCAGCAGGTGGTCCTGAGCGGCATCGGCTCCACCGACCCCGACGGCAACCCCTTGAGCTATTCCTGGAAGCAGGTATCCGGTCCCGTCACGGTGACGCTCAAGAACGCCCAGACCGCGACCGCTTCCTTCACCCCGGCGGCCACAGGCACCTACGTATTCGAGCTCAGGGTTTCCGACGGGTACGTCTCGTCCCTGCCGGACAGAGTGACCGTCACGGTGGTGAAGATGAACAAAGCACCCGTCGCGGATGCGGGCGCCGACCTGAACGCATTCGTGGGCGACATGGTCACCCTCGACGCAGGCTCTTCCTACGACCCCGACGGTGATGCCCTGACCTATGCCTGGACCCAGGCATCGGGCGCAACCGTTGCCCTGTCGAACGCGAGGACGGCACGGCCGAGCTTCACCCCCACCACGTCCGGCGTGTTCAGCTTCACGGTCAAGGTGTCCGACGGGCAGGTCACGTCCAGGGACACCGTGCAGGTGACCGTGGACGACCTCAATCAGGTGCCCATAGCAGATGCAGGTCCGGACATGACCGTGCAGACAGGCGCCACGGTGAGGCTGAACGGCAGCAGGAGCAGCGATCCTGACGGAGACCGCATCTCCTACGTGTGGTCCCAGGTCTCGGGCCCTGCGGTGTCCCTGAGCTACCCCAACTCCGCCACCCCATCCTTCGTGCCGAAGCAGACCGGAACCTACACCTTCGGGCTCAGGGTCTACGACGGCAAGGACACGAGCGTCCAGGACACCGTGACGGTCGTGGTCCAGTCGTCTTCGGTGGTCATCTCCCTGCTTACTCCGGAGATGGGGAGCACCCAGAGGACAAACCCGCTCTTCACCTGGAAGAGCAACAAAAGCCTTGCGAAGTACCGGGTGTACGCCTCCATCGACAAGAAGAATTATACCAGCCTCTACTCCGGGACCAGCACATCGTGCAGGATGAGCTCCTCGCTGTGGAGCTTCTTCATCCCGTCGGGCACCACCGTGTACTGGTATGTGGAAGGAACGACAGCCAGCGGCACGGTGTACAAGAGCGCCATATCCTCCTTCAAGAAACGCTGATCTTGTCTGGGCAGCAGGTGTGCGGGGGGACGGGTTTTCGGATCCGTCCCCTTTTTTTATGCAGGCACGCCCACGATTCCGGATGCCGCCGCCGGCTGGAAGCCCGCAGGCTGGTCGCCCTCGGCTGCGGCCGTCTCATGGGCTGACTTCGATGCGGCCCGGATGACGAGGACCGGCTCGTTCACCTTCGCCTTCTACCCGACTGCAGGACTGGCGGTCCTGGGCATCGTCATAGCGGTCCTGCTCATCAAGCCGCCCAGGGTCGAGGCGGTGGAAGTGAAAGAATCCAAGGTCGCGTAAGGACCTGCCACAGGGGGGCGGTCCTCTTCAGGGCCGCTTCCCGCTCCCTCAGGGCCCGCCGCTCCTTAAGCCGCGGGAGGTCTGCCGAACCGGCCCGATCACGTCCGCACGCACTGCAAGCGAGCTGTTCCATTCCGCACGCGTATGCTGTATCATGCCGCCATGTCTACCATGAGTGCAGCATCTGAGACGACGAAATGTGATTATGCATCGTGGATTCTTGCGGGCATTGCCCTGCTGGTCATCCTGAAGACGCACCTGGTGATCGTGCTCCTGAGCGGGTTCATCATCTACGAGATGGTGTACAGCCTCACCCGGCTCCTGGTTGTCGGTCGTTTGAGCCACCAGCGTGCCAAGGTCTACAGCGTCATGGTCATCTCAACGGTCATCGTCGTTCTGACGTCCCTTGTCGGGATATCCATCTATGCCCTGTTCCCGAGCAACTCGGAGAGCATCTCCGAGCTGTTCACAGCGATGGCCGACATACTGGAGGGCTCGCAGCAGATGCTCCCCGCCTGGATCACCGAGAACATGCCCAGGAATGCGGAAGACCTGAAGAGCTCCGCGGTCGTGTGGCTGAAGACCCATGCACGGGCGCTGCCCGTAGCCGGAAAGGAGGCCGTGCGCATCACTGCGCACATCATCGTGGGGATCGTGCTGGGCGCGATCGTTTCCCTCATGCAGGTGACCCCGAGGGAAAACCACCGCCCGCTGGCCCGCGCCCTGGTGGAAAGGATACAGATCTTCCATGTGTCGTTCCGCCGGATCGTCTTCGCCCAGGCTCGCATCGCCCTGCTGAACACCTTCTTCACCTGGCTGTACCTGGGAGTGGCGCTGCCTCTGCTGGGCATCGAGATGCCCTTCATGAAGACCCTGGTGGCCATCACATTCTTTGCCGGGCTGCTGCCGGTCGTGGGGAACCTCATATCGAGCACGATCATCGTGGTGGTCAGCCTGAGCATCTCGCTGCTCATGGCGGTGGCTTCCATCGTCTTTCTCGTGGTCATCCATGAGCTGGAGTATTTCCTCAACGCCCACATCATCGGGACGCACATCAATGCCCGCGCCTGGGAGCTGCTCCTGGCCATGGTCGTCATGGAAGCCGCCTTCGGCCTTCCCGGACTGGTGGTGGCCCCCATCTACTATGCCTACATCAAGAACGAGCTCACAGAGCAGGGGCTGATCTGAACGCCGGCAAGGGATGCATGCAGACCGGGCAGGGCCGGAATCGTCTCAGGGGCCGTCGTTCCACAGCGACGATAGGTCGTCCGCGTTGGCCATGAGCAGGTGGAGGTAGGCCGTTTCCAGCTCGATCATCTCCTCATCCCTGCTGCGGAGCCACTCTGAAAGCCATCCGAACCGGATGGCCACGATCATGTCCGTCAGGGAGCGCCAGCCCGCCTCCGAGAGCACCTGCGCGGCCTTCAGCGTGCGGAGGAATCCCGTCACCAGGTCTCCGGTCAGCGCGTCCGGGATCTCCATGCCCATGCACCCGATGAGGACGGCGGCATCGTAATTTTCAGGCTTGGTGCCGGAAAACTCCCAGTCGATGACGCCCGGGATACCGGTCTCTGACCAGATGAGGTTGAGCGGGTGGAAGTCGCCGTGGCAGAAGGCCGTCGGGAGCAGGTCGTGGACGGGTGCCAGGCGCTCCCGGATAAAGCCGGTGACCGGCTCCAGCTCCCGGACCAGCCCCGGCTCGCGGACCCTGATCTGCCCCATGAGCCCGTCGATGTAGTCCAGAATGGAGAAGGGCAGGGTGGAGAGGCTGTCCGGCATGTTCTGAGAGGCCTTCCTCAGGTGAGCCAGGAAACGCCCCATGGCCTCGCCCCGCCACCCGTCGAACTCATACCCGGGCCGTTGAAGGGGTACTCCCGGGATATAGGGCGATGCCTGCCACAGCCTGCCTTCGATCCGGACGATGTGCCCGCCGTCCGGGGTCCGGAGATAGGGATGAATGCCGGCGAGGCCCTGGCTGGAGAGGAAGTCGAGCCGGTCGATGACAGCCTGCTTGCGTGTGCGGTCCTGCTCGTGGATGTGTTCGAGCACTACGAGTCCGGGTCCGGCGGCTTCGACCACGCACCGGAATGCGCTCCGTTGGGGGCTCCCGGGGATGTCCAGGTCCCGGCGGACAGCCACCGCTCCCAGGCCCCAGGCCGCGGCTGCTCGGACGGCCGCCTCCTCCATCTGACCTGCCGCCTATTCCGCGCGCTCGTTGGCGTAGGTGCGCGGGACCCTTCTGCTCATGTCGCAGGTGATCTCGTAGGGGATGGTGCCCGCCCAGGCCGCGACCTCGGCCGCGGTGATGCCCTCCCTGCCGAACACGATCACCTCCTGGCCGTCGGGGTAGAGGTCCTGGCCCAGATCCACGAGGCTCTGGTCCATGCACACCCTGCCCACCACAGGATAGGTCTTCCCGCCTATGGACACGCGGGCCCTGTTCGACAGGCACCGGGGGAAGCCGTCGGCATAGCCGATGGGGATGGTGGCGATGTTCGTGTCCTGGGGCGCCTGGTAGGTGAGCCCGTAGGACAGGCAGGTGCCCTTCTTCACGCGCTTTGTGAACATGATGGCGGTCTTGAGCGTCATGGCCGGCGTCACCGTAAGGCCGTCATGGTGCTCCTGGGCAGGGTAGAGCCCGTAGCAGAGGATCCCGGGGCGGACCATGTCGAGGTAGGATTCCGGGTGGTTGAGGATGGCGCCCGAGTTGGCCGAGTGGGCCAGGCCCGGGGAGATCCCCTTTGCCTTGAGCCCCTGCACGAACGCGCCGAACTTCAGGATCTGCTCTTCGGTGAAGGGGTGTCCAGGCACGTCGGAAACCGGGAAATGGGTGTACACGCCGCCCATGATCAGCTCGGGCGTGGCTGCGATCTTTTCGGCCAGCCCCAGGGATTCCCCTGGTGACAGGCCCAGCCTGCCCATGCCCGTGTCGGTCTTGACGTGCGCGGTGATGGGGCGGTTCCACCGGCGGGCCGCCTGGACGAGCACGTCCACCAGGGAGTCGTCCGCAAGGGTGGGGATGAGGTGGTGGGAGAAGACCGCGTCGCAGTCTTCCCTGCTGCGGTTGATGAGGCCGAAGATGAGGATCGGGAGCGACACCCCCGCTTCCCTGAGGCCGATGCCCTCCTCGATGCAGCTCACGCCGAGCATGTCCGCGAGATTTCTCTCCTGGACGAACCTGCCGACGACACCTGCCCCGTGGCCGTAGGCATCGGCCTTGATGGCCATCATGATCCTGGTTCCGGTCCGTGCGCGGATGGCCGTGAGATTCCTCTTGATCGCGCACAGATCGATCTCGACCCTTGTGGGGCGCATGCTGCCTGTTGCTCCTAGTCTGCCTTCTTCCTCAGAAATGTGGGGACGTTGAAGGCCTCTTCGTCAAGGATGCTGTCGTCCACGACCATGCCCAGCCGCACGATCTCCTTCTCGTTCTTGTGCTCCTTCTTCCTCAGGAACGCTGGCTTGTTGTAGTCGATGACCGCGGCGGTGCGCTTTTCCTGGGGGGCGGCGATCCCCTGGTGCTCGTCAGGGCTCACGGTGAGCACGATGGGCTTGTTGGCGAACCCTGTGGCCACCACCGTGATGGCGATCCTGTCGGCCATGGCCTCGTCGATGACCACGCCCCAGATGATGTTCGCGTCTTCGTGGGCAGCGGACTGGATGAGGGTCGAGGCCTCGTGGATCTCGTCCATGGTGATGGAAGGGCCGCTGGTGATATTGATGAGGAGCCCTTTGGCCCCGTGGATGTCCATATCTTCGAGGAGAGGAGAGGAGATGGCTGCCTGGGCGGCTTCCTGTGCCCTGTTCTCGCCCGTGGCCACGCCGATGCCCATGAGGGCCTTGCCTTTCTCGATCATGACCGCCTTGACGTCGTTGAAGTCGACGTTGACGAGGCCGGTGTTGTTGATGAGGTCGGAGATGCCCTTGACCGCGTTGATGAGGATGTCGTCGGCCATCTTGAAGGCTTCGAGCAGGGGGACGTTCTTCCCTGCCATGGAGAGGAGGCGGTTGTTCGGGATGACGATGAGCGCGTCGACGTTCGCGGCAAGCTCCTTCTCGCCCGTTTCCGCCTGCTTCATCTTGCGCTTGCCCTCGAAGGGGAAGGGCTTCGTGACGACGCCCACTGCCAGGGCCCCCATCTCCCGCGCGATCTGCGCCACGATGGGAGAGGCGCCCGTGCCGGTGCCGCCGCCCATGCCCGCGGTGATGAACACCATGTCCGTGCCCTGCAGCGCGGCCCTCAGCTCGTCTTCGCTCTCGGCGGCGGCGTCCCTGCCGACCTCGGGGTCTCCGCCCGCGCCGAGGCCTCGGGTGAGCTTGCCGCCTATCTGCACCCTCATGGGAGAAAGGGAGGACTTCAGCGTCTGGATATCGGTGTTGCAGGCGAGGAAATCGACCCCTCTGAGGTTTGCGTTGATCATGTTGTTCACCGCGTTGCAGCCGCAACCTCCTACACCGATCACCTTGATCTTTGCCCCGGAACTGTCTGCCTTCTCCAACTCAAACATCTTCTCCTCCTCCATGATTGTCTAGAAGACCTCTTTAAACCACCGTATCATCCGGTCAAGTATCCGTTCGTACAGCGAGGTGCCTTTTTTCGTGGTAAAGCTGCGGGTGGGCCTGGCCGCCTCATAGAGGCACAGGCCCACGGCCGTCGCGTAGGCGGGGCTGTTCACCAGCTCCACCAGGCCTTTTACTCCTCTGGGATAGCCGACGCGCACCGGCATGTGCATGATCCCCTCTGCCAGGTCCGCAACCCCCTCCAGGGCCGATGCACCGCCGGTGAGAACCAGACCGGCGGACATGCTCTCCGCAAAGCCCGTGTTTCGTATTTCAGTATATGCGAGCTTGAATAATTCTTCTACCCTTGATTCGATAATTTCTGCAAGAATTCTTCGAGGTACCGTGTTCACCGTGTCGCCGCCGATGGACGGCACCTCGATCTGCTCGTCGGTCGATACCCGGGCCGCGATGGCGTGCCCGTACTTGATCTTCAAGCGCTCCGCCTCGGCTATGGGGGCGCGCAGGCCCACGGCGATGTCGTTGGTGATGTGGTCGCCGCCCAGGGCCAGCACGGCCGTATGGCGTATCGCCCCCTCGTTGAACACCGCGATGTCCGTGGTGCCGCCGCCGATGTCCATGAGGATCACGCCGAGCTGGATCTCGTCGGGGGTGAGGATGGAGGTGGCCGACGCGATCTGCTGGAGCACGATGTCCTGGAGGCCGAGTCCCGCCTTCTGGGCGCACTTGGTGATGTTGCTCACCGCGGAGATGGAGCCTGTGACGATGTGCACGTGGGCTTCGAGCTTCGACCCCGCCATGCCGATGGGATCGGAGATGCCGCAGATGTCGTCCACGCAGAATTCCTGGGGCAGGACGTGAATCACCTCCACGCCTACGGGCTTGGCGAAGTCCATGGCCTGGTCCACCACCCGCTTCTTGTCCGCAGGGGTGATCTCCTCTCCCTTGACCGCGATGACCGCGCTCGTGCTGATCCCCTGGATGTGGCCGCCGGCTATCCCCGTGTACACCTCGTCGACCCGGATCCCGGCCATCTTCTCGGCGTCTTCCACCGCATTCCCGATGGCCTCCACCGTCTGCTCCATGTTCACCACCAGACCCCTGCGAAGCCCCTTCGATTCGGAGATGCCGAAACCGATGACCTCGAGGTCGCCGTTTTCCTTGAGCTCGGTGATGATGCAGCAGATCTTGGTGGTCCCGATGTCGAGCCCGACAATGATTCTATCCCTGGCTGCCATACTGCCCCCGATTCCGTAACACGATTTTATCCTTACAGGTCAGGTCCATGATAGTACCCGAGACCGGTTTCAGCTCCCTGATGGCCCGCAGGGCCAGGTCCACCTTCCGGGGCGTCATCTCCCCGAGGATGACCAGGGTGATGCCCATGGCGAGCCTGATGTTCATGACCCCGCCCGCTTCGATGACGAGGTCCTTTACCTTGAGCCGCCGGGACTCGACGATGGCCACAGCGTTCATGGCCGATTTGAGGACGCCGTTGAGGTCCTCGTCCCCGTTGGCAGGCTCGTAGTCAGCGGCCTGGATCATGAAACCGTAGGTGTCCTCGGTTGCGGCGGCGAACACCGACCCCTCCTCCGAGACGTAGTAGGGCTTGTCCTTGAGGAAGAGGGTCGCCGTGGGCCGGTGCTCCTCGATGCGCACCGTCACGCGCGAAGGGATGAGGTTCCGGGATATGCTGATGTCCTTGATCCAGGGGTTCGCGAGGAGCCGGCCCTTGGCTGCCTCCATGTCCCAGCTGAAGATGTTGTCCCCCCGCTCGAGGTCGAGCAGGCTCAAGACTTCGTTTCTGTCCACGTGGGCATTCCCCTTGACCTCAATAGTCTTCAGATGAAACAGCTCCGAGTTGACGACGTATGCAACAGCACATAACAGTATAAGAGTACCGGAGATTCCCAGGCATAACCATATGGAGAACCGGATTGCAAGGTTAATCTTCGACAGCGTCTTCTTCCTGGAGGCGGTCTTTTTCGTTTCTTTATAGTCAATCAACGATTCTCACCTCCTCCTTGAGCTCAACCCCGAAAAGCTCCCTCACCTTGCCCTTGGCCAGCGAGATGAGGGCCTTGATGTCCGCAGCGGTCGCATGACCGTCGTTGATGATGAAGTTCGCGTGGATCTCGGAGATCTTTGCGCCGCCGTAGCGAAGGCCTTTCAGCCCCGCCTGCTCTATGAGATAGCCTGCGGGCGAGCCCGGGGGGTTCTTGAACACGGACCCCGCGCTGTGGCCCTTGGGCTGGGCGCGTCGTTTCTCCATGAACGCCTCGACCTTCTCCCTCACCTCCTCTGGGGAGGACTGGTGCACGTCGAGGCGCGCCCCGGTGATGATGATGCCTTCGGGGAAGCCACCGCAGCGGTAGCGGTAAGGGACTTCCTTCCGTGCCACCGTCTGCAGGCCGTCTTTGTCGAGGTATTCCACCACGAGGACCGTGTCCATGATGCCCCTGTCCGTGGTGCCCGCGTTCATCCACAGGGCCCCGCCGATGGTGCCGGGGATGCCCGAGAGGAACTCCAGCCCGGACAGGGCGTTCCTGAGGCAGTACCCGAGCAGGGCCGAGGTGGACACGGAAGCGCCCACCGTGAGGATGCCCTCCTGGTGCTCGATGTTGCCGAAGCCCTTGCCCAGCCTGATGACCGGCGTCTCGACCGTGCCGTCCCCGAAGATCGTGTTGGAGCCGCCGCCGAGGACGATGAAGGAGTCGAGCAGGGATACCAGCTCCGCGAGCTGCTCCCGCGTGTCGGGTTCGTAGAGCCTGGCGATGGTGCCGCCGCAGCGCATGGTGGTCACCTCGCCAGCGTTGACCGACGTGAATCCCTTCATCCAATCGCCTCCAGGAGCTTCATGCCCTGTCTCCACACGTCGCCTGCCCCGAGGAAGAGCACGAGGTCGCCCTCCCTCAGGTCGTTCATGAGCACGTTTGGAATAGTTTCCTTGTCTTCGATATAGTGGATGTCCCGGTGGCCGTGCGTGCCGATCTCCTCGCAGAGGGCCTTTGCCGAAACCCCCTCGATGGGCTGCTCGGAAGCGGGGTAGATGTCCGTGAGGTAGAGCTTCTGCGCGTCGTAGAACGAGGTGACGAAGTCGCCGAAGAGGTCCCGCGTCCTGGTGTAGCGGTGAGGCTGGAACACCACGACCAGCCGCCTGTTCGGGAATCCTCCCTTGACCGCCTTGAGGGTCTCCTTGATCTCCGTGGGGTGGTGGCCGTAGTCGTCCATGACCATGATGCCGTTCTTCTCGCCCCGGACATGGGCCCTGCGCTGGACGCCCTTGTACGCCTCGAGGCCCTTCACCACGGTATCGAAGGGGATCTCCAGCTCGAGGCAGGTGCCGATGACGGCCAGGGCGTTGAGGCAGTTGTGGTTCCCGGGCACGTTCAGGCGCACCTCGCCCAGGACGCTGCCGTTGCGGTGGGCGATGAACTTCGAGGTCAGGCCGTCGAAGATCGTGTCGGTGTACCGGTACAGGGCCTGGTTGTGGTAGCCGTAGGTGATGACCTTGCGCTCGAGCCTGGGCAGGATGTGCTGGATGTTCTCGTTGTCCAGGCACACCATGTTGAACCCGAAGAAGGGCACCTTGTTCATGAACTGCACGAAGGTGTCGAGGATGTCGTCGAGGTCCCGGTAGCAGTCCATGTGCTCTTCCTCGATGTTGGTGACCACGGCCACGATGGGGGCGAGCTTGAGGAAGGAGCGGTCGCTCTCGTCCGCCTCCGCCACCAGGAACATGCCTTCGCCCAGGCGGGCGTTCGACCCGAACATGTCGAGCTTGCCGCCGATGATGGCCGTGGGGTCGAGGTCTGCGACCGCCAGGACCGTGGCGAGCATGGAGGTGGTGGTGGTCTTGCCGTGGGTCCCGGCGATGGCGATGGAGTCGCGCTTCATGCGCATGATCTCCGCCAGCATCTCCGCCCGCGGGATGACCGGGAGGTGCTGTGTCCGTGCCTGAACGCACTCGGGGTTGTCCAGCGCCACGGCGGACGAGTACACCACGACCTGGGCGTCGCCCAGGTTGCCGGCCGCGTGGCCGATGTGGATCCTGGCCCCCATGGAGCGGAGCCTGGCCACCGTGTCCGAGTCGGACACGTCCGAGCCGGACACCTTGAATCCCAGATTGATGAGGAGCTCGGCGATGCCGCTCATGCCGATGCCTCCGATGCCTACGAAGTGAATGTTGCGTATGCCTCTAAACACCTGAAATCTCCTCTGCGATGACCCTGGAGCCGTTTCCGAGCCCGAGCGATATGAAGTCCGATGCCGCCCGCTGCAGCATGTCGTGGTCGAAATACCTCTTCCTGATCTCCAGGGCAAGCCTCTCGGGGCTCAAGGCGTCGTCCGGGATGACCCATCCGCCGCCGTGGCGCTCCACGTACCGGCCGTTGCCCATCTGGTGGTTGTCCGTTGCCTGGGGGAAGGGGACCATGATGGCCGGCACGCCCATGACCGAGAGCTCCGAGAGGGTCAGCCCCCCGCACCGGCACAGGGCGAGGCGGGCGCCTGCGTACACCGGGGCCATGTCGTCGATGAAGTCGCGCACCGTGGCCTCCACCCCGGCCTCCCCGTACGCCTGCTCCACCTTCCGGAAATCCCTGGCGCCGGTCTGGTGCAGGACCTTCAGGACAACGCCCTCGTCCTTGAGCAGCTTCAGGGCCTTGACCGCCGTGTCGTTGATGCTGGAAGCGCCCAGCGAGCCGCCCAGGATGAGGAGATAGTCGCCCTCGCCCTTCCGTAAGCCCGGGGATATGCTCTTCCTCACGGGATTGCCCGTGAGAATGGTCTTCGATTTCGGGAACACGCCCGCGTCGTCGGGGTAGGCGAGGAAGATCCTCTTCGCCAGGCGCCCCAGGATCCTGTTCGTGAGGCCGCCCACGGAGTTCTGCTCCTGGATGGCGCAGCGCGCGCGGGTCAGGAAGCCTGCGAGCACCACCATGCCCGTGACGTATCCTCCCGTGCCCACCACCCAGTCGGGCCTGAAGGATCGCACGATACTGAGGGCGTCCAGCAGCGCCTTCACGTTCACGAAGGCGGCGCGTGCGATGTGGCGGGGGCCCTTGCCCTTGATGCCCAGGGCGTCGATGCCCTTGAAATCGAGGCCGAACTGCCCGGCGATCCGCTCCTCCATGCCCCGGTTCGTGCCGATGTAGAGGATGGCGGCGTCCGGGCGCCTGTCCCTGATCCCCTCGGCGATGGCCATGGCAGGCATGATGTGGCCCCCTGTTCCTCCTGCGGTGACGATGACCCTCATACCCGTGCCCCCCTCGACACAGACAGGATGATCCCCGAGGTGACGAGCACGGTGAGCAGGCTCGACCCCCCGTAGGAGAAGAAAGGCAGTGTCACGCCCGTGGTGGGGAAGAGCGACATGGAGACGCTCATGTTGACGATGGCCTGGATCGCCACGATGGAGACGGCGGATACGGCGAGATAGAAGCCGAAGGAGTCGTTCGTCGCGAGCGCGATGGTGATGCCCCTCCAGATCCAGATCCCGAAGAGCACGACCACGAAGGCCACGCCCAGGAAGCCCAGCTCCTCGGCCAGGACGGAGAAGATGAAGTCCGTGTGGGGCGCGGGCAGGAAGAAGAGCTTCTGGGTCCCCTCCCCGAGGCCGGAGCCGGCGAACCCTCCGTTGGCGAAGGCCACCATGGACTGCACGATCTGGTAGCCGATGCCGTGCATGTCCTCCCAGGGGTTCATGAAGGCCAGGAGCCTGGCCCTCCGGTAGGGCGCGAGGATCATGAGCAGGGCCACGACCGGGAGGGCGGCCAGGAAGAACAGCCCCAGGTGCTTGAGCCGCATGCCCGCCATGAAGAGGATGGCCACGGACCACATGCCGATGATGAGCGCAGTGCCGAAGTCGGGCTCCAGGAACACGAGCCCCGTCATGATGCCGACGACGATCATCACGGGCATGACCCCGTCGGCGAAGTCGTCGACCCGCTTTTCCTTCTTCGAGAGGTAGTAGGCCAGGTAGAAGATGAGCGCGACCTTGGCGACCTCCGAGGCCTGAACGGTGAACAGGGCGAGGTTGACCCACCTCCTGGCGTGACCGCCTTCCACGCCGATGCCCGGCACGAAGCAGAGCACGCAGAGGATGATCCCGATCCCGAGCAGGGGTATGATGAGCCCCTTGTTGTTGAACTTCCGGTAGTCGGTGCGGATGATGGCCGCCATGGCCAGCAGGCCCAGCCCGAGGCGGGCGAGGTGCCTGACCGTCATGGCGAGGCTGTTGCCCGATGCCTCTTTCGAGATGAAGTAGCTCGAGGAGAAGATCATGATGGTCCCCAAGGCCAGCAGCATGAGCGTGGTCAGGAGAAAGACCATGTCGAAGTCGATGGCCTGGTCTATGGCATCGATTATGTGATCGCGCGTACGCATTCCTGAAACACGTCTCCTCTGTGAGCATAGCTCCTGAACTGGTCGAAGCTGGCGCACCCGGGGCTCAGGAGGACCGTGTCCCCGGGCGATGCCCCCTCGTATGCATACCGGATCGCATGCTCCATGTCGGAGGCCTCCTGGGCCTCCACGATGCCCTTGACCTCGCCCATGATCCGCTCCGTGGCCTCGCCGATGACGTAGCACTTCCTTATCTTGCCCCTGTGCCTGGACACGATAGCGGAGAAGTCCCCGCCCTTGTCCTTGCCGCCGAGGATGAGGATGACCGGGCCGGCCATGCCGGCGAGCGCCGTGTCCACCGCGCCCACGTTCGTTGCCTTCGAGTCGTCGATGAAGGTGACCCCGCCCCTTACGGCGACGAACTCGAACCGGTGGTGGATCCCCTTGAACCGGGCGAACACCTCTTCGGCACAGCGGGAGTCGACCCCCAGGAGCCTGGCCGTCAGTGCGGCGGCCATCATGTCCTCTTTCAGCCCCTGGCTGATGTGGGGGCCTTCGGGAAGCCTCGGACCTTCACCCTCGATGCTCCCCTGGAAGAAGACCCGGGAGTTCTCGATGTAGGCCCCGTCCGCTGACGCGGGCCTGCCGAAGGAGAAGCCCGCCCTTCTGGCCCTGCCCGGGATCTCCCGCAGCAGGGGGTCGTCGTCGCTCACCACCGCGATGTCGCTTTCGGTCTGGTTCTTGAACATGACCTTCTTGAAGAAGGTGTACTCCTCCATGGTGGGGTAGCGGTCGAGGTGGTCGGGCGTGATGTTCAGGCAGATGCCGATGTGCGGCCTGAACCCCTCGATCCACTCGAGCTGGAAGGACGAGATCTCCGCCACGATGTACCTGGGGTTCCTTTGGGCAAGGGTGATGAGGGGAGGGGAGATGTTCCCGCCGATGCCCGCGTCGAGTCCGGCGGCCACCAGGACCTCGTGGATGAGCGTCGTGGTGGTGGTCTTGCCGTTCGAGCCGGTGATGGCGATGAGCGTGCCCGTCATGAGCGACATGGCCACCTCGATCTCCGAGAGCACCTTCTTTGCCTTGAGGAGCAGGGGGTGGAACCGGGGGACGCCGGGGCTCGGGATCACGAGATCCGCCCAGGCGATGTCGCCCTCGTCGAGGATCTTCACCTCGAGCTCGAGGCTCCCCGTGGGGGCCCGCTCGTCCACGAGGCGCACCTCGTGCCCCTGACGGATCATTTCCTTCGCTGTCGCCAGGCCTGTCTGGCCTGTTCCCCACACTGCTATGCGCAAGCCTTCATCCTTTCTATGCCCTTGAGGATGCCCGCGATGAGCGAGGCCACCCCCTTGTCCTCGTGATCCGTGTAACAGCTGATGAGCACCTGTAAATAGTCAAGCCCGTTGTCATTTTTGTCCATAGCCCTGCCTCACCTCAATTTCAGTGTCGAAATGGCAACCATGGCCAGTAATATGGAGATGATCCAGAACCGCACGATGATCTTGGGCTCCGGCCATCCCTTGAGCTCGAAATGATGGTGTATGGGGGCCATCCGGAAGATGCGCCTGCCCTTGGTGAACTTGAAGAAGCCCACCTGCAGGACCACGGACACGACCTCCATGACGAAGATCCCGCCCACGACCAGGAGCAGCATCTCCTGCTTCGTGACCAGGGCCGCCGTGCCAAGGATCCCCCCGAGGCTCAGCGAGCCAACGTCGCCCATGAACATCTGGGCGGGATACGCGTTGTACCAGAGGAAACCCATGCCGGCGCCCACCACGGCCCCCATGAAGATGGCGAACTCGCCCACGCCCGGCAGGTAGGGGAACTGGAGATAGCCTGCCGCCTTGATGTTGCCTGTCACGTAGGCGAACACGAGGTAGGTGGCAGCGGCGATGGTGCACGGCCCGATGGCCAGGCCGTCGAGGCCGTCGGTGAGGTTGACCGCGTTGGCCGCCCCCACGATCACGAGCATGGCGAACGGGATGTAGAGGGGGCCCAGGTTGATGGTGACGTTCTTGAAGAAGGGCAGCACGATGGAGCGGTCGAACCCCGGGATGTTCACCAGCACGTAGCCGATGACGGCCGCTATGGCGAACTCGAGGAGCAGCCTGACCCTTCCGGGGACGCCGGCCATGTTGCCCTTGATGGTCTTGATGTAGTCGTCCACGAACCCGATGAAGCCGAAGGACACGAGGATGATCATGCCCAGCCACAGGTAGAGGTTGGTGAGGTCCGCCCACAGGATGGTGGAGACCGCGATGGAGAAGATGATGAGCAGGCCGCCCATGGTGGGCGTGCCGGACTTGCCCGCGTGGTTCTTTGGCACGTTGCCGTTGATCCTCTCCTTGAGCTTGAGCTCGGTGACCTTCCTCATGAACCAGGGCCCCAGCAGAAGCGCGATGATGAGCGCGGTGATGGTGGCGTAGATGCTCCGGAAGGTGATGTATTTGAAGACGTTGAAGAAGGTGGAGTATTCGTGGAGCGGGTAGAGCAGATGGTAGATCATGCTATGCCACCGCCTTCAGATGGGTTACCACTTCGTCCAGGTGCAGGGCCCGGGACGCCTTCACGAGCACGATGGCGTCCTTGTCCAGCACGTCCGAGAGGTTCTCGATGATCTGCGGCAGGCCTTCCGCGATGTGCACGGCGGACGGGTTCATGCCCTGCCCGACGGCGCCCTCGGAGATGATCTTCGACATCTCACCGGTCACGACCAGCCGGTCGATCCCCGCCTGGGCCACCCACTGGCCAAGCTGCGTGTGCCAGTGCTCGGCCTCGGTCCCCAGCTCCAGCATGTCGCCCAGCACCGCGACCCGGTAGGAATGGGGCGACGACACGAGCATCTGCAGGGCCGCCTTCATGGAGGCGGGGTTGGCGTTGTACGAGTCGTTGATGATGGAGATGTGGTCCGAGACGATGATCTCGGAGCGCATGCCCGGGAACTTCGCCTCCTGGATCCCCTTCGAGATCTTGTCGAGCCCTATCCCCAGGCCCATGGCGCAGGCCGCCGCGGCCATGGCGTTGCAGACGTTGTGCATGCCCGGCAGGGGCACGTGCGTGTGCAGGGGTTCGCCGCCGAGGTCCATGAGCACCTCGGTGCCGTCGAGCCCCTGGTGGAGCACCTCTTTGAGGGTGACGTCAGCGCCCTCGGAGGACGAGTAGGTGATGATCTTCAGGCTCCTGGGGATCTCCACCCGGTCCATGTTCTCCAGGTGCGGGTTGATCACCGCGATGCCGTCGGAGACGGTGTTCCGGAAGATGGCCTGCTTCTCCTTGATGATGCCCGAGATGCTTCTCAGGCCGCTCAGGTGGACAGGGTTGATGTTGCTCAGGATGGAGACTTTCGGCCTCACGATGGAGGAGAGCCGGTCGATCTCGCCGAAGCGGTTGGTGCCCATCTCGATGACCGCGTACCTGTGCTCTTCGGTGAGCTCCAGCAGGCACAGGGGCACGCCGATGAGGTTGTTGTAGTTCTTCTGGGTCTTGAGGCAGGGCCCGTCCTGGGCCAGGATGGAGGCGCACAGCTCCTTCACCGTGGTCTTGCCCGTGGAGCCGGTGATGCCCACGACCACGGGGTTGTACTGGTTCCTGACATACCCGCCGATGTCGCCCAGGGCCGCCAGGGTGTCTTCCACGGAGATGATGGTGCCCTTGCCCCTCAATCCTTCCTTCATGATGACCGCGCCCGCGGCCCCCTTGGCGATGGCCTCGGCTACGAACACGTGGCCGTCGAAGTGCTCGCCCCCGAGCGCCACGAAGAGGTCGCCCTTGCCGACCGTCCGCGAGTCTGTGGATACCCCGGAAAAGACCGTGTCCGCGCTGCCGGACACGACCGATCCCCCGGTGCATTCTGCAATTTCCCACGCCTTGAGCTTCATGATCCGTATATCTCCCTTAAACATGCGCGGACGCACTCGCGGTCGTCGAACGAGGACTTCTTCGAGCCCACGATCTGGTAGGTTTCATGTCCCTTGCCTGCGATGATGAGGCAGTCGCCTTCCTTCATGGAGTTGATCCCGAACCTGATGGCCGCTTCGCGGTCAGGCTCCACCACCACATAGGTCTTGTCCGGGATCCCCGCGAGGATGTCCTCGATGATGGCTCCCGGGTCTTCGGACCGGGGGTTGTCCGAGGTCAGGATCGTAAGATCCGACATCCGGGCACCGATGGCCCCCATGACGGGCCGCTTGGTCCTGTCCCTGTCCCCACCGCAGCCGAACACCGAGATGAGCCTGCCCCTGGTCAGGGTGCGGGCGCATGCCAGCGCGTTCTGGAGGGCGTCGGGCTTGTGCGCATAGTCCACGAGGATGGTGAGCCCGTGGTCGTTCCTCACCGGCTCCATCCTCCCGGGGACCTGCTGGAGCGATTCTATCCCCGAGACCACCTCGTCCCTGCCCAGCCCGAGCGCCTGCGCGGCCCCCACGGCGGACATGATGTTGTAGGCGTTGATCTCCCCCATGAGGTGGGTGCGCAGGGAGAGCTCCCCTGCCGGGGTCGACAGGGTGAGGATCATCCCCTCGGGGGTGTTCCGCAGGGAACGGACGGTGATGGCGGCATCATACCTCCTGCCGCAGGTCAGTGCGTCCGGGATCTCGCCGGCGAGTCTGCGGCCGTAGTCGTCGTCCACGTTGATGACCGCCTTTCCGGCGAGGTATTTCCGGTCGAAGAGCTTTTTCTTGGCCAGGAAGTAGGTGTCCATGTCAATGTGGTAGTCGAGGTGGTCCTGGCTCAGGTTCGTGAACACGGCGCAGGCAAAGGTCAGCCCCATGACCCTGTCCTGGTCGAGCGAGTGGGAGCTCACCTCCATGGCCACCGCGCCCACGCGGCCCCTGCCCATGGTGTCGAGCCCTTCGTACAGCTCGATGGGGCCGGGGGTCGTGTTGTTGGCGGGGATGCTTATGCCCCCGTAGCGCATGTCGATGGTGCCGATGACGCCGGGGTTCATGCCCGCCGCCTTGAGGATGGCCTCGACGAGATAGGTGGTGGTGGTCTTTCCGCTCGTCCCGGTGATGCCGATGAGCTTCGGCCTGCGCGCATGGGGGAAGAGGATGGGGAGGACCCTCTCCAGCGCAGCCTTCGTATCCGGGACCGTGATCAGCGTGGTGTCCGGGAGGTCGGGTGCGGCCCCGCGGTTGCAGACGACCACCCTCGCTCCTGACCGTACCGCGTTCCCGATAAAGGCATGGCCGTCGGAAAGGCTCCCCTTGAGCGCGATGAAGGCGTCCCCTTCCTTCACCTCGCGGGAATCGGCCTGCAGGCGGGAGAATTCCCGGTCCATGCCCGTGAGCTCCGCTCCATCAATGATGGCGGCAATCTCAGATGCCTTCACCCTCTGCTCCTTTGCTGGCTACCGTGATGTTCGGGCTGATGTCCATGATGCTCGTGCACTTCTGCATGATGTTCTTGAATGCGGGGCAGGCCACGACGCTCCCGTAATAGTTCAGCTGGGGCTCGTTGATGCTGATGATCATGGTGAGCCTCGGCTTGCCGCTGGCGTCGATAATACCCCCGATGAAGCTCGAAACATAGTCCTTTTTTGAGTAGGTGCCGGTCAAAGGATCGATCTTCTGAGCAGTGCCTGTTTTCCCGAATACTTGGAAGGAGCTCATGCTCGCGCCTTCCGCCGTGCCCCCCTTGAGCGCCACCGTCTTCAGGATGGTGAGGATCTGGTCGGAGGTCTGGGGGGACACCACCTTGCGGATGATGGTGGGCCGGTTGAACTCGATGTTTTTGCCCGTGGCGTCCGTGATGTGGTCGATGAGGTAGGGCTTCATGAGCATGCCGCCGTTGACCATGGAGTTGAAGGCGGTGATGAGCTGGATGCCCGTGATCGCGAACCCCTGCCCGTAGGAGATGGTGGCCTTGTCCACCGAGGTCCACCTCCGGGGCTGGCGGATGAAGCCCCCAGGCTCTCCGGGGAACTCGATCCCTGTCTGGGAGGTGAACCCGAAAAGGTCCATGCACGCGTACATGTCCGCTGATTTCACGGGGTCGAGGAGCTTCACCATGCCGATGTTGCTGGAGTACTTGATGACCTCGGTCACGGGGAGCCACCCGTGCTTCTCGTGGTCGTGGATGGTCTTGCGGTGGAAGGTATACGCCCCGTTCTCGCAGAACACCGTCTGGGTGGGCCGCATCCTCCCGCTCTCGATGCCCCAGCTGACCCAGATGGGCTTCATGGTCGACCCGGGCTCGAAGAGGTCCACCACGGCCCGGTTGCGGTGCCCTTCCATGGTCTTGTACGTGCCCAGGTTGGGGTTGAAGCTCGGGTAGGACGCCATGGCGTAGATCTCGCCTGTCTCGGGGTTGGTGATGATGACGAAGCCGGAGCCCGCGTTGTACTGCCTGATGGTGGACTGGAGCTCGGAATAGGCGATGTACTGGAGCCTCCGGTCGAGGGTGAGGTAGAGGGTGTAGCCGTCCTTCGCCTCGTCCGGCGGCAGGCCTCTGGCGTAGATGATCCTGCCCATGCCGTCCTTGCGGACCTCGATCTGCCGGGGCTTGCCCTTGAGGATGTTGTCGAACATGAGCTCCAGGCCCTCGAGGCCCTGTCCGTCGATGCCCACGATCCCCAGGATGTTGGCCAGGGATTCGGACTCGGGGTAGAAGCGCTTGGCCTCGTTGTAGAAGCCGATGCCGTCTATGTTCAGGGCCTGGACAGCGGCCACCTCGTCAGGGGAGACCTGGCGCTTGACCCAGGTGAAGTATCGCGACGAGCTCATCTTCTTGCGCACGGAATGCTCCGGCACACCCAGCGCGCGGGAGATCTTCGCCGCCGCCGCCGACGGGTTCCGGATAATCCGGGGGTTGGCCGCGATGGACTTGACGTCCAGGCTGATGGCCAGAGGCTGGCCGCTCTTGTCGTAGATGCCCCCCCGGTAGGCGGAGAGCTGGATGTTGTAGTCGAACTTCTTGTGGGCCATGGTCAGGACCCTGTCCGGGGTGATGACCTGGATGTAGAACGCACGGATCCCGATGACAGCCAGGAAGAGCATGAGGATGATCCGGACGATCTTTACTCTGTGACCCATAGGTACACCACCTGTTCGGGCTTGGGCGTGTCCATGCCCAGCTTTTCCCGCGCTATGGCCTCAAGCCTCCTGGTGCTCTTCAGGGCCGATATCTCGAGCTTGAGCGACTTGTTCTCGCTCAGGAGCTCCTCTTTCGTGTTCTGCTCCGCGGAGATCTTGTATCCCAGGTCCGTTGCCATGTGCCTGGTCCAGATGTGGAAGAACGACCAGGCCATGAAGCAGATCAGCAGGATGATGCTCGAGGGGAGGATGGTCAAGGATACCCGGGTCTTCACGACACCCTCCGTGCCGCGCGCAGGCGCGCGCTCCTGGCCCTCGGATTGACGTCGACCTCCTCCTGGCCTGCCTCGACGGGCTTGCGGGTGATCCTTTCGAACACGGGCCCGCGAGCCTCAGGGGCGGGCAGACCACGGGGAAAGACGAATTCGCCCGTGCCGCCGGAGAAGAACCGCTTGACCAGGCGGTCTTCCAGGGAGTGGAACGAGATGACGGCCATGACCCCGCCGATGGCGAGCAGGTTTGCCGCCTTGGGGAGGAACTCCCCGATATTACTGATCTCCCCGTTCACCTCCATGCGGATGGCCTGGAAGGTCCGGGTGGCGGGATGGATCTTCTTTGGCCAGAAGCGCCTGGGGATGGCCCTGCTCACCACATCCGCGAGCTCCGTGGTGGTGGAGATGGGCCGCGCCTCGACGATGCGCTGCGCGATGCGCTTCGCGAAGCTCTCCTCGCCGTACTCCCTGATGAGAGAGGCCAGCCTGGCTTCGTCGTAGGAGTTCACCACCTCATGGGCGCTCAAGGGATTGTCGGAGGAGAACCTCATGTCCAGCGGTCCTTCCTTGAGAAAAGAAAACCCTCGACCGGGATCATCGAGGGCCATCGATGACATCCCGAGATCGAGCAGAACCCCGTCGAGCCTCTCCCATCCGAGCATGGCGCAGATCCTGTCTATCTCCGTGTAGTTTCCATGAAAAAGATGCACCCGGGAGCGATAGGGCTCCAGGATGGCTTCGAGCCTCGTGATGGCGGCCTTGTCGAGATCGGTGCCGGCGAGCTCGCCGGTGGGCGAGCTCTTCTCGAGGATAGCCCGCGCGTGTCCGCCGAATCCCAGGGTGCCGTCGAAGTATCGGCCGCCGTCGCGGGGCATCATCACCTCCACCACTTCTTCCAGGAGAACGGGGACGTGGGACATACGCTTAGAGGCCCAGCTCAGCGAGATCTTTTCTCAGGCTGGCGGGATCCTTCATGGCTTCCTTCATGAACGCGTCGTACGTATCCACATCCCAGATCTCGAAACGTTCCCCAACACCTACGCAGAGGCACTTCTTCTTGAGCCCGGCATATTCGCGCAGGCTCAACGGAACGAGGATTCTCCCCTGCGCGTCCAGCTGGCACTCCTCTGCTGAACCCATGACGTGTCGCTTGTATACGATGTCGGCCATCCTGACCGAGGACAGGCCGGAAGCCTTCCTTTCCATCTTTTCCCATTCTTCGGGGGCGTATGCCAGAAGGCACTGGTCGAGGCCCTTGGTGACGACGAGGGTCTCGGCATCGCTCCCGCTCAGATGGTCCCTGAATTTCGACGGGATGCTCAGCCGTCCCTTCTCATTGATGGTATTTACGTAATGCCCTTTAAACAAGTTCGCCCCTCGACAATCAGACACAAAATGGCACTTTTTGACCTATAATATAATCACCTACCTGTGTCAATATGTTCTTCGGCAGTTTTACGGCTTTTAATAAGTAGAAAACACTTGTAATTAATACTATTATCAGTTAAGGCAAAAAGTGCCAAATGGTGATTAGATTTTTCTGGAACTTTCACCGGATGTTGGCTACTATAAGGATATGGACAGGAAGGTTTTGAGCGAGGTCCTTGAATTCCTGCCCACCGGGGTCATGCTGGCAGATGAAACAGGGGCGGTCACATATGCCAACAGGGCTGCCCATGAGTACATGGGCATCGACCACGACCGATTGGGTGAGGTGAACATACGGGAGGTCGTTCCGCACGGTTCCGGCAGGAAGGAACTGATTCGGACCAGGGGCGACGAGAGGATCACGGTCCGGCTCACCAGGATCCCGCTTTCAGACGGCTGTTCCGCCGTAGTGCTTTCCGATGTCTCCGAGGTGCACAGGCTCCAGCAGGAGCTCCTGAAGATGGACCGGCTCGCGTCGGTGGGCGAGCTCACCTCCGGCATCGCCCACGAGATCCGCAACCCCCTGGCGGGCATCAAGACAACGGCCCAGGCCCTCAAGGCCGAGATCCCGGAGAACGATCACCGGACAGACTACGTCACCCGGATCATCATGGAGATCGATCGCCTCAACAAGCTGCTCCTGAGCTTTTTCGACTTCGCCAAGCCCAAGGAGCTCGCCCTGCGGCCCTGCAACCTCAAGAAGATCGTCGAGGACTCGGTCTTCACCGTGCAGGACGAGGCTCGCAAGAACCACGTCCAGGTCATGGAGTTCTATCCGCCGGAGGGGCTGAAGATCAAGGCGGACCCGGGGGTGGTGCAGCAGGTCCTCATGAACGTCTTCATCAATGCGCTCCAGGCCATGCCGTCTGGGGGGAGGATGGAGGTGCACCTCGTCGACGACGGGGCGTACGCCAGAATCGAGGTGCGGGATACGGGCAAGGGCATTCCCGAGGACATCCGCAGCAGGATCTTCGACCCCTTCTTCACCACCAAGCCCAAGGGGATCGGCCTCGGGCTGTCCATCTCTTACCGGTTGATAAAGATGCATTCCGGTACTATAAGCTTTGTCTCGAACCCGGCAGGCACCACCTTCACCATCTCGCTTCCGAAGGGCGCGGGGACATGAAGGCCGTCCTGCCCTGGTACCACATTACACCGTAATTCATTAGGAGGATTTCGATGCCGTTTTTCCCTTCAACAGCCTATGCAGCCTCAGCGCAGTTCAGGGGCGACGTGGGGGCCATGATTGTGGATTCCGACCCCGTGGTCAAGCTGGTCCTGCTCATACTCCTGCTGTTCTCCATCATATCATGGGCGATCATCATCCAGAAGTGGGTGGTCCTGTCGCGGGCCCGCAAGAAGGGCCAGATCATCCTCGACACCCTCTACGAGAGCTTCAGCATGGTCTACCTCAACGAGAACGTCAACAAGGTGGGCGACTGCCCGCTCTCGAAGATCTTCCGCGAGGCCAAGGACGAGCTCAGGAGGATAGCCGGAAAGAACAACGCCATCGCGGGCGCCATGCTCCCCAACGTGGAAAACCGCATACGGAGCCAGATCGCCCAGCAGACGAGCGACCTGAACCAGGGCCTGGGCTTCCTGGCGAGCATCAGCAACTCGAGCCCCTTCATCGGCCTGTTCGGCACGGTGTGGGGCATCATGGACTCCTTCCGGGAGATCGGGCTGAAAGGCTCGGCCAACCTGGCCACCGTGGCGCCCGGCATCTCGGAGGCGCTCATCGCCACGGCTGCCGGTCTCTTCGTGGCCATACCGGCCGTGCTCTTCTACAACTTCTACACCACCCAGGTGGGCCATGCCGTGACCCAGATGGAGCGCTTCGAGATCGACTTCATGAACTGGGTGCGCAGGGGAGCGGGCCATGCTGGCGAATAAGCCCGGCAAGCACATGGCCGAGATCAACGTCACGCCTTTCGTGGACGTGATGCTCGTGCTGCTCATCATCTTCATGGTGTCCGCCCCCATGATGAAGGAGGGCATGAAGGTCGACCTGCCCAACGTGGAGGCCAGGGCCCTGGAGACCCAGAGCCAGGACCTCGTCATCACCATCAACAAGGACAGGACCCTCGACATAAACGGTTCGGCCATCGAGTTCGACCGGCTGGGCGTGATCCTCGGGCAGATCCGGGAGGAGCGGGGGGTCGACAGCGTGTTCCTCCAGGCCGACAAGGCGGTCGCCTACGGGTACGTGGCAGAGGTCATGGCGCTCATCCGCACCACCGGGCTCACCAAGATCGGGCTGGTGACCCAGCCGCCGGTAAAGAATAAAGGATGATGAAAAAGCTCCGCTGGCACCACTGGACTTCCATCGGCCTGCACCTCCTGCTGATCATCTCCATGGTGGAAATCCAGCTCACCCCCAGGGACACCACGGCCATGGATGTCTACGAGGTGGACATCGTGACGGATGTGCCTTCGAAGCCCATGCCCGACTCGGGCAGATCGGCCCCGAAGTTCGTGAACAGGACCCAGGCCCCCAGGGCGCTGGACTCCATCCAGAAGGAAAAGGCCCTTCCCGACACCGCCCCGGAGCTCCTGCCCTCGAAGATCGAACCGCCAAAATTCGAGGAGCCTGAACCCGATCTTCCGCCCCAGCCCAGACACGAGGCGCCCCCTGTCACCGGTCCGGGCAGGCAGGGCAGGCCAACCCTCGACGAGACGGCCCAGCAGATGGCCCTGTGGAAGTCCCAGGTGAGGTCCCTGGTGGAGAGGGTCTGGAAGACCCCCCCAGAGATCGCATACATGGACATGTCGCTCAAGACCACCTACATGCTCAGGATATCCCGGAGCGGGGAGCTGCTGGACAGGAGGCTCCTCATCTCTTCGGGCAACACCCCGTTCGACAGGTCCATACAGATGGCCCTGAGCAGCCTGAAGCGGCTGCCCCAGCCCCCGCTTGCCCTCGTGGGAGGGCGTGACAGCGTGGAGGTCACCATGTCGTTCAACCCACCCAAAGGAGCGCAATAGATGAAGAAGGTTTTCTCCCTCATCGCGGTCATGCTTATGGCCCTGCCCGTGTTTCTCCAGGCGCAGAGCGTCCACATCGACATCGAGGGCAAGGAGTTCAACCGCCTCAAGGTGGCCATGCCCTCCTTCGGCGGCCAGCGCAGCCTTGCGGAGTCGGTGTGGTCCATGTGCGCAAAGGACCTCGAGGTGTCCGGGGCGTTCAGCCTCATCAACCCCAAGGCCTATCTCAACCCGGGCCCCATGAGCACGGTCGACCCGTCCACCGTGAAGAACTGGAACCTCATCGGCGCGGACTACGTGATCGCGGCCAGGGTCGACTCCCAGGGCGGGCTCCTGAGCTTCGCGGTCCAGGTGGTGGAGATCGCCACCTCGCGCGTGCTCATGAACACCACGTACACCACAAAGCCGGACACGCCCTACCGCGCCGTGCATACCTTCATGGACAGCTTCCTGGACAAATCCCTGAGCATCGAGCCCATGTTCTCCTCGAAGATCGTGGCCGTGCAGAAGTCGGGCAGGAAGAAGCAGATGTACACGGCCTGGTGCGACGGCACCGGCGGCAAGGCCATCAAGGGGGGAGGGGACCTCATCCTGGACCCCGCGTGGTCGCCCGACGGCAGGAAGATCGCCTTCGTCTCCTACTGGAGGAGCAACCCGGACCTGTACCTGCTGGACGTCGCCACGCTCAAGGTGGAGGCCGTCTCTTCGCACCGGGGGATCAACACCACCCCGTGCTTCGACCGCACCGGCCGCAAGCTGGCCCTGACGCTTTCGAAGGACGGCGACCCGGAGATCTACCTCATGAACCTGGGCGCCCGGGATTACATCCGCCTCACCTCGAACTGGGGCATCGACACCTCGCCCTCCTTCTCCCCGGACGGCAGGAAGATCGCCTTCTGCTCGTCCCGCTCGGGAAACCCACAGATCCACGTCCTCGATGTCTTTTCGAAGGCAGTGCAGCGGATCACCTTCCAGGGGACCTACAACACCGAACCCGTGTTCTCGCCCAAGGGCGACCTCATCGCCTTCACCTACCTGTCGGCAACCGACAGACGGTACCACATCGCCCTGATCCGTCCCGACGGGAGCGGCCTGAAGGTCCTGCCAGGCACCGGGAGGGGGGACGAGTCGCCCACCTTCTCTCCGGATGGGAGGCTCATTGCTTTTGCAAGCTCGGACGGTAATATCTATGTGACAGACCTTGCCGGGAGCTTTCTCGCCAAGGTCACGAATGGAGGAGGTTTTTCACAGCCAAGCTGGTCTCTTCAGCTGGAATAGCCATGGAGCCAGGGTTTTCAAGGGAGGCCTGGAAGCTTTTTCCTCTTGACCTGGCTTCCCTTTGAGGTAATTTATTGGCCAGTTGCTTCGGATATCACGATTTGACCGTATACGACGTATCTATGTATGAAAGACAAGGAGGAACGTATGAGGAACACAAGCAGGGGAATCGTTTATATCGTCCTTTTGTCCATGGTCTTTTTCTTTGCCGCATGCGATAAGAAAAGGGTTGAGCAGGTCGGCGAGGTGACGCCTCCCCCGCAGCAGGAAAAAGAGGTGGGCACGCCCTCGGCCCCCGGCGAGATGGCCATGCCCGGTCCCGGCGCAGCCCAGGCCGGTGAAGGTGGCGCCGCACTCAGGGGAGCCGCTGCGGCCTTTGAGGAAAACGACATCCACTTCGACTACGACAGGTTCACCATCAGGCCCGAGGACCGGAAGATCCTCGCGGAAAAGGCCAGCTTCCTCAACGCCAACCCGAGCGTGAAGGTCCGCATCGAAGGCCATGCCGACGAGCGGGGCACCACCGAGTACAACCTGGCCCTCGGTGAGCGCAGGGCGAACGCCGCAAAGGAATACCTCGTGTTCCTGGGCATCAGCGCCGACAGGATCGCCACCGTTTCCTACGGTGAGGAGAGGCCTCTGGATCCGGCCGCGACCGAAGAGGCATACGCGATGAACAGAAGGGCCCACTTCGTCATCCTTCAGTAGAGAGGGGCCTCCATGAAAAGGCTGGTTCCCTTTCTCTTCTGCATGCTTTACCTGGCAGGCTGCGCCACGCAGCAGGACCTGAACGCCGTGAAGTGGGAAGTGGACGCCCTGAAGACCAGGGTCGCCAAGGCGGAAGACAAGCTCAAGGAAAAGGAACGCCTCACGGAGCAGGGCCTGGGCAACCAGGCCGAGCTCCTGGCACACTACGGCGAGCTCAAGGAGCAGGTGGCCTCCCTGCAGGGCAGTGTCGACGAGATGAAGGTCTCTTCCAGAGAGACGGTGAAGGAAGACCGTCTCCTGGCCCTCGAGCGCGAGATCATGGACCTCAAGGCGCTCGTCGATGCCCAGAAGGAGCCGCCCAAGTCCCTCTACGAGACAGGGTTGGAAAAGTACCGGGCCAAGCGGTTTGCCGAGGCCGTGAGCGATCTGAAATCCTACCTCGCCTCGGGCCCCGACCCCGAGCTCGCGGACGATGCGCAGTTCTGGATAGGCGAGTCGCTCTTCTCCCTCGAGAAGTATGAGGACGCTGTCCTGCAGTACGACATGGTGGCCAAGAAGTACTCCAAGGGCGACAAGGTCCCCGAGGCCCTCCTCAAGGAGGGGATGTCGTTCTACAAGATGGGAGACGCCCAGACGGGCAACCTCGTCCTGCAGCGGCTCATACAGGGCTATCCGGGCACGGAGTCAGCGGCCAGGGCCAGGCAGATCATGAAGGACGGCCTGAAATAGACGTACCTGCGGGGGGCGGCCACGGGCGCTTGCCAGGGCCCGCCCCCCGCTTCCGGTTTTCCCCCAGCGCGGGTATGCCTCCCCGTATCATGAAGCCGTGTACGGGTGAAAAGCCCCATCGGGCATGGAAACGATGGGGGGGAAAGGCTGCCCGGTTCAGTTCTTATAAGGAATATCCGATATACAACCATGCTTATATGCATTCACGAGCTCGTGATATCAGGAAAAGAACTCAAGGCCTCGGGCAGGGCTCGCCTGCGTTCCTTCCCCTGCGGAAAGAACCCCTTCCTTGCCCCAGGCTATGCATGTATAATGACAGACGGGTATGAGGAGAGATTCTCAACCTCACGAAAGGGGATACAATGAAGATCAAATCCTTCCGAGTCGTACCGACCCTTCCCGAAACCCTGAGCCCCATCCTCTCCCTGGCGTACAACGTGTGGTTCAGCTGGAACCAGCAGGGCCTGCGCCTCTTCCAGCACATGGACAGGGACCTGTGGGAAGAAACGGACCACAACCCGGTGGCCATGCTGTCCCGGGTGTCCCAGGGCCGGATCATGGACCTGATGGAGGATGACGGATTCCTTTCCCAGATGAGGAAGACCGCGAGCGCCTTCGAGGACTACATCTCCGAGAAGGGCGTGTACTCCTTCCTCCTGTCTCAGCCCATCGACTTCACCATAGCCTATTTCTCCATGGAGTTCGGGATCACCGAGAGCCTGCCCATCTATTCCGGTGGCCTGGGCATCCTCGCCGGCGACCACCTCAAGAGCGCCAGCGACCTGAGGCTCCCCCTGTGCGGGGTGGGCCTCCTGTACAAACACGGCTACTTCACCCAGTACCTCAGCTGGGACGGCTGGCAGCAGGAGGAGTCGCCCAACAACGATTTCTACCACATGGCCCTGCACCTCGAGACGGACAGCAAGGGCAAGCCCGTCAAGATCTGCGTTGACCTCGCAGGTCGGCCCTGCCATGCCCAGATCTGGCGATGCCAGGTGGGCAGGATACCGCTCTACCTCCTGGACACGAACCTCGAGGAGAACCATCCGGACGAGCGTGCCATCACCGGCGGCCTGTACGCAGGCAATGCGGAAGACCGGCTCAGGCAGGAGATCATCCTGGGGGTCGGCGGCATGAAGGCCCTCGAGGCCCTGGGCATCGATCCCATGGTCTACCACATGAACGAGGGGCACTCCTTCCTGGTGGGCCTCGAGCGCGCCCGGATGCTCATGGAAAAGCACGGCCTCGATTACGCCACGGCCAGGGAGGTGCTGCGGTCTTCGCTCGTGTTCACCACCCACACCCCGGTGCCGGCGGGAAACGACGTGTTCGACATGTCGCTCATGGACAAGTACCTCAAGGGGTATGTCGAGCGCAGCGGCATCAGGTGGGGCGACTTCGTGGCCATGGGCAGGAAGAACGCGGACGACGACAAGGAGAACTTCGGGGCAACCGTCTTCGCGCTGAAGAACTCCGCCTACCGCAACGGCGTGAGCAAGCTCCACGGCGAGGTGTCCCGGGACATGTGGAAGGACATCTGGCCCCACGTCACCATCGAGGACGTGCCCATTTCCTCCATCACCAACGGGATCCACATCCCGTCGTGGATATCCTCCGAGATGGCCGACCTCTACGAGCGGTACCTGGGGCCCAAGTGGAAGGAAGACCCGGACAACCAGAAGGTGTGGGAGCGCATCGACGAGATCCCGGACGCCGAGCTGTGGTCGACCCACCAGCGGAGGAGGGAGAGGCTCGTGGCCTTTGCCCGCAGGCGCCTCGTGAAGCAGCTCAAGGCCCGGGGCGGCAAGCCCAGCGATATCCAGCGGGCCATGGAGACCCTTCACCCGGACGCGCTGACCATCGGGTTCGCCAAGCGGTTCGCCACCTACAAGCGGGGGCTGCTCCTCTTCCAGGACATCGAGCGCCTCAAGAAGATCGTCTCCGACCCGGGCCGGCCGGTGCAGATCATCGTCTCAGGAAAGGCCCACCCGCGCGACCACGAGGGCAAGGCCATCATCCAGAAGATCATCCACATCGCCCGGGAGGAGCCTTTCCGGAACCGGGTCGTCTTCCTCGAGGACTACAACATGAACATCGGCCGCTACCTGGTGGAAGGGGTCGACGTGTGGCTGAACAACCCCAGGCGCCCCATGGAGGCCTGCGGAACCTCGGGCATGAAGGCCACGGCCAACGGCGCGCTCAACCTGAGCGTCCCGGACGGGTGGTGGGTGGAAGGGTATCAGCCCGACCTCGGCTGGAGCATCGGCAACGGCGAGATCTACGACAACCTCCAGTACCAGGACGAGGTGGAGAGCAAGACCATCTACGACCTCCTCGAGCGGGAGATCATCCCGCTGTTCTACGACCGGGGCCTGGACGGCCTGCCCAGGAAGTGGATCTCCATGATGAAGCGGTCCATGAGGACCCTGTGCCCGCAGTTCAACTCCAACCGGATGGTGGAGGAGTACACGGACCGGTGCTACATGGAGGCCGCCCTGAACTCCCGGATCCTCGGCTCCGACGGCTACAGGAACGCAAAGACCCTCGTTTCCTGGATGAACCACCTGCGCAGGCACTGGAAGGACGTGCAGATCAGGAACATCGAGCACACCGAAGGCGACGAGGTGGAGGTGCACAGCGAGGTCGTGGTCAAGGCCTCCATCAGGCTGGGCGCGCTCACCCCGGACGACGTGAACGCCCAGGTCTACTACGGCAAGATCGACGACGGCGGGAACCTCTTCGACGTGAGAAAGGTCATGATGGAGAACGGCGGCGAGGTGGGCAAGGGCGAGTACCTCTTCCAGGCGCGCATCCAGTGCGAGGACACCGGGAGGTTCGGGTACACGGTGCGGGTCCTGCCGAGCCATCCCAACCTCATCTATCCCGTGGACACCGGCCTCATCTGCTGGGCTTCGTGACGTGAGGCCCCTGTTTGACCGATGAAGGCGAGGGGGCGGCCGCGAAAGGCCGCCCCCTTTCATGTTGCCGGGAATACGCCTGATTAGAGCTTGACAAATCTCCGCGCACTTTCCATAGAGTACTCAGGCGAGAGTGGCGGAATTGGTAGACGCGCCAGACTTAGGATCTGGTGGGTTATCCCGTGGGGGTTCGAGTCCCTTCTCTCGCACTACAATAAATTATCCATGGGTTTTTACGCGTGCAATCAGCGCCGCCTCTGCTCCCTGCCTGCATGGACCCTCGGCTCACCAGTCAATGGCTATCATCGTTTCTCATGAACGACGAAGAGCTCATCCCCTTTGCCCAGGCCTGTGCTCAAAGGGACATACAGCTTCGAGAGTATCTTGAGCAATCTGCTGAAGTAGTGCAGTCTTCGATGATTGCCCATTGCATACTGGAGGCTTTTGGTGATGTTGCCGGAACTTGAGAAGGTTTTGGCCTTTTTCCTCGTAAACCCGTGCTGCTGGAACAGGAGATCAAGGCTGTCCAATGGATAGAGGACGAGATGACGGGGTATGTCGTTATGATACCAGTGAACTCCAAACAGCAGGCGGCCGAGCGACGCGCCGTTCGGGGTTCTTATGAGCAGCCGCCCTCCTGTTTTCACGATCCTGCTGACTACTCGAGCAAAAGCATGAGGGTCCCTCATGTGCTCGATGACATGCCTAGCGGTGATCAGATCGAAACAACCGGTTTCAAAACCGGCAGACTCCACCGTGCCGTGGTATGCTTCGAGACCGGCGGAACGGCAGGCCCGGACTGCATTCTCGCTGAAGTCCAATCCGACTATTCTCCACCCGAGCTCCCCCAAGTACTTTAAAAACTTACCATTTGCACATCCTATATCGAGGGCTTTTCCGCCGTGCCGGAACTCAACCTGGTCCTTGTACTTGAACGCGCCGATGGCATAGCCTAAGGGCTTGTACCAGTCTGGCACCGGGATGTGAGCATATCCGTAGGTCCACTTCAGGACCGCTTTCTTGTAGAAAGACATGCCCCGCCGCTGCTTCAGGGTTCCATGGACTGCATAATTATGCGGATAATATCCTGCGATCTCGGCCTCGCCGGGCATCGGGTTCTGGTAGCATGCACCGCAGTGCACGCACCGGAGATAGGTATACTTCCTGTCGAGGTTGAAGTAGAAATCCCTTCCCGTGTAATGATGTTCCCCTCTGCCCGAACAGACCGGGCACAACGATGAGTCGGACAGATCGGCTTTTTCCTGATGTGCGTGCATCGTAGCGATCATGAGAGTTTTTTTAGCACAGAAAGGGAGTTGGATCTAATAATATATGGTCTGCCTGCCGTCTGAGCAGCCAAGGAGGGGCCCGGGAGTTGCCAGGTTCGGGTGTCCGGGAGATTCGGGGGTGGGGAAGCCAACTTACGTTCTTGACAACTCATGTCTTCTTCTTATATAGATTCTATCTCCTGACAAAACCCAATGGAAGAGGGGGGGTGTACACAATCGGATGCCAGGCATAAAAGTGAGAGATACCGAGCCTTTTGAGGGCGCGTTGAAGCGCTTCAAGAAGCAGGTGGAAAAAGCAGGTGTTCTCTCTGAGGTCCGCAAGCGCGAGTACTACGAAAAGCCGAGCGTTAAGAAAAAGAAGAAGGCCATAGCCGCGCGTAAAAGGGTTTTAAAGAGAATGAACAAGGTAAGGTCATACTACTGATGTTAGTCGATACGATCAAATCTGACCTCGGACAAGCAATGAAGGCAGGAGACAAGCAGAAGGTCTCCTGCCTTCGCATGTTGATATCCGCCTTCAAGTACAAGCAGGTTGAGTCCCACAAAGAGCTCGACGACCAGGAAGCCCTTTCGGTGATCCGCTCCCAGATCAAGCAGGTCACGGATTCCTACGAGCAGTACACGCAGGGCAAGAGGGAAGACCTGGCCGCCCAGGAGAAGGCGAACCTCGCCATCCTGAAGTCGTACCTGCCCCAGGAGCTGAGCGACGAGGAGATTGCCGCCATAGCCAAACGGATCATAGCCGAGACGAATGCCACCAAGAAGGAATTCGGCCTGGTCATGAAGAAGACCGTGGCGGAAGTCGCCGGCCGCGCCGACGGCAAAAGGGTGAGCGGCATCGTGAACGGGCTGCTGCACTGATTTCCTGAGCTTCTATATAATATAAACTGGCCCCCCGCCAGCATACCAGGACTTTCATGAGAGAGGACCTGCTCGAATTCTCTGCACTGAAAGGCTATATCAAGACCTTTGTGGCGTCCGACATGGGATCGAGCGCCCTGGACGAGCTGCAGCCGTTTTCTTCGTGGGAAGAGGTCGAGCTCCGCTGGGGCCTCATGCGCGAGATGATGGCGCTCGTGGTCTCGGAAAACCCTCCCCATTTCTCCGGCCTCTCCGACATCAGGGAGCTCCTCGACCTCCACGAGGGCGCCATGCTCGAAGGCAAGGACATCGTGATGGTGGCCGGCGTGGTCTCCGACATGGCCCGCCTCAGGCGCGCCCTCGAGAAGGCGGGGCCGGCGCTTTCGGCCGTGGCGGAAGGGATCGAGCCCCTCGACAGCCTCACCTGGGAGATAGGCGAGATGCTCACCCCGAACGGCGACATCTCCGACGAGGCCAACCCCTTCCTGAGAAAGCTCAGGAAGCGGGCCCGGATGCTGCGCACCGAGATCCTCGAACACCTTCAGGTGATCCTCGACAGCCTGAAACCCAAGGGCGTGGTCATGGAAGACCTCATCACCGTGCGCAACGAGCGCTACGTTATACCCTTGAGGCACGACTACGGGAGCCACATCAAGGGCATCACCCACGACTACTCCCGGAGCAGCAAGACCGCGTTCGTCGAGCCCCTGGCCGTGGTGGAGGAGAACAACACCCTCAACCAGGTCCGCTCGGACATCAAGGAGGAGGAGAACAAGATCCTCCAGGACCTCACGTTGAAGATCTTCCAGAACGGTCAGGCCATCAGGGGCAACCTCCGGATCTACGGCCTTCTGGACCTCATCCACGCGTGCGCCCGGTGGGCGGTGAAGCACCATGCCGTCATCCCTGCGCTCACCCCGGACCGCTTCGAGCTCAGGAAGGCCAGGCATCCCATCCTGATGGAACGGCTCGGGAAGAGGACCGTGCCCCTGGACATCGAGCTCCCCAAAGGAAAGGACTGCCTCATCATCTCCGGCCCGAACGCGGGGGGCAAGACCGTTGCCCTGAAGACCCTGGGCCTGCTCGTGACCATGGCCAAGAGCGGGCTCGCCATACCCGCGGAAGGGGATTCGGTCATCTCCCCGGTGGGAAGCGTGTGGGTGGAGATGGACACGAGCCAGGACATCCAGCACGACCTGTCCTCCTTCACCGCCCACGCCCTCTCGTTGAAGCGGATCTACGAGGGCGTGGCGCCGGGAGACCTCGTGCTCCTGGACGAGCCGGGCACCGGCACCGACCCCCAGCAGGGGGCCGCCATCGCCGTGAGCTGCATCGATGCCTTCCGGAAAAAGGGCGCCATTGTGGTGGTGACCTCCCACTCCGACCTGGTGAAGCTCTACGGCCTGTCCACGGACGGGGCGGAGAACGCCGCCACCGCCTTCGACGACACGGGGCTCAAGCCCCTGTACAGGCTTCAGTACGGCGTGATCGGACAGAGCAGGGCCTTCGACATCCTCAAGTCCGTCGACTTCCCCGCCCCCATCATCCGTGACGCCCAGGCCATCACGGCAGGCGACGGCGCCTCCTCGCTGGCACGGGCCATGGAGGAGATCGCGCACACCTCGTCCATGAGGATACAGGCCGAAGAGGAGCTCGAACGGGCGAGGCTCCTGCGGGCGCAGGCCGAGGAGGCCCTCCAGGAGATGGAGAAGGAGAAGGTGAACCTCTCGCTCCGCTACCGGAGGCTCATGGAGAAGGCCGAGGCCCTCTCCCGCACCAGGCACACGAAGGAGGAGATCGAGCAGGCGAAGGCCACGAAGGAGGCCTCCGAGCTCGAGGAGATCCACGCGCAGGTGGAGCCGGCGCAGGTCCTCGAGGTCCGCAAGGGGTCGACGGTCGCGCTCAAGGGCACGGGTGCAAAAGGCAGCGTCGTGGAGGTGTCCCACGACTCCGCTGAGGTGCTCATGGGCGACAAGCGCCTGAGGGTGGGCCTCGATCAGATCGAGGCGGTCCAGGGCGGGGAAAAGGGGCGGCCGAAGGTGAGCATGCGGGTCAAGGCCTCTTCCCAGTACGTCCTGCCCATCAATGTCGTGGGCATGAGGGTGGACGAGGCCATGCCCGTCATCGAGCGGGCCGTCGACCAGGCCCTGCTCTCGGGGCAGAGGTCCATCGAGATCATCCACGGCGCGGGCACGGGCAGGCTCAAGGGCGCCATCCGGGAGTTCCTCAAGGGCCTCCCTGTGGTGAAAGGCGTTTCCGACAGCCCCATGAACGAGGGCGGCGGAAACAAGACGATTGTCATGTTTGAAAAGGGCTGATGGAAAAGGACAATGTCGAGAGGGTAAAGGCTGCCATCGACATCGTGTCCCTGATCTCGGGCTACGTGAGCCTGAAGAAGAGGGGCAGGACGCACGTGGGCCTGTGCCCGTTCCATACCGAGAAGACGCCGTCGTTCCACGTCGATGCCGGCCGGCAGACCTACAAGTGCTTCGGGTGCGGCAAGGGCGGCGACGCGTTGAGCTTCGTCATGGAAATCAAGGGCATGAGCTTCGTGGAAGCCCTGCAGGAGCTCGCCGGCCAGGCCGGCATCACCATCGAAAAGCCCGGAAGGGCCTCCTCGGAAAAGAACCGGTACTACGAGATCAACGCCCTGGCCTTGAAGTTCTACCGGTACGCCCTCCAGTCGGCAAGGGGCGCCGAAGCGCGGGACTACCTCAAGGGCAGGGGGCTCAAAGACGAGACCATCGACACCTTCGAGCTGGGCTTTGCCCCGGATTCCTGGGACGCCCTGGCGCGGGCGCTCAAGGGCAAGGGCGTCGATCTCGCCCTGGCGGAAAAATGCGGGCTCCTCATCGAGCGGCCCACGGGCGGGTACTATGACCGGTTCCGGAACCGGGTGATGTTCCCCATCCGCGACCTCTCCTCCGAGGTCATCGGGTTCGGGGCACGGGTCCTGGGCACGGGCGAGCCGAAGTACCTGAACACCCCCGAGTCCGCGGTCTTCCTCAAGCGCAGGGTCCTCTACAACCTCCACCGGGTGAAGGGGAGCATCAGGAACAAGGGCGTGGCCATCGTGGAGGGGTACATGGACGTGGTCTCCCTGAGCAACGCGGGCTTCCACGAGGCCGTGGCCACCCTGGGGACCGCGCTCAGCGAGGACCACGTGCGGACCTTAAACCGGTTCACGGACAAAATCAGGCTCGTGTTCGACGGGGACAGCGCGGGACGCAAGGCCATGCTCAGGAGCGTGGACCCCTTCCTCGCCAACGACGTCATCCCCGGCGTGGTGGTGCTTCCGGACGGCAAGGACCCCGACGACGTGGCCCGGACCGACCCCGGGCTGTGGAGCGACCTCCTGGCGAGGGCACCCTCCATATGGGATTTCATTCTGGATGAATCCTTTTCCTCCCGGGACACATCAAAACTTGAGGATAAAAAGACCCTTATGAATGAGCTCGTCCCCGTCATATCACGGATAAAAGATCCTCTCGTCCGTGAGCTGCTGGCGCAGAGACTCGCAGTAAGGCTGAAAGTATCCGAGGAGGTCGTCCTCAGGCAGGTTGCGCACGGGGAAGAGAAGCAGGCCGCTTTGCCGCTGTCCCCCCAGCTGGAGCATTTACCCCTGGAAGAGACCCTGGCGAGACTTATGCTTTTCGACGATCGTGTCGTAAGGGCGGTAAGGAAGCTGGGGCTGGCTGACGGATTCAAGGACAGCGCCGTTGCCCGTCTCATCGGGTTTCTCGCCGGACACGGCAGGGAAGGGCTGGACACTCAGGCATGTCCGGATGACATACGGATCCTGGCGTCAAGGATCATGTCGGAGGGGGAGTTTCCCGGCGACGCAAAAAAAGCCTTGCTTGATACGGCGTGCCGGTTTAAGAGTCTCTCGATCGATTCGGATATTCAGGGAATACAAAGGGAATTGTCCCAGGCTGAGGAAGAAGGCAACCTGACGAAGAGAAACGAGCTGCTCAAACAAAGACAACAAAAGATGAACGAGAGAAAGCACATACGGGAGTATGTGGTGGAGGTGCTACAAACGATATGAGCGAGAAAAAGGCCTTTACGAAAGAAGTGAAGAAGCTGGTCGCGATGGGGAAGTCAAAAGGCTATCTCACCTATGACGAAGTCAACGACGCCCTCCCCGACGATGTCATCACTCCTGACGATCTCGAAGACGTCAAGGACCTTTTCTCTGAAAAAGAGATCCAGCTCGTTGATACCGAGGACGATTACGAGAATTCAGAAGACGGCATGGATTTCCACGAAGACGGCTCCCTGAGGGCGCCCGACCCGGTGAAGATGTATCTTCACGAGATGGGCTCGGTGTCGCTTCTGTCCAGGGAGGACGAGACGGAGATCGCCAAGCGGATCGAGGCGGGACAGCGCCAGATACTCAACGTCATCATCAATTCTCCGGTTACGGTCAAGGAGGTTCTCCAGATCGGGTCCGCCCTGAGGAACGGTGAGATAAGGCTCAAGGACGTCATCGACATCGATGACATCTTCGAGGTGGAGGAAGAGGCTTCCATGGAGAAGACCCTCCAGATCATCGACGAGATCGAGAGCAGGCAGGCCGACCTCAAGGCGCTCAAGGTGAAGTTCTTCCATGCCCGGAGGAATGCGGACAAGGAGAAGATCAAGCACCAGATGGCGACGGTGAGCCGGGAGATCGTCCGGATGATCCACGACATCCACTTCCTGCCCGAGCAGATCGAGCTCTTCGGCAACCGCCTCAAGGAGCTCAAACGCCAGATCGAGGCCAAGGAAGAGCTCAAAGCCTATTACGAGGGGCGCTTCGAGAGGGATCTCGAGGAGATCCTCGAGCTGCACGAGGCCTTCTGCTCCAACGAGAAGGACAAGAACGTGTGCAAGTTCCTCGAGAAGCACTCCCTGGCCAGGGAAGAGTTTCTGGAGGTTGCCGAAGAGCTGAGCAGGATGGTGAAGGAGGTCAAGGCCCTCGAGATGGAGGGCGGCCTCACGGCCCACGGCCTGAAAAAGGCGGTGAGGATCCTGGAGGAGGCCGAGGCCAGGACCAACGCGGCCAAGACCGAGCTCATCCAGGCGAACCTGAGGCTCGTGGTGAGCATAGCCAAGAAGTACGTGAACAGGGGCCTGCAGTTCCTCGACCTGATCCAGGAGGGCAACATCGGCCTCATGAAGGCCGTGGAGAAGTTCGAATACCGGCGTGGATACAAGTTCTCGACCTATGCCACGTGGTGGATCCGCCAGGCCATCACCCGGGCCATCGCGGACCAGGCCAGGACCATCCGCATCCCGGTGCACATGATCGAGACCATCAACAAGCTCATCCGCAC
>DAOPXM010000020.1:0-68305 GCA_035352355.1 Deltaproteobacteria bacterium | reverse complement strand
TTGGCTCCCCGGGCAGGACTTGAACCTGCAACCTAGTGATTAACAGTCACCCGCTCTGCCGATTGAGCTACCGAGGAACGTTCACAGTATCTATGATGATTGAGCGCGTGTTGTCAAGAGGGAATAACCCTGTGGACAAAGCTTCCAACACGCCTTAATCGCGGGGGAATTCCCCGAGTCGGCGTATGTCTCCGGAAGGACCGGCCGGGGATTTTATTATCGCGTCCCGGGGTGCGGCCGGGCTCAGGGGATGTAGGTGAGGAGCCCTTCGTAGCGGGGCTCGGCGCCGGACATGATCGCGGCCATCCTGGCCCTGATCTCGGTCGTCATGGGGCCCGGGCAGGTGAACACCGTGCCCTCTATCTGGGAGATGGGCTGGACCGGGTTGGTGGTGCCTGAGAAAAAGGCCTCCTCGTAGTTGGGGAGGTCTTCCGGCCGGATGTGGGCCTCCTGCTCCGGAAACCCCATGTCGTCGAGGACCCTCATGATCACCCTGCGGGTGATGCCCGGGAGCACGTTCTCGATGGTGGGCGTCTCTATGCGCGTGCCCCTGATGAGGAAGATGTTCGCGGTGGGGGCCTCTGCTATGGTGCCGCAGGTGTCGAGCATGAGGGCCTCTTCGAAGCCCCTGCCCTTGACCTCCATGC
Organism: Deltaproteobacteria bacterium; assembly: GCA_035352355.1. Lineage (GTDB taxonomy): Bacteria > Desulfobacterota > Desulfomonilia > UBA1062 > UBA1062 > Phosphitivorax. Next base: position 67,658 of record DAOPXM010000020.1, on the reverse strand, counting down.
GGGCCAGGTAGCCGTTCACGTAGTTCCCGACCACCTTGGCGTGCACGCTGGTGGTCTGGGGATGGAGCTTGCGGTACTGGGAGATGCCCACGGACACGCCCTCGATCGGCCTGCCCCTCTTCACGCCGTGCCGGTCGTAGTCGATGCAGAACACGGCCACGGAGAGGCGTCCGGAAGGCGTGGTGCCCAGCTCGATGTCGGGGTAGTAGGCGTAGAACTTGGCCACCCCGTTCCTGATCCCGTTGATGCGGGCCAGCTCGAGGAGGGCTTCCCTGATCCGTTCCTTGGTGAAGGGGATCTTCATGTAGGTCTGCTCGGCGCTGAAGAAGAACCGGTCGAGGTGCTCCTCCAGGCAGAAGAACGCGGGGCCTCTGGCCGCGGTCGTGACCGCCATGACCTCGAAGACGGCGGACCCCCTGCTGAAGGAGTGGGAGAGGATCGGCACCGTGGCCTGCGAGCAGTCGATGAACGCGCCGTCGACCCATGCTGACAGAGAATTTTCCATGGCAATTATCCCTATACGGGAGCAAGGGTTGTGTCAATACCCATGGGCCGGGGGAGGGGAACCTGCACCGGGCTCTTCCCACACGGCCGCGGTGCCGTATTATAAATGAGAGGCAGGGGGCTTTTTGCCTCCATAAGGTGCGAAGTCAGCATGTCTTCTTGACAAACCCATGCGTATGAAATAGTAGCTTGTGAGTTGTGGAAAAGGTAAAGCGGATAGAAGATATCATGATACTCCCCGAGACCATAGGGGAAGCGGGGATAGAGGACGACCTCACCGTTGCCCCGGAGGTCATGGCCGAGGTCTTCAAGGACAAGGACCTCGAGGTGGACAAGCCCTTCACGATCCGCTACGTGGCGGAGCGGGAAGGGGAGTCGGACACCATCCACGTGAGCGTGGACGTCGAGGGTGAGCTCAAGGCCGGCTGCGCCAGGTGTCTCGAGCCCGTGGACCACACGGTGAACCTCCACCTCGAGACCGACTACATACCGGCGTCCCCGGATATGTCCGGCAACCTCGAGGGCGAGAGGGTGAGCAGCGAGATCGGGTATTACCGAAAGAGCATCCACCTGGGCGAGTTCATCGTGTCCGAGCTGGTCCTCGCGCTGCCGCTGCGCTTCATCTGCGACGAAGAGTGCAAGGGGCTCTGCCCGGGCTGCGGGGTGAACCTCAACCGGGAAGAGTGCCGCTGTGAAACGCCGGTGGATCCCAGGATGAAGAAGCTGGCGGAGCTCAAAGACAAGATCAGGAGGAAATAAGAAATGCCCGTACCAAAGAGGAGACATTCCGGCACCAGGAGAGACAAGCGCAGGTCGCACGATGCCATCGCACTGCCCGCTTCGTCCTATTGCCCCAACTGCCAGGAGCCCAAGGCACCCCACAGGATCTGCGCGAGCTGCGGGTATTACGACGGCAAAGAGGTGATCAAGGTAAAAGAGTCCTGATAAAGGAACTGAATGCCGTATTGCCTGATTTTTCCAGGTCAAGGTACACAATTCCCGGGTATGTCGGCGGGTCTGGACCTCGCATGGACGGCAGACGACGGCCTGCAGGGTCTCATTGAGAGCGGCCCGGAAGACGTACTCACCCAGACACTGAACGCCCAGAAGGCGGTGTTTGCGGTAACCGCCGCCTTGTGGGCGAAGTCCGGCCTGAACGACCCCCTTTTCGTCCTCGGGCACAGCCTCGGGGAATACATGGCCCTCACCGCGTCGGGGGCCCTCTCCCGTGAGGACTGCTACAGGCTGGTATGCGCCCGGGCGGCCGCCATGGACAGCGCCATGCCGAAAGGGCAGGGCGCCATGACAGCGGTCCTCGGCATGTCCGGCGAAGAGATCGCGGAGGCCCTCCAAGGTGTGGAGGGCGTCTGGGTCGCCAACCTCAACATGCAGGGTCAGGCCGTGATATCGGGGGACGCGCCCGCGGTCGAGCAGGCAGGCCTCATGCTGAAAGGAAAGGGCGCGAAGAGGATCGTCCCCTTGAAGGTCTCGGTCGCCTCCCACTGCCCCCGGATGGAACCTGCCAGACTCGCGCTCGCCCGGTACCTCCAGGGGGTGGAGTTGGGCAGGCCCCGCGTGCCCGTCGTCTTCAACGCCACGGCCTCGGAGGAAAGCGATCCGGAGAAGATCAAAGGGCTCCTCGCCGACCAGCTCGTAAAGCCCGTCTTGTGGGAGAGGTCGGTCAGGTACGCACACTCCCGGGGGGCGGACACCTTCATCGAGATCGGTCCCAGGTCAGTGCTCAGCCCCATGGTGAGAAAGATCGCGCCGGATGCGAAGGTGGAGGTGATCACAGCCCATGAACATTGATCTGAAGAACCAGGTCGCCGTCGTCACCGGGGCCTCCCGGGGGATCGGCGCCTCCATCGCCTCGGCGCTCGCCTCGTGCGGGGCCCACGTGGTGGTGAACTGCAGGGAGAGCTTGGAAAAGGCCGAGAGCGTGGTGCACGCCATCATCGATGCGGGCGGCAGCGCGGAGGCCTTCCCCTTCGACGTCAGCCAGGAGGACCAGGTCAAGCAGGCCTTCGGAGACATCGCCGCCCGCCACGGCCATATCGACATCCTGGTGAATAATGCAGGAGTGTCAAAGGATTCCCTCCTCCTCAGGGTCAAGTCCGCCGACGTGGACGAGATGTTGGGCACAAATCTTAAGGGTTCGATTTTCTGTTCTTTTCAGGCATCGCGTTATATGCTAAAACAAAAGTATGGGAGGATAGTCAATATCTCTTCCATTGTGGGGATGGGCGGCAATCCGGGTCAGAGCGTATATTCAGCGGCAAAGGCGGGGCTCATCGGGTTCACGAAGAGCCTTGCGAAAGAGCTCGGACCGAAGGGGATACTCGTAAACGCGGTGGCGCCGGGGTTCGTGGAGACGGACATGACCCGAGGCATGAATGCGGACGCTCTCATGGAAATGATCCCCTTGAGGAGGATCGGGACCCCGGGAGACGTGGCGGGGCTCGTTATCTTCCTCTGCTCTGATTTGAGCTCGTACATCACCGGGCAGGTTTTTGTGGTGGATGGCGGGCTTTACACGTGATGGGATTTTGAAGTACAGAAAGATAAAGGAGGACGTTTTCATGGTCGATGTTGCACAACGCATCATAGAACTCATCGCCGAGCAGCTGGACAAGGATGTTTCAGAGATCACCGCCGAGATGTCGTTCGCGGATGATCTCGGAGCGGACTCACTGGATCTCGTCGAGCTCATCATGACCGTTGAAGAGGAGTTCAACATTGAGATCCCCGATGAGGAGGCAGAAAAGATAAAGTTTGTGAAAGATGCCATCAACTACGTCAAATCAAAGATATGACCCCATCGTAAAGGACGTCGCTCTAACAGGCATGGGTATCGTCTCCCCGCTCGGGAGCGATATCCAGACCTTCTGGGACAACCTCATACACGGCAAATCAGGGATCGGGCACGTTCAGGAGCTCGCTGAGCTGCCCGTCACCTTCGGCGGAAAAGCCCAAGGATTCGAACCGGAGCGCTATCTCGGCGGCAAGGAGCTGCGCCACATGGACCGGTACGCCCAGATGGAGCTCACCGCCTGCCTCGATGCCTGCGGCCAGGCCCGCCTCACCCCCGAGACCTACGAACCCCACCGGATCGGCGTGCTCATCGGGTCGGGCTCCGGCGGGATGCAGACCATCGAGGACCAGATGAACGTGTTCTTCACCAAGGGCCCGAGGCGGGTGTCGCCCGTGACCGTGCCCATGTTCATCACCAACATAGGCCCAGCCGAGTGCGCCAAGCGGCTCGGGGCAAAGGGCCCGGGCTTCAGCCTCTCCTCCGCCTGCGCCACGGCCGGCCACGCCCTGGCCATGGCCGCGCGCCTCATCCAGGCGGGCGACGCGGACTGCATGATCGCCGGCGGCATGGAGGCCTGCCTGACCCCGTTCGCCATCTCCGCCTTCGCCTCCATGCGCGCCCTGTCCACCCGGAACGACGACCCGGTCCGCGCCAGCCGCCCCTTCTCGGCCGACCGCGACGGCTTCGTCATGGGCGAAGGGGGAGGGGTGTTCGTGCTGGAGCGGCTCGACAGGGCCCGGGAGCGGGGGGCGGACATCCTCGCCGTCCTCAAGGGCGTGGGCATGACGGTCGACGCCTACCACATGGTGGCCCCGGATCCCGAGGGGACCATGGTGGTCCACGCCATCAGGCAGGCGCTCGCCGATGCGCGGCTCGAGCCTTCGGACATCGGCTACATCAACGCACACGGCACCTCGACCCCGCTCAACGACAAGATCGAGACCCTGGCCATCAGGAAGGCCTTCGGGGACCATGCGGACAGGCTCCTCGTCTCCTCGACCAAGTCCATGACCGGCCACCTCATCGGAGGGGCGGCGGGCATAGAGACCGCCATCTGCGTTTTGGCCATGAGAAACGGGGTCGTGCCTCCCACGATAAACCTTGACAACCCTGACCCTGAATGCGATTTAAACTACGTACCTGAAAGGGCTGTACGGGCGGATGTTTCTCACTGCCTGAACAATTCCTTCGGCTTCGGCGGTCAGAACGTGGCCTTGATCCTGGGAAAGGATGCATCATCATGAAGATCGGCATCGCATGCGACCACGGCGGGTTCACCCTCAAGGACGTCGTGAAGGACACCCTCCGGAAGTGCTCCTGCGAAATCATCGACCTGGGCACGGACACAGACTCCTCAGTGGACTACCCCGACTATGCGAAGAAGGCCATCGACCTGCTCCTTGCCGGCGGGTGCGACCGCATCGTGCTCATCTGCGGCACGGGCATCGGGATGTCCATCTGCGCCAACCGGGTGCCGGGCGTCAGGGGCACCCTGTGCCACGACGGCTTCACCGCGCGCATGTCCCGCATGCACAACGATTCGAACTGCCTCATCCTGGGGGGCAGGGTCCTCGGTCCCGCCCTTGCCCAGGACATCGTGGAGATCTGGGTCAAGACGGCTTTCGAGGGGGGAAGGCACCAGGAGAGGCTCGCCAAGATAGAATGCAGCAAGCAGGGATAACACATACCAACGAGTGACGAGGAGTTGACCATGAATTTCGAAAATCTGAAGAAAACAGATCCCGATGTCTACCAGGCCATCATGGATGAGCTGAAGCGCCAGCGGAACAAGCTCGAGCTCATCGCATCCGAGAATATCGTCTCCGAGTCGGTGCTCGAGGCGCAGGGCTCGGTCATGACCAACAAATATGCGGAAGGCTATCCGGGAAAGCGCTACTACGGCGGGTGCGAATACGTGGACGTGGCCGAGGACCTGGCCATCGAGCGGGCGAAAAAGCTCTTCGGCGCCGACCATGCCAATGTCCAGCCGCATTCGGGCTCCCAGGCCAACATGGCGGTCTACTTCTCCATCCTCGAGCCGGGCGACACCTACCTCGGCATGGCGCTGCCCCACGGCGGCCATCTGTCCATGGGCTCCCCCGTGAACTTCTCGGGCAAGCTCTACAACGTGGTGCCCTACGGGGTCAGGGAAGACACCCACCGCATCGACTACGACCAGGTGCGCGACCTCGCGAAGAAGCACAGGCCGAAGCTCATCATCGCAGGTGCCAGCGCCTATCCCCGCATCATCGACTACCCGGCGTTCCGCGAGATAGCAAACGAGGTGGGCGCCTACTTCATGGTGGACATGGCCCACATCGCGGGCCTCGTGGCCACGGGCTTCCACCCGAGCCCGGTGCCCTACGCGGACTTCGTCACCACCACGACCCACAAGACCCTGCGCGGTCCCCGGGGAGGCCTCGTCCTGTGCAAGGAAGAGCACGCCAAGACGCTGAACTCGAGGGTTTTCCCGGGCATGCAGGGCGGCCCCCTCATGCACGTCATCGCGGCCAAGGCAGTGGCACTCAAGGAGGCCATGGCGCCGGAGTTCAAGACCTATCAGGGCCAGGTCGTCAAGAACGCCCAGGCCCTTGCCAGGGGCCTCATGGACAGGGGCTTCAGCCTCGTGTCCGGCGGCACCGACAACCACCTCATGCTCGTCGACCTCACCAACAAGGACGTCACGGGCAAGGACGCCGAGGCCTTCCTGGACAAGGCCTTCATCACGGTGAACAAGAACACCATCCCCTTCGAGACCAAGAGCCCCTTCGTCACCTCGGGCATCCGCCTGGGCTCGCCGGCGCTCACCACGCGGGGCTTCAAGGAGCCCGAGATGGAGCTGGTGGCGTCGTTCATCGCGGAGGTGGTGGACGCCAAGGGCGAGGAGGCCGTGATCGAGAAGGTGAGGAAGCAGGTCGAGGCGCTCTCCGACAAGTTCCCGATCTACCCGGGCCTGGGGTGATCCGATGCGCTGTCCGCGGTGCTCCGGGCTTGAAGACAAGGTCATCCAGTCCCGGATAAGCCGGGATGGGGGCTCCATCCGCCGCAGACGCGAGTGCACCCGGTGCAGCCACCGGTTCACCACCTACGAGAAGATCGAGGAGAACCTGCCGCTCGTCATCAAGAAGGACGGCAGGCGCGAGGCCTTCGACCCCAACAAGGTGATCTCCGGCATCACCACGGCCTGCGAGAAGCGGCCCGTGAGCATCGAGGACATCGAGTCGGTCAAGGAATCCATCATTCACGACATCCAGGCGAAGGGGGACCGCGAGGTCCCCTCGTCCTACATCGGCGAGCGGGTCATGGAGGCCCTCTCGAAGCTCGATCCCGTGGCCTATGTCCGGTTCGCCTCGGTATACCGGGAGTTCAAGGACGTGGGCGACTTCGTGAAAGAGATCCAGAAGGTCGACGAGAGCAAACCATGAAAGGCGATTCCGCATACATGCACCGGGCCGTGGCGCTGGCGCGCAAGGGCCTGGGCAGGACCGCGCCCAACCCGCCTGTGGGAGCGGTGGTGGTGAAGGACGGAACCGTCGTGGGCGAGGGGTTTCACCCCAGGGCAGGCCAGCCCCACGCCGAGGTGTTCGCCCTGAGGGCCGCCGGAAAACAGGCCCGGGGCGCCACCCTCTACGTCACCCTGGAGCCCTGCTCCCACTTCGGCAGGACGCCCCCCTGCACCAAGGCCGTCATCGAGGCGGGCATCGCCCGGGTGGTGGTGGGCAGCGTGGATCCCAACCCCGTGGTTGCCGGCTCCGGCATTCGCATCCTGCGTGAGCACGGCATCAAGGTGCGGGTGGGGGTGGCTGCGAAGGAGACGGACAAGCTCATCACGTGGTACGGGTCCTGGATGGAGCGGAAGCGGCCCTTCGTCATCGCCAAGGCCGCCATGACCCTCGACGGCAGGATCGCCACGCCCGCCGGGGACTCGAAGTGGATCTCGTCCGAGGAGTCCCGGGCCTACGTGCACGCGCTCAGGAACCACGTGGACGCCATCCTCGTGGGCATCGGCACGGTGCTGGCCGACGACCCGCGGCTCACCTGCAGGCTTCCCGGCGGCAGGGACCCCTTGAGGGTGATCATCGACCCCGGCTACCGGGTGCCGGATACGGCCCTGTGCCTGGGCGAGCGGTCGCTCATCTTCACGGCTTCAGACCCGGCGGTCAGGCCCGAGGTCCTCTCCTCCGGCAGCCGGGTGGTGAGGCTCGGGACCGATGCTTCCGGGCACTTCTCGTGGGAGGAGATCCTGGATCACCTGGGGGCGCTGGGCCTGCACTCGGTCCTCGTGGAAGGCGGGAGGTCGATCCTGTCGAGCCTCGTGCAGTCGAGGCTCGCAGACGAGCTGCTCCTCTTCGTGGCGCCGAAGATCCTGGGCGGAGGCGTCCCGCTGGTGGCCTTCGACGCGCCGGACACGATTGCCATGGCTCTGCCCCTTGTGATACAGGAGGCCAGAGTCATCGGGGGCGACGTGCTCATCACGGCCTCTCTGGAGGGATGAATGTTCACGGGTATCATCGAGTCAATGGGAACGGTCCTGAGCATCAGGCCCTTCATGAAGGGCTACGAGCTCACGGTGGACGCGCACGTCGACTTGTCCGGGGACAAGGTGGGGGACAGCATCGCGGTGGACGGGGTGTGCCTCACCGCCACGGCCATCGAGGGCACGCGCTTCACCGCCACCTTCTCCGAGGAGACCGTGTCCCGCACCACCTTGAGCGGGCTCAAGCCGGGTGCAAAGGTCAACCTCGAGCGGGCGCTCACCCTGTCGACCAGGCTCGGCGGCCACCTCGTGCTCGGACACGTGGACACGGTGGGCGTGATCAGGAGCAAGGGCCGCACAGGCGAGTCCACGCGGGTGACGGTCCAGTTCGAGCCGAAGTTCTCCCGCTACGTCATCGAGAAGGGGTCCATTGCCATCGACGGGATCTCGCTCACCGTCAACCAGGTCCATAGCGACGCCTTCGAGGTGAACATCATCCCCCACACCGCGCTTTCGGTCACCTTGACACTCAAGGGGCCCGGTGATAGGGTGAACCTCGAATTCGACGTCATAGGCAAGTACGTCGAGAGACTGCTGAAAAAGGACGACAATACCGATCTTGAGTCACTTCTCAAGAAACATGGTTATATGTAAAGGAGCTGCACCATGCCCACGTGCACCGTTGAAGAAGCGGTAGAGGAACTGAAATCAGGCAGGATGATCATCCTGGTGGACGACGAAGGCCGGGAGAACGAGGGCGACCTCACCATGGCCGCGGAGTTCGTCACCGCCGACTCCATCAACTTCATGGCCAAGTACGGCCGGGGCCTCGTGTGCCTGGCGCTCGACGCGGGCATCGTGGACCACCTCGACCTGCCGCTCATGGTCAGGGACAACACCAGCAAGTTCGGCACGGGCTTCACCATCTCCATCGAGGCCAAGAAGGGCGTCACCACCGGCATCTCCGCCGCCGACCGCGCCGTCACCATCCGCACCGCCATCGCCTCCGACGCGAAGGCCGACGACCTGGCCCGGCCCGGCCACGTGTTCCCCTTGCGGGCGCGGGAAGGCGGGGTGCTCGTCCGCACCGGCCAGACCGAGGGCTCGGTGGACCTCTGCAGGATCGCGGGCCTGCGGCCCGGCGCGGTGATCTGCGAGGTCATGAACGACGACGGCACCATGGCCAGGAGGCCCCAGCTCGAGGCCTTCGCACAGGAGCACGACCTGAAGATCTGCACCATCGCGGACATCATCGCCTACCGCATGAAGAACGAGATCCTCGTGCGCGAGGCGGTCAGGGCGCAGATCCCCACGCCCTACGGCCCCTTCACGCTCATCGGATTCGACAACGACATCGACGGCAAGGAGCACGTGGCCCTCGTGAAGGGAGACATCTCCCCGGACGAGCCGGTGCTCGTGAGGGTGCACTCCGAGTGCCTCACCGGAGACGTCTTCCACTCCATGCGCTGCGACTGCGGTGACCAGCTCGACCGCTCCATGGAAATGATCGCTGAGGAGGGCAAGGGCGTGATCGTGTACATGCGGCAGGAGGGCAGGGGCATCGGGCTCATCAACAAGCTCAAGGCCTACCACCTCCAGGAGAAGGGGCGCGACACGGTGGAGGCCAACGTGGAGCTGGGCTTCGCCCCCGACTTGAGGGACTACGGCCTGGGCGCCCAGATCCTGGTGGCCGTTGGCGTGCGCAAGATGCGGATGATGACGAACAACCCGAAGAAGATCATCGGGCTCGAGGGCTACGGGCTCGAGATCATCGAGCGGGTGTCCATAGAGATCCCTCCCAACGAGGAGAACAAGAAGTATCTGCAGACCAAGAAAGAAAAGATGGGACACATTCTGGAGGTCGTATAATGGCGAACGTCATTGAAGGAAAACTGACAGGCAAGGGCAAGAAGGTGGCCATCGTGGCGAGCCGGTTCAACGACTTCATCACGGCCAGGCTCATCGACGGGGCGCTCGACGCGCTCAAGCGCCACGGGGTCGAGGACAGGGACATCGTCATCTACCGGGTCCCCGGCGCCTTCGAGATCCCGCCCGTGGCCAGGAAGATCTCCGCGGCCAAGAAGTTCGACGGCGTCATCGCCCTGGGTGCGGTCATCAGGGGCTCGACCCCGCACTTCGACTATGTGGCCTCCGAGGTGAGCAAGGGTGTTGCCCTGGTGTCGCTCGAGGCGGGCTGCCCGGTGATCTTCGGCGTGCTCACCACCGACACCATCGAGCAGGCCATCGAGCGGGCCGGCACCAAGGCCGGCAACAAAGGCTTCGACGCGGCCATGGGTCTCCTGGAGATGATCGATCTCTACAGGCAGATCTAGCAGTTTCTTATGAGATCCAGAACAAAGGCACGAGAGATAGCACTGCAGTACCTCTACCAGGTTGACGTGACGAAGGACCACACCGAGCGCACCCTGCAGGAGTTCTTCGACCACTTCACGGAGGAGAGGGACCTCGACGCCCTCCCGTACGCCCAGGAGCTCGTATCAGGGGTGTACTCGCACCTGCACGAGATCGACGGGCTCATCGAGGAGGCCTCGAACAACTGGACCGTGAGCAGGATGTCTTCGACCGACCGGAGCATCCTGCGCATCGCCACCTATGAGCTCAAGTACGGCTCGGGCGTGCCCTACAAGGTGGTGATCAACGAGGGCATCGAGCTGGCCAAGCGCTTCGGCTCGCCCCGCTTCCCCGGCTTCGCCAACGGCGTGCTCGACCGGATCGGCTCCGAGCTGGCGGGCAGGGAAGGCAGACAGTAGGGGCGGAGCGGCAGGAAGGCTCCCCCTTTCCCGATCAAACCTTCATCAGACCTTTTCGGCCACGCACGGGACCGTCAAATCCCCAGTGATACCAAAAAACCTTGAATGGACATGTCGAGGAGTACCTGAAGGGAAATACTTGAGACGTGCCGCCAGAGGGGCCGCGCTCGGGAACTGAAAGCCCGGGGTTGGCGTCAGATGCCTTCCCGATACGGCCCCTCCGACAGCGGGGGGAATCATGTGTGCGTCACACCAGGACCACCGGGCACCTGGCGCTGCTGGTCACGCGGTTTGCCGTCCAGCTCCTGGAGAGCTTCTCGAACAGGGACTTGCCCGCCGCCATGATGATCTCGGACACCTTGTGCTTGCGGGCGTAATCGACGATGTCCTCACCCGCATCCCTGCCCCTGATGAGGAGGTGGGTCTCGCACGGGATCTGCTGGTTCTCCAGCAGGCTCCTGATGCTTTCGAGCTCTTCTTCGCGCTGTTCGATCTCCTCGAGCTGCGCCTCGTTGCCCTTCGGGAGAGAGGACACCAGGTCCACCTGTGCCTGGAAGGACCTCGCGTGCTCCATCACCACCGGCAGCGCGTCCAAGGTACCCTTTGTTCCGTCGCAGTACATCATGATCCTCATGGCCTTCTCCTTTCTGACGCCCCGTGCGGGAGCGACCCGTTCATTCCTGCCTTTCCTTGAGCATCTTCCGTGCCAGGACGGACCCCATTTAATACACTAAGAAAATCAATATGATATAAGCGGGGCTCTTTCAGGGGGCAGCGGGGGGCGGCCGGGCTTCGAAGGTCTTGTCGCCGTGATTAGAAATTCTGAGAAATCCTGAGAAGAATTTCGAAGGAGGATTCGCCATGGCTTTCTGAAGCAGTGCATATTATATAGTGTTCAGATGACCTTACCATGGGGCTGGGAGGCCCCCGGCATGGCTGAGCGACCGGCGTACCAGGAATTGAAACGGAAGATAGGGGAGCTCGAACGGAAGAACGCGGCCCTGGAGGAAACGGTGCGTTCCCTGAAGGAAAACGAGCTGCTTTTCAGGGCTCTGTACGAGAACGCCCCCGTCATGATCGCGTCCTTCAGGCAGAAGAAGTCCCGCGTGCTCTGGAACCGGGAATGCGAACGCAGGCTCGGGTGGACCACGTATGACATCAAGGCCAGCCCTGACCCGCTCTCCCTCTTCTGCCCCGACCCGGACATGAAGGCCCGGCTCCTGGGCGGCATCCGCCGGTGCGACGGGGAGTTCAGGGAGTTCGAGGTCACGGCAAAGGACGGCTCCACACGCATCCAGCTCTGGGCCAGCTTCAGGCTGCCCACCGGGACGGTCATCTCCCTGGGGCACGACGTCACCGAGGTGAAGCGGGCGGAGGAGGCGCTCAGGAAGGGCGAGCAGGACTTCCGGGACCTCATCGAGAACTTCCCCAGCGGCATCGCCATCGTGGTCGACGAGAAGGTCGTGTACCGCAACACCGCGCAGCAGATGATCTTCGGCCGCCTTCCCGAGACGTATTTCCCCTCGCTCTACGACCAGACCCACCCGGACGACATCGAAGGCCTGCGCAGACTCTACCAGGCAGCCCTGTCGGGCCGGGTGCAGACGTCGGGCACGGAGTTCCGCCACTATCCCTCGGGCGACATCAACGACCCCCAGGACATGCGGTGGATCCACTTCCGGGTGAGCCCCATCGAGTACCGGGGCATGAAGGCGGTCCTGTTCAACATGATCGACGTCACCAAGGCCAGGGAGATGGAGCGCCTGCTGACCATCCAGGACAGGATGGCTTCGCTGGGCCACGTCGCGGCGGGGATCGCTCACGAGATACGCAGCCCCCTGTCCGGGATCAACATCTACCTGAACGCCCTCAAGAAACTCTATGACCGGGGCGAGCTCGACACCATGGGCGAGGTGCTCGAGAAGATCGCCTCGACCTCTTCGAAGATCGAGGCGGTCATCAAGCGGGTCATGGACTTCTCGAAGCCGTCCGAGCCGAAGCGCATCCATGTGGACATCCGCGTCCCCGTAGAGGAGGCCTTAAGCCTGAGCTCGGTCATGCTGAGGAAGTCCGGCATCGAGGTAAAGGCGAGCTTCCCGGAGGGCCTTCCCCTCTGCTACGTCGATCCCCAGCTCCTGGAGCAGGTCGTCCTGAACCTCATCACCAACGCGGTGCAGGCCATGGAGGGCGTCGAAAGCGGCAAGAGGATCGAGGTCAGCACCTCCCTCGACGAGGACGCCGTCGCCATCGCCATCGCCGATTCCGGGCCCGGCGTCCCGCCCCACCTCAGGCAGAAGATCTTCGACCCGTTCTACACCACCAAGAGCGGGTCCACAGGCATAGGCCTGAGCCTTTCGCACCGGATCATCCAGGACCACGGCGGGACCCTGAGCGTGTCCGCGAGCAGGCTGGGTGGCGCCGAGTTCGTCATCCGCCTGCCCATACCGAAGGAGAGGTGAGGACATGAGGTTTTCCATCCTGCTCATCGACGACGAGGAATCCATCCGGGACGGCGTCGCCATCGCCCTGGACACCCTCTACGACGTCAGGGCCTACGCCAGGGCGGAAGAGGGGCTCGAAGCCATCAGGACCGACCCCCCGGACCTGGTCCTCCTGGACATCGGCCTGCCCGGCATGAACGGCATCGAGGCCCTCACGAGGATCAGGGCCATGCACCCGGAGATGCTCGTGATCATGATCACCGCGTACGAGGACGCCCAGACCGTCATCTCCGCCATGAAGCTGGGCGCCTACGACTACATCGTCAAGCCCATCCTCATGGACGGCCTCGAGGTGACCATCAGGAACGCCCTGGAGTCCATCCGCCTCAGGAAGGAGGTGAGGCTCCTACAGGAGCGCTACCTCAAGGACAACCTCCCCGGCTTCATCGCCCAGAGCGACGAGATCCTCGACGTCATGAGGTTCATCGGCCAGGTGGCGAAGAGCCCTGACACCCCCATCCTCATCCTCGGCGAGACCGGCACGGGCAAGGAGCTCATCGCCAGCGCCATCCACTTCCGCAGCCCCAACTGCCAGGGGCCCTTCGTGCCGGTCAACTGCGCCGCGATCCCCCGCGAGCTCATCGAGAGCGAGCTCTTCGGGTACGAGAAGGGGGCCTTCAGCGGCGCCGGGGCCTCGGGCAAGAGGGGCCTCATCGAGGACGCCGAGGGAGGCACCCTCTTCCTCGACGAGGTGGGGGACCTGAGCCTGGACGCCCAGGCAAAGCTCCTGCGCTTCCTTCAGAACGGCGAGTTCTACCGCGTGGGCTCCACGCAGAAGCGCACGCTCAGCACCCGCGTCGTATCCGCCACGAACAGGGACCTCGAGGCCATGATGGAGCAGGGGCTGTTCAGGCAGGACCTCTACTACCGGCTGGGCGTAGTCAAGGTGAGGGTTCCCTCCCTGAACGACCGCAGGGAAGACATCGTCCCCCTGGCCGAGACCTTCCTCCTCACCTTCAGCCGGAAGTTCGGCAAGACCTTCACGTCCATCTCCCCCGAGGCCGTCAAGGCGCTCACGGAGCACCGCTGGACAGGCAACGTCCGGGAGCTGAAGAACGTCGTCGAGCAGGGCGTGCTCGTGGGGGAAGGGCCGGTGCTGGAACTGAAGGACCTCGGCCTCGCCCGGAGCGCCTCTGCCCGGGCCGGTGAGCCCTCCCGGGAGACCGGTGCCGTGCCTGAGGCCCCGCTCATCCCGCCGGAGGGCATCGTGTTCGAGGAGGTCGAGAAGGACTTCAGGAGGCGCTATTTCGAGGAGGCGCTGAGGCTCTCCGGGGGCAACGAGTGCCGGGCCGCCAAACTCCTGGGCATGAACCACCACACGTTCCGGTACCGGAAGAAAAGGGTCTTTTAGGTCGCAGGGGCTGCTGCTGCATGCCCGTACGATGCGTTAAGGTCTACCTGACGAGGTACCTGACCTTGGCGCCTTCCATGACGATGCCCTTCTGCCTGGCGCCGGTCACGTCGAGGCCCACGGCGCTCATGAGGGTGAGGTCGATGCCTTCGAGCACCGTGTTCTTGAGCTGCACGTCTTCCAGGGTGCAGGCCATGAAGGATGCGCTGGACAGGTCGGACCCGTTCATGGACGTCCGGACGAGCCTCGAGAGAGAGAAGTTGCTCTCCTTAAGATCGCTGTTCTCGATACGGCAGGACTCGAGGGTGCAGAACAGGATGCGCGCCTTCTCCAGGTTGGACTCCGACAGGTTGAGGTCCTTGAACCGGCAGTAGATGAAGGCCGACCCCTGCGCCCTGATCCTCTGCATGTCCTGCCCCGAGATGGAGACCCGGAGGAGGTGGCAGTCCATGGCGGTGACCCTGGCCAGGGTGCAGGTGCTCAGGTCCACGTCCTTGAGCGTGGACCCCGTGAGGTGGGCGCCGGAGAGGTTGGTGCCGTTCAGCGTGGCCCCCTCCAGGAGCACCCGTTCGAGGTGGGACTCCTCGAAGTTCGTGCCCGTGAGGTTCGCGTTCCTCAGGTCAGACCCCCTCAGATTCGCTCCCCCCAGGTCCAGGCCCGAGAGGTTGAGGCCCCTGAGGTCTTCGCTCTCCACCGGCTCGCCGTTCATGACGGCCTCATAGAGTTTGTCCCTGTCGAAACCCGGCATTAGTCAGACTCCAGAAAATGTTTTATCTCGGGGACCATCACGAACTCGTACTCAACGAGCTCCCCTTCCCGCAGGGAGAACTGGACCTGCCTCCTGATGTGGAGGATGTCCATGTCCGCGTTTCCGATCATGATCCTTGTACCCTCGTTGACGGCGCCCTCGATGTAGATGTTGCCCGAAAACACGGTGTTGATCTTCTCCGTGAGCTCCTGGCACCGGGCGTCCCTTTCGTGGAGCTGGTGGCGGATCGTGTCCACCGCGCTCAGGATCTTTTCGTAGAGCCTGAGCTGGGGCTGGGACAACTGGTTCTTTGCCTTGAGCACCCTGAGCTTGAGCAGGGACGCCTGGAGCTTGAGGAAATCGCCGATCTTCTCCACGATCTCTTCCTTGATGCCCTCGCGCTCATGGTAGTAGGCGGGGTTGTGGCCGATGGTGAGCCTGGTGTCGATGGGGTTGGACTCGAGCCCGACGGTGTGGCAGTAGATCCAGGCCTCGGAGGAGACCAAGCCGCCCGAGATCCAGCCGCTGGGGCTCCTGACGATGACCGGCCCGCAGGCCGTCACCTGGCTGCTCCTGATGTAGTCGTCCACCATGATCTCTTTGCCCGCGATCAGCTGGCTGTCCTGGACGAACTTCGCACGGATCGATCCCTGGGCGCTGATGCGGGCCATGTCCTGGCCCAGGATACCGCCCGAGATCCTGACATTGCCTCCCGCCTCGATGATGACGCGGCCCACGCTCATGGCAATGGTCACGTCTTCGGCTGCGTGGATCTCGAACCCGTCTCCCACCTCGCCATTGACGACCACGGACCCGTTGAAGCGGATGTTGCCGGTGGAGGAGTCGACCTTTTCAACCACGTACACGGGCTCTATGGTGATGTCGGGATCGTTCCACACCACCATGCCGTCGATGGAGGCAACGAGCTTCGTCCCGTTCTCGGAGATCTCGACCCCCTTGCCGCCCGGGAGCTTCGCCGCCGCGCCCAGCGTGCCGTGGATGACCTCTCCCCTGACGGACATGCCGTCTTTCCCGCTTTCGGGAGGGATGAGCTCGCACAGGACATCGCCCTTGCGCACGTTCTGGATGAGGTTCATGTCCTTGAAGTTGACCCTGCCGCTGGCGTCCTCCTTCAGGTGAACCTTCCTGCCGTCCCGGTCGAAGTTGAACTTCACGTACCCGTCTTTGCCGTCGCAGGGAGGTTCACCATGGGCGACCTCCACCACGGCGTTCAGGAGCCTTTCATCAGCTATCTTCCGGACGGTCTCCGGCACCACGCCGAAGACGACCCCTGACTGAGACAGGGCATCGAAGATGTCGGCCTCGTTGATGACCGCGACCTCGGCGCCGGCGGGCACAATCTTCACGCCGGCAGCGAGCCCTCCGTCCGCGATGCTGACTTCTACCGTGTATTCTTTATCCACTCAGAGTGCTCCTCACCTTCCTGGTTCGGAACCTGAAGATAAAAACTTTAGATTCGAATGGTTCCTTGCAAGAATAGAAAATCAAAGGTAAAAACCGCTGCGACTGAAGCGATTCCTCTTGACTCCCGGCAGGGGTTTCATTACCGTTTTCCCATGAAGATCCTGGAGGGCTCGATGCAGGACATGCGGGTGGAAGACATTCCGGCGATGAACATCAAGGGCTTTCTCGACCACGAGGAGGGTGTCAGGCTCCATGAGATCGCCTGCCGGGCCTCGCTTCTTGGCCCCTGCCTGGAGATCGGCGGGTACTGCGGCAAATCCACGGTGTATCTCGGTCTGGGCTGCCGGTCGAAGGGGGGCATCCTGTTTTCCATCGACCACCACCGGGGCTCGGAGGAGCAGCAGCCCGGCCAGGAGTACTTCGACCCCGAGCTCTTGGACCCCGCCACCGGCAGGGTCGACACCTTCCGGCTCTTCAGGGACAGCATCGAGAGGGCCGGCCTCGAAGACACGGTCATCCCCCTGGTCACCCGGTCCGAGGTGGCTGCCAGGATGTGGTCCATGCCGCTCGGCCTCGTCTTCATCGACGGCGGCCACAGCTACCCCACCGTGTTCTCGGACTACACCGCCTGGATGCCCCACGTCGTACCCGGGGGCTGGCTCCTCATCCACGACATCTTCCCCGACCCCAACGACGGCGGACAGGCGCCGTACTACGTGTACAACCTGGCGATCCAGTCCGGGCTCTTCGTGGAGGTGGAGCGGGTGAAGACCCTGGGCGTGCTCCGCAGGCGTGCGGTCGGCGAGGTCCCGGACGAGGTCGGGAACAGGCGGGACTGGGGGTAAGCCTTCCCTACGGCTGGGCGTCCAGGCGGTCGAGCTTCAGGTTGTGGGTCCAGAAGAGGGACGAGGTCCCGTTCAGGGACGAGGCCTTGAGGCAGCCTTTGTCCACGAGGGTCTGCACGGTCCAGGAGACGAAGGGGTAGTCCTCCCCCAGCTTTTCCGCTATGCGCCGGGACACGGCCTTCACGATCTCGGCCGGCCTGCCGTCCACCGTGCACGCCTCGATGACGTCCTCGCTCAGGAGCCTGTAGATGAGCTTCATCCTCCGGTTGCCCTCCACCAGGAGATCCTCGTGCGGGGTGCACTCCTTTCGGCCGTAGCGCTCCATGACCTCCTGCCACTCCTCGTCGAGGACGGCCTCGTAGTCCTTCACGAACTTCGTCATCTGGTCGGGGCTGGCTCCCGAGGTGCACACCACCGGGCTGTTGGCGTCGTAGCGCGACCAGTCGTCGGTGAGGATCTCAAGGTCGTATTTGTTGAGCTCCTCGCGCACTGTGGTCCCGGGGAAGGGGGCCAGGAAGTGGTACCCGTACACGATGTCCAGCTCCTCGGCAAAGGCGCCCGTGTCCCTCATGGTTTGAAGCGTTTCTCCCGGCAGGCCCACCATGAAGGAGGCATGGGTGATCATGCCCGCCTCCTTGCAGATCTTCGTGGCCTCCCTGGCCTGGTCGAGGGTGATGCCCTTGCGGATCCTCTTGAGCATCTCGGGGTTGCCTGACTCGATGCCGAAGGAGATGCTGTCGCAGCCCGCGTCCTTCATGATCGCGAGGATCTCGCGGTCCACGGTGTTCACCCGGGCGAACGCGCTCCAGTCGAATTTCACGCCCCGCGCCTTGATCTCGGCGCACAGAGCCTTGACCCGCTCCTTGTTCGCGGTGAACAGGTCGTCGGCGATGTTGATGCGGGTGAAGCCGTACCCGAGGATCTCCTCGATCTCGTCCACCACGAGCCTGGGGCTCCTGAACCGCGCCTTGTAGCCCACCATCTTCCGGCCCAGGCAGAAGATGCACTTGTTGGGGCAGCCCCGCGAGGTGATGAGGCTCACCGGGAAGCCCAGGGCCAGGTAGCGCGAGATGGGCAGCAGGTGGCGCGCAGGCCTCGGCAGCGAATCGAGGTCCTCGATGAGGGGGCGCGGCGGCGTAACATGGACCTTTCCGTCTTCCACGAAGGCGATCCCGTTGACGGTGCGCCATTCATCCCGCTGGAGCAGGACCGGCACCAGTTCGGAGAGCGTCGCCTCGCCTTCGCCCTTCACGATGAGGTCGAGCTCCGGGTAGTCCCTGAAGGTGTTCTCGATGTCGAAGGACACGTGCGGCCCGCCCATCATGGTGACCAGGGAAGGCTTGATCCGCTTGGCGTCGCGGATGATGCGGGCGGCCTGGGGGAAGTTCATGGTCACCGAGGTGGTGCCCACCGCGTCGGCGCCGAAGTCCTCGATGACGCTGCGCAGCTTCTCCGGCGTGTACCTGCTCACGATGTAGTCGAAGATCCTCACCGTAGCGCCCGCCGCCTCGCACGCGGCGGCCACATAGGCCAGGCCGAGCGGCGGGGAGGGCGCTTCCTCCAGGGGGTAGGGCGGGGCTATCAACGCGATTTTCATGAAGATCTTTTTACATCTCTTTCCTGGGGAATACAAGGGACTTGATCCAGCCCAGCAGGGTGTTGCCCTCGAGCATCTTCCGGTCGATGGCGTCGATGTCCTGCTCGAGCTTCACGAAGTCGGCGAACCACTCGGCCCTGGTCCTCATGGGCTGATTCGGGTCGAGCTCGCGGACGGGCACGGCCGGGTTGCCGGCTGCGATGACGTTGGGGGGGATGTCGCGGGTCACCACCGAGCCCGCGCCCACGATGCTGTTGTCGCCGATGGTGACGCCCTTGCAGACGATGGAGCTGTCGCCCAGCCAGACGTTGCTGCCGATGGTGACGGGGCGGGTGGCGCCGATGTAGTCGATGCGGTCGTAGACTCCGTGCCAGTCAGCGTCGGTGATGTACACGCCGTTGGCCATCATGCACGAGTCGCCGATGGTGATGCCCGTGGCCGCGCCGATGCGCACGCCCGGGCAGATGAGCACGCAGTTGCCGATGGAGATGAACCCCTCGCCCTTCCTGCCCCACACGGTGAGCCTGACCTTGCGGTCGGCGGTGGTGATGACGTTGGCGTAGTCGCCCAGGTCGATGGGGCCGCCGAAGACCTGCACGTGCCAGGGCTTCATGAAGGTGCCGCCCTTGCCGAAGCTCCGGAAGTGGGGCTTCAGGTAGTGCTCGGCGTACCAGTCCCTGAAGAGGAGATCGAGCTTCTTGATGTAGTACGGCCTGTGGTCCCTGATCAAGGTGAGCTATACCCTCATGTCCTGCATGTGCGAGGAGAACGCTTCCTTGATGCTGAAGACCGGGTGCCTCTTCTTGAGGAAGCGGTACATGTGCGACTTCTGACCTTCCTGCCAGAAGGTGTGGTTGAAGAGCTGCGAAGCGGGCGTGATGTGATAGAGCGCGTCCGCGGCCATCATGACCGCCGCGTTCGTCCAGGTGTACATCTCCTCGGGCCAGATGACCATGTCCGGGAAGGTGTAGCCGCACCAGTAGCTGCCGTCTTCGTGCCGCTTGTTCAGGATCCACGAGAGCATGGTTTCGGCCAGATCGGCCTCGCCCATGGCCGCCAGCGCGATGACGAGCTCCGAGGTCTCGGCCATGGTGATCCAGGGGTTGTCGGACACGCAGCGCACGCCCAGGCCTTCCACCACGAACTTGTTCCAGAACCGGTCGATCCGCTTGCGCGCGTCGCCGTTCGTCATGGCGCCGCAGAGCACGGGGTAGAACCAGTCCATGGAAAAGCGGGACTTCGAGCGGTTGAAGAGGTAGCTCCGGTAGAGGATGGCCTCCTCGAGACGCTTGAGCGCGACCTGCCACGCGGGCCTGCTCTCCCCCAGGAGGAGCGCCAGGACCAGGGCGCATTTGAGGCTCATGTACACCGAGCTCGAGCCGGTGAGCAGGCTCATGGGATCGACGCTCCCCTCCGGGCTCCTGGCCCAGTAGATCTCGCCGCCCGGCCCCTGGAGGGCCACCGCGTAGTCCACGCCCGCGCTCACCGTGGGCCAGATGTACTCGAGGAACGCCTTGTCCTGGGTGATGAGGTAGTGGTGGAACACGCCCACCGCGATGTAGGAGGACTGGTTCGACTCCCGGGTCGTGTCCTGGGGGATGCCGTTCAGGTAGGAGGAGTACCAGGCCCCGTCGGGAAGCTGCATGGACGCGAGCCACTCGAAGGCCTTCCTCGCCTCTTCGATATGCCCCCCGATGGACAGCCCGATGGCTGACTCGACGTGGTCCCAGGGGTCGGTCTTGCCCCCGGGGTGCCAGGGGATCTCGCCGGTCGGCAGCTGGACCTCGGCGATCCTGCCGGCCAGGGTGGCTGTGTCGACCGGATGGGACGATGCCCTGGGCCTGATATCAAGTTCCATAGTGATCACCTTTCTTCAGGTAAAGTACAATGCTCTTGGATATGAGAGGGTTGAGGGTCCTGTCAAGAGCCCTGGTGAGCAGCGGCTTCTTCATGATGTCCCACACCAGGAATCGGTGGTAGAGCTTCACGGCGGGGTGCCCGTCGTTCTTGTGCCCCACCAGGCACTTGAGCCACCAATAGGGACTGTGAAGCGAGTGCTTCCAGGCGGAGTCCACGCACCTGGTGCCGGCGGCCTCCAGGAGGCCTATGAGCTCCTTCTTCCTGAATATCCTGATGTGGCCGCCTTCCTCGTTGTGGTAATCCCAGGACAGCGCCCAGCAGATGCGTTCGGGCATGTACCGCGGCACGCTCACCACCAGGGACTTGCCGGGCTTGAGCACGCGGATGATCTCAGAGACCGCCTGGCGGTGGTCCGGGATGTGCTCGAGCACCTCGGAGCAGATCACCACGTCGAAGGACGCGTCCTTGAAGGGGAGCCTCGTGATGTCGCTCACGCTCACGAGCTTCATGCCGCCGCCGTCCTCGGCCTCGTGGATCATGCAGTCGAGCATCCGGTTGGCCGTGCCCGCGTCCTTCCGGCTCCTGTCGATGCCCACCACGTGGACGTCCCTGAAGCGGAAGGCTTCGCTCAGGTGCCTGCCCGAGCCGCAGCCGGCGTCGAGCACCCACGACCCTGCGGGCAGGTCGAGCTTCTTGAAGTCAACGGTGAGCATCGAGCGCCTCCCTGTATACCTCGGTGACCTGCCTGGCGCAGGTATGCCAGGTGAAGAGCCTCTTCACCCGGTCGTAGCCGGCTTGCGCCAGCCTTTCGCGCTTGTCCGGGTGGTCGAGGAGGTCGATGATGGCCTCTTCGAGCGCTTTGGAGCTGCCCGGCTTCACGAGCACGCCGGCGTCGCCCACCACCTCGGGGAGCGCGCCGCCCGTGGTGGAGATCACCGGGACCCTGCACGCCATGGCCTCGCCCGCGGGCAGCCCGAACCCCTCGTAGATGGAGGGGACCACGGCCATGGTGGCCTTCGCATAGTAGGTGGCGAACTCGTCGTCCGCGATCCTGCCGGTGAAGGTGATGAACTCGTGGCCATTGAGCCTTCTCACGAGCTTCTCGATGGCGCCGTTCTCCTTGGGCTTGCCCACCACCGTGAGCTTCACGTCCCTGCTTTTGCGGATGGAGTGCACCGCCTCGATGAGGTAGCGCAGGCCTTTCAGGGGCGTGTCCGCGCTGTTGGTGACCATGATCCGGTTGTCTTCCCGCGTGACGCCCTCGGCGGGATGGAACACGTCGGTGTTGATGCCGTTGGCCACCACGCGGAACTTGTGGGGCGGGATGGCGAACTCCTTGGAAATGTCGTCCTTGGAAGCCTCGGAAACCGTGATGATGTGGGAGAGCCTCCGGGACACGCGCTTCTGCATGCCGATGAAGGAGTACCACCGCAGCACCTGGAGCTTTTTGATCAGGTTCGGCTTCGACCTCACGTCCACGTCGCGGTCCACGGTGATGGGGTGGTGGATGGTGGCGATGGTGGGGATGCCGATGGCCTTGATGCCCAGAAGGCCGTAAGCGAGACACTGGTTGTCGTGGAAGATGTCGTAGTTGTGCGCGTTCTTTCGCATGAAGTCCCAGATGCGCAGGCCCGCGGTGAACGGCTCCGGGAACCCGCCGGTGCACACGCCCAGCCATTCCATGAGGTTGACCGGGTCTTTGAGCTCGTCGAGCCTGGGAACCCTAAAGAGGGCGTCCGGGTTGTAGAGGTCGAGGCTCGGGAGCTTGTGCAGGGTGATGTCCCCATCGAGGACCGGGTAGGGCGGGCCGGAGGCCACGTCCACCGTGTGCCCCAGGTCTGCAAGGGCCCGGCTGAGCCTCTTGATGTACACCCCCTGGCCTCCGCTGGTGGGGTTTCCCCGGTAGGTGAAAAGACAGATCCTTAGGGGACGATCCGAGGGGATGGCGCTTCCGAGCGAACCTGTGCCGTTTCCGTTCCTGCCCTTATGAAGTAATGCCATTGAATTTGTATCCTTATTGTTTATGTTAACGCAGTTTTCCCTGCGTGCCCCCAAGAGAAAAAATATCTTAGCAGGGACTTCCCAATAAATCAATGGAAATCAAATGAATAATGGGAGAAGGGTTCTTCCGCAGGGAAGGGTCGGAACGGCCCGGGCACGGGCCTCGACGGGGATGGCGGGCGATCCGGCCGCCGCATCCCTCGGCAGCGGCCCTTTCAGGTGCATGTGAAAATTCCGGCCCTTGGACGGCGGTGCCTGGTCACGAATATTTCGAGTAATAATCTTTCATTACCTCCGGCGCCGTGGTATAGAAGGAGGCACTGCAGTCAACCTGGGGGCATTCATGAAGAGGATCGTCGACTTCTGCATCGACCACCCGTACTGGGTCATCGGGATTGTGCTCCTCGTCACCCTTCTCTTCGCGAGCCAGATCCCCAGGATCAAGATGGACTCCCGGGTGGAGGTGATGCTGAGGCATGACTATCCCCCCGTGGTGCGCTTCATCGAAAACCAGGAGTCCTTCGCCGCCTACACCGACGTGGTGGTGGGCATGATCCACACCGACATCTACAATGCCTCCTCCCTGGAGAAGCTCTCGAAGATCTGCTCGGCGTTCGAGGAGATCGAGGGGATCAGGAAGGTGACCTGCATCCTCAACGCCAAGAACATCGAGGGCGACGAGTCCGGCCTCAAGGTGGCGTCCCTGGCCCAGGAGGGATCTGTGCCGAAGACCGCAGAGGAGATCGCGGAGCTCAAGGCGAAGATCGAGTCCTGGGACGTCTACCGCGGGGCCCTGGTGACGGCCGACGGCACGGGCACGGCCATGGCCATCGTGCTCGAGGAGGACGTGGAGACGGTCCAGATGATCCCCATCTATTTCAAGATGACCGCCATCCTCGACAAGTACAAAGGCCCCGAGAAGTTTTTCATCTCGGGCACCAAGGTCCTGGAAGCGCTCCAGAGCCACTACATGATCCGCGACCTCATCGTCCTGCCTCCCCTGGTGGTCGTGGTCCTGCTCATCTCGCTGTTCTTCTTCTTCAGGAACTTCACCGGCATGCTCCTGCCGCTGGTCTCGGTGGGCATCGCGTGCATCTGGACCTTCGGACTCATGTCCATGGTGAACGTGCCGCTCACCATGATCTCCACCGCCCTGCCGGTGGCGCTCATGGCCGTGGGCGTGGGCTATGGCGTGCACGTCATCGAGAACGTGTTCGCGGACTTCTCCGCCGGCAACCGGGGGAAGGCGGGGATCAAGAGCGCGCTTACCAGGATCGTGCTCCCGGTCCTCGTGGCGGGGCTCACCGAGGTGGTGAGCTTTGTGTCCCTGGTCTCCATCTGGGTGGTGCCGCTCACCCAGTTCGGCCTCCTGTCCGCCTTCGGGTTCTGCGTGGCCATGCTCCTCGTGCTCACCTTCATCCCCGCGGTCATGTCCGCGGTCGACGCACAGGGCAGGGCGTTCATACCCAGGCACCACACCGGGCTCGACATCGTGGGCCCGATCCTGAGGAAGCTCTCGTACATCAGCGTACACAGGAAAGGATGGGTGTTCGCTGTCTCGTTCCTGGTGTTCGTGGTGGCCCTGTTCCTCGGCAGGGACGTCAGGAGCGACCTGAACCTGGCGGACAACTTCCGGGAGCGCAGCCCCATCAGGGTCGCCGACAGGATCCTGAACGACAAGTTCGGCGGCACCTCCACCTACTCCGTGGTCTTCAAGGGCATGAACGAGGACGACGTCAAGGACCCCGTGGTGCTCAGGAGGATGGACAGGCTCCAGGAGGAGCTCAAGGGGCTCGACGGCGTGGGCAAGGTGGTGTCCGTGGTGGACTTCGTCAAGCGGATGAACCAGGCCATGCACGACGGCGACCCCGCCTACTACGCCATACCCGACACCCGGGAGCTCGTGGCCCAGTACCTGCTCCTCTATTCCTTTTCCGGCGGCGAAGGCGAGCTCGACAGCTTCGTGACCTATGACTTCAAGGACGCGCAGATCCTGCTCCAGATGAAGTCCCAGAGCGGGTACCTCACCAAGGACGTGGTGGAGCTCGTCTCAAGGTTCGAAAAGGGCGGGGGCGGTCCTCAAAAGGGAGGCTTCATCACCACGGGCCTGTCCACCCTGGCGGACGAGTTCAACCGCATCATCGTCGCCAGCCAGCTCCAGAGCTTCGTCCTGTCGTTCGTGCTATGCTTCCTCGTCACCGCGCTCATCTTCCGATCGTTCAAGCTGGGGGTCTACAGCATGGTGCCCCTGCTCATCCCAATCACCCTGGACTTCGGGATCATGGGCGCCACCGGCATGACCCTGAACGCGGCCACCGCCACGGTGGCGGCCATCGACATCGGCCTGGGGATCGACTACTGCATCCACTTCCTCAACCGCTACAAACACGAGATCAAGGTCGGGGCCACTGTTGACGAGGCCCTCGACATCGCCATGAAGACCTCCGGCAGGGCCATCATCTACAACGCCCTGGCGCTCTCCACCGGATTCCTGGTGCTGGTGCCCTCCCAGTTCGTCATCATCTCCCAGATGGGCATCCTCGTGGCCATCGACATGATGACTATAGCCTTCTCCGCGCTCACGTTCCTGCCCGCCATCATCAAGGTCTTCCCCCCGAACCTGGGCACGGACACACGGGACGAGTACGTGTGCGCCGATCCCCTCATGGAGGAGGAAGAGCTGGCAGAGGTGTCCTAGGCAGGCAGCCCCGATGCCGGGGCACAGAGGCGCACAACATTTCTTGAGCGGGAAGATCGGGACGTCAACGGCAAGGCACCCTGTGAAAAGCCTTTCCCTTGGGGAAAGGGGAAGCGCTTTCAGGCGGTCTTCTTGCTGAAAAATCTGTCCAGAAGCATTTTCTTGAGACCGTCAATCTTTTCCGGGGACACGCAGCAGGGGGGATCCGCCTTCTGGGAAAGCGAGATCGTCAATGAGTAGGTGCGCAGCGACGCCCTGCACCGGCCGCAGGTCTGGAGATGGTGGTCCAGCTCCGTGATGAGCTCCTCGCACAGGGACTTCTCGAGGAATTCCTGAAAGAGGGCTGAGCAGATCTTACAGTTCATTCGTCTTCCCCCGATGGTGCCGTGTATTTGCTGAAGTACTCCGAGAGCTGGTCGCGGAGCATGAGCCGGCCGCGGTGAAGCCTCGATTTGACCGCGGGCACGCTCAATCCCAGCGCCTCCGCGATCTCCTCGTTCTTCAGCCCTTCAATGTCTTTCATGATCACGACCGTTCTCATGGCCTCCGGCAGGGCATCGATGGACCGCCTCAATACCCCTCTGCTCTCCTCGGAAAGCAGGACATCATCGGGAAGATCCGACCAGTCGATATCGCGGTGCACCTCCTGATCGATGTCCTCCACCGGTGTCTGCTCCGAGAACTTCTTTTCCTTCCGCAAGAAGCCGTACGCCGCATTCGTGGTCACCCGGTACAGCCAGGTGGAAAAGTACTCTTCGTTGGTGAGCGTGCCGATCTTTGCGACCACGGTGAGAAACACATCCTGCATGATCTCCTCGGCCGCGGCGGAGTCCCTGGTGAGGTGGTACGCAAGGTTGTAGACCTTGCTGGAGTACCGCTTCACGATCTCCTCCATGGACCTGGCGTCGCCTTTCTTGATGTCCCGCACCAGGAAGGCGTCGGATTGTGTCTCCCGTTTCTTACTCATTTAGATACTGGCTTCTCCCCGTTGGATTCTCTCTAAGCCCAGGCAAGGATGAGATTCCGCGCGGCACGGACCTCATCGACGCGCCCCACGGGCGTCGTGAGGGGCGCATCATGGAGCGCCTGCGGGTTCTCCATGGCCTTTTTCGCAATGTCTTCCATGGCCAGCACGAACCTCTCGAGCTCCTCGAAAGGCTCTGTCTCCGTAGGTTCTATCATGAGTGCGCCGGGCACCACCAGCGGGAAATACACGGTGGGCGGGTAGAACCCGTAGTCCATGAGCGCCTTGGCGATGTCCATGGTGGTGACGCCCGCATCCTTCTGGGCGCGGTCGCTGAGCACGAACTCGTGGAGCGTGGGCGTTGTGTAGGGGAGGTCGTAGATCCCTTTCAGCCTGCTCTTGAGATAGCCCGCATTGAGGCACGCGGCCTTCGCCGTCTCCCGCAGGCTCAAGGGGCCCAGGTTCAGGATGTAGGCCAGGGCCCTGATGCACACCCCCACGTTGCCCAGGCACGAGTGGACCATGCCGATGCTCTCAGGAGCGTCCCAGGACAGTGCGCCGTTCCCGGACTTGTCTTCAATGATCAGTGGCAGCGGCAGGTAGGGCACGAGCCCGCCCTTGACGAGCACCGGTCCACTGCCCGGACCGCCCCCGCCGTGGGGCGTGCCGAAGGTTTTGTGCAGGTTCACATGCATGCAGTCCACGCCCATGTCGCCGGGCCTGGCCACCCCGAGGATGGCGTTCAGGTTCGCGCCGTCCATGTAGAGGTAGGACCCGTTGGCGTGCAGCAGGTCGGCGATCTCCCGGATCTCGGCCTCGAAGATGCCGAGCGTGTTGGGGTTGGTGATCATGAGGGCGGCCACGTCGGCGTCGAGGTGCTCCTTCAGGGTCTCGGCGGTGAGGAAGCCGGAGCTTCCCGAGGGGATGCCCTGGGTAAGAAAGCCCGCTATGGCGCAGGACGCGGGGTTGGTGCCGTGGGCAGTGTCCGGGATGAGCACCTTCCTCCGGGGCGAGCCCTTCGCTTCGAGGGCCTTCCGGATGATCATCATGCCCGTGAGCTCGCCATGGGCCCCGGCCGCGGGCCACAGCGACACGCCGTCCATGCCGCAGATCCCGGCGAGCTGCCTCTGGAGGAGGGAGAGCAGGCCCAGCACTTTGCCCATGGCAGGGCCGTCGGCAGGGTGGACCGGCTGCAGGGGCGCGGCCACCGACTCGGCCATCTTGGGGTTGTACTTCATGGTGCAGGACCCTAAAGGGTACATGCCGTTGTCGACGCCGTAGTTCAGGTCCGAAAGCCTCGTGAAATGCCTCACAGTCTCCACCTCGGAGACGTCCGGGAGGTCCGGGAGCGGGGCGATCTCCGTGAGGTCGGCCGCCTCAGGCACGTCGAAGGGCTGCGGGAGGACCCGCTTGTTCCTGCCCGGCGAGCCCATGGCCTTCAGGAGGGGTTCCCTGACCAGGGGGCAGCAGGTTACAGCATCTTCGCAAGCCATTGGCACTCCTCCTTCGTGTTCATCTCCGTCACCGTCAGGAGCGCGGTCTCCCCCAGCTCAGGATACTCCCTCGACAGGGGAATTCCGGGCACGATGCCCTCGGCGAGGAGCGCGGCCCTCCTGGCCTCGCCCATGGGGACCACGAACTCATGGAACATGGGTCCAGCAAAGAGCGGGGATATGCCCCGGTCCTTCAGAAGCTGGGAGAGGTATCCGGCGCCGGCCGCGCACTGGAGCGCTGCGGAGCGGAGGCCCCTGGGCCCCATGGCGCTCAGGTAGACTGCGGCGCGCAGCGCGCAGAGGCCCTGGTTGGTGCAGATGTTCGAGGTGGCCTTCTCCCGGCGGATGTGCTGCTCCCGCGTGGACAGGGTGAGGCAGAAGGCCTGTCTCCCCCGGCTGTCCACGGTCTGGCCCACGAGCCTGCCCGGCATGCGCCTGACGTGCTCTTTCCTCGTGCAGAAGAACCCCAGCAGCGGCCCTCCGCCGTTCGCATGGTTGCCGAAGGACTGGGCTTCCCCTACCACCACGTCGGGGCGGTACAGGCCCGGCGGCTGGAAGAGGCCGAGCGAGAGCGCCTCGGCCACCACGATCCCCCAGAACCCGGCTTTCTCCGATGCGATCCGGGACACGGCGTCCATGGGCTCGAGGATGCCGAAGAAGTTGGGGTTCTGGACGAACAGGGCTGCGTCGGTGTCCGCGGCCTTCGAGAGGGCCTCGATGTCCACCGTCCCTGCCTCGCGGTCGAAGGGCACCTCTTCGATGACGACCCCTTCGATCCGGGAGAGGTAGGTCGTGAGGACCCGACGGTAGGCCGGGTGCGTGGCCCTGGTGACGAGGATGCGCCTGATGCCCTTTCCCCTCAAGGCCATGAGGGCGGCCTCGGCCAGGGAGGTGGCGCCGTCGTACATGGAGGCGTTCGACACCTCCATGCCCGTAAGCGCGGCCATCATGCTCTGGTATTCGAAGATCGCCTGGAGCGTGCCCTGGCTGATCTCCGGCTGGTAGGGCGTGTATGCGGTGTAGAACTCCTGCCTGGAGACCAGGGCGTCCACCACGGCCGGGATGTGGTGCCGGTAGATGCCCCCCCCGGCGAACACCGCCTTCGAGGGGGAGACGCTCATCTTCCTGCGCAGGGACTCCTCGTCGAGGGGGCCGTCGATGGGGAGCAGGCCCTGGAACTTCAGGTCTCCGGGGACCGACGAGAAGACGTCCTCGGGGTCTTCCAGGCCCATCGCCCCGGTCATCCTTTGGATGTCTTCCTCGTTGAGCGCGATGTAGGACATCTACTTCGCCTCTGCCTTCACGTACTCTTCATAGGACTGGGCGTCCATGAGCGACCTCACCTGGGACGGGTCGTCCATCTTCAGGACCACCATCCAGGCGGCCTCGTAGGGGTCCTGGTTCACCAGCTCCGGTGCTTCCTCCAGGGCGGCGTTCACCTCGATGATCTCGCCGTCCACCGGCGCGTACACCTCGGAAACGGCCTTGACCGACTCCACGGTGCCCAAGGAGTCGCCCTTCGAAACGGTGGTGCCCACGGGCAGGAGGTCGACGAACACGATGTCCCCCAGCTCCTCCTGGGCGTAGTCGCTTATGCCCACCCTCATGGAGCCATTCTCCGCCTTTCCCCACTCGTGGTTCTCGGTATAGTACAGATCGTCCGGTATGTTCATGAGTCCCTCCCCTTCATTGCCTTTTGGGTATGATGCACATGGTGCCGCCCGTGAACGGCGGATGCACGACACGCGCCTTCAGGGCCTTTCCCCTGACCATGACGTCGACCTCGTCGCCTGAGGCCACGCCCCTGTCGAGGTATGCCAGAGCGATGCCGATGCTCAAGACCGGCGAGATGCTCCCTGAAGTAACGATACCCACCCGCGCCCCGTTTTTCAAACATTCGCACCCCTGGCGGGGGACGCCCTTGTCCTCGAGCTCGAGGCCCATGAGCCTCCGTCCGAGCCCGACTTCCGCCTGCCTCACGAGCGCATCCCTGCCGATGAAACAGGGTTTGCCCAGGTCCACGGCAAAATCGAGGCACGCCTCCAGCGGCGTGGTGGTCTCGTCGATGTCGTTGCCGTGGAGGGGGAAGCCCATCTCGAGCCTCAGCGTGTCCCGGGCCCCCAGCCCGCACGGCACCGCCCCCTGTGCGGTCAGGTCCTGCCAGAGCCTCGGCGCGTGGGAGGCCTCCAGGAAGATCTCGGCCCCGCCCGCGCCCGTGTAGCCCGTCTTCGAGACCATGATCTCGCCTGAGGCCTCGGTGGCCGCGCAGGCAAAGGAGTAGGTTTTGAGCCCTTCGAGGTCGAAGCCCGTGGCCGACTTGAGGACGCGGGCCGCTTCCGGGCCCTGGACGGCGATGAGCGCGGTGGCAGGGCTTTTATCCTCGATGGCCGCGCCCTCCCGGTTCTGGTCGTGGAGCCAGGCGAGGTCGTGCTCCGTGTTCGAGGCGTTCACGCAGAGCATGTAGCGCTCGCCGGGCGTGAGACAGTAGACCGTGAGGTCGTCGATGATGCCGCCCTGATCGTTGAGGAAGAAGGAATAGTAGACCTTGCCCCTGGGCATCTTCCCGATGGAGCGGGTCTGGACCCGCTCGAGGAAGGGGACGCTCTGCGGGCCGGTGACGAAGATCTCCCCCATGTGGCTGGCGTCGAAGAGCCCGGCCGAGGTGCGGACGGCCATATGCTCCTCCCGTATGCCCGCATACCACACGGGCATGTCCCAGCCGTGGAAGTCCACGATCTTTGCATGAAGCCTCTCATGTTCCCCAAACAGCGGTGTCCTCATGTATTGTCTCCATACCTTTTTATATGAGTGCACCCGTTCATGACACCACATGCTTCCTGAGCACGTGAAGAGTACCTCCGCAATGCATGGGACGGGCCTGCCCGTCCGGCCTTAAAAAAACTCTTCAGGAAACCCGCACGCGGGCGGCGATCAGGGTGTTCTCCAGGAGCATGGTGATGGTCATGGGACCCACGCCCCCGGGGACCGGGGTGATGAGGGATGCGCGCTTTTCCGCCTCCCCGAACTCCACGTCGCCCTTGAGGCCTGCATCGGTCCGGTTCATGCCAACGTCGATCACCACGGCGCCTTCCCTGATCCAGCTCCCCTTGATCATCTCGGTCTTGCCGATGGCGGCGACCACGATGTCGGCACGGGAGACCTTCTCCGCGAGGTCGGCGGTGCGGGAGTGGCAGATGGTGATGGTGGCGTGCTCCATCATGAGCAGCAGGGCGATGGGCTTGCCCACGATGTTGCTCCTGCCGATGACCACGGCGTCTTTGCCCTTGACCTGAACGCCGTAGTCGTGGAGCATCTCCATGATGCCCCTGGGCGTGCAGGGCACCAGCACGGGCTTGCCCATGAGGAGCATGCCCATGTTGTAGGGGTGGAAGCCGTCCACGTCCTTGGCGGGATCGATCCTGAGCAGCACCTCCTCTTCTGTGAGGTGTCCGGGCAGGGGCAGCTGCACGAGGATGCCGTCGACCTCCTCGTTCGCATTGAGGCTGTCGATGAGCCCCAGCAGCTCCTCCTGGGTGGTGTTCTCGGAAAGCTTGTGGGTGAACGAGGCGATCCCGCACTGCTCGCAGGCGATGCCCTTGTTCCTCACGTAGATGGCCGAGGCGGGGTCTTCCCCCACGAGGACCACGGCTAGCCCCGGGGCCCGCCCGGACCGGGCCTTGAACGCGGCCACTCCTTCCTGTATCTCCTTGCGCTTCCTGGCAGAAAGCTCTTTTCCGTCGATGATCCGCGCCACTTACGTTCTCCTTTTCTCTCCTTCGGTTCGGTAGACCCACTTCACGGGAAGGGGCCTGAAGCTCACCGCGTGCGGCATGGGAAGGATCATCTCCATGTCGATGGCGAGCCAGCTGTAGTCAGGCTTGAGGATGCGGAGCTTGCCGTCATCAGGCGGCTTTCCCCACTCGGTGTGCTTGTACGTCACGAAGAGGATGACATCGAAGAAGCCCTCGGACTCGCCCAGGGCATAGCCCTGGCGGAAGCTCTCCTCCGTCAGCCCGCTCGACTCGATGAGCGTCTTGGCCAGCCCCTTGTCGAACTGGATGACGCCGTAGCGCGCCACGCCCTTCTCCGAATACCGGGTGAGCGTCTTTGCCTCGGCGCTGGAGACGTACACGGTGGAGAGCCCGGGCATGCCCTTGAGGTACTGGAAAGCGCTCAAGGCCCCTGACCTGCGGCCGCCGGTGGCCAGGTGGTGCCAGCCGTAGTACTCGAAGAGCTTCTGCTGGAGGATCTCCGCGTAGCGCTCCCCCTTTTCGTAGAGGCTCTTCGAGATGTAGCGCAGCTCCTTTGCGAGACTCTCGGCCGCTTCCATGATGGGCCAGTCGATCTTCACGTGGAAGTGGGTGAGCGAGTAGCGGTTGTGCTTCTTGAACCGGTTGTCCCGCTGGATGAGCAGGCTGTAGTCCACATCG
Source organism: Deltaproteobacteria bacterium (assembly GCA_035352355.1). GTDB lineage: Bacteria > Desulfobacterota > Desulfomonilia > UBA1062 > UBA1062 > Phosphitivorax. The sequence continues at coordinate 35,181 of DAOPXM010000020.1, read as the reverse complement.
AGGAGCTGGTCCAGCAGCTCGAAGAAGGAGTCGCGCTCGAAGAACCGGATCATGGACGTGAACGTCCGGTGAAGCCTCAGGTCGGGCACCAGGGAGATGTTTTCCTTCCTCACCCGGTTGGTGTCCGAGAACCGGATGTACTTCTGGTGGGACGCATCGATGGTGTCCTCGCAGAAGATGATGAAGAAGGGCCTGGCCAGGGAGTTCTCCTTGGAGAACTCCTTCTTCTTGGGCCTGAGGTCGCTGGGGTCCACGTAGGGGTAGGGGATGCCCTTTTCCTGGCACCTGCGGTAGGGGCCCTCCATGGCGATGGTCTTGAGCTTGAGCTCCAGCTCGTCCCGAAGGAACACGTAGATGGAGCGCCTGATCTTCTCGGTGTGGCCCAGCTCGAATCGCGACTTCTTTTCCATGGAAACCCACGCGCTCCGTACTCGTTCTCAAGATGAAGGAAAAAATGGGTGTGAAGCAGTCCGTAAGCCGGGTTCTGTCTCCCTGCCCGGGTTGCCCCGGACCGGGCGGTGATCATTCATCTGGGTCGGCAGTTGCCTGCCGCCTCAAGCGACCTACCCAGGGGCGGGACGGGCAATCCCAGTTGGCCCCTCTTTTGGTCTTGCTCCGGGTGGGGTTTACCAAGCTTCCCCGGTCACCCGGGGAACTGGTGAGCTCTTACCTCGCCGTTTCACCCTTACTCCCCGCAAGCGGGAAGCGGTTTGTTTTCTGTGGCACTTTCCCTGGGGTCACCCCCGGTCGTCGTTAGCGACCACCCTTGCCCTGCGGAGCCCGGACTTTCCTCCAACGCAGGCCTCAAGCCTGCATCAGCGACCACCTGTACTCCTTCAACCCGTTACAATCCTTACAAGATGAGCATGTGAAATTCAAGTATGAAATGGCTCTGCCCGAACTCTACAGGCAGAGGCTGCATAGTGCCTTATTATGATACATGATTAGGATAAGGCGGTTCGGATCAGAACCTTGCGGCTTTCGCAAAGAGGCTGTATAGTGATGCCTCATCGGGGCGCATGGTTCCTGCCCGGGAAGGTTTCCTTCACCTCGATGTCGTTCCCGCGAAAGCGGGGGCGGCGGAGAATGGGGGGATCGGGCACGAAGGGTTCAGGCGGACAGGCAGAGGACACAGGGTGAAAGACAGGAAGCAGGAGTTCTTCAATCTCTACCGGCACGGGATGATCAGGGTGGCAGCCTGCATCCCGGAGCTCAAGGTGAGCTCTCCGGCCTTCAACGCGGACAAAACCCTCGAGCTCGTCCGGGAGGCGCACGACCGGCATGCCGTGCTCGCCGTGTTCCCGGAGCTGGGCATCTCCGCCTACTCCAACGAGGACCTCTTCTTCCAGGAAGCGCTCCTTGTGAAGGTGGAGGAGGCCTTGAGCATGCTCCTGCGGGAGACCATGGACCTCGACATGATCGTCGTGGTGGGCGCGCCGATCGAGGTGCAGGGCGGCATCTACAACTGCGGGGTGGTCATGCACAGGGGCGCCGTCCTGGGCCTGGCGGTGAAGAGCTACCTGCCCAACTACCGCGAGTTCTACGAGGCGAGGCAGTTCCGGCCCGCCTCCGAGCTGCCCGTCGGGACCACCGACCTGTGCGGCCAGAAGGACGTCCCCATCGGCTGCGACCTCATCTTCACCGTGCCGTCGATGCCCCACTTCAGGCTCTACGTGGAGATCTGCGAGGACCTCTGGGCCCCCGTGCCGCCGTCGAGCTTCGCCGCGCTTCAGGGAGCCACGGTGATCGTGAATCTCTCCGCTTCGAACATCACGGTGGGCAAGGACGAGTACCGCCACCAGCTTGCGGCCAACCAGTCCGCCCGGTGCATGGCGGCCTACCTCTACACCGCGGCCGGCTTCGGGGAGTCCACCACGGACCTCGCCTGGGACGGGCACGCCATGGTGTACGAGAACGGCTCCCTCGTGGCCGAGGCGAAGCGGTTTTCCTGGGAGCCCCAGGTGGTGTCCGGAGACATCGACCTCGACCGCCTCATGAAGGACAGGGTGCGTTCGAACACCTTCCACGAGTCCCGAATCTTCCATTCCCGTCCCTTCCGGCAGGTCAGCGCCGACCTGGAGGCGCCGGGCGGAGAGGTCCCCCTGGTGCGCGAGGTGGCCCGCTTCCCCTACGTGCCGTCCGACCCTCTGCTCAGGGACAAGCGGTGCTACGAGGTGTACAACATCCAGGTACAGGGGATCGCCAAGCGCATGCGGGCAACGGGCATCGAGAACCTCGTCATCGGGGTCTCCGGCGGGCTCGACTCCACCCATGCCCTCATCGTGTGCGCCAGGGCAATGGATGCCCTCGGCCTGCCCAGGACCAACATCAAGGCCTACACCCTGCCGGGCTTTGCCACGTCCCGGCAGACATACCGCAACGCCCACGCCCTCATGAAGGCGCTCGGGGTGGAGGCCGGCGAGATCGACATCAGGCCCGGTTCGGAGAGGATGATGGAGGACATCGGCCACCCCTACGCGGAAGGCCGGGAGCTCTACGACGTGACCTTCGAGAACGTGCAGGCTGGGCAGAGGACCTCGATCCTCTTCAGGCTGGCCAACTTCCGGAACGCCCTGGTGGTGGGCACCGGCGACCTGAGCGAGCTGGCGCTCGGGTGGAGCACCTACGGGGTGGGGGACCAGATGTCCCACTACAACGTGAACGCGAGCGTGCCCAAGACCCTCATCCAGTACGTCATCCGCTGGGTGGCGTCGAAGGACCTGTTCGGCGGCGACGCCTCACGGGTCCTGCTGGACATCCTCGCCACCGAGATCAGCCCGGAGCTCGTACCCGGGAAAGAGGGCGACAAGCCCGCCCAGATGACCGAGGAGGTCATCGGCCCCTACGAGCTCCAGGACTTCAACACCTTCTACTTCACCCGCTACGGCTACCTCCCGTCGAAGATCGCCTTCCTGTCCTGGTCAGCGTGGCACGATCGCGGGAAGGGCTCCTGGCCCGACGTGCCCGAGGCCTCCAGGCACGAGTACTCCCTGGCTCAGATCAAGGGGTGGCTGGAGGTGTTCATCAGGCGCTTCTTCCGGATGAGCCAGTACAAGCGGTCCTGCATCCCCAACGCGCCCAAGGTGGGCTCCGGCGGCTCGCTTTCGCCCCGGGGGGACTACCGCGCCCCCAGCGACAGCGACGACGCCCCCTGGCTCGAGGACCTCGCGAACATCCCGGACACGGGAGAGTGAGCCCGCAGTCAGGCGCGGGTCGAATAGACCGGGTGCCTGAGCGCCGCCAGGTTCACGAGGCAGCTCGCCATGGCCCCGTAGGAGAGCCCGACCAGCTCCGCCGCCAGAATCGAGCTCGTGTCCGGGCTGAAGTCCGCGTTGGGGTTGACGTCGAGCACGTAGTAGACGCCGTTCAGCAGGCGCAGGTCGATCCGGGCGTAATCCCTGCATCCCATCGCCTGGTATGCGGCCGTGGCGGTGCGGTTGAGCAGGGCGAGCTCCCTGTCGTCCAGCTCGGCGGGGATGCGGACCGTGATGTTCTCGTAGTGCGACGAGCCCGGGCAGAACTTCGAATCGAAGGTGCAGAGGCGGTCCCTGACATCCTTGAACGCGCTGAAGTCCATTTCCGCCGGCGGCAGCGCGTGGATCTTCCCGTTGCCCCACAGGGTGACGTGGAATTCACGCCCGTCGATGAAATCCTCCACCAGGGCAGGCTGTCTGAACGTGCTCCTCACGAACGCCACGCGTTCCTTGAGCTCGGAGGCGTTCGTGACCACGGCATCTTCCGTGATCCCGAAGCTGCAGTGCTCGTACGCCGGCTTCACGATCGCCGGGAACCTGCTCCAGGCACCGATGTTCCTGCCGTTGACGACCATGCCCGCAGGCGTGGGGATGTCGTTTTTCTTGAGCAGGTCCTTGGTCGCTGCCTTGTCCCAGCTGAAAGCGATCACGTCGGGGCAGGACCCCGTGTAAGCGAAACTGCACGCCTCGAGTATCCGGGCGACCCTGTCCTCGCTGCGGGGCAGGCCTGGCAGCCCTTCGCACCAGTTGAAGACTATGTAGTCGTCCGGATGATACGCCTGAAGCGTTTCCTCGAGCGAATCGTCGACCACCGGAACATCGACGACCGGGTGCCCTTCCTCGTGCAGCCCTGTTTTCAGCTTTTCCACCGCTTCATAGGCTGTCGACTTTTCGTTCGGATCCCAGACGGGATCTATGTTGTGAAGGATGAGTACCGGGATGTCCGTTCGCCTCTGTGCTGGTTCCATCATCTCTCATTCGGCGATGCTGCCCGCCAGATTATTTTAAGATCTGCTTGTTATATTATCTAAAAAAAACCTTAAAATCGAATGGTTTTTTCACCGCAAACGATAAAAAATTTCAGAACGATTTTCTGCTCTTGAGCGCTGTCGCCTGTTGTCTGCGCTGCACGGGATTTCAAGCCGCACCGGGCTGAGCTTCGTGTCGCTCCATGAGCTGTATACCGGTGCAGGCAACCCGGGGATGTACGCAGATGATGCGTAACAGCAGGCGTCATCGTGGGCCTGCTCAAGATTGTCGACCCGTTGTCCGAATACGGGGAGAGCAAGGAGAATCCCATGGCGAAGACCGTGAAGGGAAAGAAGCTCGACGGGACAAAGGACATCCTGAAGCAGGCGGACGCGCTCAAGGAGTATATCGAGAAGGGCGGCGAAGAGTCCATCCGGGAGCTCGCGGTCTTCATGGACATCCTCAAGGGCGTCATCGTGTCCCTGGCCGAGGGCGACCTCGAGGGGACCACCGGGTTTCTCAAGCAGCTCGGCACCACCGCCACCTCGGAGCTGTTCCTGGGCATCGGCGAGATCACCCGGGACCTCCACGAGTCCATCAAGGACATCCAGAACTTCCTGGAGCCCATCCTCAACCACCTGAGCGAAGAGGACGTCCAGGGCCTGACCACCAAGCTCACCCACGTGTCGAGCCTGGTGAAGGACACCTCGGAGCGCACCCTCGACCTGCTCTTCGCCCGGCAGGAGATCGCGCTGGCGGACAATGTCGTGTACGACGCCATCGCCCGGATGATCGTGTCCGACGACAAGAAGGGCGCCCTGACGAAGCTCAAGTCGCTCAAGACACACAACACCGAGCTCGTGGGCGAGCTCATGCGCATCTCCGAGCTCCAGATCCACTCCGACCTCGTGGACCAGCTCATCAAGAAGGTGAGCCACGTGGTGGAGAACCTCGAGCTCAGGCTCGTCGACCTCATCCGCAAGTACGACGCCCAGCACACCGCCCTCAAGAGGCAGCGCAAGACCGCCAGGGGCGGCACCAAGCTCCACGGTCCCGTGGTGTGCAGCTCCGACAAAGTCGCCTCGTCCCAGGACGACGTCGACAGTCTCTTGAAATCCTTCGGCCTGTAGCGATATAGTTTTCATCGCCATGAGACCGACGTTCCTGCCCAGGCTGGTGAACGGTCCCCTGTTCGACCCGGTCCTCTACGTTCGGGTCCTGAACGGCGGGGAGGCCCTCATGCTCGACTGCGGCCATTTCCGCGGGCTGTCGAACCGGGAGGTGCTGGGGATCGGGGCCCTGTGCATCAGCCATACCCACATGAACCACTTCATGGGGTTCGACCGGATCCTGCGCACCATCCTCCACCGGGAGGGCCCCCTGGACATCTACGGTCCGGAGGGCATCATCGACAGAACCCACGCCAAGCTCCAGGCCTACACCTGGAACCTCACGGAGGGCTATCCGCTCGAGATCCGCATCCACGAGATCGGACCCCAAACCGTGACCGTGACCCGAGCCCGCGCCGACGCCGGATTCGCCCTTGCCGAAAGGGAAGAGCTGCCGCGCACGGGCTCTGAGGTCGGCCGCGCCACCCGGTACACCATCGAGGCGGCCGTGCTCGACCACAACGGCATCCCCTGCCTGGCGTACGTCGTGCGGGAGCCCTTCCACGTGGGCATCCGCAAGGGCGTCCTTCAGGCGAGGGGCTACCTCCCGGGCCCGTGGATCGCCCGGCTCAAAGAGAGCGTGCTCGCCGGATCGTCAAGCAAGTCCATCCCCGTGAAGACCGCCGGAGGGACCAGGGAGATCCCGGTGCGGGACCTCGAGGGAGAGCTCGTGTTCCGCACACCGGGGCAGAGCATCGCCTACGTCACGGACATGGCCTTCACCGAGGGCAACCTCGAAAGGCTCGAAGAGGCGGCTGGCGGCGTGGACCTCCTCTTCATCGAGGCTTTCTATCCCAACGAGCTCGAGGGGCTGGCACGCCGGAAGGGCCACCTCACCACGGGCCAGGCGGGCACGATCGCCCGCAGGCTCGGAGCGCGCCGCGTCTTCCCCATGCACGTCTCGCCCCGCTGCCGCGGCAGCCTCGACCTCTTCTACCGGGAGATGGGAGTCGACCCGAAAGGCTTCCTCCTCCGCTGAAGCTTCGGAGGACAGGTCCTCCTTCGCGGGGACCCGGGGGACCGGCAGGGATCACCTGCGTCACCCACGCGAAGAGCGATCGTCCGGCACGTTCCCAGGGTCTCTTTTCTTGGAAATCGGTATCGGGGTCGGGGTCGGTATCGGGGTCGATCCTGATTTATATTCCAATCCCGAATCACAACGGGAGGCTTGCCGGCCTCGCGTCCTCATGGGGGCTTCTACGGTGAGGCGCAGGGTTCATACGCCTCGGGAAGATTGAAATATCTTCCGGAATACGGTAATGAGCATCGGGACGATCCTATCGTGAGGGTGTGCTATGAAGTTTGTCGAGACCGGGCTCGAGGGTGCGTACGTGGTGGCGCCCACCGTGTACCGGGACAACCGGGGCTTCTTCACCGAGACCTATAACCGGCGCGTGTTCGAAGAGCACGGCATCAGGCCGGACTTTGTCCAGGACAACTATTCGTTCTCGCAGACAAAGGGCGTGATCCGGGGCCTGCACTTCCAGAATCCGCCCCATGCCCAGGCCAAGCTCGTCATGGTGATCAGCGGCCGGATCTTCGACGTCATCGTTGACCTGAGGAAGGGCTCGCCCACGTACCGCAGGTGGGTGGGCATCGAGCTTGCGAGCTCCCCTCTGCAGATGATCTATGTCCCGAAGGGCTTCGCCCACGGGTTCTGCACGCTGGAAGACAACGTCCACGTGATCTACAAGGTCGATGCCCTGTACAACCCGGCCGCAGACGGCGGCATCCGCTGGAACGATCCGGAGCTGGGCATCACTTGGCCCACCACGGAGCCCGTCCTTTCGAAAAAGGACGGAGAGCTGCCCTTCCTCGCGGAGCTCTCCCTGGAATGATCCGCCCCGAGGTGTCCAAATCCATCATCTGCCTCCCGGGCCCCAGGCCGCAGCCGGGGGCATAAAAATTGGCGGTTGTGCCCGGAAAACCCTGGCAGGCGCCGGGGATCCAAGCTCTCGCTTGACTTCAGGCGGCATTCGTTGTTTCATTGCGCCCATGTTTCTGATCGTGACAGGAGGGGAAGCGCCCCAGGGCGCCTTTCTCCGGGAGAGGGCCATGGCGGCCCGGAAGGTCATCGCGGCCGACAGGGGTGCCCAGTACTGCCTGGACGCCGGCGTGACGCCCGACCTCGTGGTGGGGGACATGGACTCCCTTCCCGCCGATGTCCTCGAACGGCTGCGGCAGGAGGGGATCAGCCTGAAGGTCCACCCCGCCATGAAGGACGATACCGACACCGCGCTGGCACTGGAAGAGGCCGTACGCCTCGGCGCCGACGAGGTGGAGCTTCTCGCCGCCACCGGGGACCGCTTCGATCACAGCCTCGCCAACGTGCACCTGCTCTACTCCGCCCTGCGCAGGAAGGTAAACGCCTGCATCGTCTCGCCCATGTGGCGGATCTTCCTCGTGGACGGGACCGCCTCCATCAGGGGGAGGAAGGGCGCCACGGCCTCGCTCCTGCCCCTGACCGTCGAGGTCTCCGGCATCTCGCTGACAGGTTTCCAGTGGCCGCTTGACGACGCTGCCATGCACCTGGGCAACCCCTACGGCGTCAGCAACGTGGTCACGGACGATACGGCGTCCATCACGGTCAGGGAAGGGGTCCTCATCGCCATCGTCTCGGAGCCCGGCTGCGAGCCCCGGGATAAAGGGTAGTGACAGCGTATCTTTGATGGTGGTATCCTTGGGAAGGTGAAAAACCGATACAACGAATAAACGAATAAACGTAATTGGAATATAAGGAGGAAACATTGAAAAAGCTCATTCCCGTTCTCATGGTCCTCGTCCTGGCCGGGTTCGTCGGCTGTTCGAAGTCCGGAGGAGAGGCCGGCGGCAAGGCAAAGCTCGATTCCGAGGTTGTCGCCCAGGTGGGCGATGAAAAGATCATGGCAAGCGATATCGAGGAGATCCTCACCCACATACCCCCCCAGTACCGGATGCGGTACGGCTCGCAGCAGGGCAGGAGAGAGATCGTGAACGGACTGGTGGACATCAAGATGCTCTCCTACGAGGCGAGGCAGCGCGGGCTGGACAAGAAGGACAGCGTCCGGATGAAGCTCGCCTACCTCACGGACCAGACCCTGGCGAAGGAGCTGGAGAGCGAGATGAAGAAGTCCTACGAGGTCTCCGAGGCCGACATCAGGAAGTACTACGACGAGCACAAGGAGAAGTACTCCATGCCCGAGCGGATCAAGGCAAGCCACATCCTGGTGGAAGACCAGGCCCGGGCGGAGGACATCCTCAAGCAGGTCAGGACGGGCGGCAGCTTCGATAAGCTCGCCAAACAGTATTCGAAGGACTCCACCAGCCAGAAGGGCGGAGACCTGGGGTGGTTCGGCAAGGGCCGGATGGACCCCGCCTTCGAGAAGGCCGCCTTCGCGCTGAAGAAGGGCGAGGTGAGCCCCGTGGTGAAGTCGGCCTTCGGGTACCACATCATCAGGCTCGAAGACCGCAGGGAAGGCTCCGTCAGGCCCTTCGACCAGGTCAAGAAGTCCATCGAGCGGGCCATCCAGCGTGAACGCATGGAAAAGGAGCTGAACGCTCTGAAGGAGAGCATAAAGAAGAAGGCCAGCGTTTCGGTGAACGACGACTACTTCAAGAAGTTCGAGGCCCAGGCGCAGCCGGCCATCCCGGACATGGGCGCACCCATGGCCCCGGCGCAGGGCCCGGCGGCTCCGAAGGCGGGGCCCGCGGCCCCGGAAGCCGCACCGGCGGGAACGGGGAAATAAAGGGGCTCGTACGTGCCACTGTATATCTGGAGCGGGTACACGGAGAAGGGCAAGGCCACCCAGGGCATGATGGACGCGCTGTCCGTCCGGGAGGCCAAGCTCAAGCTGCGCTCCCAGGGGGTCTTCGTCTCTGAGATCGCCGAGGAGAGCTCCGCCCGGGTGCCCGTGGTGCGGGACATCTCGCTCAAGCGGTTCCTGGGCAGGGTGAAGTTCGAGGACCTCACGGTCATGACGCGCCAGCTCTCCACCCTGGTGGGGGCCTCCATCCCCCTGGTGGAATCCTTGAGCGCCCTGTACGAGCAGACAGAGTCCGCTTCCATGAAGAAGACCATCGCCCAGGTGCGCGACGCGGTGAACGAGGGCCATACCTTTGCGGACGCCCTGGCCCAGCACAAACGGGTCTTCTCCGACCTGTACGTGAACATGGTCCGTTCGGGCGAGGCGAGCGGGGCCCTCGACGTGGTCCTGCTGAGGCTCGCCGAGTTCCTCGAGGGCCAGCACCGCCTGCGCTCCAAGGTGGGCGCCGCCCTGGTGTATCCCCTCGTACTGCTGGGGGTCTCCGGCGTGGTGCTCTTCTACCTGCTCACCGCGGTGGTGCCCAAGGTCGTGGGCATGTTCGAGAGCATGGGCCAGCGGCTGCCCCTTCCCACCCGCATCCTCATCGGGGTGAGCGACTTTCTGGGCTGGACGTGGTGGATGATCGCGGCGGGCGTCGTGGTGGCCGCCTTCCTGTTCCGGAAGTGGAGGAGCACTCCGGAGGGGGCGCTCACCTTCGACCGGTTCCGGATGAACGTGCCGGTCTACGGCCCCATCTACCGGAAGATCTCGGTGGCCCGCTTCGCGCGGACGCTGGGCACCCTGCTCACGTCGGGGGTGCACATCGTTGAGGCGCTGCGCATCGTCAAGACCGTGGTCCAGAACAGGGTCATGGAGATCTGCATCGAGGAGTCCACCGGAGAGGTCATCGAGGGATCGAGCATCGCCTCACCGCTGAAGAAGTCGGGCGTGTTCCCCCCCATCATCATCCACATGATCTCCACCGGGGAGAAGAGCGGCACCCTCGAAGAGATGCTCATCAAGGCCGCCGACGCATATGAAGAAGACGTCGAGACCGCCGTGGCGGGTCTCACATCCGTGCTCGAGCCGTTCATGATCGTCATCATGGGGATCATCGTGGGCTCCATCGTGCTGGCCATCCTCATGCCCATGCTCGAGATGAGCACGATAGTTCGATAACATGGAGGACAAACGTATGAAGAACAGAGGGTTTACCCTTCTCGAACTGCTGGTCGTCATCGTCATCCTGGGCATCCTGGCCACCTTCGTGGGGTCCAGGATCATGGGTAAGCCTGAAGAGGCGAGGCAGACCCAGGCCAGGATCCAGATACAGGCCCTGGAGAACGCGCTCAACATGTACCGGCTCGACAACGGCGACTATCCCAGCACCGAACAGGGCCTCAAGGCCCTTGTGGAGAAGCCCACTGTCGGGAACATCCCCAGGAAGTGGAGGGAGGGCGGCTACCTCGACAAGCCGAGGGTCCCCAAGGACCCCTGGGGCAACGACTTCATGTACCTGAGCCCGGGCGTGAAGAACACGAACGGGATCGACCTGTTTTCCAACGGGGCCGACGGCCAGCCCGGCGGGGAAGGAAATGATGCTGACATCGGGAACTGGGAGAATGAGGGAGAAGCTCCGCAGCAGTAGGGCCTTCACCCTCATCGAGCTGCTCGTGGTCATCGTGATCCTGGGCATCACGCTGGGATACGTCGGCCCGAAGCTCTACACCGGTTTCTCCACCTCCAGCCTGGACCAGGCGGCCCGTGACATCCTCACCATGGTGCAGTACGCCCGGTCGAGCGCGGTCACGAAGCACAGGCCCTACTACGTCCGCTTCGACATCGAGCATGCGAAGTTCGGCCTGTACCCCAAGCCCGAGACCTCAGGCGAGATCGAGCTGGAAAAGGAGAAGGAGCTTCCCCAGGGGATCTCGTTCAAGGGGATCAAGAGCCCCTACCAGAGCGAGAAGCGCGACGGCCAGGCGGACATCCTCGTCACCCCCGAGGGGGTGGTGGAGCAGGGCGTGATCTACCTCGACGGCGGGGGAGGGGACATCCACACCCTGGTGGTGAAGCCCTTTTCCGGCATGCTGAAGACCTACGACCACTTCGTGGAGGTCATTCATGAGGAGTAGGGGAGGGTTCACCCTCATCGAGGTGCTCATCGCCATGGTGATCCTGGGCATCGCCTTCACGGTGCTCATCGGGGCCACGAACCAGTCCGTGGACATGGCCACACGCTCGAAGTTCATCACCACCTCGACCCTGCTCGCCCAGAAGCGCATCGCGGAGGTGGTCTCCAGCAACAGCCTGCAGAACACAGGGACGAACGACGGGGATTTCGGGGAGGACCACCAGGGATACACGTACGTCGAGAATATCGAGACGACCCAGCTCGACGGGTGCTACAGGTACACGCTCACGGTGAAGTGGGGGGAGAAGAATGCCCTTGAAACACAGTTCACGATCTTCCTTTCTCCGAAATAGCCGGGCCTTCACCCTCATCGAGGTGCTCATGGCCGTGGTCATCGGCGCCATCGTGCTGGCCATCGTGAACACCGCCTTTTTCCGGTCCCACAATTCGATGGAGGTCATCGCGGCCCAGCGGCAGACCTACCAGATGGTCCGCATCGTGATGGACCGCGTCATCAAGGACCTCACCTGCGCCTACGTGCCGGCCCCGGGGGACCCGCCCCGGCAGATGAGCGATGACGAGATCTCCCTGTACCGCTTCATCGGGGAAGACGACTCGAAGCAGGAGGCCGCCCTGGACAGCATCCGCTTCACCACCACCACGGACCTGGGCCTGCCCGGGAGCCGCGGGGGCATCGGCGAGGTGGGGTACTACCTCAAGGAGATGGAGGACAAAAAGGACCGCTACGTGCTCATGAGGACAGAGGACTACCTGCCGCACTTCGGGGAGAGCAAGGACCCCAAGGAGATGGAGCTGGCCGAGGATGTCATCTCCCTGAACATCAGTTACCTGGACGCAGAGTCCCGGGAGACCGACACCTGGGACCTCGCCCAGAAGCTCTCCCTGCCCAGGGAGGTGAGGGTCACCGTCACCTTCGACATCGAGGGCAACCCCGCGAGCTTCACCGGCGTGGCCTTCCTGCCGCTCTCCGAGATCAAGCTCCAGCGGGCGCCCCAGGGGGCCCGGCCATGAGGGGGCGCGCGGCCGTCCTCAAGGACAGGAGGGGCATGGTGCTCCTCCTGGTGCTGGCCACCATCGCCCTCTTCGCGGTCATGGTGGTCAACTTCAGCGCCGACGAGGGCCTCGACATGCAGCTCGCCTACAACTTCCACGACTCCATGCAGGCCCAGTACATCGCCCGCTCCGGGGTGGAGGCGGCCATCGCCATGCTCAAGAAGGACGACCTGGAGTACGACGCCGACGACGAGGACTGGGCGGACTTCGCCCAGTACGCCGAAGGCGCCTCCCAGTACCTGGACGGTCTGCACTTCAGCGGGAACATCATCGACGAGAGCGGCAGGTTCGACCTGAACTCCATCGCCAGGGGCGACGAGCAGGCCTACCGGATCAAGCAGTTCAGGAACCTGTTCAAGCTCCTGGACATCGACATCACGGAAAGCGAGTTCAATGAGCTGGTCAGGTGCTTGAAGGACTGGATGGACAAGGACGACGAGACCGACGGGACAGGGGCAGAGAGCGATTACTACGAGTCCCTCGAGAAGCCGTACCTGTGCAAGAACGGCCCCCTGGACACCCCGGAGGAAATCCTGCTTGTGAAAGGAATGAAACCGGAATACTATTACGGCACGGATCATTACAAGGGGATCAGGGACTATGTGACCGTTTGGAGCGGAGGCCCGATCAACATCAACACCGCGTCCGACATCGTGCTCATGAGCGTCTCCGACGTCATCGACGACCGCGTGGTGGCGGACATAAAGGCAGGCAGGCCCTGGAAGCAGGGTTCGAGCAACTGGGCCCGGACGCTGGGGTTCAGCGGGAACCCCGATGAGATGCAGTGGATCAACACCAAGGTGTTCACCAACAGGAGCAACGCCTTCAGGGCGGACATGAAGGGCTCGATGCCCTCGGGCGCCCGGATGAACATCATGGCGATCCTTCATCGTGTTCAAAACACCGTCGACATGGTGTATTATAAAATATATTGAACGAGGTCGATTGAGAGATGGCAAGATATTCTGTAGGCATATACTGGGACAACGTGACGCTTCGCGCATGCCTCGTCAGGATGGGAGCCGCCGAGCACACGGTGGAGCGGATCATCACCGTGCGCCGAGAGTACGACGAGACGTACTCCCCGAAGAGGCCCCTTTCGGAGGAGCTGTCCGAGCTCCTCAAGAACGCATTCACGGAGCCCATGGACACCTTCGTGACCGGCATCCCCGAGCGGGAGACCATGCACCGGCTGCTCCTGAGGCCCTTCGGCGACCGCAAGAAGATCTCGCTCACCATTGTCCCCGAGGTGGAGACGCTCCTGCCCGTCTCCGACGGCAGCATCATCGTCGACTACGTGCTCCTGGGCAGGGACGAGGCGGGCCTCCACCGGATCGAGACCGTCTCCGCCAGGCACAGGACCGTGCACAAGGTCGTCGCCGAGATGAACGCGGCGGGGATCGATCCCGAGATCGTGGACTCGCCCCAGGCGGCGCTCCTGGCAGGGGCTCGGGGCGTGTTCAAGCTCAGGGAGGACGTCACCTACCTGTTCTACCACATGGGCTGGCAGGAGACCTCGCTGGCCGTGCTCCAGGGCAGGGAGGTCAGGCACATCGGCGCCTTCCCCTACGGGTTCGAAAGGATCGCGCTGGCCCTCTTCGGAAGCACGGCGCTCCCGGCCGCCCAGCTCGACGAGAACCTCAGGCAGGGGGTTGTCGCCGGACCGCTCCTGGATGCCTGCATCCGGGACGTGCTCATCGAGCTCTCGGGAGCGGGGGCGCCGGAAGGCGACCACGTCCTGGTGCCCACGGGGTATGCGGGCTTCATCAGGGACCTGCCGGAACGGTTCAGGCAGGCGGCCGAGATCTCGACGGACTTCCCGGGCATGGGAGGGTTCCAGCGGGAGGTCGAACCGTCCGAGGTGCTCGAAAGCTTCATGCCCGTGTCCCTGGCGCTCAGGGGCATCGACAGCGCCGACGGGGTGAACTTCCTCAAGAATGACCTCGCCTACACCAAGAAGATCGAGTGGATAAAGGGCTACGCGGGCGCCTGGCCCAAGGTGGCGGCGGCGCTCGTCCTGCTCTGGCTCGTGGGCTTGGGCCTGAACATCGGGCTCAACGCCTGGACCGACCGTGAGCTCACCGCGCGCATCAAAAAGGAGTTCACCTCGGTCATGCCGAACGGCACGCCCATGGTCGATCCGGTGAAGCAGATGGAGCAGCAGCTCGGCAGGGTCTCCCCCAAGGGGGGCACGGGCCCGACCGGCGGCACGCCCCTGGGGATCCTCAAGGACATCTCCACGGGCATCCCCGCGTCCATCGACGTGCTCGTGGACTCGGTGATCATCGACGAAAGCGCCATCACCATCGCAGGCACGACGAGCTCCTACGACAACGTGGAAAAGATAAAGGCAGGGCTTTCTTCCCTTCCCTATGTGGGCGAGGTGAAGATCGTGTCTGCGGAAGTGGACAAAACAGACCAGCGCATAAGGTTGAAACTGGCATGCAGCAAAAAATCGAGCAGTACTTAAAACAGATCGTACAGTATTTCAAGAGCCTGACGAAGCGCGAGCAGATCGTGCTCGCGGGCGTGGCCGCGCTCCTGGGCGTGTTCATCATCGTGGGGGGCGTCGTCTCCCCGGTCATGAGCTACCAGTCCAGGCTCGCCAAGTCCGTGCAGACCAAGGACGACCAGCTGCGCAAGGTCTACGGGCTCTCCGCCCAGCTTAAGGAGGCCAGGGCCAGGGGCGGCGAGGGCGCCTCGCCCGCGAACTTCACCCTGTTCGGGTTCATCGAGGAGCTCGCTTCGAAGGCCAGGGTGAACGACCGCATCGAGTACATGAAGCCCGTGTCCGATCCCGCGGACGCCTCGAAGGAGGTGGTGGAGCTCAAGATACGCGCCGTGTACCAGGAAGACGTGATCAACCTCCTCTACGACATCGAGCACTCGCCGCACTCCATCATCGTGAAGAAGCTGAACATCAAGCGCGTGGAGGCCGACAGCAAGCTGGATGTCACCTTCCAGGTGGTGCGCTATGGCTGAGACCAAGAGGGGGATCCCCATGATCGAGAAGGCCGGGTTCGCCGCGTACGGCATCCTGTGCCTCCTGATCTTCATCTACCTGAGATTCCCCTATGAGAACTTCAGGGGGTATCTGGAGCAGGCCGTCAGCCAGAGGACCAGCCGGCCCGTGACCCTGGGCGCCATCCGCCCCCGCTTCCCCCTGGGCATCCACGTGAAGGGCGTGAGCATCGAAGAAACCAGGTACGTCGATGACCTCGTGCTCAAGCCTCACGTCCTTTCCTTCATGACCGGCCGGTTCGGCATGGACGTCGAGGCCCTGTTCCCGGCAGGCAGCCTCGCCTGCTCGTTCGACAGGCCCCTGGGCAAATCCCGCAGACCGGTGAGCGCAACCGTGGAGATGGACAACTTCGACTCGTCCCTCGTCCACACCCTCTTCGGCACGGACATCAGGCCCAAGGGGACCATCTCCGGCACCATCGAGCTCTCCGGGCCCACACCTGAGCTCAAGTCCATGGGCGGGCGCGCCAGCATCACCTGGAAGGACGGGTTCATCCCGCTTTCCGGCTCCCAGCTCCCCCTCGACGGGCTCACGTTCACCTCCATGGTGATGAGCTCCCACATCGAACGGGGCATGCTCACCCTTGACAAGATGGAGATGGAGGGGGACATGGCAGGGACCATGAAGGGGATGGTCTGGATGATGGACCCGCCCGGGCGCTCCCGCCTGAACCTCACGGGCGAGATCATGCTGGCCCAGGCCCTGGCTTCCGCCATGGCAGCGCCGGGGATGTCCCCCCAGGGGATGATGCGGTTCAGCCTCCGGGGAACCCTGGACAGGCCCAGGTTCAGGATCCTCGGGTCCCAGTGATCAGACAGACAAAAATATTAAAGAGATAGATCCCGTTTTCCGAAAAATTTATGAATTGACAAGGT
The DNA here is from genome assembly GCA_035352355.1 of Deltaproteobacteria bacterium. Classification (GTDB taxonomy): domain Bacteria; phylum Desulfobacterota; class Desulfomonilia; order UBA1062; family UBA1062; genus Phosphitivorax. The sequence continues at coordinate 18,902 of DAOPXM010000020.1, read as the reverse complement.
GGTACTATGACTGAACGAGGCATTTTGAAGAAGACGTTTCCCGAGGCCATACGGATTTCCTGGGAAGAGGTGGAGGAGCTTCTCTGGCAGATCTTCGTCTCCATGCGGAAGTCCGGCTACAGTCCGGACGTGGTGATCGGCGTGGCCCGCGGAGGGCTCGCACCGGCCCGCATCCTGGCGGACTACCTGCAGAACAAGTACGTATGCACGTTTCAGATGGGCCACTGGGGCGAGGGAAGGGACCTGAGCGACAGGCCCTCAATCGTCTTCCCGCTGCCCGAGGTCGACCTCTCCAAAGAGAAGGTCCTGGTGGTCGACGACGTCACCGACGAGGGCGGGACCATGGGAGAGGTGGTCAACTACCTTAAGGACAAGGTGGGGGACATCAGGACCGCTGTCCTGATCGACAAGGACGTATCGAAGTTCAGGCCCGATTTCTACGGCCGGGCCATGAAAGAGTGGAAATGGGTGCTGTTCCCCTGGTCGAGGCACGAAGATCTCCTGGCCTTCACGGAGAAGGTGCTTCAGCTCACCGGGGGCGTCACCATCGAGGATATCGTGCGCATCCTCGAGGAGGCCCTGTCGGTGGAGATCGTCACCGCAGAGATCGAGAAGGTGCTCTTCGACATGAAGCTGGCGGGAGAGGTAACAGAGGGCAAAGACAAGGTATGGAGTTTGATCTAGTAAGGCTGGAGGACATCCTTTCGCCTTACATCATCCTGAGGAAGAGCGACGATGTCGTTCACGTGAGCGACGCGCTGGCCGTGAGGACCGGCTGCACGAAGGGGGACATCCAGGGCTTCCTCGCCTCCAACACCAACCTCTTCGACGTGCTGGGCAGAAACGGCCAGACCGTGTCCCTGCCCGTGAAGGGCGGGGACGCCTTCCCCTGCACCTACACCTGCACGTCCGTGAACGGCACGGAGATCTTCGCCTTCTCCGATGTCTGCCGGGGATTCGACGATCCCCTCGACCACGTCATCCCCGAGATCCTCGTCACCATGGCACTGTTTTCCACCGGCGCCTGCCTCATCGTCGAGAGGGGTCACATCATCCATGCCAACAACGGCTTCGCGAACCTCGTGGGCATCCCCGTCACGGGCGCCATCGGCCAGCAGGTCATCGGGTTCATCTCCCGGCAGAGCAGGGAAGAGTTCATCAGTGCCTGCGAGACCTCGTTTAAGGACCCGGACAAGATCGCCCATCCCATAGAGATCATGCTCACCGCGAACTCCGGCCGCCGCGTCTTCGTCACCATGATCGGCGGGTGGTTCAAGGACGGGGACAAGGACTACCTCTGGATGGTCATGAACGACATCACGGAGACCATGGGGCTGAAGAAGAGACTCAAGGACGAGGAGCAGAGGTTCTCGGACCTCTACGACCTCTCTCCCATAGGGCTCCTCTACGTGAACCCCCGGGGCGTCATCTTGAGCTGCAACGAGTTCGTGTCCCGGCTCGTGGGCTTTGACCGGGAAGAGATCAACGGGGCGAACTTCACCAAGTTCGTGGTCCCCCACGAGGTGGAGCGGCTCAGGGAGGAGTTCCGGGACCTCTTCCGGGAGGGCAGCTCCCTGCACCGCCGCGAGTGCATGCTCAGGACCAAGGACGGCCGCGACATCACCATCGAGTACAACGTCAAGGTCATCAGCCGCAAGAACCGCAACGTCCAGGCGCTCATGGTCTTCTCCGACGTCACGGACAAGAAGGGCCTCGAGATGGAGCTCCTGGAGAAGAACGCGGAGATGGAAAAGACGCTGTGGGAGATGGCCGAGGTCAAGGACGCGCTGGAGGCAAGGGCCGGCGAGCTCAACCGGGCCACCGAGGAGCTCAAGGTCCTCAACGAGAAGCTCAACCAGCTCTCCATCACCGACGGCCTCACCGAGATCTTCAACCACCGCCACTTCCAGGACCGCCTGACCGAAGAGGTGGAGCGGGTCCACAGGACGCCCGGCGGGCTGCTGTCCCTGCTCATCCTGGACATCGACGACTTCAAGCACTTCAACGACACCTACGGCCACCAGTGCGGGGACATCGTCCTCAAGCAGCTGGCCGGCATCCTGAAGAGCAATGTCCGCGCCGTGGACATCATCGCCCGCTACGGCGGCGAGGAGTTCGCCGTGATCCTGCCCAACGCGAACTCACGGGAGGCCGCCATGGTGGCCGAGAGGATATGCCAGTCCGTCAGGTCGACCCCTTTTTCCTTCGGCAACGGCACCTCGGTCAAGGTCACCGTCTCCATCGGCGTGGGGAGCCTCGTCCACGGGCAGGGCGACAAGTCCGAGCTCGTCCGGAAGGCGGACAACGCCCTCTACGCAGCCAAGGCCAAGTGGAAGGACAGGGTTGAGATATGGGAAGAGGAAGACTGAGCGTCTCCTTCGACCTGGACGGCACGCTGACCACCAGCTCCTTCGTTGACTCCGTCTGGCTCGAAGGGCTCCCCAGCCTCGTGGCCGAGAAGCGGGGCATCGGCTTTCCCGAGGCCCTCAGGCTGTGCATCGAGGCCTACAACGGCGTAGGCGACGACTCCCTGCTCTGGTACCGCCTTCCCCACTGGCTCGATCACTTCGGCCTGGACGGGGTCGATCCCGAGGCCTTCATCAGGGGATACGCCCACCGGCTGGAGCTCTTCGACGACGTGCTCCCCGTCCTGGACACGCTCCGCGGCCAGGGCCACGAGCTCATCCTGTTCTCGAACGCGGCCAGGCACTTCCTGGATGTGGAGGTGTCCAAAGGAGGGCTCGAGCCGTTCTTTACCACCATGATCTCGGTGAGCGACGACTGGGGCACGGTGAAGTCCGATCCGGCGGCCTTTGTCAGGCTGAAGGGCATGGCCGGGCCCGACCTCGTGCACGTTGGCGACCACGCGAAGTTCGACTTTATGGTGCCCCGGAGCGTGGGCATCCCCTCCTACCTCGTCTGCCGCGACCCCGCGGCGCGCACGAACGGGTCCCTGGCGAGCCTCCACGAATTCCTCGCAGCCGTCGGCCGCTCCTAGCGCTTCCTCCCCTCACCCCAACCGCCGCTACCTGTTGTATAGCTGTATAAAGGAATACTCCGTTCCCCCCCCCATCTTCATCGGGGTCGATCCTGATACATTCCTTTCGACCCCGATACCGACCCCGATCGTATCTCTCCCCGGCAGGGGCTCCTTCTGCCTGATGAAAACCCCCGGGCCGGGAAAGTTTTTCTCCCCTGCCTGCAATTTTTACCCTGCGCGTCCGGCATACCTGCCCGTACATCCCTGGCCAGTCCTTGATTTGCGCCCCATGGCATCACGGTTGCTCTTATCCTGGCGACTGAAACCATGGAGGTGTGTATGGCATTGCCGTTGGTGAACATGCTGGGCCTGGCAACCGGCGCCGTGGGCGTGATGGGGAAGGTCCCCGGCCAGGGGACGGCCCAGGGCGACTTCGACTCGGCGCTCGCTGCTGCGTTGAACGGCAAGACAGGGCCGGAAAACCCGCTCTCCGAAGTCCTGAAGGAAGACGGGACCATCGACGGCGAGGCACTGAAAGGCCTCCTCGGCACGCCTGCGGGCTTCCTCCTCTTCCAGTTCATGACCTCGCTCACAGAGATGGGGATCCCTTACGCTGATGCGAAGCTCCTCCTGGGAGGGGGCGGCAGCCAGGTATCCGACGACGCCCTCAAGACCCTCCTGGAAAGCCACGGTGTGGGGGGCAAGGAGCTCGAGTCCATCCTCGGGAACCCGGAGCTCAAGGCCCGGGTGAAGACCATGCTGGGCGACTCTTTCAAGGCAGTGCTCGAGGCCCGGGCCATAAAGGACGGGATCGACCCGGCGGCCCTGATGGAGCTCGCGGCTTCGGATGGCGGGACCATTGATGAGCTCATGACGAAGCTCGAAGGGGCGCGGCAGACCGTTTCCGCGCAGGCGGCAGCACCGGCAGACGGCGATCACAAGGCGGCCGCCGGCGCCCATGACCCCCTCATGACCCTGACCACGGGCTTGATCATGAGCAGCGTCTCCCATACCACGAACGAGATCAGGTCCATGGTGGGACAGGTGCTCAGGAAGGCGGGTCTTGCCGGGCTCGAAGGGACGAAGGACGCCCAGGCCGTGAGCGGGAACCCCGAGACCGCGCTTGAGATCGCCGCCATGACGGAGACCGCCGAGAGCGTCCTCGGGATGACAAAAGACGAGCTGAAGACCATCCTCTTCGAGGCGGACCCGGCCGCACGGGAGGAGGCGGTGCAGGGGGCGACGGCCAAGATCAACGCCTACCTGAAGAGCCGGGAGGGCAAAACGCTGAGTCCCGAGGTCGTGCAGGCCCTGTCCCTCCTGAAGACAGCCATGAGCCCCGCGGAGTTCGCTGGCATCGACCAGGCGCTGAACCTGTGGAGCGCTGGGAGCGCCGTGCCCGACCTGAAGATGCCCATTGACCGGGAGATGTATGCGACCCTCCTGAAAAACCTCGGCAGCCCGGATGTGCAGAGCCGGTTCGACGCCCAGCTGAAGGGGGTGGTGGACCAGCTCAGGCAGGCGCTCCCGGAGCAGCTGGGCACCACCGGCGGCAAGGTGACGCTCAGGCTCAACCCCCCCATGCTCGGTCAGGTGGTGGTTGACATGACCCTGGCGGACGGGCAGCTCCAGGCGACCTTCAAGACTGACCAGCCCTTCACCCGGGACATGCTCGTGCAGAACATGAACATCCTCAAGGAGGCGCTGGCTGACCAGGGCATCAAGGCGACCCAGTTCTCGGTCTCCATGAGCTTCGACCAGAAGGGGCAGGGCGACGCGTACGCGGCCTTGACCGGCCATGAGAAAGGGCACCACGGGTTCGGTCACCAGGGCAGGGGCCAGGAGCACGGCAACCGGGCCTTCCGCGAGGAAGAGAGCGCCGTATACACCCAGGCGGCATACAACGGCCTGCTCGACCGGGGCCTCGATCTTTTTGCCTGATCCATTGAAAGGAGGACAGAGAACATGTCAACGGTAGGAATCGACAATATTCTGGCCAACCAGGGCTCCACGGCCACCACGACCGCAAAGGCCAAGAACACGGCAGGCGGCCTGGAGGTCACCGACTTCTTCAACCTGCTCATCAAGCAGCTCCAGTATCAGGACCCTCTGAACCCGGTGGAAAACACCGAGTTCACCGCCCAGCTCGCCCAGTTCTCCTCGCTCCAGGCGCTCTCGGACATGAAGACGAGCATGGACACCCTGAGCATGCTGCAGGCGTCCACGAACAACCTCCAGGCGCTGTCGCTCATAGGCAGGAAGGTGGCCGCGGCGGGCAATGTGGTGAACTTCACGGGCACGAGCGAGGACCTGACCTACAAGCTCGACAAGAAGGCCCAGACCGTCACCATCAAGATCTACTCGGGCGACGGCAGGATCGTCCGCACCCAGGAGCTCAGCAACGTGGCGGCGGGCGAGGCGAAGTACTCCTGGGACGGTCGTGACGACGCAGGCAACCTCCTGGACCAGGGCAAGTACTTCTTCTCCGTGAAGGCGCAGGACTACGAAGGCAACTCCGTGACCACCACCACCTACGCAAAGGGCGAGGTCACCGGGGTCAAGTACGACAGCGGCAACACCTACCTCACCATCGGGAACAAGGATGTCATGCTGTCGGATATTCAAAAGATAGAACTCTAAGAAGGAGGCTTATATGGGTATTTCCAGCTCACTGTTTTCCGGGATCAGCGGTCTTTCCACAAACGGCAACGCCATGAGCGTCATCGGCGACAACATCGCGAACGTGAACACCATCGGCTTCAAGTCGAGCAGGACCACTTTCGAGGACGTGCTCTCCCAGTCGGTTTCGACAGCGTCCGGCTCATCCCAGATCGGCCGCGGCACCGCGCTGTCCGACGTGGATACCCTGTTCCAGCAGGGGTCCTTCGAGTCCACCTCCAACGCAACCGACCTGGCCATCGGCGGCAACGGGTTCTTCATGGTCTCCCCCATGTCCAGCGATACCACCTACTTCACCCGGGCCGGCCAGTTCCGCTTCGACGCGGACGGCTTCTTCACCAACCCCGCGGGCTACGTGGTCCAGGGGTGGAAGCTCGACGACGAGGGCAACGACACCGGGACCCTGGTGGACATCCGCCTGAGCGACTTCACCTCGGCACCGGAGGCCTCGAACGCCGTCACCGCCATCACCAACCTCCAGGCGCAGGACTCCTCGAACTCGAACTCCCTGTTCGGGACCTGGAACGCGGACGCAGTGGGCGGAGCCATCCAGGACGCGAGCTACGGATACCAGACCGCCATCCGGGTCTACGACTCCCTGGGCAACTCCCACGACCTTACCATCTACTACGACAAGATGAGCGCGGCGAGCGAATACAATGACGCCGGCGGCACCCAGGACTTGGACAACATGTGGGAGTACATCGTGACCATCAGCCCGAACGAGGACGCGCGGAACCTGGGGGATGGCCTCAACCGCGCGCAGGGTGTCCTCATGCGGGGCACCATGACCTACAACGCCTCTTCGGGCGCCCTTTCCGACCTGTCAGCATACGTCTGGAACGGCACCACGAGCACGGCCGCTGCCGGTGACGACCCCGACGGCATCGACAACAACGCCAACTGGGTCCCGGCCACCTTCTCCACAGACGGCTATCCCATGTGTATCGCGCAGTTCGTGCCCGGTGTCGACCAGGTCATCCAGATGCAGTTCGGGCTCAGGAACACGGGCACGTCCTGGGCAACGGGCGGGGCTGCAAACGTGGCGGCCATAGCCGCCGGCACCAACAACTCCATACTCACCACCTCCGAGCCCCAGGCGCTCACCTCCACCCAGTACGCGTCCGCCTCCACCACGGTGTACCAGACCCAGGACGGCTACGGCACGGGCTTCCTCGAGAACGTGTCCGTGGGCACCGACGGGATCATGGTGGGCCACTATTCGAACGGCCAGATCCTGTACCTCTACCGGGTGGGCCTCGCCAAGTTCAACAACTCGCAGGCACTCAACAAGGTGGGCGGCAACCTCTGGTCAGCCACCCGCGACTCGGGCGACCCCATCACGGGCCAGCCGGGCACCAACGGTCTGGGCAAGATCGCGCCCAACTCCCTGGAGCAGTCCAACGTGGACATTGCCCAGGAGTTCGTGAGGATGATCACCACCGAGCGCGGCTTCCAGGCCAACTCCCGGATCATCACCACCACGGACAACATGCTCCAGGAGCTCATCAACCTGAAGCGGTAAGCCGTAATAGCCCATAGACCTTCTTCGGAGCACCTGGGTGCCCCTTGGCATCCAGGTGCTCATAAGCGTCAAATTAATGACCTTTTCGCCGGGGTCAGGTCTCCTCCATAATCCTCCTATCTCATTGATAATAATCAACTAATAGAAAAGCAGCCTCGATGGCACACCCCTTGCTTTTCCGTTCCGTACGGAAAAAAGCGTCAAGGTGCGCGATTGATCGCGCTAAACCAAGAACAACAGAGGGGTTGCTTGTATGGTTGATGAAAAGGTCGATGAGAAGGACGCGGGAGCGGAGAAAAAGCCCAAGGGGAAGAAGACCCTCGTTCTCATCATAGCGGCGGTCGTGGTGGCCGTCCTCGTGGGAGGCGTCGCTGCAGGGTACTTCTTCCTGATCGCGCCCAAGGGGAAGCAGGCCGGGGAGGGCGGTCAGGAGAATGCCGGGTCTTACGGCAAGGAGTCCGGAAAGCACAGGGAGGCGGCCATTAGGGCGCTGGAGCCCTTCGTGGTGAACCTCACCGATGCCGACACGCGGTACCTCAAGGTGGTCATCCAGCTGGAGATGAGCAGCGAGGAGCTCATCCCCGAGCTCGACAAGAAGATGCCCCAGATACGGGACGAGATCATCATGCTCCTGTCGAGCAAGTCCTTCGACGACCTCTCCACGCCTCCGGGCAAACGCTCGCTCAAGCGGGCGCTCATCGAGGGCGTGAACAGGAACCTCACCACCGGCGCGGTCGTCAACGTGTTCTTCTCGGACTTCGTCATCCAGTAAAGGGGACCGTATGGGCCAGATCTTAAGCCAGGAAGAGGTCGATGCCCTGTTGAAAGGGGTGGTCGGCGGAGAGATAGAGACCGAGACCGACATCCCGGAGCTTGCAGAGTCCGGGGACTACCACAAATACGATTTCATGGCCCAGGACAAGGTGATCCGGGGCCGGATGCCCACCCTGGACGCCATCCACGACCGGTTCGCCCGGTTCTTCAGGATCACCCTCTCCAGCCTGCTCAGGCGCATGATCGACGTCACGCCCGTGTCGCTGGACACGCTGAAGTTCGGCAATTTCATGCGGTCGCTCCCGGTGCCCTCGAGCATCCACATCATCCGGGTGGAGCCTTTGCGGGGCAACGCCCTGGTGGTCCTGGAGACCAAGCTCGTGTTCGCGCTCATCGACAGCTTCTTCGGCGGGCGAGGAGCGGGCGCCATGAAGGTGGAGGGCAGGGAGTTCACGGCCATCGAGCAGCGCATGCTCTACAAGGTCGTCTCGTCCGCCATCAAGGAGCTCGAGAACGCCTGGCAGCCGGTCTACGAGCTCTCGTTCCAGTACGTCCGGGGGGAGATGAACCCCCAGTTCGCGGGCATCATCCCGCCCGACGACGTGCTCATCGTGGTCCAGTTCGACGTCGAGATGGAGGAGATGAGCGGAAACGTCATGGTCTGCATCCCCTACATGCTCATCGAGCCCATCAGGGACAGGCTCTACGCAGGGTTCCACGCCGAGGAGAAGGCGAGCGTTGACTCGGCATGGGTCAACCGCTTCAAGCACGAGCTCATGGGCGTGAACGTGGACCTTGCGGTGGAGCTCGGGCGCACCACCATCACCTCCCGGGAGCTCATCTCGCTCAAGGTGGGGGACATCCTGGTGCTCGAAAAGGACGTGTCCGACCTGCTCACCGTGAACGTGCAGGAGCTGCCCAAGTACACCGCGCGGCCGGGCAAGGTGAAGGACACCATGGCAATCGACATCGTGGGGCTGGTGGACAGGCAGCTCTACTGACCAAAGGGAATCACAAGCCGATGAGGAGAGAAAATCCATGAGCGAAGATCTGGGACAGGGGGGAGGCGCACTCTCCCAGGATGACATCGACAGACTCATGAACGGGTCTGGCGACGGGTCGGGAGGCGGCAAGGAAAAAGACGCGAGCCAGGACCAGCTCGCGGAGGAATGGGCCCGCGCCCTGGAGGCCGGTGAGGACATCCAGGAAGGCAAGCCCCTGGGGCGGGCGGCCGAGAAGGCGAGCTTCGACGAGCTCCACGCGAGCAGACCTTCCGGACCTGCCGCGGAGCTGGACTTCATCCTCGACATCCCGCTGGAGGTCACCGTGGAGATGGGCCGGACCAGGATGCTCATCAACGACCTCCTGCAGCTCGGGCAGGGCTCGGTCATCGAGCTGAACCGGCTGGCGGGCGAGCCGCTGGACATCCTCGTGAATAGCAAGCTCGTGGCCCGGGGAGAGGTGGTGGTCGTGGGAGAGAAGTTCGGCATCCGCCTCACGGACATCGTGAGCCCCATGGAACGGGTGAAGAGGCTCAGATGAAACCCCTCAAGCTCGGGATCGCACTGGCCGTCGCCCTGCTCCTGACGGCCGCGGACGCATGCGCCGGGGAAACGGGCCCGGCCGCCATAGGGTTCAGGACCTTCGCCGTCCTCATCGGCACGGTGTGCGCGCTGTTCGCACTGGCATGGGCGGCGCGGAAGTACGGGCCGTACGCCAGGGTGAAGAGGGGCCTGGGCCTGAGCCTCATCGGCCAGATCCCCGTGGGTCCCCGCGCCCACCTGACCCTCGTGCGTGTGGGCAGGTCGGTCCTGCTCCTGGGCGTGACCCAGAACCAGGTCTCCCTCATCAAGGACCTCGAAGGGAGCGATTTCGACGCGGTCTTCACCCAGGCCGAGAACAAGGGGGGAGCGGTCTAGTGGGTAGACACGCCAAGATCATCCTCGCGCTGACCCTGCTCATGGCCATCGCCGCAGACGCGCTCGCGGCAGGGGGGGTCGTGGTCCCGAACATCAGCCTGGGCGTCAAGGAGGCGACGAACCCGGACGACGTGGTGGGGGTCATCCAGGTCATCTTCATCCTCACCATCCTCGCCCTGGCGCCTTCCATCCTCATCATGGTCACCTCCTTCACCCGGACCATCGTGGTGCTGGGGTTCCTCCGCCAGGCCCTGGGCACGCAGCAGATGCCGCCCATGCAGGTGATCACCGCTCTTGCCATTTTTTTGACGTTCTTCATCATGGCACCCACCCTGGACAGGATCAGCGAGCAGGCGATCACCCCGTATAAAAACGGGACCATCACCTTCTCCCAGGCCTTGACGAATGCCGAGGCGCCGCTCAGGGACTTCATGTTCAAACAGACCAGGCAGACGGACCTGGCGCTCTTCCTGAGCATCATGAAGCATGACAAGCCCGTGAACAAGGAGGAGGTCCCCACCCGCGCACTCATCCCGGCGTTCATGATCTCCGAGCTCAAGACCGCGTTCCAGATCGGGTTCATCCTGTTCATCCCCTTCCTCATCGTGGACATGGTGGTGTCGTCGGTGCTGCTTTCCATGGGCATGATGATGCTGCCGCCGGTCATGATCTCGCTGCCTTTCAAGGTCATGCTCTTCGTCCTGGTGGACGGCTGGAACCTGCTGGTGGGCTCGCTGGTGAAGGGATTCGTGTCATGACGCCCGAGGCCGTCACCGTCCTCATGGCGGAAGCCATCAAGATCACGCTGATGGTGGGCGCGCCCATGCTCCTCGTGGGCCTGATCGTGGGTCTGGCGATCAGCGTCTTTTCCGCCGTCACACAGATCCAGGAGATGACGCTCACCTTCGTGCCCAAGATCGTGATGGTGTACCTGGCGCTGCTCCTGTCGCTCCCCTGGATGATCGAGAAGCTGACCACCTACACCGCCAACCTCTTTGCCAGCATCCCGACCCTGGTGAGATGATCGATCTGCTGAACTTCGCCTTCAAGGACAGCCTGACCTTCCTCTTCATCTTCGTGAGGGTGGGCATCGTCTTTGCCCTGATCCCCCTGTTCGGCGCTGAGGTCCTGCCCAGGAAGGTCACGGCCATCATCGCCTTCTTCCTGAGCCTCGTGCTCCTGCCCGTGGCACCCCCTGCCGGTGTGTCGTTCAACATGAACGTGCTCACGCTCATTGTGCTGATCCTGCACGAGCTCCTCGTGGGGCTCACCCTCGGGCTCGCGGTGAACGTGATCTTTGCCGGCGTCCAGATCGCGGGTGAGCTCATCGGGTACCAGATGGGCTTTTCCATCGTCAACGTGGTGGACCCCATCACTGGCGTCGACGCCCCCATCACGGCCAACCTGCTCTACATCCTGGCCTTCCTCGTCTTCCTGTCACTGGGCGGCCACCACATGCTCATCCGCGCCATGGTGGACAGCTTCACCGTACTGCCCGTCCAGGCCGCGTTCCCCAGGCAGGCGTTCGTCGCCGCGATCATGACCTACATGGCCCAGGCGTTCATCATCGGCATCAAGGTCGCGGCCCCGGTCATCTGCACCCTCCTGCTCGTCAACGTGGCCTTTGCCATCATGTCCCGGGCCATTCCCCAGATGAACGTCTTCATAATGGCCTTCCCGGTCACCATCGGCATCGGCCTGATGTTCATGATCGTGGTCATCAAGATGATGCCCGGCTTCATGGAATCCGCCATGGCCAATGCCTGGGCGTTCGTCAAGGCCGCCATGCCGCTGTACTGAGGCGCCACTTCATCCTTGATTTTTTCATCCCCCTGATAGTATCTCTACAGAATCATGGAAGAGATACTGCTCAAAAACGGGGTGAGGATGATCGTCGAGGATCTGACAGCCGTGCTCACCGGGGATCTGTACATGGTGCACTTCGTATTCACCACGTGCGTGGATCTGGGGGAGGAGGACGCCGAGCTGAAGGCCTTCTGCGGGGGCGGGGTCGCGAAGCTGACCCGTGAGCTCAAGCGGCCCGCGGTGCACGAGCGGGACCTCGAGGCGGTCAGGACAAGCATGAAGGATTCGTTCCTGGACACGAACCTGCCCTACATGGAGAAGCCCACGTTCCCGAAGCGCTTCAAGGCAAAGCTGCTCAAGGATTTCCAGGAAGCCGAGGAGAAGAGAAACCGCGCTCATGGGTAACCCGGGCACCCTGACCCCCATGATGCAGCAGTACCTCGACATCAAGAAGGGTTATCCCGGCACCATCCTGTTCTACCGCATGGGCGACTTCTACGAGATGTTCTACGAGGACGCCCTCGTCGCCTCCCGGGTCCTGGGTCTGGCGCTCACTACCCGGGACAAGGGCAGGGAAAACCCTGTCCCCATGTGCGGCGTGCCTTATCACAGCGCGAGCTCCTACATCTCCCGCCTCATCAGGCAGGGCTTCAAGGTGGCGGTGTGCGAGCAGGGGGAGGTGAACAGCGCCGCAAAGGGTCTGGTCCACCGGGAGGTCATGCAGGTCATCACCCCCGGGCTCATCGTGGAGGACGACCACCTCGTCAGCGAGCGGGCGAACTACCTCATGGCCATTGCCGGCGACCCGAAGCGGGAGCGTTACGGCGTCGCCTTCATCGACATCTCCACCGGCGACTTCCGGGTCACCGAGGTGGGCTCGCTCAAGGACCTCCACGCAGAGGTGAACCGGGTGTCCCCCAGCGAGGTCATCGCCTGGGACGAATCCCTGGTGCCGGCGGGGTTCTACACCACCCCGAGGGACGCCCCCATGACCCCCGAGCGGGCAAGGTCGCTCCTGGCGGGCCATTTCAGGACCCTGGGCGTCGAGGGCCTCGGCCTCAAGGACTACGGGGCCGCGCTCCTTGCCTCGGGCATGGTGCTCGACTACGTCCGGGAGACCCGGAAGGGGACCATGCCCCACATCACGGCGCTTCAGTTCTACAATCCGGGCAGGTTCATGATCCTGGGCACCAACACCAAGCGCAACCTCGAGCTCTTCGAATCCATCTCCGGCGACGCGGGCAACACCCTGTTCGGCGTGCTGAACCGCACCCGGACGCCCATGGGCGCCCGCCTGCTCTCCGACTGGATCTCCTTTCCCCTCATGGACCCGGGGGAGATCAACGACCGCCTCGACGCCGTGGAGGAGCTCACGAAGACCGCGGGCCTCGCGGACGGGCTGAAGGACCTCCTCGGCGAGATCCCTGATCTGGAGCGGATCGTGGGCAGGGTCTCGGCCGGGAGCGCGTCGCCCAGGGACGTAAGGTCGCTTGCGAACGGGCTCGAGAAGGTCCCCGGGCTCAGGGGGCTCATGGGCCGGGCCGGATCGAGGCTCATGAAGGACGTCCTTGAGGGCATGAAACCCTTGAGCGAGGTGGTGGCGAGGATCGACGCCACCATCGTCCCCGACCCGCCGGCCAGGCTGGGGGACGGGGGGGTCATCGCGTCCGGCCTCGACGCCGAGCTCGACGAGCTCAGGCTCCTGCGGAAGGACTCGAGGCAGTGGATCGCGAACCTCGAGGCCCGTGAGCGATCGGCCACCGGGATCAACACCCTGAAGGTGGGATACAACAAGGTCTTCGGGTACTACATCGAGGTCTCCCATGTCCACGCTTCCAAGGTCCCGGAGCACTACTCGCGCAGGCAGACCCTCACGAACGCGGAGCGGTTCATCACTCCCGAGCTCAAGGAATACGAGGCCAGGGTCCTGGGCGCCCAGGACGCCATCTCCCGGATCGAGACGCGCATCTTCGCGGGCCTGATCGAATTCCTCGTGGGCTGGATCCCCGACCTCAAGGCCACCATCGCCTCCATCGCGTGCGCGGACGTCCTGGTGTCCCTGGCGCTCACGGCCCTGGAGCGGTCCTACAGCCGGCCGGAGATCGCCCCGGGCAGGGACGTCTCCATCCAGGGGGGCAGGCACCCGGTGGTGGAGCAGGTGCTCAAACCCGGCGAGTTCGTGCCCAACGACTGCTCCTTCGACGGCGAGCGGGACACCATCCACATCATCACCGGCCCCAACATGGCGGGCAAGTCCACCTACATGCGCCAGATCGCCCTCATCGCCATCATGGCCCAGATGGGCTCGTACGTGCCGGCAAAGAAGGCGTGCATAGGGATCGTGGACAGGATCTTCACCCGGGTGGGCGCGCTGGACAACCTCTCGGCCGGGCAGAGCACCTTCCTGGTGGAGATGAGCGAGACCGCCGAGATCCTGGGCAACGCCACGCAGGCGAGCTTGGTGGTGCTCGACGAGATCGGCCGGGGCACCTCCACCTACGATGGCATGTCGCTGGCGTGGGCCGTGGCCGAGTACCTCGACAGGAAGCGGGTCAGGGCCCTCTTCGCCACCCACTACCACGAGCTCTCGGACCTCGCCCGGAGGCACCAGGGCATCAAGAACCTGCACATGGCCGTGGAGGAGAGCGGCCACGAGGTGATCTTCCTGCGCGAGGTGCGCAGGGGCGCCATCGGCCGGAGCTACGGCATCTACGTGGCGAGGCTTGCGGGCATCCCCGAAGAGGTGGTGGAGAACGCGAAAGCCATCCTCGCCAGCATCGGCAGGAAGGCCAGGACCGTCCCCGTCATCCATCGGGAGGCCCCGGTGCAGGGGAGCCTCTTCGCCGATCCGGCGGGAGGGGACCACGCCGACGTGCTCATGCTGATCAAGGAAGCCGACCTCGAGCGCATCACCCCCCTGGAGGCGCTCAACCTCCTTCACGAGATCCGAAAGAAAATCTAAGCAGAGATTAAAGATTTGCTCCTATAATTCCGAATATCTCTGAAGAGAGGTCCCCTATGCACGACAACTTTGAAGCAAGAGAGCTTGCGCGCAAGTATGGAATGGCGTACATCGACATCGAGAAAGAGGCCCCTGACCAGAGCTGCGCAGGGCTTCTGAAAGAGGCCGTGGCCAGGTCATACAACGCCCTGCCGGTGAGGCTCCTGAACGGAGGCGTGCTGGTGGCAATCGGCGATCCCACCCAGAAGCACCTCATCGAGCTCCTCACCGTGCAGATGGGCAAGAAGGTCTACCCCGCCCTGGCCGACCCGGCCGCGATCCGCAAGGCCATCGACGACTGCTACGCAGAGAAGGAAGAGACTGCCCCGGAGAAGCCCAAGGCCCCGGTGAAGCCCAAGGCGAAGGCCGAGGCCGTGGAGGAGGCAGGCGGCAGCAGGATCATCTCCATCCTCTCCAACAAGGGCGGCGTGGGCAAGACGCACATCTCCACCAACCTGGCCAAGGTGATCGCGGAGACGGGCAAGAAGGTCCTCCTCATCGACGCGGACCTGGGGAACGCCGACATCTCGAACAAGCTCGCCATGTTCCCGGAGTTCACCCTCTACGACTTCCTCCTGGGCGACGTGGCGCTGGAAGACATGGTGGAGCACACCTCCTACGGCTTCGACCTCATCGGCGGCTCCTCCGGCGAGTTCAAGCTGGCCAACATCAACTACATCCAGCGCACCAAGTTCATCCGGGGGTTCAGGAAGCTCTCCGAGGGGTATGACTTCACCATCTTCGACCTGAGCGCAGGCATCACCAACACCGTGGTGGACTTCGCCCTGGCCTCGGACGAGACGGTCATCGTGACCACGCCCCAGGACATCATCGCGGGCTATGCCTGCATCAAGGCGTCGTTCCAGCGGTTCAAGTCCATCGAGGAGTCCCTGATGGTCAAGGTGGAGGACTACAAGCCCAAGAAGGTCTACAAGCCCTGGGTGATCATGAACCAGGTCTCGAGCCTCAAGCAGGGGCTCTTCCTCTTCAACCGGATCTGCCAGACCACGGACGAGCGCATCAACCACATAGAGCCCACGTTCGTGGTCAAGCCCGAATACCTCGGCGGCATCCTCTACGACCGGGACGCGTTCAAGAAGGCGGAGAACGACCGGAAGCCGCTGAACACAGTGCTCCCCAGGTGCAACCCGGCCCAGTGCATGGCCTATCTCGGCCGGAACCTCCTGGAATCGCCGGACCTGAGGACCTACAAGCAGGAGCTCAAGACGGGGCTAGGCAGGTTCGCCATGATCTTCGGGCTCGAGTGAGGATTGCCTCAAGTATCGAAGGCCAAAACCGATAACATAATTAATGAAAAGAAGCCAAAAGGGGTCAGGGATGACGATGACAGAATACAAAGCTCAGTTAACCGAGAAGTGGGACGACGTGAGGCCGGTGGTCATTTATTTCGCGGGGGAGAGATTCGTCGTGGAGTACAAAGGCGCCTTCGACCGCATCACCACCCCGGTGGTCGCCTTGGTTCATTCGTACCTCGGCAATATCATGCTCACCCAGAACGACAACTGAAGGGGCGGCCGGACATCTCGGAGCCCGGAACTTCAACAGAACCTGAACAGGCCCGGATACCCGCCACAAGGGTTTCCGGGCCGTCGTGTTTGTATTTCCCACCTTGTCACCTGTTGTGATTTATTTTATTATCCCATGATATGAAAGCCCTGAAGGCGCACGCGGAGAAGAAGGTCCTCGTCATCGACGATGACGAGGGCGACTGCTGCCTGGTGGAGGATATCCTCGCCGAGGACGGCATCACCGTGAAGAAGGCCATCGGGGGCGAACGGGGCATACGCGCCCTTGCCGAGCAGGAATTCCCCCTCGTCATCACCGACCTGAGGATGCCGGACATCGACGGTCTGGCCATCATCGACTTCATCAGGAAGCGGCAGATGGACACCCTGGTGGTGGTGGTCACGGGGTACGCGATCGTGGACAGCGTCATCGAGGCCCTCAGGCTCGGCGCATACGACTACATCATGAAGCCCTTCGGCGCCGATCTCCTGAGATTCACGGTCAGGAGGGCTTTCGACTACATCGCCCTGCGGGACGAGCAGGACCGGCTGAAGTTCTTCGAGATGGTCACCCAGCTGGCGAGCACCACGGCCCACGAGGTCTTCCAGCCGCTCACCGTCATCATGGGGGAGGCCAAGGGCATCCTCAAGGAGTCGGGGGAGCCCCCCATCCGGGACATGGCCCGCCACATCCTCGACGAGGCGAGGAAGATCCGGGACGTCATCCGCAAGATGGACAACCTCCACGAGTACGTCCTCAAGACCTTCCCGGGCGGCGTCTCCATCATCGACATCGAGAAAGGCTCGTCGGGCTCCTGAGGATGCCCCTACCAGCCTCCGGAGGCCTGCGCCCGCAAGAGGCGATTTCCGTCCACCGCTCATGACGAAAGGAGGCCGTACGTGAAGTCCAGAGCCGTCGAGCTCATGCCGCTCGCCCTGGCGGCGTCCGCCGCGCCCCTTGGGACCCGAAGGATCGTCCCGTCTTCCCCCGCTTCCCGCCGCATGCGGGTCACCTTCAACGGCGAGACGCTCTCTGCCTGGTGTCTCGTCATCGACGCCAGGAGCGCCGACGAAAAGCGGGAGGACCTCGAGCGGGGAGCCCTCAAGGGGTCGACCGCGGTCTTCTTCCAGGGGCACGCCCAGCGGCCCACGGATGCCTACCCCTTCACCTCGGCCCTGGCCGTGCTGAGCCTGTCGGGCATCACGGCGGTCCCGGTGTGCGACACCCCCTACGGGACCGATCCGGCATGGCGCGGCGACAACGGCAAGACCGTGGCGCTCATGGAGGTCGTGAGGGCCGCCTTGAAGCCCCTCGGGATCAGGGTTCAAGGCTGCCCGCCCCCCGCAGCCGGCCCTGTCCTCGTGGACGCCATGCCCGTGGACGACGGGACGTGCTCGCTCGCTTCCGGCATCATGGCGATGGGGTGGTCCCACGGCGGCATCCTGGCGAGGAGGTTCGCCCATGCCTACCCCAAATGCGTGTCCGCCCTGGGCCAGGTCTGTCCGGCCGGGTACGAGCGCCTGACCCCCCTGGGCCTGACCGGACGTTTCGCCGCCGAGGCGCTGCGCATCTCGAAGATCACCGCGGGGAGCCACTCCCTCGACGCGCTCAGGTCCGCCCTGGGCTTCACGAGAGGGCTGACCGGCGACGTGGCCAGGTCCCTGCTGAGCGCCGCTTCCTCCCGGTTCCCCGCCAGGGGCGTGCGTGCGCTGCTGGACATAAGGGACTGCAGCCTCCTGTGCGACAGCACGAATTTCGGGGTCCCCGGTCTCACCAGGGTTGCCGTGGCCTTCGGCAGGGACGACACCTGCATGAGCCCGAAGAGGATCCTGGGCACGGACGACCCTGCAGGGCTGACCCCAGAGGTGGCTGAGCGGTTCCGTGAGGCCTATTTTGCCGACCTCCCGGGGGACGCGTCCCTGCGGGTCCACATCCTCCCGGGCACGCACCTGGGGCCGGTGACCCACAGCCGCGACTACGCCCGGACCATCCTGGAGTCCTTAGGCGAGCTCGTCTGTGACCGTGGGCCTGGAGGCGCTGCGTGAGATATCTCCGCTGGCTGCTTGTCGTGCTGGCGCTCATGGCCCTCCTGGGCGTGAACCACTGGGCCTCGGCCAGGGACTCCCGCCTCGTGGCAGAGGTGTACGACGGCGACACGGTGAGGCTGGACGACGGGAGGGTGGTCCGGCTCCTGGGCGTTGACGCCCCGGAGGTGGACTCGCCCTACTCGAAGGAGGAACCGGGCGGGGCCGGGAGCAGGCAGTACCTCACGGACCTGGTCAAGGGCAAACGGGTCGTGGTGAGGCCGGGCAGGGAGGAGAAGGACCGCTACGGCAGGACGCTGGCCCTGGTGTACCTGGGGGACGTCCTCGTGAACGGCCGCATCATCCGGGACGGGTGGGGGAGGGCGTACCTGAGGTTCGACTATCCGGACAAGGACCTCTTCGTGATGTACGAGAAGGAGGCGAGGGCGAGGGGGATCGGGATGTGGGGACTGCCGGCAGGAGCAGGACAGGGCAGCGGCAGGCACTCAGAGATGCAGTGAAGAGGAAGCCGGAAGCTTCCTTGTTGCAGAGAACGTGATGCTCTGTCTGCATCCATGCGGACACCCCTCAGCGAAGCTGCTCGGCAAGCGCTACGATGATGCCCTCGGGGCCGCGAATGTAGCAGAGCCGGTACATGTCCTCATAT
>DAOPXM010000019.1:0-68725 GCA_035352355.1 Deltaproteobacteria bacterium | reverse complement strand
TCGAACCACCATAACGAGATCCAAAATCTCGTGTCCTGCCATTAGACGACATCCCATTGTGTTGAGACTGTTATTTCTAGATGCTCCGGGAATATCCTATAGTAAAATTACATCTCGCTGGCAATCTTAAGTTGATAGGTTTCCAAAATAGATTTCTCTATCTTGTCTCGTGTCTCCATGTTCAGGGGGTGTGCGGTATCCCTGAAGGTCCCATCCTTGCGCTTGCGGGATGGCATGGCTACAAACAATCCCGATGTTCCATGAATCACCCTGAGATCCCGAATAACGAAACAATCATCGAACACTACTGATGCGTAGGCCTTCAACTTGTCGTTATCCTTGACCGGATACACCTTTACCTCTGTAATCTCCATAGCTTACCCCCGTCAAACTTGTTGTGGGTATATACCGATACCCCTCATGACGCCTTAACTGGCTCATTCCATAACATATGTGTTCGTTATCCCTAAATACGCCAAAAACCGACGATCCACTTCCAGACATGAGAACCCCTAGTGCCCCTGCATCAAGCAGTTCTTTCTTAATCGGCTCGATTTCGGGACAGAGACCGAAAGCTGAATCCTCCAGATCATTCTGTAAAATCCGCTCCGGCACAATCAATTGTTCCATAACAACATTATTACTTTTATATGTTTTATCGTAAAGAGTCAATGGGCACTTGAGATGAAAATATACAAGTGCTGTGGAAATCTCAAGGGGGGGCACCACAATAAGATAGGATCTTTCTTCGAGAACTGCCTTCTGGAGGGGGATCTCGCCCCTTCCCCCCATGAAGCGTGGCTCGCGCAGGATGAAGAACGGACAGTCAGAGCCGATCCGGGCGGCCAGGTCCATGAGCTCGGCCGTGGAAAGCCCTGTCCCGAAGAGGTCGTTCATGCCCATGAGCACGGCAGCCCCGTCGCTGCTCCCCCCGCCCAGGCCCGCGCCCACCGGGATGTTCTTGACGATGTCGATGTGCACGCCACCCTTTGCCCCAGTCTCCCGGAGAAAGAGCTCTGCAGCCCGGTAGGCGATGTTCTTCCTCTCCTCGCAGCCCGACCCCGGCGCATGGAGACTGACGCCTTCGCCCGTGGGCTCGAGCTCGATCTCGTCGAACAGGGACACGGGCGCCATGAGGGTGAGGAGCTCATGAAAGCCGTCCTCCCTCTTCCCGAGGACCTTCAGGTACAGGTTGATCTTTGCCGGCGCCTTTATCTTCACTCGATGTCCACAGCGATATACAGTGGCCGGGAATTGCGTATGACAAGCATGAGCACGGTCCCGCCCTTCTTCACCTCTCCTATGGCCCCAAGATATTCCCTGACGTTTCTCACCCGCACGCCCCTCACCTCCTTGATCACGTCCATCCTCTGAATCTTCGAGAGGGCGGCGCTCGAGCCAGGCTCGATGTCCGTCACCACCACGCCTGAGCCTTCCTGCAGGTTCAGGCCCTTCTGGATCTCGGGGGTGATGTTCTCGATCACCAGCCCGAGCCTGTCCCTGGCCTTGCCCTTCGAGCCTTCGGGAGGGGTCCTGCCGCTCATGTCCGCGATGCGCTCTTCGTTGCGCTTCACGAGCCGGGTGGAGATGGTGAACTTCTTCGCATCCCTGAAGACCACCATGCTGATCTTTTCATCGGGCTTGAGCCCTCCGATGAGCCGGGTCAGGGAGCGGGGATCGGTGATGTCCTGGTTGTTGATCCTGAGGATGATGTCCCCCTTCTTCAGCCCTGCCCTGTCGGCCGGGTCGCCGGGATACACGTCCGTGACCATCGCGCCGGAGGCCTTCTCGAGACCCACTGCCCGGGCGATCTCCGGTGTGACGTCCTGAATGGCCACCCCCAGCCATCCTCTCGTCACCTCGCCCTTGTCCTTGAGGTCCTGGAGGATCTGCTTGGCCATGTTGATGGGGATGGCAAAGCCGATGCCCTGCCCGGACATGACGATGGCGGTATTGATTCCGACCACCTCGCCGTCCATGTTGATGAGCGGTCCGCCGGAATTCCCCGGGTTGATGGCCGCATCGGTCTGGATGAAATTGTCGTACGACCCCGCCCCGATCACCCGGGCCTTGGCAGAGACGATCCCCTGGGTCAGGGTATGGCCGAACCCGAAGGGGTTGCCGATGGCGATGACCCAGTCCCCGATCTCGAGGGCATCCGAGTCGCCCAGAATGGCCACGGGAAAGTCATCCTTCTTCGCCTCGACCTTGATGAGGGCGATGTCCGTGTTGTCGTCCTTGCCCACGAGGCGGGCCTTGTACTCTCCCTGCCCGTCCGAGAGGGAGACGTAGATCTCGTCGGCGCCCGAGATGACGTGGTTGTTCGTGAGGACGTACCCATCGCGGGAGATGATGAACCCGGAGCCCAGGCTCCTCTGTCTGGTGTCCTGGTCCGGGAGCTCCTCGAAGAACTTGCGGAAGAAATCGTCGAACCAGTCGTTCTGACCTCCGGGCCCCTCGTATCTCCGGTACATCTCATCGGAACCCATCTTCCTGGTCGTCCTCACGTTGACAACCGTTGGGCTCGCCGCCTTTGCGATGGCGCTCAGGGAAGGCATGCGGACATGGGAATTGCTCTCCTGCTTGCCCTCGCGCCAGAAGGGAAGAGCCTTTCCTTCCGGGGTGAGGTTGAAGGACGATGCAATGAACATCCCGATAAAGACCGAGCAGACCGCGACCAGAACCAAGATGCCGATGGATGGTATGCGTTTGTTCATGGATCACCCTTTCTGTGCTTGGACGAAGCTCATCCGCAACTCGTACAGGATGCCCTCCAGGAGGGCATCTTCCTCCCCGGTGAGGTTTCCCCTCGTCTTCTCCTTGAGGAGGGAGATGATGTCGATGTTCTGCTTGGCCAGGGCCAGATCCTTCACGATTTGGCCGGTCACGGGGTCGGGCATGCTCCCCATGCTGATCATGGCGGCGCTGGCAAAGCTCATGATGAGGGTGGAGAAATCGATGGCCCCTTCAGCCTCCTGCCTCGGGGAAGGGTCCTGGGGCCGCTCACCCCTCTTCGCCGACGCATCCTCGGACCTGCCCCGCTTGTCTGTGAAGGTGTACTTCTTCTTCTCGTCTTCCATACTACCTCCTTGACCTGATGCCCCGGTATCCGCCTGAAGCACGGGGCGCATTCAGCACGATCATCCCAATCGTTACAACCCTCATCCTATGCCGTGGATGGGGAATATCCTGTCCTTGATGAAGGCCACCTTGTCCCTCAGGTACACGTCGAGGTCCCGCTTGATCTTTTCCGCCAGGTGGTACGTGGGGTCGCGGAGCTCCTCGAAACCCTGTCCCTGGGGGAGCATGACCCCGCTGACGAGCCCCTCGTAGGGGTCGAAGGGCTTCAGGCCGTTGAGCTCGGCCCATGCAAGCGTCCAGCCGCGCACCACGTCGGGCACGCTGTAGCCCCCGCCACCGAGGGCAAGGGTCTTGGGACAGCTCTTCCTGATTTCCCTGATCACGTCGCAGTAGCCGTTGTTCGTGAGCCTCAGGTTCGTGAGCGGGTCCCTCTTCAGAGTGTCGAGCCCGATCTGGGCCACCACGCAGTCAGGCTTGAACGCGTTCGCCAGGGGCGTGTAGATCTCCCTGAACGTCCCGACATATGCCTCGTCGTCCGTGTATTCGGGCAGGGGCATGTTCACCGTGTACCCCAAGCCTTTGCCTGCGCCCATCTCGTCCTCGAACCCCTTCCAGGGGTACAGAGTCTCACCGCTCTGGTGGAACGAGATGAACAGCACATCGTCGGTATCGTAGAAGGCGTCCTGCACCCCGTTGCCGTGGTGGGCGTCGATGTCCACATAGAGGACCTTCCTGTATCCGGACGCGAGGAGCCTCTTGATGGCGATGACGATGTCGTTGACGTAGCAGAAACCCTCGGCATGGGCGTATCCCGCGTGATGCAGGCCTCCCACGGGGCTGAAGATCACGTCCGCCTGGCCCGAGGAGATAAGCTCGGCACCGAGGAGGGTGGCGCCGAGCACCAGGAGCGAGAAGTCGTACACACCCTTGAACACGGGGTTGTCGCCGGTCCCGAGCCCGTACTCCAGCATGGTGAAGTCAAAGGAACCGGTATTGGCACCCTTGAGTATCTCGACGTACTCCCTGGCATGGTACTCGAGCATGGCCTCCTCTGGGGCAGGCTGCGGTTCGAGCACCTTGATCCACGACTCGTCGAACAGGCCGTAGCGGTAGCAGAGCTCATAGACCATGGTGGCCTTGTAGGGCTTGAAGGGGTGGTACTCCCCCAGGCTGAAGGTATCGAACTTATTGGAATAGATGAAAACGGAATTCACATGCACTCTCCCGGAGCACCCCCGAAACGCAAGACCTGCCGAGGTCCTTCCCGCCCATGAACACCCCTGCTTCGGAACCGGGACATCCCTCAAGCGCTCGAGTTTTGCCTTATATACAGCACATCCCTCAATAACATAGAATCGCTAAACTTTAAACACCTGCATTTGTCCTTCCAGCCCCTGGGGATAAGTGCGGGGTTTCATATCATGTATAGACGCAGCCGGGAGTGTTGTGATACATCCCCTGGGAAGAACTGTGTACGAAAGGAAATCCTCCATGGATGACGGACTGGACTTCCTGCAGAGGCTCATCGGCAAAGAGAGCGGTCATGCGGAGACCATGCAGACCATCAGGGACATCGAGGGCCTCCTCGAACGGCTCACCAGGGACCAGGACAACCTCAGAAACGATTCCACGATCACCGGCAGGAAGATGAAAGGCGAGATCGACCACCTGGTCCGGCTCATCATATCTGGCGCAACGGTGCTGTATGCGAAAGAGCTCAAGGGTGCCCTGTGACATGCCGGCCCCGGGAGATCAGGCCGGGGTGCCCTCAGGAAGCACTGCCCCGGGGATGTTTTTCGTACTGAATGAAAAAGGAGGTCAGATCCGATGAGCGACTCCCCCATTTCCGAAGTAACCACCCCTGAAGCGCCCCGGGCGATCGGCCCGTATTCCCAGGCAGTGGCGGCAGGGGATTTCGTCTTCGTGTCGGGGCAGATCCCGCTCGACCCCGAAACCATGCTCGTCATCGAAGGCGGGATACAGGAGCAGACCACGCAGGTCCTGAAGAACATCCAGGCCATCCTGAAGCGCACCGGCCTCGGGCTCGAGAACGTCGTCAAAACGGAGATCTACCTGGATGACATGGCTCTCTTCGGGCCCATGAACGAGGTCTATGCCTCGTTTTTTCCCGGGAGCCCGAAACCCGCCCGGGTGACGGTCGAGGTTTCCCGGCTCCCCCGGGATGCCATGGTGGAGATATCCTGCGTGGCCTATGCCGGAAAGTGACCGGGGGCGAAAGCTCTTCGAGCGTCCTTGACGCCGGGGGCGTAGAGGCTTATGGTTGCGACAGGGTTTGTCCGGCGTACGGAATAGTCTCGTTTCATCCTGGTAACTGAACACCCACCGTTGTATCTGCTGCAGATACGGTCCTGGCTCGCAGTATGCCGGCACTTCTGCGCATTGAATGTTTTTTTAGGGAGGTTTTTTATGAAATGCACATGGTGTGCAGCCCTTTTCGTTTTATCGTTCATGTTCATCCTGCCGGCGCCTGGCTCTGCTGCAACCCTCCATCTGTCATGGAGAGCAAACAGCGAACGGGACCTCGCGGGATACAGGATTTACTGCGGAACGCGTTCCCGCACCTACGGCTCTCCGGTGGTCGTCGGCAGGGTCACAGCCTGTCAGCTGACCGGCATCGCCTCCGGAAAGACCTACTATGTCGCCCTCACCGCCTACGACACATCGGGCAATGAATCCTCCTTTTCCCCGGAGGTGAGCGTGTTTGTACCCGCCCGTGATGGGACAGCCGCTGCAGCCGTCGAGCTCATCAGCCCGCTCAAGGGGGCGTACCTGAGCAGCCCTCCGAAATTTTCCTGGAAGGGATCCGGCGTGACCATGTACAAGTTGTACATTTCCCCCGGCGGCAGGGAGTACACCAGGATATACTGCGGAAGCGCCGCGGCCTGCACTATATCCTCCTCTTTCTGGAGCATGTTCGTCCCCTCGGGCTCGACCCTGTACTGGTACGTGGAAGGGATCACAGTGAGCGGCCAGGTCTGCCCCAGCACGGTGTCCTGTTTCAGGAAGCTGTAGCTACGGCTCGGCGGGAAGGGCTGTCAGAGGCTGATGACGTACTGGTGGATCATCTCGGTGAGCTCGGCGACGAGACGGTCGGCATCGAGGGGGGAATGGAGGAACTTCACCGCATGGGCGATGCTCTCCACCGCGCTGTGCATGACCTTCGACACCTCCTGCAGGCTACCGGGGTCCCTGTTCGTGCAGTAGGGCCTGACGAGCTCGCTGATAATGGCCAGCTGCTCCTGCTCGAACTTGTCGAAGAGACTCCTCACGTCCGGGTCGGAGAACTTGAGCACCAGGGCTTCCTTGTGGAAGGACGGGTGGAGGTCGAACACCCGGAAGGCCTTCATGATGTGCTCCCTGATGTTGTCCCGTATGGGGATGGTGGCGTCGGTCTTCAAAGTGTAGATGTCCGTGACGAAGGTCCCGAGATGATCCTTCAGGATCTCGAGGAACAGGGCCCTCTTGTTTTCGAAGTAGCTGTAGAAGGTACCGATGGACACACCGGCCTCCCGGGCGATCTCATTGGAGCTCGTGCCCGCGAGCCCCTTCTTCGCAAACAGCTCCCGTGCAGCATCCATGATCCGCACCTTCCGTTCCATGCTCCTCTTCTGCTTGGGAATGCGAACGCTCATTCCGTCTCTCCCGGGCCGCACGGCCCCTCTCTTTGCTCTCCGCCAGTCACTATGATATATTTATTGACCCGACAAACACATCACAATAAACAGAATCCCGGCATGTAGCCGTATACCGTTGACGGCAATTGTGCCGGGCCAGTAAATGTTTGTATGAGAATTAATCCCCGATCCCCCCGGTGTCAATCTTAAATGTGAATAATAACTCACGTTTGACTTGACACAAGATTCCGATTATATTTATACACGAATAATGTGAGTACATGCTCATATTCGAGGAGGTAGGTATGAGACTGTCGCTTCTTCTCTTTATCCTGTCATTGAAACTCAAGCTCGCTGCGAAAACGAACCGGGCGTTCATGAACTACATCGGAACCATCAAGCTGAACATACTCATCAAGACAGCTGACGGGAAATGGGGGAGGCTCTTCGTCTTCAAGGAGGGCACCGTCTCATCGGTGAGCGGCGACAACCACGCCTGCGATGCAGCGCTCGTATGGTCCGATTCCGGCACCGGATTCAGAACCATGGTCAAGGCGAGCGACGAGGCCTCGTTCAGGGCGGCTGCGGCAGGCAAGCTCAAGGTGGAAGGCATGGCCTACTACATCCAGTGGTTCAACGATGCGGTCAAGCTCACCATGTAGATGGGACCCGGGGGCTCTGCCCGACCGGGATGCTGACGGCATACAAATCATATGAGGGGGATGCACATGGCACAGATTCTCGGAGGCCATCTCGTTGGAAAATATCTGAAGGAGGTCGAGAAGGTAGATACCGTATTCTGCATATCAGGCGGCCACATCGAGTCGATCCTGGACAGCTTCACCGAGTACCGGATCCGCACCATCGACGTCCGTCACGAGCAGGCCGCGGCCATGATGGCGCACGCCTGGTCCGTGTACACGAGCCGGCCGGGCGTCTGCCTCGTCACCGCGGGCCCGGGATTCACGAACGCCGTCACCGGCATCGCCAACGCATACCTCGACAATGCCCCCCTGGTGGTGCTCTGCGGCAAGCACCCCTTGAGGGACGACCTCAAGGGTGCGCTCCAGGAAATGAACCAGATCGACGTGGTCAAGCCCATCACCAAGTGGGCAGCCACCTGCTATGAAACCAGGCGCATCCCCGAATACCTGAGCATGGCCTTCCGGTACGCGGTGGAGGGCAGGCCCGGCCCGGTCTTCCTCGAGCTGCCGCCGGACATCCTCAATGTGCGCATCTCCAGGGACAAGGTGCCCATGGTCATGCGCCCGACACGCAAATACACGGTCCACCCGGGCGATTCGGACCTGAGGCAGGCCGCCGAGATCATCAACGAAGCGAAGCGGCCCCTGTTCCTCGGCGGAAGCGGCGTGGGCCTGAGCTGCTGCAGCATCGCCCTGAGCCAGTTCATCGACCGGACGGGCATTCCCTTCATCCTCATGAACTACGGAAGGGGCGAACTGCCGGACAACCACCCCCTGTCCCTGTGGGACGTGGGCAACGTGGGAATCCAGCTGGGCATCACCCAGGCGGACGTGATCGTGGCAGTGGGCTTCCGGTTCAACTGGCTCCTCCAGTCCGGGGCCATCATCCCCCCGGGCACAAAGGTCGTGCGCGCGGACATCGACCCGCACGAAATCGACCGCAACCGGACCGCGGACGTGGGCCTGGTGGGCGATGCCTCGTCGGTGCTCAGCGGGCTGCTGCCCTTCCTCAAGCGGGGCGACCACAGCGCATGGGTCAGGGACCTCAGGACGGCGAGCAACGCCTTCCTCGCTTCCGAGCTCGAGCTCAGGGAAAAGCCGTCGGACCCCATCCACCCCATCCGCCTGGTGGCGCAGATCCAGAGGTTCGTGGGCGACGACGCAATCTACGTGGTGGATGGAGGGGATACCCAGTACTTTGGCCTCACGGGCTTCATGTCCAAGGAGAGGGCCGGGGTCATGGCCACGGCAGCGGGCCTGCTCGGCTGCCTGGGCACGGGCATCCCCTTTGCCATGGCCGCCAAGCTGGCCAGGCCGGACAAGAAGGTCGTGCTCCTGAACGGCGACGGCTCCTTCGGGTTCAACTCCATGGAGTTCGACACCATGGTGCGCTTCGGCATCCCGGTGGTGTGCGTGGTGAACAACGACCAGGCCTGGGGCATGATCAAGCACAGCCAGGAGCTCTCCATCGGGTCGGACAGGCTGCAGTGCTGCGAGCTGGGTGTCAGGCCCTACGAGAAGATGGTGGAGGGCCTGGGAGGCTACGGCGAGCTCGTGACCAGGGATGAGGAGATCATCCCGGCGCTCAAGCGGGCCTTCGCATCGGGCAAGCCCGCCTGCATCAACGTCATGACCGACCCCACGGTGACGAGCCCGGCCACTCCGCTCTTCTATCAGTCGCTCAAGATCGAGTGAAGCCATGAAGGCCCTGACCTACAACGTAACGGTACCGGGATTCCTGGGGCTGCAGGTCCTGGGAAGGCTGAACAGGAAATACTACTACCAGGGCCCGCTCTCCACGGTGAGGCTCGTGGACGTCCCGGAGCCGGTGCTGCCCGGCCAGGACTGGGTGAAGATCAAGGTCAGGCTCTGCGGCTTCTGCGGGAGCGACCTGAGCCTCATCCTCGTCAAGGGCTCGGCCATGGCGAGCCCCTTCACCTCCTTTCCCTGCATCTTCGGCCACGAGACCGTGGGCGAGGTGGTGGAGGCCGGGGGCTCGGTGAAGGGCCTGGCAAAGGGCGACCGAGTGGCCGTCAACCCCAGCCTGACCTGCGAGCCCCGGGGGGTCTCGCCCCAGTGCCCCTCCTGCGCTGCCGGCCGCACCGGGAGCTGCGAGAGCTACGCCGACGGCGGGCTCGCACCCGGCATGTTCGCCGGGATCTGCAGGGATGTGGGAGGCGGGTTCGCCCAGTACCTGGTGGCCCACAAGTCGCAGGTCTACCGGGTGCCGGACTCTGTGGCCGACGAGTCGGCGGTCCTCACCGAGCCGCTGGCCGTTGCCGTCCAGGCGGTGCTGGACAACATGCCCGGCGAGAGCGACAACGTCCTCGTCATCGGCGGCGGCGTGATCGGGGCCATGATCGTCAAGGCCATCCGGGGCTTCGGCACGGGCTGCAGCATCACCGTGGTGGAGCCTTCCCCCTTCAGTGCAGACTATGTCAGGCAGGCCGGGGCTGACCACGTGGTGAGCGGGGACCTGCTGGAAGCCGCGGAGAGGATCACCGGCGCACGCGTCTACAAGCCCATGATGGGAGAGCGCATCGCTCAGGGCGGGTTCGACCGAGTGTTCGACACCGTGGGGAATGCCAGAACCTTCCAGAAGGGGCTCATCGTCACGGCGGCGGGAGGGACGGTCAGCCTCGTGGGCATCACGAAGACCGTTGCCTTCGACCCCACGCCCCTGTGGCTCAAGCTCCTGACGGTGAAGGGCTGCTACGGCTACAACTACAACGAGACGGCTACCGGCCGCAAACACGCCTTCGAGATCGCGCTGGACCTCATGGACAGGGGGAGGGTTCAGGTGCAGGACATGCTCACCCACACCTTCCCCATCGAGAGCTACAAGGACCTCATAGAGGTGAACATGAACAAGGGCGAGCACCGGGCCATCAAGACGGCCATCAGGTTCTAGCCCGGCCGGGCAGGAAAAAAGCGGCTCAGCCGCCTTCCCGCGCCCCGGGCCTGTTCCGGAACAGGCGCCCGTCCAAGGCAAAGGGGCTTATGCGCGAGTAGACGAGCACGAGACACGCCATGCCGAAGAGCAGGACGTCCCTCAGGACGTACCACCACGTGACGCTGCCCCCCGAAGGGCCGAAGCACCCGCACGAGATGTCGAGTCCCCGCATGAGGTTGAACCCCAGTGCGAGTGTGAACACCAGCAGGAGCCCGGCAATGACCAGCGCCCCGCCTTCAAGGAGCAGCCCGAGAACCAGGCTCAAGCCTGCAAGGACCTCCACCCAGGGCAGGACGACAGCGGCGGGGTTCACCAGCCCCCCGGGGAGGATGCGGTAGTTGGCGATGGCCTGAGCAAACCCGGCTGGGTCCATGATCTTCGTGATCCCTGCATACACGAACATGACGCCGAGAACGATCCGGGAGGCCAGGACCAGCGCGCCGGTGGGGTTCAAGCCGTACGAACGCGTCATGGCCCGCTCTCCTCGAAGGGCAGTCCCGCCTCGAACCACCCTGCCCAGCCTTCGTGCATGATCCTGAGCCTCTTTATCCCGCGGCTGGAGAGCAGGGCCGCGAGCTCGGAACTCTTGGTGCAGGCCGGGTCGCTGCAGTAGACCACGAGGTCCCTTCCCTCCGGAGGCCGGAAGCCGGCCACTGCCTGCTGGCCCTGGTCCACCTGGAGGTTCACCGCGCCGGGGAGATGACCTGCGGCATATTCCGAAGAGGACCGCGCGTCGACGAACAGGACCGTGCCCTTCTGAAAAGCGGCCCAGGCCTCGTACATGCCCATGGGTGGCGCGGACCCCTCCTCCGTGGGGAGAGAGGAGGTGCGAACCCACGGGAGCCCGTTGGGGCGGAGCGCATTGAAGCCGCCCCCGAGAACAGCCCCCATGAGCAGGATCAGGGCGGCCTGAAGCAGGGGCTTCAGGGATCGTTTCCCCAGCGTTTCGCCATCAGCCATTGCAGACCCTCATGCGTACTTGAACCTGTTCAACCCTGTCTTTACACGCGAACGAGACTGGTGGCAAGGGTTCAGGTGACGCGCATCGGCCTGCAGGGGAGAGGCAAGACTCCATCCTTCTTCATGCGGGCGACATTCTGTTCATCGATCCGGGGCAGCTCCCGGGATCCATCCTTCAGGCCGAACTCCGTGAGGACGGTGCCTGCCTCGGCGGCCGCGTGACAGACCTCACCTGCACTGATCACCTCCTCATGGTCGGCGTACCTCACCCTCATGCGCCAGGCCATGAGGTATCCCCAGTGAGGGCACAGGCACCTGTTGCCGGATGCCCGGAGGGGAAGTCCGGGGATGGAACAGGTAGCTTCTCATGAGATTCAGGCTCGAAGAAATCCTGGCACGGTCGACCTCGCTGCAGGCCAGCGCCTGAACGCCGCTTTGCCGGACCGCTGCCCTGAACTCCATGGAAGGGCTTTTCAGCACAAGGCCGCGGATCCGGTGCTCCATGAAGAACGTGCCGTCCTTCTTGAACCCGGACACGGGCAGGCACTCGCCCCCCAGGAAAAAGAGCAGCCTCCGGACCTGCCTGAACATGCTCCTTCCGTGATACCTGTCCGCCTCGTACGGCAGGCCGTTCAGCTCGAGGATAGTGGGGGTGATGTCGATGTGGGAGGTGGACGATGCCCTGACCTCGGGGAGCGCACGGGGAGAGAGGAGAACGAACGGCACGTGGAAGGTCAGGGGAGTCAGCCAGTTCACATCATCGTCTTCGAAAAGGCTCGTCTCGGAGGGATGCCTCAGCCCGTGGTCGCCGGTGAAGATGAAGCACGTGCGGGCAGCCTGGCCGCTCTCTGCAGCGCACCTCATGATCTCTCTCACCAGGTTCAGCTGCCAGAGGGCATTCGCCTTGATCAGGGACTCCTGGGAGCCGTCCCCGGAATAACCCGGAGGGGCGTTGAACGGCGAATGGGAGCCCTGGGGGAGCAGAACCAGCAGGAACCTGTCCCTGCGGTTCGACCGCATGATCTGAAGGGCATCGTGCAGCATGGCCTGATCGGCCTGGTACAGGGATGCAGGACCGGGGTGCCCTGCGTCCCCACCGGATGTCCCGAACCTCCCGGACGACCCCTTTTCGAGGATGACATCGAACCAGAGATTTCTCATCATCGTGCGGTCGTCCTGATAATCGAGCGGGGCTGTCGACAGCAGGTAGGTCCTGTATCCATGCCCCTTCAGGATCTTGGGGAGGGCGTACGAGAAATCATTGGCCGCAAACCATCCCGATCCACGCTCCAGGGCCGGGTACTCGCCGGTCAGCATGCTCAGCAGAGCCCTGTTGGACTCGGGGTAGGTCGTATAGTGCTCCCGGAGGGATACCGTGTGCCCGGGGTAGGTGTGGTTCAGCTCGTGAACGAAGCGATCGATCTCGCGGCGGTAATGGGGATACGGCGCGGTCTCCATGACGAACATGACGATGTTCATGCCTCCCTGACGGTCCTGCTTCCCGCCGGGTCTGTCCCCCTTCCCAGGCTGACCCAGGAGTGCGTTCAGCTCGTCTCGATGCACGGGCACGTTCTTGAGCCGGTACTCGAACGCCATCTCGTGGAACATCCTGACCAGGGAATTCTCCCGGAAATAAGACGCAGACACCACGAGGGGGAAGATGGCCAGATAGATCGCGAGGAAGGAAGCGGAGCCGTACAGCACCCCCCTTCTCACTGTCTTGAGCCTGTGTACCGTCTTCTGCCAGAGGTGCAGGACCAGCAGGGCAACAGGTACGGGGAGAACGACGAACACGACGACCCCTGCCAGCATGGTCGTGCTGAGCGAGGCGAACGCGGGAAAGAACGTCATGAGGTCGATGATCCTTGTGATGTCGACAGGGTGGAACGGCCTCGATACGGAGCTCCACACAAGGAAGTTCACCAGGGACAGGTAGTAGTAGGTGGTCAGGAGAGAAACGCTCACGGCCAGGGAAGGAACGAAGACCACCAGGAAGGCGGCGAGCAGCACCGGGAGCCCCAGCTCCGCATGGAGGAGCGGCACGATGCCCCACGGCCGGTCGAGGTGGGTAACGGCCCAGCTGTGCCTAGAGTACGCGAAGGGCAGGAGCAGCAGGGCATAGTATGCCGCAACGACGACTACCCCGGAAGACCTGAGCGCCCTCTGCCTGATCGATGCTGAGACCCGGGCGAGAAGGTTCATACTTCACGGTTCATGTTCTTTGCGAACTCATTGCATTTCATTTCAACCCTCCCCACAGCCCTACGCCTGAACGGGCATGGACATATGCATTTCAATCGGTTACTTGCGGCCGCAGCAAAGCCTCTCAGCGGCCCGTTTCTGATCTTTCCTGATGGTGCAGGATTTCATGGTATGCTGGGAATCGGAAACAGAAAAATGATAACAAAATGCCGGGCCGGAGCGCAACCCTTTTTCACAAGACCGGGCACATCACAGGGAGGCGGATCGCCGTACCGCTTCAAAGCAGCGTGTACCCCACCAGGGCCATGGTGGTGGCCGTCAGCACGAAGGTAACGAGCGCGAGCAGCCCGTGCCCGACGATGGGCGAGAGACCGGGGGAACAAGGGTCAGGGAAAGCCTGACCGGAATAAAATCAGGACAGGATGCCGAAGTACCAGCCCACGATGAACTCGCCCCAGAGCACGTAGAGGAAGGCGCCCAAGGCCAGGAAGGGGCCGAAGGGGATGGCGGCCTGCATGTTCTTCCGCTGGAGCAGGGCCCAGGGTATGCCCACGAGGGTGCCTGCCAGGGAGCCCATGAAGATGGTGAAGAGCACACCCTGCCAGCCCGTGAAGACCCCGATCATGGCGAGGAGCTTCACGTCGCCTCCTCCCATGCCCTGCTTGCCTGTGAGGAAGTAGTACCCGTAGATAACGGCGATGAGGAGGCCTCCGCCCACTGCCAGGCCGATGAGGGCATCGACGTACGTGACGGGGAGCCACCACACGAGCGCGAGGCCGACGACGGCGCCGCCGATGGACAGGCTGTCCGGGATGATCTGGTGGTCGATGTCGATGAAGGTGATGACCAGGAGCAGGCACGACCAGAGGTAGTAGATGAGCGCGGCCGGGGTGAGCCCGAAGCGGTAGAGCATGGTCACGGCCAGGAGCCCGCTCAGGAGCTCCACCACCGGGTACCTCACCGAGATCTTCTCCCCGCATCCCCTGCATCTGCCCAGGAGGAGGAGGTAGCTCAGGACCGGTATGTTGTCCCAGGGCTTGATCTTCGTGCCGCACTTGGGGCACTTCGACGAGGGGAACACGATGGACTCATCCCTCGGGATCCGGTGGATGCAGACGTTCAGGAAGCTCCCGATGAAGAGCCCCAGGACCGCTGCCAGGAGGGGCGCGTAGGCGGTCACCCGGTGAGGTCCCCCCTCCTGAAGCGCACCACCTCGGCGTTGATGGTGGACGCCACCTCGTCCATGATCCCCTTGAGCGGATCGCTGTCAGAGAGGAAGGAGCCCGCTTCGAGGACCTCGGTGCGCAGAGCCCCGAGCTCCTCCACCATGGGGGCGAGGTCTCTGAGGCTCACCTTCGGGTCGAGCAGGCTCTTCGAATACGCATCGAGCATGCCCATGGCCTGGTCGGTTACGCTCATGCACCGCATCGCCTGGGGGCTGACCTGGTTCACGGAGAGCAGGGGGCTGACACCCTGGGCCTGGACGGTCCCGGTCTTCTGCACGCCGTTCAGGATGTCCTCGAACAGGTTCGAGCCGGCGGCCGGACCCTTCGCGGCGGCGGGCGCCTTTCCCGTTACCGCGCCGATAATCATGTTCGGATCTATCTTCATGAAATCCTCCTGCCGTAGAGCAAGCAAGGATGATGCCACCCCTCACGCATGCATCGGCACCGGGCGGGAATGACATGAGCACGGGAAATATCTTCCCCGGTCATGGAAAAAACCTCCCTTACCTGCCCGGCACGAGCCTGTCGATGAGCGCCCCCCGCCTGGCCATGAGCTCGTCCACATCGAGGGCCACAAGCTCCGACAGGTACTGGCCGATCACACGGCCCGTCTCGGCGATGACGGACGCAGGATCGTTGTGGGCACCGCCCGTGGGCTCTCTCACCAGGTAGTCCACGATGCCGCCGTCGAAGAGGTCCCTGCCCGTTCCCTTCAGGGTGTCAGCGGCCGCCTCCTTGTTCGAGTCGTCGCCGTAGACGATGGAGGAGAACCCTTCCGGGCTGATGGCGCTGTAGAAGGCGTTCTCAAGCATGATGATCCGGTCCCCGAAGCCCAGGGCGAGCGCCCCTCCGGAGCCCGCCTCCCCGATGACGGCGGCGATCACCGGGGTGCGCAGGGATGCCAGGGTGGAGATGCACCGGGCGATGGAGAAGGCCTGGCCCTTGTACTCGGTTTCGGGGAGGGGGTACGCCCCCGGCGTGTCCACGAAGGTGACCAGCGGCCTGCCGAACTTCTCGGCAAGCCTCATGAGCCGCACGGCCTTGTGGTGCCCTGACGGGCTCGCCATGCCGTAGTGGCACTTGGCGTAGTCCTTCTGGGAGCTCGAGTGCTTCCTGTGGCCGATCACCACCACCGGGACGTCCCCCAGGAAGGCGAGCCCGCCCTTGATAGCCGGGTCGTCCCCAGA
This sequence comes from Deltaproteobacteria bacterium, assembly GCA_035352355.1. Lineage (GTDB taxonomy): Bacteria > Desulfobacterota > Desulfomonilia > UBA1062 > UBA1062 > Phosphitivorax. The sequence continues at coordinate 52,777 of DAOPXM010000019.1, read as the reverse complement.
GAGCCGGTCGCCGTGGAGCTCGGTGAAATCGGTGAAGATCCCGCTCAGGTAATCGTCAAAAACCGGACGGTCCGCGTGGCGCGCCAGCTCCAGCGAGCTCCACCGGGAGATGCCCGCGTAGATCTCACCCCTGAAGAGCTCGACCTTCCGGGCCAGGTCCGCCAGGTCGTCCTGCTCCACGCCTTCGAGCCTGGAGATGCTGTCCTGGAGCTCCTTGAGCGCGTGATCGATCTCGTCGAATCGGTCCTTGTTCTTCTTCATTGCAGCTCCACCCGGGAGGGTCCGAGAATCTCTCCCAGTCTCGTCAGGATATCACGTGAGGGGGTGATCATGTACTCCCTTCCTGCATCGATGCTCACGAGCACCTCCCCGGTACTGATCTCGAAGCTCACCTGGCAGGCGCCCTTGGACTCCGCCAGGGTCTCCTTGAGCGCGCGGATGCCGTCGCCCTTCATGTCCCCGGGCAGACGGAGAAGGAGCCTGCGGGCGAGGATGGATTCCGCCTTTTCGATGGGGTACACCTCTTCCGCGATGAGGTCCACCTGGGTGTTCTCGCTCTCGCCGCCGCCGTTCCCATTCTCCGACGAGCCCCCCACCCGGGCCTTGATCACCACGGCTGCGTCCTCCACGATGGTCTCCTGGTATTCGCTGTAGCATTGGGGGAAGAACACCACCGGCGCCGATCCTTCGAGGTCTTCCAGCACACCCCGGGCCATGGGGGCGCCCTTCTTGGTCCTGCCCACGGTGAGCGAGGAGAGGAGGCCCGCCATGATCACCACCCCGTGGGCGCCCGAAAGCGTCTGGGTCGTGGCGGTTGAGTACTTCCCGATAAGCTTCGTGTAGCGCTTCAGGGGGTGGCCCGAGATGTAGAACCCCATGCCTTCCTTCTCCATCTTGAGCCGCTCATTCTCCGAGAAGTCCGGGATGTCCGGGAGATCTATCCTGCTGCCGGCGTTGTCCTCCTGGAACTCCTCCAGGCTGAAGAGGGTCTCCTGGCCGGCCATCTTGTCCCTTGCCTTGCGCTGGGCCTCGTCCATGAGGAGGTCGAGGGCCTCCAGCAGGGACCTGCGGTTCCCGTGGATGCTGTCGAAGGCGCCCACCTTGATGAGGGACTCGACCACCCTGCGGTTGAGCTTCGAGAGCGCCATGCGCTCCAGGAAGTCTCCCAGGTCGGTGAACCTGCCGTTCTTCTCGCGCTCCTGGAGTAAGCCCTCCACAGCGGAGACGCCCACGTTCTTGATGCCTGCCAGGCCGAAGCGGATGCCTTCGTCCGTGGTGATGAACTCCCAGGAGCTCTCGTTGATGTCCGGACCAAGGATGGGCACGCCGCGCGCCTTGCACTCTGAGAGGTGGCTTGTGACCTTGTCCGTGTTGGAGAGGTCCAGCGTGAGGTTCGCGGCCATGAACTCCCTGAAGTGGTGGGCCTTGAGGTAGGCGGTCTGGTAGGCCACCAGGGCGTAGGCCGCGGCGTGGGACTTGTTGAACCCGTAGCCCGCGAACTTCTCGATGAGGTCGTAGATCTCGCCCGCGAGCCCGGCCGGAACGCCGTTTTTGACAGCCCCCTCCACGAACGCATCCCGGTTCTTGGCCATCTCCGCCGGGTCCTTCTTGCCCATGGCCCGCCGGAGCAGGTCGGCCTTGCCCAGTGAGTACCCGCCCATCTTCTGGGCGATCTGCATCACCTGCTCCTGGTAGACGATGATGCCGTAGGTCTCTTTGAGGATGCCCTCCACCAGGGGGTGGGGATACTCGATGGATTTCCGGCCGTGCTTGCGGTCCACGTAGTCCGGGATGAGGTCCATGGGTCCGGGTCGGTAGAGCGCCACCGCGGCGATGATGTCCTCGAACCGCTCGGGCCTGAGCGACCTGAGCATGGACTTCATGCCCGAGGATTCAAGCTGGAACACACTCGAGGTGTCGCCGTCCGAGATGAGGTCGTATGTGGCCTTATCGTCCAGGGGGAGCTTCGTGATGTCGAGCTCGATGCCGCGGGACTTGAGGATCTGCACCGCCTTCTGGATCACGGTGAGCGTCTTGAGGCCCAGCATGTCGAGCTTGATGAGCCCCACGGACTCCAGGCGCTTCATGTCGTACTGGCTGATGAGCATGCCCTTCTTGTCCATGTACACCGGGACATGGTCGGTGAGCGGCCTCGAGTCGGAGATGACCACGCCCCCGGCGTGGACCGAGGCGTGCCTGCTCAGGCCTTCGAGCGCCCGGGCGATGGTCATGAGCCTGGCCACCATGGGGTCGGTGTCCATGAGGTTCCTCAGCTTGGGCTCCAGCTTGACCGCCTCGTCGAGGGTCATGTTGAGGTCGCCCGGGATGAGCTTGGCGATGCGGTCCACGTCGCCGTAGCTCATGCCGAGCACCCTGCCCACGTCCCTGATCACGGCCTTGGCCTTCATGTTCCCGAAGGTGGTGATCTGGCAGACGTACTCGGGGCCGTACTTGTTCTTCACATAGTCGATGACCTCGTCGCGCCGGCTCTGGCAGAAGTCCACGTCGATATCGGGCATGCTCTTGCGCTCGGGGTTGAGGAAGCGCTCGAAGAGGAGGTTCCAGCGGATGGGATCGATGTCCGTGATCCCTAAGGCGTAGGCCGCGAGCGACCCTGCTGCGCTTCCCCTGCCCGGCCCCACCGGGATGTCGTTGGCCTTTGCATACTGGATGTAGTCGGCAACGATGAGGAAGTAGCCGGCAAACCCCATGGACTTGATGACCTCGAGCTCTCCCCGGAGCCTCTCCGCGTAGTCCGGGGGGATCTCCCCCATGCGGGCCTTGAGCCCTTCCCAGGACTTCTCCTCAACCGTCTGCTCCAGGGTCTTGCCATCGTCCACGGGATAGACCGGGAAGAAGTACACGCCCCTGGGAAGCTCCAGGTTGCAGCGGGCCGCCACCTCACCCGTGAGCTCGACGGCCTCGGGGCAGAAGGCGAACTGGGCCGACATGACCTCCGGGCTCTTGAGGTAGAGCTCGTCGGTCTCGAAGCTCATGCGGTCCTTGTCGTGGATCATGGTCTGGGTCTGGATGCACAGGAGCGCCTCGTGGGCCTTGGCGTCGCCCTTGAGCAGGTAGTGGCAGTCGTTCGTGGCCACGACGGGCACGCCGTGTTTCCTGCCCAGGTCGATGATGAGGGGGTTGACCGTGTTCTGGTCGTCGAGGCCGTTGCTCTGGATCTCGAGGTAGAAGCGGTCCTCGAAGGTCCTGCGGTAGAAGTCAAGCGCGTCGATGGCCCGCTCCTCGGCACCCCTGAGGAGCCAGAAGGGCACCTCGCCCTGGAGGCACGCGGACAGCGCGATGAGGCCCTGGTTGTGGGCCGCGAGCGCCTCCCTGTCCACCCGGGGCCGGTAGTAGAACCCATCCACGTGGGCCAGCGACACGAGCTTGATGAGGTTTCGGTAGCCCGTGAGGTCCTGGGCCAGGAGCACGAGATGGTAGTTCTTGGGCATGCCCGGGGCCTGCTCCCGGGACTTCATGCTCCCGGTGGCCACGTACACCTCGCAGCCGATGATGGGCTTGATGCCCGCCTTGAGAGCCTTCTCGTAGAACTCCATGGCGCCGTAGAGCACGCCGTGGTCCGTGATGGCGGCCGCTTCCTGGCCGTGAGCCTTCGTCTTCTCGAGGAGGTCAGAGATCTTGATCGCCCCGTCCAGGAGGCTGTACTGGGTGTGGCAATGGAGGTGGACGAACCCCATGGGTCGACTCAGAACTCCATCTTGTAGTTGGGAGCCTCTTTCACGATGATGACGTCGTGGACGTGCGACTCCTTGAGCCCCGCCGCGGTGATCTTTACCATCCTGGCGTTCTTCTGCAGCTCGGGGATGGTCCGGCACCCGGTGTAGCCCATTCCTGCCCTCAGGCCTCCCATGAGCTGGTAGACATTTTCGGAGATGGGCCCGCGATACGGCACGCGGCCCACGATGCCCTCGGGTACGAACTTCTCGGTCTCGCACACGTCGCCCTGGAAATAGCGATCCTTGGAGCCCGACTCCATGGCCTCGAGCGAGCCCATGCCGCGGTAGGACTTGTAGGTGCGCCCCTGGTAGATGATCCGCTCGCCCGGCGCCTCGTCCGTGCCCGCGAAGAGCGACCCGATCATGACGCTCGAGGCCCCTGCGGCAAGGGCCTTCGTCACGTCGCCGGAGAATTTTATCCCGCCGTCCGCGATGATGGGGATGCCGTGTTTGCCAGCCTCTGCCGCGCAGTTCATGATGGCCGTGATCTGGGGCATGCCCACGCCGGCCACCACGCGGGTGGTGCAGATGGAGCCCGGCCCCACACCCACCTTGACGCCGTCCGCGCCGGCCCTGATGAGGTCGGCGGTGGCCTCCTGCGTGACCACGTTGCCCGCGATGACCTGGGAATTGGGATACATGTCCTTGATGGCCTTGACGGTCCTGGCCACTGCCTCGGAATGTCCGTGCGCGGTGTCCACCACGAGCACGTCCACCCCAGCCTTCATGAGGGCGTGGACCCTGCGCTCGTCATCGGGGAGTATGCCCACGGCCGCGCCCACGAGCAGCCTGCCCCGGGAGTCCTTTGCCGAGGAGGGGAATTTCTGGGCCTTCTCGATGTCCTTGATGGTGATGAGCCCCTTGAGGTTTCCCTTATCGTCCACCACCGGGAGCTTCTCGATCTTGTACTGGTGGAGGAGTTTCTTGGCCTCCTCGAGCGAGATCTCGCCCTGGACCGTGACCAGGTTCTCCCGGGTCATGGCCTCGCCGATGAGGCGGTTCATATCGGTCTCGAAGCGCAGGTCCCGGTTGGTGAGAATGCCCACGAGCTTGCCGTCGACGGTGATGGGCACGCCCGAGATCCGGTACTGCGACATGAGGTTCATGGCGTCGCCGATCTTCTGGTTGGGGCTCATGGTGATGGGGTCCACGATCATGCCGCTCTCGGACTTCTTCACCTTGTCCACCTCGATGGCCTGCTTTTCCGGGCTCATGTTCTTGTGGATGATCCCGATGCCTCCTTCGCGGGCCATGGCGATGGCGGTCCTGGCCTCGGTGACGGTGTCCATGGCGGACGAGAGGAGAGGGATGTTTATCCTGATAGCCTTGGTTAGCGAGGTGCTGATTTCCGCCTGTGCCGGCGTAATGGCCGATTTGGCGGGGAGCAGCAGCACGTCGTCGAAGGTGAGCGCATCGCAGAGAATTTTGTCCATATCGTGTCCACTCCTTACTGAATGCTGTACTCGAGTCTTAAAAACCCCCTCGAAAGGCGAGACGGGCCCTTGCCGAGGGAGATGGGGGCATAGCCCTGGAGCAGGTCCCTGACCTCCTCCAGCGCGCTCTTTTCCGGAACGCCCTCGACGATGCGGGGCTTGCCTTCGATTCCCGCCCTCCTGCCGGCATCCTCGACAGCCATGTCCAGGCCCCCCAGCTTGTCCACGAGCCCCAGGGCCTGCGCCTGCCTGCCCGTGTACACCCTGCCGTCGGCATATTCGTCGATGCGGTCCTTCTTGAGCTTCCGGCTCCTGGCCACCGCGTCCTTGAACTGCTCGTGCACATCCACAGCCAGGGCCTGGAAATACCGCTGCTCCTCTTCGGTCATTTTCTTGAAGGGGGTGCCCGCGTCCTTGAGCTTGCCGCCGGTGATGGCCCGGGACGAGACGCCCAGCTTCTTCATGCCCTCGGTGACGTCGAAGAACTCGAGGATCACCCCGATGCTGCCGGTGAGCGTGCCGGACAGGGCATAGATGGTGTCTGCGGAGCAGGCGATGTAGTAGGCTCCGGAGGCGCCCATGCTCCCCAGGGAGGCGATGACGGGCTTCGTGCGCTTGAGCCTCAGGAGCGCCTCGTAGACCTCCTGGGACGGGCCGACCCTGCCGCCCGGGCTGTCGAGCCTCACCACCACGGCCTTGACCATGTCGTCCTCCTCGAACCTTTTGATGATGTCGAGGTAGTCGATGGAGTCCTCGATGGGGCCCTCGATCTTCAGGATGCCCACGGCAGGGGTGGTGGCCCTCCTCAGCGCGCTGATCCCGATGGGGAGGGCAATGAAGACGATAACGATGAAAAAGATGATCTTAGTCCCTTTTTTCATGTTGGTGCGATGGTCCCGGTCCCTTCAGTGAGCCAATGATTACCCGACACTAAGATGACACGCAAGTTAAAAAAACTCTGTCCCCGGGCCCGTGCACCCGGGATAATAAAAGCGCCCTGATCCTTGCCGGATCAGGGCGCCCCTTGGCTTCAAACCTGGCTGCCTGCCTCCATGGACCGGTTCCGGTTTGGAGACCGCATGGGCATCAACCCTTGTTTCTGTCCTGCAGGCCCTTGAGGAGGTCGCCCAGGTTGGTGCCCACCTTTTCGGAGCCCTTGGTCTCGTGGGTCGCCATGGTCTTCCTTTCCTGGGCCTCTTCGATGGCCTTGATGGAAAGTCCGATCTTCTTCTGCTCCGGGTTCAGGCGCAGGATCATGGCCTCCACCTCCTGGCCGACGGAAAGCACGCTCGCAAGGTTTTCGATCTTGCCGCTGCTCACCTCGGAGATGTGGATCATGCCTTCGACCCCTTCCCTGATCTCGACGAAGGCGCCGAAATCGGTGAGCGAGGTGACCCTGCCCTTCACGATGGTTCCCACCGGGTGCTCGTTGGCAACCTGCTGCCAGGGATCCGGGCTCAGGTACTTGATGCCCAGCGAGAACTTCTCGTTGTCCGGGTCAACGGCAAGCACCTTGGCCTGGACCACGTCGCCCTTCTTGTAGAGCTCGCGCGGATTCTTCACCTTGGGATCCCAGGTGAGGTCCGACACGTGGATGAGACCGTCGATGTCGATGCTTTCGTCCACCGATACGAACAGCCCGAAGTCCGTGACGTTCTTCACGGTGGCGTTCACCACGGTCCCCGGAGGATAGTAGTCGTAGAGCAGGTCCCAGGGATTCGGGGAGGCCTGCTTCAGACCGAGCGAGATCCTCCTGTTTTCCTGGTCGACGCCCAGGACCACGACGTTCACTTCCTGTCCCTCCTCGAGGATGGTGGAAGGATGCCGCATCCGCTTGGTCCAGAACATCTCGGAGATGTGCACCAGGCCCTCGACCCCTTCCTCGATCTCCACGAAGGCTCCGTAGTTGGTGATGGAGGTTACCTTGCCGGAGATCTTCTTCCCGATGGGGTAGCGGTATTCCAGACCCTTCCAGGGGTCGGGAGTGAGCTGCTTGAGGCCCAGCGAGATCTTCTCGGTCTCGGGATCGAACTCGATGACCTTGACCTGGATCTGATCGCCGGGGGCCACCTTCTCCTTGGGGTCCTTCAGCTTGCCCCATGACATGTCCGTGATGTGGAGCAGACCGTCGATCCCTCCGATGTCCACAAACGCGCCGTAGGCCATGATGTTCTTGACCGTGCCCATGACCACGTCGTCCTTCTTCAGGGTGGCGATGAGCTTCTTCTTGTTTTCTTCGCGCTTGCGCTCGAGAACTTCCCGGTGGCTCACCACCACGTTGTTCTTCTTGCGGTTGAACTTGATGACCGACACCTCGATCGTCTGGCCGACCATCTTCTCCAGCTCGGTCTCGGCAACCGGGTTGAGCGTTGCCTGGGAGGTGGGGAGGAAGGCAGGTACACCGATATCCACGGTGAGACCGCCCTTGATCCGTTCGGTCACCTTCCCCTTGATGAAGGTATGATCCTGATACGCGACGATGATGTCGTCCCATACCTTGAGACGGCGGGCCTTGTCCTTCGAGAGCCTGATGACGCCCTTCGAAGGGTTGATGCTCTCCACGAGCACCTCGACCTCGTCGCCGACCCCGATGGTCAGGCTGCCGCTGTCGTCGATGAACTCGCGGATCGAGGCCTGCCCTTCCATCTTCCTGCCGATATCGATCATGATATGTTCGGTTCCCACCTGGACGACCGTGCCTGTTACCACGGATCCTGTGGTCACACGCTTGTCAATCGTTTCTTCATAGAGAGCTTCCAGATCCATACTTTTGGCGAAATCTACCGCCTCGTCCTGAGCTGCCGTGCTCTCCGTGTTTTCCTCCTTGATGCTCTGATCAATTTGGTTTGTTTTGGTTTCTTCGAGATTATCCATAGTTCCATTCCCCCTATCCGTCGTTCCTTATTCCTGTTTAATGATAAGTTGGCATCCTATACAATATAGATATACAAAACACAAGCCCTTAATGGCGGTGAACGGGCCGAAAAATATCCTTCAGACGGGTGAATCCGGGGCGCATTGCAGGCCTGGCGTGCGCAAGGAGCGGTTTTTCGCTCAATGGAGCTGTTTTGCTCCCGTATAGTCCTTCAGGAGCGGGGCGGTCCTAGTCCAGCGGGTTTTTCTTTTTCTGGAGGCTGGACGGATCCTTCAGCGCCTTTTCCAGCTCACTGAACACCTTCTGTTTCTCTCCACCTCCGGACAGCGACTTCTCGAGCTCCTTGAGCCGCGACTGCTGGCGGCTCTGGAACTGGGAGATCTCGTCCACCATGCGGGGGGTCTCCCCTTCCTTCGGCAGGGACTCGATCTTCGTGAAGTCCCCCACGCCGTAGCGGCACTCGGCCCCTGAGATGATCTCGGTAACGATGCCCTGGTCCACGAGCTTCCTCGACAGGAGCGAGAGCTCTTCCTCGGACATCTTCAGGAGCTCGGAGAGGTCCTTCAGGGTGGGGGGCCGACGGTTGAGATGCTCGAAGACCCTGACCCCGGCAACGAAGACGTGCGCTGCATGGTAGGTGCTTTTCGATGCCATACCGGTTATGTATAGTAAAGACATTCCCGATGCAACCATGTATCTCTCAAGAATAACCTTGACAGAGCCGATAGATCTTTCAAATAATGACGCTCCAAGGAGGGTTTGTGTTGAAAAGGATAACCTCTCTCTGTATCGGACTGCTTTTCGTCCTCTGTGCACTGACGTCCGCATGGGCACAAGATACCACCCAGGATACCGTCCACATCGTCAAAAAGGGAGACACCCTCTGGGACATCACCAGGGGCTATCTGTCCAATCCCTGGAAGTGGCCGGTCGTCTGGGCGAACAACCAGGACATCACGAACCCTCACCTCATCTTCCCCGGTGACCGGGTGGTCATCTCCACCAGAGGCGGCAAGACCACCATCACCGTCATCCCGGCGAAAAGCGGCGACCCCGTCGCGTACTCGCCCCAGGCTGCGGCCGGCGTCAAGGACAAGACCTTCGTGGTCTCCCGGCAATACTCCACGTACATCTACAGCCCCAGCCCCATGACCGGCTCGGGCATCGTGGGTCACAAGGTGGAGCAGGGCGAACTGATCTCGCGGGAGGAGGGCATCCTCATCAAGTCGAAGTCAGGGCTCGTTCCGGGCAGGTACGTGACCATCGTGACCAAGATCACCGAGGCAAAGGACAACGGGGAGATCAAGGGCTACCTCTACAAGGCAATAGGCTTCGCAAAGGTTGAGCAGTCCCAGGGCAACCTGTACCAGGCCACCGTGGTGGACTCCAGCCAGGAGATCCGGGTGGGCGACCTCATATTCGACGACGTCAAGGCCATCGAGCCCATGACGGTCAATCTGTATGTCCCGTCCCTCAAGGAGGACGGCAAGGTGATCGACCTCTACGGCGGGACCGTGCACGGGAGCTCCTACCTCGACCTCATCTTCCTGAGCGTCGGCAAGCAGGACGGCGTGGACGCGGGCGCCATCGTGTCGATCTACAAGGAGCTCACCGTGGAAGGATACGGGGAAAAGGACACGATACGCGACTACCAGGGGAATGCACTGGTCCTCCAGGCGCTCGACAACTCCTGCCTCGCCCTGGTTACGGAGTCCCTGGTGCCCATCAAGAGGGATCTTACCATCGCCGGGGCCAAGTAGCCCCGAACGGATCAGGAAACGGCAAGGTCCCTCCCGCGCCAGCGGGAGGGACCTTTTCTTTCAGCACACCAAAACGCGTTTCACGCCTCAGAAGGCGACCCCCAGATACGACAGGTAGAGATCCAGCCCCTTGGCGTCGGTGCGGGTGAACACCACCCCCATCCCATTCTTCGTTTTCCGGATCACGCGCCCCTGGATCCAGACGATCTTGCCCAGATCGTCCACATCGAGGCTGGCAGTGAGATATTCATTGACGTCGTTGGGTGGGGTTTCGGTGACGATGAAGGCGCCTGACCTGCTGATGTTGCTCACCCTGCCGATCTTGTAGGCATATCCGTCATCGCGGTACGCGACCCTGATATTCACCTTGACCCGTTTCGATGACCTCTGCTCTTCCATCGGATGAACCCTCCTCATCCCTGGATAAAACTTACCCGAATCCCCAAGGGAAAATCAACTGATTCTCATAAAATACGTACCAATATAATCAAAGCAATCAGTATATGCAAGCATCTGTACACCGAAAATTCCTGAAGCCAGCCGGTCGCCCTTCGGGAAATGAACGACTTAATTGTATGATTTCATGGAAAGATGGAAGCTCCGCCCTCCCTAACACTGCGTTGACACCCCTGTGTCAATAGGATATATGACCAATCCATGAAGGTGTTGTTTCCTGCCAGCGAGATCACCCGCAGAGTCCAGGAGCTGGGGAAAAGGATAGCGTCCGAATACCAGGGGAAAGACCTGCTCGTCATCGCAATACTCAAGGGCGGCTTCATGTTTGCCTCCGATCTCGTGCGCAGCGTGGACCTTCCCCTCAAGATCGAGTTCGTGCGCCTCTCGAGCTACGGCTGCTCGGACAGTCCCCAGGGAGAAGTCAAGATCTTGAGCGACCTCGACTGCCCCATTGCCGGCAGGCACGTGCTCATCGTGGACGACATCATGGACACGGGCCACAGCCTCATCGCCTTCAAAAAGCACCTCGAGTCCAGGAAACCCGCTTCGGTGAGGATCTGCACCATGATCGACAAGACCTGCCGCAGGGGTAAGCCCATAGAGCCCGATTACTACGGCTTCAGGATCGAAGACGGGTTCGTCGTGGGATACGGACTTGACTATGCCGAAGACTTCAGGACATTGCCGGACATCTACATTTTCGAGCCAGCAGACAGCCAGCGATAGGAGGGATAATCCTTGACAGTCATCGAGTGCCCCAAATGCGGCAGCAAGTTCAAGATCCAGAAGGATGTCTTCGCCAGGGACACCATCAAGATGCGCTGCAGCGTCTGCTCACACGTCTTCACCTATTCCCCTGCCGAGAAATCGAGCCTCGAGAACGACTTCGACCTGCTCATCGGGACGAACGACAGCGAGCTCCAGGAAAAGCCCCTTCAGGATGAGATCACCAGGAGTCTGAACGAGGACATGCCCCAGGAGATCGCCGAGTCCGGGGAAGGGCAGGAGACGCCGCAGGAAGTGGAGCCCAAGGAGGAGGACGAGGTCCAGCCCGAGTCCGTCATCCGGGAGATCGATTCCATCCTCGGCTCGGACCAGGGGGTGGTGTCCGGCGACGAAGACGGCCAGCCCGAGCTGGTCACGTCCAGGCGCATGCCTCTGAAGGCAAAGGTCGCCATTGCATGCACCGTCATCGTGCTGCTGGGCGCGGGCATCTTTGCCGCAAAGGTTCTTCTGCCCTCGCTCAACAGGCAGGCAGCGGAGCTCGAAACTCCTGTCCTCGAACGGGGCCCCTTCTTCTCCATCCCGGATGACAGCGTCACCTACGAGATCCTCACCGACAAAAGCGGCGGGGCACTGCTCGTGATCAAGGGCGTCATCAAGAAGCTCACCTCCAAACCCCTGAAATCGGTCCTGGTGGAGGCGCGGGTGTATGACCCGGCCGGAGCGCTCATGGAGAGCCGGAGCACTTATGCCGGCGTCGTCCCCAAGTCCTCGGAGCTGATGCAGAAAAGCTCGGACATCGACCTCCTGCTCACGGCCGAGCCGAGGACCTTGGGAGTGCTGGAAACCTCCCCGGATATCCCGTTCGTTGTGTTCTTTTTCGGGAAACCCGCCAGGGAGGGTACCTCGTTCAAGGTCGAGGTGAAGGAGTTCCACTGGAAATAGGCGGAATACCCCTTACATTGCCAAACCTGCCGGTTTCCCTATTTATATATGTAGACGCGAGGGAAGTCCCGAGGGCCTGCTGCTTCCGGGGGGCCGAGCAAACATCCCTCCGCGCAGCCGCCGGATGGCCCCTGTAAGCAGATGCATTGACGATTGTGCTATGCGGATAATGGGAATCGACTACGGGACGAAACGGATCGGGGTGGCCATCAGCGACCCGTCGTGCACCATGGCCCATCCCCTGGACATCATCCCCGTACGGGAAGACGGCTCCCATATGGAGTCCCTGAAAAAGATCGCCCGCGACTACCAGGTGGAGAAGATCGTGGTAGGCCTCCCCTACAATATGGAAGGTGACATGGGAGAAAGCGCGCACAAGGTCATGCAGTGGTCGCAGGAGCTGGGGCAGGCCCTGGGTCTGCCTGTGGACCTCTGGGATGAGAGGCTCACCACCTCCGAGGCCCACGAGCTGCTCATGCACCTCAAGGTAAAGGGACCCAAACGCAGGCAGGTCGTGGACAAGATCGCCGCGAGCATCATCCTCAAAAGCTACCTGGACGCACGGCAGCCATGAAGAAGAAGCCGATATACAAGCCATTCATGAAGAAGCTCTCGAACGGCGTCATGATCCTGCTCGTCTGCGTCCTCGTCATCGTGGTCACCCACACGTACATCTTCATCATCACGCCCAAGACGCCGCCGAAGCCCCTGATGATCGACATCAAGCCCGGCACGAGCGCCTGGCAGATCTCCCGGGAGCTCGAAGAGCAGGGGATCATCACGGACAAGACCATGTTCATGGCCCTGGCAGTCATCACGGGCAAGGTCAAGCGGCTCCAGGCAGGCTCGTACGTCTTCGAGGGCAGGCACTACCCCTTCGACATCATCTCCATCCTGTTCAAGGGAAGGACCCTGAAGTACCGGATCACCATACCGGAGGGCTCGACCATCTACGACGTGGGGGCCATCGTTGCCGAGACAGGGCTCCTGAGCAAGGCCGACTTCGTCAGGATCGCCTCGAGCGAGGACACCACCGAGTTCTTCGGCATCGACGCGCCCACCATGGAGGGGTTCCTCTACCCGGACACCTACTACCTCGCCCCGCACATGACCTCGCTGGAGGTCATGGCCAAGATGGTGAGCCGCTTTAACGATATCTGCCCGAAGGACATCAAGGCGCGCTGCGAAGAGCTGGGCATGAGCCTGCCCGAGGTGATCACCCTGGCGTCCATCATCCAGAAGGAGGCCGTGAACCCTTCGGAGAAGCCTGTCATCGCCTCGGTGTTCCACAACCGCCTGAAGCAGAACATGCCGCTCCAGTCAGACCCCACGGCGGTCTACGGGATCGACGGCTTCAGGCGCAAGATCATGCCCGAAGACCTCAGGCGCGATTCCCCATACAACACCTACCGGGTCCAGGGTCTCCCCCCGGGTCCCATCTGCAGCCCGGACAAGATGTCCATCCAGGCGGCCCTGTGGCCAGCCAGGACGAGCTACCTGTTCTTCGTCTCCCAGGGCAACGGAAGGCACTATTTCTCCCGGACCTACCAGGAGCACAACCACGCCATCCGGAGGAGCAACGGGGCGTCCAGATAACGGCTTCCCGGGATACTTCCGGAAAATGTGAACACTTTTCCATAGGCTCTCATTCTCCTAAAGTAATTCCCCCGCGAATACGATAAATCACTGCATGAATCGCTTGCGAGCAGCCATCATCGACGATGATGCGGGAATACTGGACCTCATTGAACAGATTCTCAGGGAAGAGGGAGTTGAAACGAACCGTTACGAGCAGGCAGAAGAGCTGCTTCCCCACCTTGAAGGATACGATTTCGACATCATCATCTCAGATCTCATGCTTCCGGGCATGACGGGTCTGGAGCTGCTCGACGAGCTGAATTCGCGGAAGAAGGACATACCGGTGGTCATCATCACCGGCTACGCGTCGCTGGATTCCGCCATCGAGGCTGTGAACAGGGGGGCTTTCTCCTACATCAAGAAGCCCTTCAACATCGAAGAGATCCGTTTCGTCATCACGCGCCTGAGGCAGAGGCAGGAGACGATGAGGGAAATGAACGCACTGAGGGACCAGGTGAGGGTGCTCACAGAAAGGCTTGTCAAAGAAGGGGGGCCGGCGACGCAGGACGCACAGGTCGCTGCGATCCCGCCGTTTGCCCTCTTCCAGGAGAGCGTGGACGTGAACAAGGCCTTGAGCGCCATCGAGTACCTCGGCAGATTAAGGTCCGACGGATTCATTTCCGAAAAAGAATTCGGGGAATTCAAAGGCAAAATCCTCAAAAGGATCGTGTGATGCACGAAAAGGTACTGATCGTTGACGATGACCCGGGGATCCGCAGCACCATCTCGGCCCTCATAGAGGAGCTCGGCTACACCTCCGAGACGGCGGCCGACGGGCTGGACGCCGTGGGCCTGCTGGACAAGGGGCCCTACCTGTGCGTGTTCACGGACATCATGATGCCCAACATGAGCGGCCTCGAACTCATCAAGAGGATCAAGGCCCGGGACGTCTCCCTGCCCATCATCGTCATCACGGGGTACGCATCGCTGGAGATCGCCATCGACGCCATGAAGTACGGCGCGTCAGACTTCATCTCAAAGCCCTTCAAGGTCAAGCAGATAGAGCTCATGCTCAACAAGATGAAGCGGGAGAAGTCCCTGCTGGAGGAAAACCGGCGCTTCTCCGACACCCTGCACCTCCACCGGCTCATCGACAACCTCGTGGGCCAGCTCGAGGACAAGAACGAAGAAATCATCTCCCTGCAGGAGATATCCGAGAAGATCATCGGACTCAAAGGGATCAGGGACCTCGTGAGCGCCATCATCGACGTCTCGAGGCAGCTCCTCGACGAGGCCGAGGTGCGGTTCTTCCCGCTCAACAGCAAGGACAACAAGCTCATGGACACCGCGAGTGGCCGCGAGATCCAGACCGATCCGGACCTGCTCCACGGGAACATCGTACGGAAGAACAGCACCGAGTCGCGCTTCACGGACCGCTTCGAGACCGTGTTCCCCCTCATGATCGAAGGCCAGGTCTTCGGCGCCCTGCACGTCATCTCACCCGCGGTCCTCGGGGAGGAGAAGGAAGGCAAGATCCTCTATCTCCTGAACCGCTCCGCCGAGCGGATGGAGAACGTCGCCCTCTACGAAGGCCTCTACGAGAACATGCTCTCCACCCTGAACAGCCTCGCGAAGACGCTGGACGCCCGTGACCCGCACACGGCCCAGCACTCCACCCGGGTCACCACGCTCTCCATGTCCATGGCGAGCGCGCTCGAGCTCACGGACATCGAGAGGGACACGCTCTACATCGCAGCGTCGCTGCACGACATCGGCAAGGTGGGGATCCCGGACGACATCCTGCTCAAGGAGGGCAAGCTCACGGATGCGGAGTTCGACTTCATCAAGAAGCACCCGGACATCGGCGCCGACATCCTCAAGCCCCTGCCCCCCATGTCCAAGGAGACCGAGATCATCCGGCACCACCACGAGCGCTACGACGGGAAAGGATATCCCTCGGGGCTGAAGGGTAATGAGATCCCCTACCTCTCGAGGATCATCACGCTGGCGGACTCCTTCGACGCCATGACATCGGACAGGCCCTACCGCAAGGGCATGTCGGTGGAGGACGCCATCCGGGAGATCAACAGGTGCAAGGGCAGGCAGTTCGACCCCGTGCTCGCCGAGATCTTCATCAGCAAGGTCGCCGGGTCCTGATCTCTTCGTGAAAGGCCTTAGGGCACACAGGTCGTGTTCGCCTCGTGGGCCATGGACTGGATCTGGCCTTTCAGCTTCTGGTTTTCCGCCTCCAGGGCACCCACCTTCTGGTTGAGCGCCGTGATGGTGCTCGCGCTCTGCGAGCCCGTCTGCTGGCCCTTCTGCCTGAGGACGGCCAGCTCGGCGTCGAGGCTGTCAACCCGGCCGGTCAGCGCCTTGTTCTTTTCCTCCAGGGTCCCGATGTAAGAGATGGTTTCCTGCAGGACCTGCTTGTAGTCCACGGGCTTATCGCCACCGCGCCCCCAGATATACCAGCTCAGAACAAACCCTGCGAGAAAGGGTATGACGATGCTCACCACCACTATGACGGCCCTTCTCCTGTTTTCAAACATGGCATTCACCTCCCCGGTCCGGAACAACACCATCCTTGAATTATGGGATATAATATAACCCGTCAAGGCCTTCTTCCCATCCCCTGCCCGCGGAGGAGCTGCAGCCCCCAGCCGGGCAGGCCCATGCTTCTGTTTTGACAACCGAGGAATATGTGGTAATGAAACCCCATGAAAATTGCAATAATCGGTGCCCGGAGAGAGAGGAACGGCATCGGCGGCTACATCGCGAAGTATTTTCATCAAAACGGCGGCCAGGTGGTCTGTGTCCTGGGCACCAGCGAGGCCACTGCCTCCCGTGCGTCCGAGGCCCTGGCGCCGTACGGCATCAAGGCAAGGCCGTACCGGGACTTCTCCGAGATGACTGACCGGGAGGACCTCGATGCCGTTGCCATCGCATCTCCTGCCGAGACCCACTACACCTATCTTTGTGCGTCCATCGACCTCGGGCTTTCGGTCTTCTGCGAGAAGCCGTTTCTGGACCCTTCCCGGGACGACATGCCCGGGGACCTCGAGACCCTGTTCCACCTGGCCATGAGGAAGGGCACCACCGTCGCCATGAATTCCCAGTGGCCCTTCTGCCTGCCCGCCTACGAGGAGCTCTGCGGCAGGCTCAACCCCCGGGAGATACGCCGGTTCTCCATCCGCCTGTCCCCCTTGAGCGAAGGCGCCGCGATGATCCCGGACTCCGTGCCCCACGGGCTCAGCCTGCTGCACGCAGTCCTGGGACCGGGCACGGTCCATGACCTGGACTTCGAGCGCGGGGACGGGTCCCTGGGCGTCTCCTTCACGTACGCCTCGGCCTTCAGCGAGTGCGAGGCGAGCATGCAGCTGGTGCGGGAGACGAGGCAGCCCAGGACCTTCTCCTTCGGGTTCAACGGCCGTATAGCGGAGCGGTTCATCGACATGGCCAACTACGACATCTTCCTCGGCTTCGGAGACAGACAGGTACCGGTGCCCGACCCTTTGCAGCTCTCGGTCCGTAACTTCATGGAGGCACGGGCCTCCGGCCTGCACCCGGTCGTCGGAAGCGACCACATCATCGCGACATCGCTGAATTTGAAGCAGATATTCAGCTCATACGCCCAGCTGGAGAGGACGAAATGGAAAAGCTGACCCAAAAAGAGCACGATTTCAGCGCAAAGCTCAGGCAGAAGTCCGTCATCGACAACCTGCGCCGATACATCACCTGGCAGCGCGAGGTACGGGCCTCATCCCCATCGCCCCTGCCGGAGAAGGGCCCGGTCTCCATCAACCTGGACCTCACTACGGCATGCAACTTCCGGTGCCCCCACTGCGTGGACTCCGGGATCATCAACACGGGCGAGAGCATCGACCTCGACGTCATCCGGGAGAGCATCGACACGCTCCACGCCCAGGGTCTGCTGTCGGTGATCCTCATCGGCGGGGGCGAGCCCACGGTCCACCGGGACTTCGAAGAGATCGTGAGAATCGTCAAGGACAAAGGTCTCCAGGTGGGCATCGCCACGAACGGCTCCCGCCTCGAGCGCGTGGCCCGCGTGGCCGGGCTCCTCACGGACGGAGACTGGGTGCGCCTGTCCCTTGACGCGGCCCGGGAGGACACGTTCGTGAAATCCCACAGGCCGCCCGCGAAGGTCACCCTGAAGAAGATCCTCGAAGACGCCAGGGCCCTCAAGGCGATGAACCCGAAGATCTCCCTGGGGTACTCCTTTGTCATCGTCTGGGACGGCATCACCTACGGCGGGGCAGAGCTCGCCCCCAACATGGACGAGGTCCCCGAGGCCGTGGCAAAGGCCGTCGAGTACGGCTTCGACTACGTGTCTTTCAAGCCCTGCCTGCTCCGCCTCGAGGGCTCGGGCAAGGAGTCCCTGTTCGACCCGCCCGACCCGGAGCGCGAGGAGCGGGTCATCCGGGAAATGGAGGCCAGGCTTGCCGAGGCCGAGCGTATCTGCCGCCCGCCCGTCAAGGTCCTCAAGAGCGTCAATCTCCAGGCCATGCTGGAAGGGAAGCTCCACGAGCTCAAGAACCAGCCGGTGGTGTGCCACTCCCAGTTCTTCAGGACCGTGCTGGCGCCCGCGGGCATCTTCCACTGCCCGGCGCTGCGCGGGGTGAGCACAGGGATCATCGGGGACAGGGAGGGCTACCGGGGGATCGAGAACTTCCGCAAGACCCAGGAGACCCTCGAGCGCTCCATCAAGGGGTTCGATGCGCACGCCGAGTGCTCGGTGGTGGTCTGCTTCTACCACCACGTGAACTGGTGGATCGAGAAGTTCATCCAGTCGGATACGCCCGTCTCGGAGATCAGGGAAGTGGAAGACAACAATTTCTTCCTGTAGAAGGTCTGTATGCCACCCATGAGGATCTGCGTGATTCACCTGAACCAGATCGGGGACCTGGTTTTTTCGCTCCCCCTGCTCAAGTCGCTCAAGGACCGGTATCCCGGGGCTGAGATCCATTCCGTGCTGAAGCCCGGCCTCGAGAAGCTCCTCGAGGGATCCCCCCTGGTGCACCGGGTCATCCCCCGCCGGGGGGGCGTGCAGGAGACGGTCAGGCTCATGCTGAGCCTGCGCCAGGAGTACTACGACCTCTTCATCACCCTGGCCCGCTCCGAGGAGGCCTTCCTCCTCACGGCCGCAAGCAGGGCCGGTACGAAGGCCGGGTTCAGGCGCTTCCCCTGGGACCTCTGCCTCGACGTGAAGGAAACGGTCGAAGGGCACAACAGCCCCTTCAACAACGCCAAGCTCCTGGATCTCCTGGGCATCCCGGTCACGGCCGACACCTACGTGGGCCTGCTCCCCGTGAACCCGGACGAGTGCACGGTCGACGTAAGGAGCCCGTACGTCGTGATCTCGGCCGGAGCGTCGCCCCGGAGGCTGATCAAGGCCTGGGACGAGGAGAAGTTCGCCCGTCTCATCGCGCTCCTGTACGCCCGCTTCGGCCTCAGGCCGGTGCTGGTGGGTGCAGGCGACACGAAGGAGAGCAACGGGAAGATCGCAGCCCTCGTGAAGGAGGGCGAGAACGGATCGGCCATCGACGTCCTCGACCTGACGGGCAGGCTGTCCCTGCGGGCGCTCACCGCGCTCCTCATGAAGGCCAGCCTCTTCGTGGGCATCGACTCGGGGGTGATGCACCTGGCCTCCGCCTCGGACATCCCGGTGGTGGGGCTGTTCGGACCCACCGACCCCTTCTACGTGCGCCCGCAGAACAGGCGGAGCGTCGTTGTCTCCGAAGGCCTGGAGTGCATGCCCTGCTACCTGAAGAAGACCTGCGAGGACGCCCGGTGCATGCGGCAGCTCGGCACGGAAAAGGTCTTCGAGGCCTGCGTGGGGCTCCTCGAAGGGGGCGCCGCGTAATAAAAGAGACAGACACCACGAAGAACACCTGGAAGGAACCCTTGCTTTGCTGAAAATGATCGAGCACCTCTCGGAAAAGTACCCGGGCTGCGCCTGGGAGTTCGTGAGCCGCAAGCCCGCCCGGACCGTGTTCCGGCTCGTGAGGCAGGGGGCGGCGGAATACTACGTGAAGCTCTACGACACCAGGGGCCTGCGGGAGAGGCTGAAAAGCCTCCTGAGGCCGAAGATCCCCCACGAGGCCTTCATGCTCTGGCTCCTGGGCATGTCCGGCATCCCGGCGGCGAAAGTCAGGGAGCACCTCCGCCTGCCCGGCGCGGACGCCATCGTCACGGACGCCGTCCCGGAGGCCAGCGGTCTCCCCGCGTCGAGCAGGGACCGCCAGGTTGAGGTGATGCTGGACCTGGGCCTCACCCTTATCAACCACGGCTACCATTTCAGCGACCTGCATCCCCGGAACATCGTCCTCGACGCCGCAGGTCTGCCCCACCTGGTGGACGCCTACGGGATCAGGCCCTGCAGGAGGATCACCCTCGAGAACGCAGCCTCACTCTTCGCCCAGGTGGCCCGGCATTTCGGTCTGAGCGAACACGACCTCCACCAACATCTCGTGAGGATCGATGCCATCAGGGATGTGGGGATGCTCAAGAAGAGGATCCGCAGGCTCTGCCTCGCGGCATGAGGGTTTCCCGGCCTGGATCCTGGGCAGCCTAAGTCTACCCCAGGACGCGCTCGAGCTCTGCGGCAACGTCTTCCGGCAGGATGGCGTCCATGCACCTGGGGTCGCTGCAGTCCCTCCGGTTGCAGGGGGAGCACGGCAGGTCCTTCATGACCACATGGCCCCGGTATGGGCCGGTCCGGCCGGGGTCCGCCGGGCCGAACAGGGCCACCACCTCTTTCCCCAGGGCCACGGCCAGGTGCATGGGCCCGGTGTCGCAGCTCACCACGGCCCGGGCACCCGCAAGAACGCTCACGAGCTCCATGATCGTGGTCCTGCCCACGAGATCAACCACCTCCCCTCTCGTGCCTGATGCCGCGACAGCGGCCATGCTCCGGTCTTCGGGCCCGCCGGTGAGCACGCACGGGAGGCCGAAGCGGTCTTTGACGAGCCCGGCCAGGGCCGCGAACGAAGAGGCCTTCCACCGGTTGGCTGGTTTCGTGGCGCCGATGTTGAGGACCACGTACCGCTCCGGCAGGGCGCACCCCGGGGGATCACCGGCGGGGATGTCCCACGTCACCCCGTCCTCTTCCACGCCCAGGTAGCGGGCGAACTCGAGGTACTGGCGCACCATGTGGCCTCCCGGGTCAGCGGCCGGGATGCGCTCGAAGGGGAGAACCCAGGTCATCTCCTTGCACCTGGCCCGGTCGAACCCGATGCGCCTGCGGGCCGGGGAAAGGTACGTGAAGAGCGCGGACTTGGCCGTCCTCTGCAGATCCAGCGCGATGTCGAAGCGCATGCCCCTGAGCGTGCCGATCACGCCGGGAAGCGTTTCCGGCCAGCTCTTTCTGTCGAAGAGGATGGCGTTGTCCACGGATGCGTGCCGGGACACGAGGGGATGGCTCAAGGGCTGCACGAGCCAGTGGATGCGGGCACCCAGGTGCCTCTTCAGCAGGACCGCCAGCGGGAACGTGTTCACCACGTCGCCTAAGGCCCCGAGCTTGACCATGAGGATATCCATGCCTTTCCTGTTATTGCATATTCCGGTTTTTCGCAAGAGAAGGCAGCCATTTTTCCGTGACTCCCTCAAGGTCATTTACAGGAAGGGAAACCTGGGGTATGTACAGGCTCGTGAAAACAGGCGACCCGCTACCATCGAGCTCGATGTCCGAGCGGTCCGGGGAGGGATGAGGGCATGCTGAGCATCATCATCGTCACGCTGGGGGACAGCCCCCTTCTCCGGGACTGCCTGGCCTCCGTGCGCACCCACGTCAGGCTCCCCCACGAGATCATCCTCGTGAACAACTCCCCGGCCGCCCTGCCCTCCCTGCCGGAAGCGGGGGCAAAGGTCCTGGAGACCGGGGCCAACCTGGGGTTTGCCCGGGGCGTGAACCGGGGGATCAGGGCCGCGTCCGGGGACAAGATCCTCCTGCTCAACCCGGACACGCGCTTCACCTCGGACATCATTTCGGAAATGGCCTCCTTCCTGGACGCCCGTCCCCGGGCTGGCATCGCGGGTCCCCAGCTCGTGTTCCCGGACGGGACGCTCCAGAACTCGGTGGACATCATCCCCAACCTCGCCACCGAGCTCCTGAACAAGTCGCTCCTGAAGAGGATCTTCCCGAAGACCTACCCGAGCAAGCTCTCGCGCTTCGAAGGGCCCGTGCGGGTGCCTTCGGTCATCGGTGCGTGCATGATGGTCAAGCGGGAGGTGATCGACGCTGTGGGCCCCCTCGACGAGGGCTACTTCCTCTACCTCGAGGAGACGGACTTCTGCCTCCGGGCGGAAAAGGCGGGCTACGGGGTCTGGCTCTTGCCCCACCTCACGGTGGTGCACCACCAGGGGGCCACGGCGAGGCAGTTCGACCTCAGGCGCAAGGTCGAGTACCAGCGCTCCATGTACCGCTTCTTCCGGAAGAACCGGGGCGCCCTCCAGGCCTCCCTGCTCTTCTCCCTGAACTTCCTGAAGCTCGGCGTGGAGATCGCAGGGGGCTTTCCCGCCTCGATCACGGCCAGGGGGAGGACCCGCCTGAAGAAGTCCCTGCTCCTCCTGCTCTGGCACCTCGCAGGCGCACCCGGGGGATGGGGCCTCGAGGAGAAGTCCCGGCCCTATGGACGGGTCGTGAGGGACGGCTTCACCTGGTACCTGCCCGAGAGCACCCCCTTCCCCGAGGAGGCTGCCCACATCGAAGCGTTCATGGAGTCTTTCGGAAGCACGGTGCTCAACTCATCGAGGACCACCTTCGTCAAGTCGGGCCGTCTGGGCAATAAGGACATCTTCCTGAAGCGCTACAACTACAAGGGGCTCAGGGACACGGCCAAGAACCTCTTCCGGAAGAGCCGGGCGCTGAAGGCCTTCGAGGGCGCGCTCATGCTACAGCGCTGCGGGATCAGTACGCCCCCCGTCCTCTTCGCCTGCGAAAAGAGGCGCCTAGGGGTGCTCCTCGTGTCCTACATCGCCACGGCTCGGGTCGAGGGCCAGGATCTCGTGGGGCACGTGGCCGAGCACGGGTACGACGCACAGCTCATCGCCTCCGTTGCGGGGTTCATCCGCAGGCTCCACGAGATGGGGTTCATCCCCGTGGACCTCAAGGGCGAGAACCTGCTCACGTCTCCGGACGGCATCCACCTCATCGACCTCGACCGGCTCAGGCGTACCTCCACCCCAGACTTCCCCACAATCGCCAGGAACCTGAGCTACCTGAACGCCTCCTTCTGCCGGACCATCCCCCGTGAGGACAGGCTCTTCTTCCTGGACGAGTACGTGAAGGGCAACCCCCGGCTGGAAGGCAGAAGGGACGAGCTCGCCGCGAAGATCAGGGTGCTCACGGAAAAACGCCTCAGGGAACGGTACTCCTGAGCTGCCCGTTCGTGCTGGCCGGGCTTTGCGATCCTCACGGTATATGACTTTCCCGAAGGGGGCTCACCCGAGGAACCGCATTCCCGTTCCCGCATGCAGCACCCCCCGCTGCAACCCGTCATGACAAAGTTAACCTGCCGTCTTTCAGATCATACGGGCAACGGACGCCCCCTCGAAGGTTGCGTTGATGATCCTGCGGGGCTCCCTGCAGTCTCCTATGAGGTAGGTCTCCTGAGCGCAGTCCCGGGCAGCGCCCGGCAGGTCATCCACCGGTCTCGATCCGAGGGCGATCACGACGTTGTCCGCCTCGATGAGCGACTTTCTCTGCCAGCGGTCCAGGACCACCACACCCCTGTCGGTGATCTCCGCGATGACCATCTTCACCAGGGCCTTGACCCCTGAGGCGGGGAGCAGCTCGGTGAGGAAGTCATACCGGGTGATGGGCTCCATGTCCGAGGCGAGCTCATCCAGCATCTCCACGATGGTGACGTCCTTCCCCTGCCCTGCGAGGAGGAGGGCTGTTTCGCATCCGACCAGTCCTCCGCCGGCCACAACGACCTTGCTGCCAGGCACCTCGGCGACGCCGCTGAGGACGTCCCAGCTCCCCCGGACCACCTCGGGATTGTCCGCGCCCCTGATATCAGGGACAACAGGCGCTGCCCCGGTCGCGAAGATGACCACATCGGGCTTCTCCGCCCGGATGGTCTCCTCGTCCACCGGCGTGCCCGTCTTCACCTGGACACCGGCGGTCTTCAGCGTGCTGGAATAATACTCGGGGATGAAACCCAGCTTGCCCTTGCCCGGGCCCTTGACCCCGATGCGGATCTGCCCGCCCAGCTCGCCCTCCTTTTCGTACAGGGTCACCGAGTGCCCCCTGAGGGCGGCCACCCGCGCGGCCTCCATGCCCCCGGGACCGGCCCCCACGACCATCACCTTCTTCTTCCTTTCCGCAGGGATGAGGTTCGCCCATCCGTCAAGTCGTTCGTGGCCCGTCACCGGGTTCACGGTGCACCTCATATAGCGGTCGTTGAACACATACCCTCCGATGCATCCGATGTTGCAGCTGATGCACTTGCGTATCTCGGACACCCTGCCTTCCTGCGCCTTCACGGGCCAGTGGGGATCGGCGATGAGGGTCCTGCCCAGGGCGACGAAGTCGGCCTTGCCCTCCGCAAGGATCTGCTCGGCGACCTCGGGTCTCCTGATCTGCCCCACCGTGATCACCGGGATCTTCACGACCTTCCTGATCTCGGCGGCCAGGTAGGTCCGCCAGCCTTCCTCGAAGCGCATGGGCTCGAGGATCCGCGGCATGGATTCATAGATGCCGGCGCTCACGTGCAGGACATCGATACCGGCGTCCTCCAGGTACCGGGCGATCTTCTTCGAGTCCTCCAGGGTGATCCCCCCGGGCACGAACTCATCCGCGCTGAACCGGAAGGACAGGGGGAAAGAGGGCCCGACCTTTTCCCGGGTGCGCTGGATGACCCTCAGGGGGAACTGCATGCGGCGCTCGAAGGTACCGCCCCACTCATCCACCCTCTGGTTGGTGTGGGGGGACATGAACTCATTGATGAGGTATCCATGGGCCCCATGGAACTCGACGCCGTCCAGCCCGGCCCTTTTCGCCCTCAGCGCGGTTTCGGAGAAGCGCTCGATGAGATCGAGGATCTCTCCGTTTGTCAGGGGCCTCACGGGCTGTTTGAGGAACCCGTCGGGTATGCCCGAGGGATCGACCCCTTCCGCATCCTCGATACCGTGGTACTGCCGCCCCGCATGGTGGATCTGGATGAAGATGCGCGCATCGTAGGCATGCACCGCTTCCGCCAGCTCCTGGAAGCCGGGGATGAACTTGCCGTCGTCCAGCCGAAGCTGGCACGACACGTTCTTGCCCTGGGGATACTTCACCTGGACGTTCTCGACGATGATCAGCCCGGCGCCGCCTTTCGCCCTTTCGGCATAATACCGGATCAGGCGGTCCGTGGCCTCTCCTGATGGCCCGGCATAGTTCGTCGCCATGGGCGGCATGACGATCCTGTTCTTCACCCTCATCTTCCCGATCACCCCCGGTTCGAACAGCCTGGGGTATGTCGTGCACGGCATATGCACACCTCCTGAGCGTATGAGCGCGGACGTGCCCGGACCGCACCTGCACCGTTCCCGCACCGGGTGCACCATGTGTCCGCTGCCATCACGCGAACTTCTTACTGGGAAATACCTGTTTTCTATGCAGAGGGATTCCGGAGAACTATTCTTCTGGCGGTTATAATATCCAGGAGGGCCGGGAACTCAAACCCGGGCACAGGGCAATGGCTTAAGAATCACGGACAGGAGCTCAGTAGGTCACCGCGTCCATCCTCCCGCTGCCGGACTTGAGCGTCACCGAGACCCGGTTGGGGATGCACAGGATGCCCTCCCCCGAGGAGCTGATCCTGCCCATGCCCATGCAGAGCTTGTCCGGACAGGGGGAGGAGATCATGGACACCCCACCCGAGCGGACCTCCACGACGCTTTCCCCCAGGGGGCCGGGGACCCTCACCACGGCGTCCCGGTCGGCGGGGAGCTCGGCAAAGAGCGTGGAGCCGCTGTATGCCTGCACGACCTCCGGCTCACGGGCGTGCGTCAGGCCGTACGCCCACCAGAGGGCGCACGCCGCGACGAGGGCCGCGATGAGCGTCCAGTCCCACTTCGTCATGGCCGGGCCGATCTTCATGCCATGCTTATATCCTGTTCTCCGCGTGAAGGGTAGACCCTTCCCGTCTGCAGGAAACAGCTCCGTGATAAAAGGCCTTGCAGGTGTTGACCAGGACACCCGTCTTTGCGTATAGTCACCGGCTACATGGGTAACGACATCCTTCCCCCCCTGGGGCTCAAGGCGACCGCCATCACCGATACGATATGGGTGGTCCAGGGCAGCAACCGCGGACGGTCCCCCTTCTCGAACGCCGTGTGCGTGCTCGACAGGACCCGCATGCTCATGGACACGGGGTGCGGCCACGACATCGTGGCCACGCTGAGAGACGAGGTCTCCATCGACCTCGTCTTCCTCTCCCACTCCCACCCCGATCACACCGCGGGGACCTGGCTCTTCGACGGCAGCACCGAGGTCTCGGTGCCCGGGGAAGGGGCGGAAAGCATCTCTTCGGCTGACCGGCTCGCTCTGAGGTTCGTCGGCCGCGAGCTCGCGCAGCTGTGGAAGGATACCTACCTGCCGGTGACGGGCTACCGCGACTTCACCTTTTCGTCCCAGTTCGGGGACCGCTTCGAGTTTTCCCTGGGAGAGAACCGGTTCATCGCCCTGCACACCCCCGGCCACCTCAAGGACCACTACTGCATGTGGGAGCCGGACCGGAAGATCCTCATCGGCTTCGATATGGACATGAGCCCCTTCGGGCCCTGGTACGGGAACCCCGAGTCGGACATCCCCCTCTTCAAGGAGTCCATCCGGATGATCAGTGCGCTCCCGGTGGAGACCTACATCTCCTCCCACGCGCGCCCCATGAAGGGCCCCCACTTCGTGAAGCGTCTCGCTGCATATGAGGCCACCTTCGGGCAGCGGGACAGAACCGTTCTCGACACCCTGCCGGAAGGCGTTCCCATGAGCTTGGACGGGATCGTCAACAGGTCCCCCATCTACCAGGTCGACTACACCCTCCACCCCGACAAGATGCTCAGGTTCGGGGAGACCAGGATGGTGGAGAAGCACCTCCTCGGCCTGGCGGAGACGGGCTTCGTCGAGATCGACGCTCAGGGGAGGTTCCGGAAACCCTCCCGAAGCTGACAGCCCGGTCACTACGGCCTCCGACCCCTCAGACGCTTTCCCGGCCTGACTGAACAGGTTTCAAGGAACCCTGTCCCCGGACAGGGAACACAAACTGGTCATGCTCCAGTCCATTGACGGCCATCCGATAAATCTAGTAGAGATTACCAGTCAATTTGGGGCGCTGTTCGAAGTATGGCAGGAACCCCGGGAGGGATGACGGCACGCTCCGGCATCCACGGACCGAAAGCTGAGAAAGGCAAGGGGCTGCATCGATGAAAAGGAGCACCAACCTGATCCTGGGCGTACCGGTCGATTCCTTCACCATGGAAGAGACCCTCCAGTACATCTTCCACCTCGTGGACACCTATGCCTCCGACCACCGGCCGAAGCTCGTGGCCACGGTCAACACGGACTCCATAGCCGGCACCATGAGTTTCAGGCTCACCGAGCCCCGCCACCCCGAGCTCCTTCAGGTGCTGAGGGGCGCCGACCTGGTGACGGCGGGCGACATGCCCGTTGTGTGGCTGAGCAGACACCTCGGCCCGGCCCTCAAGGAGCGGGTGGCCGCTGCCGACCTCGTGCCCGGGCTCGCCCGCGAGGCTGCGCTCAGGGGGAAATCCCTGTATCTTCTGGGAGGGGCTCGGGACGGAGCTGAGCGGGCTGCGGCCGTGCTGCGGAAGGAATGCCTGGGCCTGAGGATAGCGGGTTTCGGCTCGCCCATGGTCCACGTGGAAGGCCCGAACCTGGTGGACGCGCTCAAGCGCGACGGAGAAGCGGTCGAAGCGGTCAACGCCTCTTCGCCCGACGTGCTCCTCGTCGCGTTCGGCAGCCCCAAGCAGGAGCTCTTCTTCGAGCGCAACAGGCACCGGCTGAAGGTCCCCGTCACCATCGGCATCGGCAACACCTTCGACTCCGTGACCGGCGGCATGACGCGCGCCCCGGGGTGGACGCGCTCGAGCGGGCTCGAGCGGCTGCTCCATCTGGCCCAGGGCCCTAGGCGGCTGTGGAAGCGCTCCCCCCTCGACCTGGTCAAGCTCGGCTCCCAGGCGTGGCCCTCGGTCGCCCTGTACCAGTACGCCAGGAAGGTGGCCCCCCACGACTACCTCAA
The DNA here is from genome assembly GCA_035352355.1 of Deltaproteobacteria bacterium. Classification (GTDB taxonomy): domain Bacteria; phylum Desulfobacterota; class Desulfomonilia; order UBA1062; family UBA1062; genus Phosphitivorax. The sequence continues at coordinate 25,006 of DAOPXM010000019.1, read as the reverse complement.
GAGGTGCAGGAACAAGGTCACCTACAAGTACATGGCCAGGGGCAGGGAGCAGGTCCTGCTCATGACCCTGCCCGGGATCGTCGATGCCGGGGCGGTGCCCCGCCTGGCATCGCTCATACCTAAGCGCCCCAGCGCCCACCTCGTCCTGGACGTGAGCGACGTGGGCTTCATCGACTCGGCCGGCCTCGGCCTCTTTCTGAACGTGCTCAATCTCTGGGGAAGGAGCAGGCACGAGGTCCTCGTCATCGGCGTCACGCCATACGCCCGGAAGGTCATCACCCGCAACCGGCTCTCCGATCTCTTTGCCGGCAGGCTTCACGACACCCTCGACGACGCGCTTGACCGCCTCGACGCGCGTGCCGGAAAGGACGAATGGTCAGTTGAGGCGCACGAGGACGGACCTTCGACCCGCCTTGCCTTTTCCGGGCGCCTGACGCCCCAGGGGGTGTCCGACGCCGAGATCAGGGCGATCGCTTCCCGGGCAGGAGGGGCCCGGTGCACCCTGGACCTCTCGGGGCTCTCCGCCATCAGCACCCCGGGGATCATCCTCCTCCTCAAGCTCAGGAAGGCGCTCGAATCCCTTGGCAGGGAATGCTCTTCCTCCGGGGCTCACGGCGACGTGGCCAGGATGCTGAAGGTGACCGGGACCATGAAGCTCATCTGACGGGCATTTACGTCAGAACATGAACCTCCTCCACGCGACGTTCAGCACCAGCCCTATGCACAGGAGGTTCATGAACATGAACGAGCCGCCGTAGGAGATGAAGGGCAGCGGCACGCCCACCACCGGGAAGATGCCCATGGTCATGGAGATGTTGATGAAGATGTGCAGGGAAAAGTAGCCCGCGATCCCGTAGCAGATCATGGAGCCGAACCGGTCCTTTGCCCGGCTGCCCACCTGGATGATCTTGGTGATGAGGATGATGTAGAGCAGGAGGAGGAAGGTGGTGCCTGCGAATCCCCATTCCTCGGCCACCACGGAAAAGATGAAGTCAGTGTGGTGCTCGGGCAGGAAGGAGAGCTGGGTCTGGCTCCCCTGGAGATAGCCCTTGCCCCACAGGCCCCCCGACCCCACGGCGATCTTCGACTGCATAGCGTGGTACCCGGTGCCCAGGGGATCCCTGCTGGGATCGAGGAAGGTCAGTATCCTGTTGCGCTGATATTCCCTGAGGGTGAACCAGATGAAGGGCAGGGCCGAGACGAAGAGCGAGCCCAGGGTGATGACCGTGGACCGCTTGACGCCGATGAGCAGGATCATGATCGTGGCGATCATGCCCACGATCCCCGCTGTCCCGAGGTCGGGCTCCAGGAGGATGAGGCCCACGGGCAGGCAGATGAAGAGCGCCGGGACAACCAGGTCCTTCATCCCGTAGCTCTCGATCTGTATCTTCTTTTCGCTCCAGTAGGCCATCCAGATGATCATGATGATCTTGGCGAACTCGGAGGGCTGGATGCTCATGAATCCCAGGGATATCCACCTCCTAGCGCCGGAGATCTCCCTGCCGACCACGAGCACGGCGGCAAGGAGCAGGACCATGCAGACGTACATAGGCCAGGCTAGCCGCATGTGGGTCCGGTAGTCCACGAGGAAGGCGGTAATCATCACGATGGAGGCCACGAGTATCCACGTGAGCTGCTTGAAGAAGATGTTGATGGCGGTGAGCCTCACCGCGCTGTATATGCAGAGCAGGCCTACGGCGATGAGCGCGGCCACGATGGCGAGCAGGCCCCAGTCGAGGTTATTGGTTATCTTGTCGTACCTGCTCATATGAGAGCCCCTTCGAGTAGTAGTATCCTCTGATCACGTCCCTGACGATGGGTGCAGCGATGGAGGCGCCGTGCCCGCCGTGCTCGAGGACGGCCACCACCAGGATCTCGGGGTTCTCCACGGGGGAGAACCCGAAGAACCAGGCGTGGTCCCTGAATTTGAACGGGATGTCCGACGAGTCCGGGAGCTTGGAGATATAGCCCCTGGCCACCTCCGCGGTGCCCGTCTTTCCCCCGATGGAAAACATCCGGTCCTTGATGCCCCGGGCCGTCCCGAAATCACTGTCCACGACGGCCCTCAAGCCCTGTTTGATGGTGTCCAGCTCCTCCTTGCTCAAGTTCAGGTTCATCTCGAGGCGCTCAGGCGTCGAGGCGAGGATCCTCGGGGTCATGACCCTGCCCCCGTTCACGATGCCGGACATGACCTTTGCCAGCTGAAGGGGGGTCACCAGGGTGAAGCCCTGGCCGGTGGCGGTGATGACGCTCTCCCCCCGGTGCCAGGGCTGCTTGAAGCGCTTGCGCTTCCACTCGACGGAAGGGACGAGGCCCGTGGACTCGTCCTTGAGCTCGATGCCGGTGTGCCTCCCCAGGCCCACCTCCTTGGCAAAGGTGGACATGCGATCGATGCCGAGCCGCTCGCCCAGGCTGTAGAAGTACACGTCGCAGGACACGGCCATGGCGGTGATGAGGTCCACGCTCCCGTGGCCCTCCCTGCGCCAGCACCTGAACTCCGTGTTCCCGAGCTCGTACTTGCCGGGGCAGAAGACCCGGGTCTTCGTGTCGATGAACTTCTCCCGGAGCGCCAGGGAGGCGATGAGGACCTTGAAGGTGGACCCCGGGGCATACAGGCCCCGGATGGCCCGGTTCTCCAGGGGGTGCATGGGGTCGCCGATGATGGACCTCCACGACTCCGGGGACATGGGGCTCAGAAACACCGTGGGGTCGTAGACCGGGGACGACGCCATGGCCAGGATCTCCCCGGTGGCAGGGACCATGGCCACCACCGCACCCGGCCTGTCGCCCAGGGCCTGCTTGGCGATGAGCTCCAGGCTCTTGTCGATGGTGAGCCTGACGTCCCTGCCCGAGACCGGGGCCGTCTCCTCCACGACCCTCACCTTCCGCCCGAGGGCATCCACCTCGTAGGCCCTCCTCCCCTTCAGCCCGCGCAGCTCACCCTCACAGATGAGCTCCACCCCGGACTTGCCGATGAGGTCGCCGGGGGAGTAGTCGCTCTCCTCGCCCGCCTTGTCCAGCTCCTTCCGGGAGATCTCTCCGAGGAAGCCCAGCACGTGCGTTGCCAGCCCCCGGGTGAGGTAATCCCGCTCGTTGGTGATGTCGATGGATATGCCCGGCATGGTGTAGAGCTGGCTTTCGATGCTCGCCATCTGGGTAAACGAGATGTCCCGGGCGATGTACATGGGGCTGAAGGGTCTCTGCTTCGCCTGCTTGATCTTGTCCATGATCTCCCGGGGGTCGCTGTTCAGGATCAGGGCAAGCTTCCGGGCGATGTCCTTGACGTTCCTGATGTCCTCGGGGATCACCATCACGTTGTATGCAGGCCTGCTGTCCGCAAGGACCTCCATGTTCCGGTCCAGGATCTTGCCCCGCTGCGCCGGGGTGCTGATGATCCTCAGCCTGTTGTTGCGGGCCTGCTCTTCATAGAAGCTCCCCTTGAAGATCTGCATGTTCAGGAGCCTCAGCACCAGGATGCCGAAGAGCACGCAGACGAAGACGGTGAGGTACTTCCCCCTGCCCTTGATCTCCTCTTCGACCTGCTGGCCTGCGATGTTAGAGTTCACGTAATCCATAGGAGGTCTGCAGGCGGCCGACGAGGCGGGCCATGAACGGGGACACGAGACCGGTGAGCACCATGCCGGCGACAAGCGGAACGATCATATCGCCCAGGAAGCTGGTGCCCGTGATCATGGCCGTTGACCCGGCCAGGACGAAGTAAAAGAGGACTCCCAAGACTGCCTGCACATACACGTTCTCGAGGTAGATCACCTCCTTGAGCAGGTCGGTGGCCAGGTACAGGGCGACGTAGAGCAGAGGGATGAGCCCTATCCTCGCCCCCGAGAAGGCCTCCATCATGAGGGAGGCGAGGACCACGAAGGAGAATCCCTGGTAGAACGGGATGAAGATGACCTGCCCGATGATCAGCCCGATGAGAAAATCCACCCGCAGGGGCGCCCACAGGGAAGGGATGATGGATATCTCCACCAGGATCGCCGCGCAGAATATCCCGAGCAGGCTAATCTGAAGCTTCCATATCTTGAGCAATGCCGAATATCCCCTCGATCTTGTCCATTTCCACGTATGGTTTCACGATGATGTCCGCGAACATCTGGTTCACGTCCCGCCTCACCTCGACCACGGTGCCGATCTTGAGCCCGGAGGGAAACACGTTGAGCAGGCCTGAGGTGACGATGCTGTCTCCAATCTTGACATCCTCCGCCTTGCGCACGTACTCCAGGGTCAGGAGATTGCCCCCCCTGCCCTTGATGATGCCCTTGACGCGCGTCGATTCTATGTGAGCGGGGATGGCGCTGTTGGGGTCGGTGATGAGGAGGATCTGGGATGTGTGGGGGGAAACGGCGATGACCTTGCCCACCACGCCGTCCGGGCTCAGGATGGGCATGTCGACGTGGAATCCGCTTTTCGAGCCCCGATCGATGATGGCGGTCTTAAAGATGAGGGTGATGTCCTGGGAGAGGAGGTTGGCCGGGATCAGGGAGAGCTCCCGGTGGGCCTCCTTGAAGTCCAGCATGGCCCGCAGGCGCCTGTTCTCGGACTTGAGCTCGTCCAGGATCATGGACCTCACCTTGAGCCTGTCGTTCCTCAGCCTGAGCTCCCTGTTCTCCCTGCTGGTGTTCACCAGGCCTATGTAGGTGCTCCAGATGTCTGCAACGAACACGAAAGGAGCAGAGATAATCTTGTCGAAAACATGATATCCTTCGCGGATATAGCCAACCCCCTGGGAGGTTGCGCCGTACTGTCCGGTTGAGAGCAGGATGAGAATGAGGGCTGCGGAACAGGTGAGCAATATGACTCTGTTGTTATGCCGTCCCATCAACTCGGTATCGTCACGTCTCTCAGAAGGTCGATATCATCCAGAAGTCGGCCCGCACCCCTCGCCACGGTCGACAGGGGGTCCTCGGCGATGATCACCGGCAGCCCCGTCTCCTCTCTCAGGAGCTTGTCGAGGTTCTTGTAGAGAGCGCCGCCGCCCGTGAGCACAATGCCCCTGTCCACGATATCGGCCGCCAGCTCGGGCGGCGTCTGCTCGAGGGCCACCCTGACGGCGTCGATGATGATCCTCACCGGGCCCTGGCAGGCCTTGCGGATCTCTTCGGAGGAGATGGTGAAGATCTTGGGGATGCCGTCCACCAGATCCCTGCCCTTCACCTCGATGGTCCGCTCCACTTCGTCGGAGGCGGCCGAGCCGATCATGATCTTGATGATCTCCGCCGTCCTCTCGCCGATGAGCAGGTTGTATTCCCGCTTGATGTACTGCATGATGGCCTGGTCGATCTTGTCCCCGGCCACGCGCACGCTGTTGGTGTAGACAATGCCCGACAGGGAGATGACCGCCACCTCGGTGGTGCCTCCGCCGATGTCCACGATCATGGAGGAGATGGGCTCGGAAACCGGCAGGCCTGCGCCGATGGCCGCGGCCATGGGCTCGGCCACGATGTGCACCTCGCGGGCGCCCGCCGCCTCGGCCGACTCCTTCACCGCCCGCTTCTCCACCTGGGTGATGCCCGAAGGCACGCAGATGATCACCCTGGGACGCACGCCGAGCCTGCGCTGATGGACCTTGGTAATGAAATACTTGAGCATGGCCTCCGTTGCCTCGAAATCGGCGATGACGCCGTCCTTCATGGGACGTATGGCCTGAATATTTTCAGGGGTTCTCCCCAGCATCTTCTTCGCTTCGGTTCCCACCGCAACGATCCTGTTGACGCCGCCGTGCTCCATCTTGACTGCGACGACCGAGGGCTCCGAAAGGACGATTCCCTTGTCCCGGGCGTAGACCAGTGTGTTCGCAGTACCAAGATCAATGGCCAGATCGCTGGAGAACATCCCGAAAATCCATTCAAAGACCATAGATGCCTACTCCTTTCCTTCACGCGGCACTGATTGTCTAGCCGTCTTAACAAATACACTCCCCTTTGACAAGAGGAATGGCGCCTATCCTCTCTTGCTTAACTGCCCCGGGGTGTGATAGCAAATGGGTACCATGCAATCAATTTGTACCATAATCCTGGCCGCAGGAAAAGGAACCAGATTGAAATCGGCAAGGCCCAAGGTCATGCATGAGATTCTCGGCCTGCCCCTCATCTTCTACCCCATCGACATAGCCCGCAGGCTCGATTCGAGCGTCATAGCCGTGGTGGGTCACGGCAGGGAGGTGGTGGGGCCCTACCTCGAACGCTTCTCCATCACGCAGGTGGTGCAGGACCCGCCCCTGGGCACGGGCCACGCGGTCATGGTGGCGCGGGATGCGCTCAAGGAGTCGCCCGCCACCGAGGTGGTCATCCTCCCGGGCGACATGCCCCTCATACAGTATTCGTCGCTGGCTTCTCTCCTGGACATCTTCCGCTCGTCCCGGGCGCCCATCGGCATCCTCACCGCGGTCCTGCCCGACGCCTTCGGGTACGGCAGGATCATCCGCAAAGCAGACGGCAGTGTGAGCGCCATCGTGGAGCACAACGACGCCACGGAGGAGCAGAGGGAAATCCGCGAGATCAACACCGGCGTGTTCGCCGTGGACAAGAAGTTCCTCCTGGCAGCCCTGGACGGGCTCACCCCGGACAACGCCAAGGGCGAGTACTACATCACGGACATCGTGAAGATGGCCCCTTCGGCCGTTTCGTTCACGGTGCCGGATTTCAACGAGGCCCACGGTATCAATTCCCGCTCCCAGCTCGCCCACGCGGCGTCTCTCATGCAGAGGCGCATCAACATGTCCCACATGGACGAGGGCGTCACCCTCATCGACCCGGACACCGTGTGGATAAGCCCCCTGGCAACGATCGGGAACGACGTGGAGATCTGGCCGGGCGTCTGCATCCTCGGGAAAACCACCATTGACTCGGGGGTGAAAATCATGCCTAATACCTGGATAAACAACTCGCACATCGGAACCAGGTGTACCGTGGGAAACAGCTGCCTGCTCGAGAATACGTCGATCGACATGGATTCCGACATCCCGGCCTATTCCCGTATCCAGGAAAAACGCCAGGCTGATTGACTTAGACAGCCCTGAAACCTACTTATACGTTATGGATTGGATTAAGAATATTTTCAACCGCTCACTGGAATACAAACCGGAAATCCAGGAAGAATACCCGGACATCCTCCCCGTGCTGCCGCTGAAGGACGCGGTGCTCATCCCGGAGGGGCTGCTGCCCCTCATCGTATCCAACGCGACCTCCATCGCCCTGGTCAAGGAGCTCTATACGGGGAACTCGCCCGTGGTGGCTGTGGGCATGAAGTCCTCCGGCGACTCGGAGCCCGCCACGTGGGACAACCTGTTCCGCATCGGGTGCATGGCCAAGATCACCAAGATCTCCCAGACCAAGAACGGAGAGCTCTCCATCATGATCAGGGGGATCATGAAGGCTTCCTTGGATGAGAAGCTCACCACAGAACCCTACCTCAAGGTCAGGGTGACCTACATGCCCGAGGACCTCGAGGCGGACAAGCAGATCCACGCCATGGCCCACTCCACCAGGGAGACCTTAAGCCAGCTGGCGCGGCACTCGTACCACAACCTCGACTCCGTGCTCTCGAACCTCTCGAAGCTCAAGGACCCCGCCATCCTCCTGAGCACCACCACCACGAACCTCCCCATCCCGGTGGAGAAGAAGCAGCAGATCCTCGAGGAGACCGGCTTCTTCGAGAAGTATTCCATCCTCTACGATACCCTGCGCGACGAGCTGGAGATCCTCGAGCTGTCCCTGAAGATCTCCGAGCGGGCCAAGGGCGAGATCAACAACGCCCAGCGGGAGTACTACCTGAGGCAGCAGCTCAAGGCCATCCGGAAGGAGCTCGGCGACGCCCAGGGCGAAACCGAGGACGAGATGGAGCAGCTGAAAAGGGAGATCGAGGCCAAGGGCCTCCCCGAAGAGGTCAGGCGCGAGGTGGACAAGGACCTCAAGCGCATCGCCCGGATGCAGCCCGGGTCGTCCGAGTACGTCACCATCAGGACCTACCTCGACTGGATCATTGACCTGCCCTGGCAGGAGAGGACCGACGACAACCTGGACATCTCGAATGCGGAGAAGATCCTCAACGAGGACCACTTCAACCTGAAGAAGCCCAAGAAGAGGATCCTCGAGTACCTCTCGGTCAAAAAGCTCAAAGACGACCTGAAAGGGCCGATCCTGTGCTTCGTGGGGCCCCCGGGGGTCGGCAAGACCTCGCTGGGCAAGTCCATCGCCCGGGCCATGGGCAGGAAGTTCGTCCGCATCTCCCTGGGAGGCGTCCGTGACGAGGCTGAGATCCGCGGCCACCGGCGCACCTACATCGGCGCCATGCCCGGCAGGATCATCAACGGCATCAAGCTGGCCCAGTCCTTGAACCCGGTCTTCATGCTCGACGAGATCGACAAGCTCGCCAACGACATCCACGGTGACCCGGCGTCCGCCCTGCTGGAGGCGCTCGATCCGGAGCAGAACACCCACTTCGTGGACCACTACCTGAACGTGCCCTTCGACCTGTCCCAGGTCTTCTTCATCACCACGGCGAACGTCATGGACACCATCCCGCCCGCCTTGAGGGACCGGATGGAGGTCGTGGAGATCGAAGGCTACACCCACGAGGACAAGGTCCAGATCGCGGAGCACTTCCTCATCCCCCAGGAGATCGAGGCCAACGGGCTCGCGAAGTACGACATCGACTTCACCGAAGGGGCGGTGGACCACATCATCCGGTCCTACACCCGGGAGTCCGGGGTCAGGAACCTCAAGCGCGAGATCGCCTCGAACCTCAGGACCATCGCCTCGAGGGTGGCGAAGGACGGGGGAGAACACTTCGTGGTGGACGAGACCTTCGTGGAGGAGGTCCTCGGGCCGGTTCGCTTCATCCCCGAGGTCAAGGGGCGCGGCAGGATACCGGGCATCGCCACCGGGCTGGCCTGGACCCCCTACGGCGGGGAGATCCTCTTCATCGAGTCGGCGGTCGTGGACGGCAAGGACGAGATGATCCTCACCGGGCAGATGGGCGACGTCATGAAAGAGTCCGCCAGGATCGCGCTCTCCATCGTCAAGGGCATGACAGGCTACCAGGATGACAACAAGGGGATCCACATCCACATCCCCGCAGGTGCCATCCCCAAGGACGGGCCCTCGGCGGGCGTCACCATCGTCACTTCCATGCTCTCGCTCATCACGGGCAAGGCGGTGCGTGAAGACCTGGCCATGACGGGCGAGATCACCCTGCGGGGCGTGGTGCTCCCGGTGGGCGGGATCAAGGAGAAGGTGCTGGCTGCCAGACGGGCGGGCATCACCGAGATCATCCTGCCGAAGATGAACGAGAAGGACCTCAGGGACATCGAGCCCGAGGTCATCAGGGACCTGACCATCCACTACGTGGAGAACATAGGCGAGGTCATCGGGCTTGCCTTCCCCGAGGCGGGCGAAGAGATCGAGCCCTACGTCCACTACTTCGACGTCTGCGAGAAGGCCCCCCTCAAGCCCGGTTTGAGACCGTAAGCAGTCACAGAAGCCGCCGGCGGGCCATGCCTGCCGGCGGCTTTTTCATTGATAACATCCCCTTTAGTCGAGCCTGGCCAGGACGTCGCGGAAGATCCTGATCTCCTGTTCGATGATGTCTGGCGTGTGGCCGGTGCAGACAAACATGGCCTCGTACGCCGACGGCGCGAGGTAGACGCCCGCTTCGAGCATGAGGTGGAAGAACCGTGCATACCGGGCCGCGTCCGAGGCCATGACCTCGTCGAACGTGTCCACCCCTCCGTCGTGGAAAAAGATCCCTGCCATGCTCCCGATGTGGTTGACGGTCAGGGGCAGCCCGGCCGCGCTGGCGGACTCCCGGATGGCGTCGAGCAGCGCCTCCATGGCTTTTGTGAGGCCATCGTAGGGGTCGTCCCGCCTGAGCACGCTCAGGGTGGCGATCCCCGCGGCCATGGCCATGGGATTGCCCGAGAGGGTCCCCGCCTGGTACACCGGGCCCTCCGGGGCAAGCATGTCCATGATGTCCACCCTCCCCCCGAAGGCGCCCACCGGCATGCCGCCGCCGATGATCTTTCCCAGGCAGGTGAGGTCGGGCCTGATGCCGATCACGTCCTGGTACCCGCCGTAGCGGAACCTGAACCCCGTGATCACCTCGTCGAAGATGAGGAGCGCGCCGTGCTCGGCCGTGGCCCTTCTCAGGGAGGCAAGGAACCCATCCTTTGGGAGCACGACCCCCATGTTCCCGGCCACGGGCTCCACGATGACGCCTGCGACCTTGTGCCCGCCAGCCTTCATGAAGGCCTCGAACGCCTCGATGTCGTTGTAGGGCAGCACCGCGGTGGTGGAGGCGATGCCTGCTGGCACGCCGGAGGTGTCGGGGACGCCGAAGGTGAGCGCTCCGGAGCCCGCCTTCACGAGCAGGCTGTCCACGTGCCCGTGGTAGCACCCCTCGAACTTGACGATCGTATCCCTGCCCGTGAAGCCCCGGGCGAGGCGGATGGCGCTCATGGAGGCCTCGGTCCCCGAAGACACGAACCTCACCTTCTCCATGGAGGGGATGGCGCTGCAGACCATGCGCGCCATCTCCACCTCGAGCTCGGTGGGCGCGCCGTAGCTCATGCCCCTGCCTGCCTGGCCGGTGACGGCCTCGACCACCTCGGGATGGGCGTGCCCCAGGATCATGGGGCCCCAGGAGAGCACGTGATCGATGTACCTGCTCCCCTCGGAATCGGTCAGATACGGGCCATGGGCGGAGGCGATGAACCGGGGGGTGCCCCCCACCTTCCTGAAGGCCCTCACGGGAGAGTTCACCCCTGATGGAATGTATTCCTTTGCCTGTTGAAAGAGCTCGGCGTTCTTCACTCAGCGATCCTCCCTGAAATACTCCATGGATGACTTCTTCAGCTCGGTTACGCTCCAGTACACCTTGTACCGTTTCAAGCCAAGCGAACCGGCGATCTCCTGAACCGCAGCCTCCACCTCCTGCTTCGTCTTCCCGTGGATCATGGAAAAGAGGCGGTATTCCCCGAAGCCCGGCCGCTCGTAGCAGTGGGACACCGCAGGCCTCGAAGCGAGCTCGCGGCCCATCTCTCCCACCAGGGCCTCGGGAACGGCCCAGGCCACCATGGCACCGGCGGAGAACCCGGCCGACCGGTGACGCAGCACTGCCTTCACCTCCCGGATGACCCCGGAGGACTTCAGCTCCTTGAGCCTGCCAACGAGCTCTGCGGGCGTGAGGCCGAGCTCGGCTGCCCACTTTTCGTAGGGATTCCTTTCCAGGGGCAGATCGCCCTGTACGCGGGCCAGTATCTTTCTATCAATATCTTCCAAGGCTTTCATGACCAGAATCTACGCACATTTCCCCCGGGGGTTCAACAGAAAATCCCGCGACCCCGGCCTCGTCGAGGCCGTACCTCATGGTGCTCAGGGAGTCGCCGGCATGAACGGGGGAAAACGGTCGGCCTTCCGGGGAGACGTGCAGGAGGTCCCGGGGCTACGATGTGCTGTCAGACCCGAGGATTCTCTCGGTGAGCAGTGCGGCGCGCTGCTCCTTCACGGGCTTGAGCCGGTAGAGGTCGTATTCCGTGAGGTTGTTATCCCGGATCAGGCCAACGACCTTGTCCACGTAGGCATTTCCTATCTCGGAATATGATTCCAGGCCCCTGGCAAGCTCCACTGGATCGTAGTTGACGTGGGCCTGGGTGCGGATCTTCCTGAGGCTCTCATACTCGGAGCGGGTGTTGATGTTCCACAGGTAGAAGTTGATGCACTCCTGGAGATCGCTGAAGGTCGACAGGGAGAAGGAGCACCCCGCGGCCAGGGCGCCGGGTGTCATGCCCGAGCCCTTGGGCCCCCGCAGGCCGAACACGTTGTTGCCTTCGGTGGCAAACCGGGAGGTCCCCCACCCGGACTCGATGGCGGCCTGCGCCAGCACGAGAGACGCGGGCAGGACATCGACCTTCACCAGGAGCTCCTCGAGCATGGCCCGATGATCCTCATGCTTCACACGATAAACCGATGCGAGATCTTCGATGAGCTTCCTGTCGTGAGCCGTCAGGGAGGGAACCTTTTCCATGCGCTTGAGCTCCCGGCGCTGGGCCAGGATATCCTCGTTGGCCTTGAGCACCAGGGGAAGGAGGGTGTCGATGAGCTGCCTCTTGCGCTGCCTGGTATCCTGCAACTGTAAAAATTCTTCCGGGAACGAAGTGGAGCCTGGGTAGTCGATATGGTACCAGCCGGCCTCATCCACGGGATATGCAAATCTGCCCGGAACCAGGTCCGGAAGAAAAGCAAACAATAACGAATAATATACGGTAAGCAGTAGAATAGCCCTTCTCTTCATCACGTGTTCCCGGAAATAAATCTCGCGCGTTTCCTCTATTTTTACGTTCAATTTGTGTACAGAAAAGTGACTATAGCAATTATTGTTAATGAAATCAAGGCTTAATATTATCTTCATATTTCATATTCTTTTTCAATATGTTGTGGATATAGATAGAGAAAAGGCAATGAAAGTTCCCTATAAAAAAACCTACTTGCAATATGAATGACTATTCAGTAGTATGCTCTTCGTGATGGAGGGTTGTGTCCCATGGGGACCGATAAGGAAAACAGGGAGAAGAAAAAGATATACCTGACCGTGGCGGACCTGAGCACCATGGGGATCGCCATGGTGCTGTGCATCGTGCTCGGACTGGCTGCCGGGATCTATCTCGACAGCAGGTTCGACACCAGCCCCATCTTCACGCTCATAACCCTCTTCGGCGGTATCCTTGCAGGATTCAGGATCATGTACAAGGCCTACATGAGATTTTTCAGCGATGGTGGCCCCAATGGAAGCAATACCTAAAGAGCCCGCTCAGAAGCGCATCGAGATCATTTCTCTTTTGATCTGGATTTCGCTGTGCATCGTGAGCTTTTTCCTGTTCGGTCAGCAGTTTGCCCTCGGCGTCCTGGCCGGGGGGATACTGTGCCTCATCAATTTTCAGTGGCTTTACCGGCATGCCAAGGCTGCCGTATCCCTGACAACCAGCAAAGGCAAAGCGTTCATGGCAAAGCGGTATATCCTCAGACTGGCGATCATGGCGGTCATCCTCTATGCCCTCATCACCATCGTCAAGGTGGATATCATCGGACTGCTGCTCGGCCTGTCCGTTGTCATACTGGGAATCACGACGTACGCATGCTTCACCTACATATTCGCAGGAGGAGAGTAAGATGGAACACGGATTCATGATACTGGACTTTATCACTCATCCTATTTATGGATTTTTCGAGAGCATCGGCCTTCATGACGGGAACCACTTTATCCAGGTCACCTACACCTGGCTCTACATGCTGTTCCTCATTACCCTCTCGGTCCTGGTCGTGCGCGGCCTGAAGATGGTCCCCGGCAGGCTCCAGAACTTCCTCGAGGTCGTCGTGGGCGGGCTCAAGGGGCTGCTGGTGGACACCATGGGCGAAAAGGGCATGATCTTCTTCCCGGTCATGGCCACCCTTTTCCTCTTCATCCTCACCTGTAACATGGCAGGCATCATACCGGGGTTCTACTCGCCCACCGCGAACCTGAACACCAACCTTTCGATGGCCCTGTCGGTCTTCCTCCTCACCCACATCGTGGGGATCAAGATCCACGGGATCAAGTACGTAAAACAGTTCCTCGGACCCGTGTGGTGGATGGCGCCCATCATGCTGCCGGTCGAGCTCATCGGCCACATCGCCAGGCCCCTTTCGCTGACCATGCGGCTCTTCGGCAACATCTTCGGCGAAGACCTCGTTCTCATCGTGCTCCTGCTCCTGGTCCCCTTCCTGATGCCCATCCCGATGCTCATCCTCATGATCTTCACCTCCCTGCTCCAGGCGTTCGTGTTCACCCTGCTCGCCATGATGTACATCAGCGGGGCCATGGAGGAAGCGCACCACTAATCAGCACCATCCGAATGCCGGGCATCGAAACGACTGCCCGGCATTCGTTTCTTTTTTATATTTAGGGTTTTATATTATCCTATTTAGTAGTATAAAAGAAGCTGGTGGGATATTGCGGAGTATCTTCACCAGCTTTTTCTCAATACGCAGTTCAAATTCATGACAGGAGGATTTTATGAAAAAGGTGTTTTCATTAGGGGTTTCAGCTCTCTTCGTTCTGGTTCTCGCGCCCGTTGCGTTTGCCGCTCCCGCCAGCCCTGAGGCCATCCAGTTCTTCAGCTGGGTCGCCGTGGCCACCGGTATCGGCATGGGTATCGCCGCAGTGGGCACCGGCATCGGCCAGGGTCACGGCGTCCAGGGTGCTTGCGACGGCATAGCCCGCAACCCTGAGGCATCCGGCAAGATTCTGACAGCACTCATCCTTGGTCTGGCCATGATCGAGTCTCTGGCCATCTACGCACTTGTTATCCAGCTCATCCTGCTCTACGCGAATCCCTTCCTGAAGTATATCGTGGGATAACGGTCAAGATGACGGCAGGGCATCCTTGCAGCATTGATGCATCAATATCATGCAAGGATGCCCTGGTTCACACGCCTCACACGTTTGCCCTCTGAACCCTCCCATCTTTTCCACGCCGTCCGTCCGTGATCTAAACGCGCCTGCGCACAGGGCCGGCATGCCCGGACCCCTTGACGGCATGCGCTGACGAAAGAAACGATCAGGGAAAGACCTGAAACGGCAGGCTCTCGATGTGCCTGCCCGCAAAGAGGTGTACCTGCAGGAATCCGACGGTTCGCATCACCCTCCCCGCCGAGACCCGCGATGCCAGGGAGAGCCCCGTCCCCGGCGGGGGGAGAGGAGAAATGAACGAAATGCTTACATGCCGATGAGCGCCCTGACCTTGTTCCTCCTCTCTTCGTCGGAGAAGATGAACGCCGCTGCCCCGCCCGCCACGGCTGCCAGGATAAGCGGCTTGAAGAAGAACCTGAGGACAGCCTTGACGACCGTGAGCGTCCCGCCGATGATGCCGAAGATGAGGACGTCTGCCACAATGAACTTCACGAGCTTGAACGGAGCGACGATCAGCCATGCGATGAGCCTGAAGAGAAAGCCCATGGATAATACCTCCCTATATATTGATAGTTATATAGTACTTGATGAGGCTGCCGGCTTCAAGAATTTTTCTTCTGAAGGATCAAATCCTGGGCCGCGCCGAGGGCTTCCGTGGACACGAGAGCGGCGCGTCTGTTTTCTTCCTGAATCTTGAGGTAGATCTCTTCCCTGTGAACCTCTATGCTTTTGGGGGCCCTGATTCCCAGCTTCACCTGGGTTCCCTTGATCTCAACGACCGAGACCTGGATGTCATCGCCTATCGATACAGCTTCACCGACTTTTCGGGTTAGTATGAGCATCAGCCTCCCCACGGCAGGGAATATTTTGCTGATGATATTACCTGATTATTTTGTTGAAAGCAACGACTGCATCATCTCGTCGCACACCGAGATGATCTTGGCTGCGGCCTGATAGAGGTGCTGGAGCTTCAGGATATTGGCCATCTCCTCATCAAGGTTGACGCCCATGACCCCTTCCTGTTTCTGAAGGTACTGCGACAGGAGCGTGTCATTGAACGTCTCGTTCATTACCGCGTTTTCCACATCAACCCCCACCCTGGCGATGAAGGAGCTGTAGTAGGAATCCAAGGTGGTGCTCACCCCCGTGCCCCCCAGGTTCGGGATCACCCGATCCCTCAGGGCTGAGACGGACAGGGCGACCGTGTTGTTGCCCGGGGCAACCCTGTTGTTCTCGTCGATGGTCCCTGCGGCCACCAGACCGGAGTTCGCCTCCAGGGCGTCGCTGATGCCGATGGTCTGGGTGATGTCCAACATGGGCTGCACTGTGTTCTCCGCCCAGGAGAAAAAGGTGTTCACGCCCATGATGGCCAGGGAATGGCTCGTCTCTCCACCCGCGTGGGGCTTCACGGCAAAGGTGTAGCCTGGATCGGCCTGGATGTTGAAATAGCCCGCTGCGGTGATCGACGCCGTCAGCTCCGGAGCAGCGTTGATGGCGGTGATCAGGTCCTGGACCGTGCTGCCCGCGGGGTTGATGGCATAGGTGTTCGCCACGTTGCCCGCGGAGTCGTACACCACGATGTCGAACTGGCCCCCTGCGTTGTACCGGTCCGAGAAGTAGAAGTCCGCGGCCAGGTCATCGGTCGCGGCGGCTATCACCACGCTCCCGGTCATGGAGCTTACGGACTCAAGGCCCGTGCCGTCCGCATGCAGGGAATTGACCTGCCAGACGAGTTCGTCGGTGAGCGTGTTGAGCGAGTCGAGGTACGAGCCTATCTTGTTGTCCCGCACGTTCACCCAGCCCGCGATCTTGCCGCCTGCCAGCCTGTTCGTGATGTTGACCGTCCTGCCCGACTCGTCCTGCCAGACAAGGTCAGTGAGTCCGGTGGCGGTGTTGTACACGTCGTCGATGGCGTAGGTTTCCGTCCCAAGCACCAGGGGTGTCCCTCCCAGGATGTACACCATCACCTGGCCGCTGTTCTCCTCCTCGTAGTAGGAGATGTCCATGTACTCGGAGAGCTTTTCCAGGAGCAGGTCGCGCCGGTCCCTGAGGTCGTTGGCGTTGACCGAGCCCTTGATCTCCACGCTCGAGATCTGGTTGTTGAGGTCCGCGATCTGTTCGATGATGGCGTTCACCTGCCCCACCGAGCCCCGGATGTTATTGTCGAGGTTCCGCTGGTTTTCCCTCAGGTCGAAGTCGATGTTGCTGATGGTCTGGATGAGGTTGTTGCTCTTGGCGATGAGCGCTTCACGCTCCGGCGTGCCGTCGGGATTGTTGGAGAGGTCACCCCACGCGCTCCAGAACTGACTCATCATCTCGTTGAGGCCGGTGTCGCCGGTCTCGTTGAAGATGGTCTCGACCTCGTCCATGGCATCGCTCTGGGTCTTCCAGTAATAGTACTGCGACCGCTTGGCGTTCACCTGGCTGTTGATGAACTCGTCATGGGCTCTGATCACCTCCACGGCCCGCGCCCCGGTACCGATCTCACCGGGCCCCATGTTGATGGGGATGTTGGGATCGATCTTCAGGCTCTGCCGCGAATAGCCCTCCGTGTTCGCGTTGGCCACGTTGTGGGACGTGATCTCGAGGGCCAGCTGCGAATTGTACAAAGTCCAGCTGGCAATGCTCAGCGCTCCGTTTATCCCTGGCATACTACACCCCTGTGTTCACTCTCCGGGTGACGGTCCCGGATTTCTTTCCCTCTTTGTTGTAGCCGGTCTTCGCGCCGGCGATGAACGGCTCCAGCTCCCGCTCGATCTCGGAAAGCCTGCTGGTCACCATGGTCTTCGACAGGTCGTTCAGGTTTGATGCCCGCTTCCACAGCCCGATAAGGTCGTTCTGGAGATCCCTCACCCGGGATGCGGCCGGAGGGAAAGGCCCTCTGGCGATCATCTCGCGGCCCTGCCTGTTCCGAGCGATGTCCTGCAGGACCTTGTGCTTCTCGGGCATGGAATCCTCCAGCGCCTCGACATTCTGGCTGGTTATGAAGGTCACCTCGTCCCGGAGGAGCTCCGTAAGCCTGACCACCAGCTCTTTTTCCTTCTCGAGCCTCTGGATCATCTCCATGTACATCGCATCGCCTGACTTGCTTCCCATCTGGAGCCTCCTTATTCCCTTGTCATCCTTATCGGTCGAGCCTGACTGAGCCTGAATTCGCCTGGGCCGCCTGGTAGTGTTCCACATGACTTTTAAGCATCCTGCCGATGCCCAGCGCCCCGGAGTCCGCCAGGGCCTGCCCCACGTTCTGGAAGAGCATGTCCCTGTAGAGGTCCGAAGCCAGCCCTTTCTCGAACAGACCGCCCTCGGGCACCGAGTTCCCCATCACCTTCATGAGCTGGTAGGCGAAGATGGACTCGAATTCCCTGCAGGCCGTATCGAGCGCCTTTGCCGGGTTCGTCCCCTTGAGGTGGTAGAGCTCGCCTATCCTGCCGATCATATGACCTCCAGCTCCGCGTAGAGGGCGCCTGTCTGCTTGATGCACTGGAGGATGACCACCAGGTCCCTGGGCGATACGCCGATGGCGTTCAGGGCTGACACCAGGCCGCCGATGGTGGCGCCGGCAGGCAGCCTCACGAGCTTCCTGTTGCCCTCTTCCACCGACACCCCGGTCTGGGGGGTGATCGCGGTCACGCCCTTCGATTTGGGCAGGGGCTGGGATACCTGGGGATCCTCGGAGATCCTGATGTTGAGGTTGCCGTGGGCGATGGCAACTGTCGATATTTTGACATCGCTGCCCATGACCACGGTCCCGGTCCGCTCGTTGACGATGACCTTTGCCTTGCTGTCGGGCCTGACGTCCACGGCTTCGACCAGCGCCACGAAATCAACGATCCTGTTCCGGTAGCTTTCCGGCACGTCCACCTGGATGGTAGAGAGGTCCTTTGCGGTGGCGACCCGCGCACCCATCCGGTTGTTGATGGACTCCACCGTCCTGTGCACCGTGGTGAAGTCCGGATTGTTCATGACCAGGGTCATCTGCCCGCCCAGCTCGAGGTCCATGGAGCGCTCCACCACGGCCCCGCCCGGGACCCTGCCCACGGTGGGGAAGTTCTTCGTGACGCCCGACCCGGACTCGCCCTCCACGGCGAAACCGCCCACGGACACCGGGCCCTGGGCCATGGCGTAGACCTTGCCGTCCGGGCCGTACAGCGGGGCCAGGACGAGAGTACCGCCCGCCAGCGACGTGGCGTCGCCCACCGAGGAGATGGTGCAGTCGAGCTTCTGGGTGCTCTTGGCAAAGGGAGGAAGGTTGGCGGTGATCATGACCGCGGCCACGTTCTTGACCTTGAGCGCATTCGGGTCCACCGTGATGCCCAGGTTCCTCAGCATGTTGTACAGGGAGCGGACCGTGAACTGCGAGCCGCCCTTGTCGCCCGTGCCGTTCAGGCCCACCACGAGCCCGTAGCCGGCCAGACGGTTTTCCCTGACGCCCTGGATCTGCACCAGGTCCTTCACCCGCACGGCCATGGCGTCGCTCGATGCCAGGACGAGGAGAACGATCAATACCATCAGTCTCTTCATCTCACACCTCAGAAGGGCCAGATCTTGTCCAGGGCCCTGGCGATGAAGCCCTTGCTCTGCTGATCGCCGATGATGCCGGTGCCGTAGTAGTCAAGCTGCATGTCGGCGATGTAGTTGGACCGGATGGTGTTGGACGGGCTTACGTCTTCGGGGCGCACGATGCCGGAAAGGACGATGTACTGGACTTCGCTGTTCACCCTCGTCTGCTTCTTGCCCTTGATCACCAGGTTGCCCGACGGGAGGACGCGCTCGACGCGGGCGGACACCGTTGCCGAGATCGTGCCGTCCCGGGAGGTCTTCCCGTCGGCCTCGAACTCCGTATTGGTGGAAAGGTTGAGCTCAGGGGAGAGCTTGTAGCCGAGCACCGAAGACTGGTTCAGGGGGAGCCCGAGCATGCTGGTGACGGAGTTGTCAGCGGTGTGCGTCCTGGAGGACTCTGTCTTGGCCGACTTATCCGCTGAGGAGCTCTCCACGATCTGAACCATCAGGATGTCGCCCACCCTCTTCGCCCTGACGTCGCTGTACATGTCCACGAATCTGGCGTCCGGCGACCAGAGGGAGCCGGGGGCGGCGACCTTCTCGGTGGGCTCGTCCACGGGGATGGCGAACTCGTCTTCCGTAAGCCCCGGCGGTGTCCTCATGGCAGAGCAGCCTGCCAGGAGAGCCAGACAAACACTAAAAATAACGACCTGATGCAGCCTCATGCTTTCCTCCTAGAACGTAACCTCTGCCAGAGAATGAGCAATTATGGTGCCAACTATCTGTTTTCCCGAGCCTACGTTCCGGATGGGGATCCGCTCTCCCAGGTGGCCGTCCCTGAGCGCCACCCCTCGGTCTACGACCACCAGCTCCTCGGAGCGGGCCTGAATGGCGATGATGTCGCCCCGGGAGACCAGCGGGGGCTGCTCGATGTTCGACCTCAGAAAGGGTTTGCCTGCCTGGAGCGCCGTCTTGGCGCGCTTTCCCAGGCATTCGGCCTTGTCCCCCACGATGAGGGGAGAGGAGGAGATGTCTAAGGGCTGGATGACGATGTCCCCTTCGGAGATGACGGCGCCCCGGGGAATGGGGTTCCTGACCACCGGGACCGGGGCCGTCACCTTGACCCGTCCGGAGACGCGGGCCACGTCGGAGGAGCTCCCTCCGGCGGAAAATGTTGCCGTGACCAGGCCGAGAAAATCTTCGCCAGGGGAAAATTTTGCCTGGAGGAGACCCTTGTCCTTCTCCGGCACGGTCACGTGCAATGGTGCCCGGATGTCGCTGATCTCGATGGTGCCCCTGCCCTTGAAGGGGCTGCGTTCCAGAACGGCGGCACGGAACAGCGCCTCGAGCTCCGCACCGGAGACCCTTGCCACCAGCGGGCTCACGGTGACTCGCGGGGCTCCCGCCATGGTCACGGGCATGCCGGCAAGCTTTTCGCTCACCTTCGAGGCCACGGACTGCGCCGAGAGCGTAAGGCCGGACGCGCTCTTCGGGGCCCTCACGAGGGCAAGCCCTTTGAGCTCCGAGGCGTGCGGCCCCTGTACCGCGGCGATATCGCTCAAGTACACGTATTCCCCGGACACCGAGGCCTTCTCGTACAGGCTCACGATGTCCGCGTCTGCACCCGCCGCTGCGGAGCATGCGAACAGGAGGACGAAAACGATGGAGGCTGCGCGTCTCATCCGGGCTCCCTATCTAGCGAGACCGCTCACGGTCTGGAGCATGGAGTCGGCCGTGTGGATGGTCTTGGAGTTCATCTCGTAGGCCCGCTGCCCCACGATCATCTGGATCATCTCCTCGATGGCATCCACGTTGGACATCTCGAGGTAGCCCTGGGCTATGGTCCCGACATTGTCAACGCCCGCGACCCCCTGGATGGCGTCACCGGAAGCCTCGGTGGCCACGCAGGCATTCATGCCGATGGCCGACAGGCCCGCTGGGTTGGCAAAGGTGTAGACAGGGATCTGGCCTGTGGCGAGGGTATCGCCCCCGGAAGTCAGGCAGGTGATGTTACCGCTCTTGTCGATGGCGATGGTGGCGGTGTCTGCCGGGATGGCGAAGTCGGGCTGCAGGCGCTCACCCCTGGCGTTCACGATATAGCCGTCCCGGTCGCGCTTGAAGTTGCCGTCACGGGTATAGATCTCGCCGTTCTCCGTCATGACCTGGAAGAACCCGTCGCCCTCGATGGCCAGATCGAGGTCGTTCTTCGTCTCCACGTAGTCGCCCTGGGAGAAGATCTTCTGCACGGATGTGGGGCGAGTCCCCATGCCCACCTGGATCCCCACAGGCACGGTGCCGCCCGCTGCCGTGGTGGCCCCCTGCTCCTTGTAGGTCTGATAGAAGAGGTCCTCGAAATTCGCCCTGCTCTTCTTGAAGCCCGTGGTATTGACGTTCGCGAGGTTGTTCGCCATGGTGTCGATGAGCATCTGCTGGGCGCTCATGCCCGTTGCCGCTGTCCACATGGCCCTGATCATAGTCTTCCTCCTTGTACCTTATTCATTATACGGTGGAGCCCACGCTCTGCATGGACTGCGTGTAGGTGTCGTTGACCGACCTGATGACCCTCTGGAAAGCTTCATACGCCCGCTGGGTGGAGATGAGACCCACCATCTCTATGACAGGGTCGACGTTGGACGACTCGATGAAGCCCTGGCGGACCTCGGGGCTTTCCACCGGCTCGGTGGCGAATCCCTGCCGTGGGGCGTACAGTGAGTTGCCCTGGCGCTCGAGCCCTGCTTCCTGGATGGTGACCACCTGGAGCCGGTCCACCACGGTCCCGTCCACTGTGATCGTGCCATGGGGGTCGATGGCCACCTTCCCGTTTCCGATGGTTATGTCGCCCCCCTCTCCCTGGACCGGGTAGCCCTGCTGGGTCACGAGGAGGCCCTCAGTGGAGAGGGTGAAGTCTCCGGCCCGGGTGTAGCGTATGCCGTCAGGTGTGCTCACCGCGAAGAAGCCCTCGCCCACGATGGCTGCGTCAAGGGGATTTCCCGTCTCCCTGATCCCGCCCTGGGTGGCGTCGATGTACTGCCCGCCGATGACCACGTCTACGGGTTTGGTCTGGAACTGTCCGGGGTACAGCATCGAGGCGTCGAGCGCCTTCTGGAAATCCTGGTACGACACGGCGTCCTTCTTGAACCCGACGGTGTTGACGTTGGCGAGGTTGTTGGCGATAATGCTGAGCCTCTCCTCCATGGCAATGGCGCCTGCCGCTGCTGTATACATGCCCTGATCCATACGCTCTCCTTTCAGCCCTTCTCCAAAGCAAGCCCGATGCCAGGCTGTAAGAAGGGCTCCGGAAGCGGTTTTCCATGGGAGCCCGGTGGGAATTTTTTTCCCGGTGTGGTCTGACTCAGCCAGAATCGAAGAACCCTGGAAGGGAGATCCACTCATCGAAAATAACAGTACGAGAAGGAGGGTCTGTCCTTGGGACGCTGCAGCAAAGGAGGGCCTGAAAATAGGCTAAAGATTATTAGGGACATACCGATAGGGTTAGTGTAAAGAAAGAGTCCAGCCAAGGAGAAGGTATGGAAGTTAAAAGCGTTTTCGTGAATCTCATCATGAAAAACTACGAGAAGCACGGTTCCCCGAAGCACGTGCAGGCGCAGGTCGGCACCGTGGACAAGGAACTCTCACGAGACGCGGCCTCCATATCTCCACAGGCCAGCAAGAGGCTTTTCGGTGAGCTCATGGAGCATAGCCTGAAAAAAGGATTAAGCGGAGCCCTCAGAGATGAAAATCAATAACGGCAACAACAACGTAGAGGCCCTCAAGGCATATGGGGCCGCAGCGGCCGAACGGCCGCAGCGGTCGTCGGAGTCGGGTGAGAAGCACACGGGCGCTGTCCCCATCCAGGACAAGATCAACATATCATCCAAGGTGAAAATGTACCAGGACATCAGAGAAGCCGCCATCGACGCACCGGACATCCGGCTCGACAAGGTCAACGATATCGAGCAGAGAATCGCTACCGGCACCTACAAGCCGGACTACGGAGTCATAGCGGACAAGCTCCTGAGCCCGAACATCAGCTCCAAAATCTGACGCGGGCGGGCACGACATGAACACCCTCATATCGAGCTTGAGCTGCGTTGACGGGAAGGACAGCTCCCTTCCCCGTCTCCTCGACCTCATCACCGAGCGCACGGCTAAACCGGTGCCGCTCGTGCCCCAGGTCCTCAAGGGCCTCGTCAGGCTGATCGGGTACGGCAGGGCATTGATCCGCGCCTGAGCCCTTCGCCCCCTGCGAGGGCCCTCCCCTCTGGAGAAGACCTTCAGGCCGCTTAGGCCTCATCCATGTACCTGTCCAGAAAAGATTAGAATACCCGGGCGGTTTGTGGTAATCAATCCTCGCACATCAGCACAGGGTGGACAGGAGCGCAAACGTGCCGGTCATCACGGTTCTTGGAAAGTCATATGACGTAGGCCTCGTCATCTTCGACAAGGACGGGACCCTGCTCGACTTCGAGCGGACCTGGGTGGGGATCATCGGGGACCTCATCGTGGACCTGTGCGCGTACGCCCCCGACCCCTCCTCGCTGAAACGCAGGGTCGAGCGCGCCCTGGGACTCGACGTGGACAGGAGCACCATCGACGGCAACGGCGCACTGGCCATGGGTACCTTCACCGAATGCAACGCCCTGCTCACCTACTCCCTGTACCGCGAAGGTCTCAGATGGGACAAGGCCCAGGTCATCGTCGAGGACGTGGGCAGGAAGGCGTTCGGCGAGGAGGCGCGCAGGAAGCACATCACCCCTGCACGCGGCGCCATTGACCTGCTCAAGGAACTGAAGGGCCGGGGCATCCCCACGGCCGTGGCCACGAACGATAAGCACAGGGACGCCATGATCGACATGGAGCTCATCGGCGCAGCCCCCTACCTCGACCTCGTGGTGGGGGCGGACAGCGTGGAAAACGCAAAACCCTCCCCCGACATGGTCGAGCTCATCTGCAGGAGCCTGGGGGTGCCTTCCGGGCAGGCGGTGCTCATCGGCGACACGGCCATGGACGCAATGCTGGGCAGGAACGCCGGCGTGAAGCTCACCGTGGGTGTATCAGGGATCGTCCACGTCTCGGAGCTCTCGCAGCACATGGACATCGTGGTGTCGAGCCTGGAAGAGATCGTCTGAACCTCCAGGTGCTTCATCAGGAACGAAAGCAACCTCTGCCTGCTTCCTGTCATTACCGCATCCCATTTGTCATTCCCGTCCCCGTTTTCACGGGGATAAGCTGCAGCGGAAATCCATGAGATCTTGGGCTTTCTGAGGAAGGGTAGTGACCCTCCGTGCGGAGGAGGGGGGTGGGAGGTGTTCGAGGAGAAACTCGGGCCGACGTTCTGCGAAGACAACGGCAGGCCTGGCCTTCCCATCCGGTTGATGGTGAGACTCCACTACTTGAAGTACACGTACTCCTTGAGTGACGAGGCAGTGATCGAGGGATGAGTGGAAAATCCTTATCACCAGTACTTCTGCGGCGGAACCTTCTTCGAGCACCGCTTCTCCATCGACCCGTCGAGCATGACGAGGTTCAGGGACCGCTTGAAGAAAGCAGGGCTTGAGGAGTTCCTGGGAGAGACGATCCGGCCGGGGCTGCGGGGAGGGTTCATCAAGAGGAGCGAGCTCAAGCGGGTGAACGTGGATACCACGGTGCAAGAGAAGGAGATCCACTTTCCCACGGATGCCCGGTTGTACGACCGGTGCCGGGAGCGCCTGATAGAGGCTGCGAATGATCTTGCATAAGCCGGCATGATCGTCAAACACCACATACTGAACTCCATTGAGACCTCGATCCTTGAGGACCTCAGACCAGCTCGCTTCGCTCCCCGAGTCCACAACCCACGTGCCCAGGATTTACCTGTAGCCGTCTACCCTGATGCCCACCACTTAAAGAACACCCTGACTCAGGGCCTGGTGGTTGATCCTGATCTTCTCGTAACGGGCATCCACCACCAGGTAGGGATAGAGCTTCGTCAGGGGGCGACTCCGCCAGGCTCGCACTTCTTCGTCAAGGCCCTTTGCCAGCTTAGAGATCTGGCTCCGGGAGATAT
>DAOPXM010000018.1:0-70955 GCA_035352355.1 Deltaproteobacteria bacterium | reverse complement strand
GACTGCTGGCAGGGCGACACCCTCTCGGTGGAAGGCATCCTCGACTGGCTGTGGGAGATCTACAACTCGTCGGTGGACACCCTGCAGGACGCCCTGCAGGCCATTGACCTGGACATCATCATCCTGCTCTATCAGTCGTACATCGACGTGGTCCAGGTGGTCCCCACGGACGAGACCATCGCCGACCTGCTGGACGAGGGATACGAAAGCTTCGACGACATCTACTACTTCATCTTCCGGGAAGAGGACGAGAAGACGCAGCTCCTCAAGGACATGCTGAGCCTCCTCTTCACCCACTTCCAGAACGTCTACTACTCCATCATGGAGGGGGTGATCTGGGAGCTGCGCTCCAGCGTGGAGGAGAGCATCTACGAGCGCCGGTCGCTGAGGCTCATGGAGATGGGGTTCCCCCCGCCGGACGAGGCCATGAGCATCTACCAGCGGGTGCAGCCCAAAAAGCTGCTCGCCACCGGTATCAACAAGAACAAGGTGCCCATCATGGACCGGGAGCGGGACCTCCTGCCCGCGCTCTACCTGGACCACCTGGAAGAGAACACGAGCCTCATCGCCTCGTCCATGGGCAAGGCCTCGCCGGAGGACCGCGAGCGCTTTACCTTCGAGATGATCTACCTGGCCAACAAGGTGGTCATGGCGGACTACCGCCCCCTGAACGAGGTGGAAACCCTGAAGAGCAGCATCGAGAAGGCCAGCTCCGTCACCTCGCTGGGCCTGGCCGTGGCCATGCGGGACCAGGGACGCACCGCCCGGGAGGTGATCGCGGCCATGAACGCCGAGACGCTCTTCTCGCTGGGCTACAACATGATCGTCGAGCAGAAGAATCGCCTCAAGCAGGTGCTCGCAGGCATCGAGCTTTCCATGATCCCGAACAGGCTGAGCGGCTTCGTGGAGGGCCTCATGAAGAAGAGGCCCCTGTACGGGAACGAGGAGTTCTCCCGCATCGAGCAGCTCGAGGAGGTGACCTGGAACATCGACCGGATCACGGCCATGGCCGACATCATGGAGCGCCTCGGATGGGATGACGGGCTCGAGCTCGACGGCACGAACACGGGCGCCGACATCGACATGGAGTCCGTGATCCTGACCTCGCTGGCCATCAATTCCCTGACGGGCGAAACCGCGTTTCGCGCACTTTCTCACGAAGAGCTCGCCCGCTTCGTCAAGCTTGCCACCAGGGTCGACGCAGCCGGTCTTCGCACCGTGGTCCCGGAGCTCAGGCAGGGCCTCGCGGGCTTCCTCTCCGGCATCGAGCCCTCGGCCGACGGGACCCTCATGGAAGACATAGCAGATCTCCTGCTCCAGCGCCTCGAGGAGGAGCTCTCGGGCATCAGGAAGCTCGAGGACCTCGACCCCCGCTTCATCACCTGCTTCGTGGTCCGGCTGTAGGTCCTCTCAGGTCTGAACCCGCCGCTGGCATCCCCTGCTAACGCGGGGGGTCCATCATCCTCTTCGAACGCCCGGTGCCGGGGCGGGTGAGCGTCCTTACAGGGGAAGGCGGCGACATCGCGGCTGCCCGGCAGGAAACATCTGTCCGCCACGTTCCTCCCCGACATCTTCCTGGGCATGACCGGCGGCGGGCCTTGCTTTCAGACCTTCCGAGGTTATAATTGTATCGGGTGTGCCGCTGCGGCTTGCTGCGTGTATCGTGAATTTGCCTTGAAATCCCGATCCCTTGAGGTCCTGATGCCGTTCCATGTGGGGAGGATTCTTCAGGAGGGACAAGGTATGACGAACAGAAGGTCGGATACCCGGAAAAAGGTCAGGCAGAAGATGGATGCCACCATCGTCTATTCCGACGCCTCCACGCAGGCCCGCACCGGCACGGTTTCCAACGTGAGCAGGAAGGGCATGTTCCTGAAGACCGACGAACGCCTCAGCAAGAACGCCTACGTGAACATGAAGCTCTGCACCGAGGAGATGCTCGGCAAGTCGCTCATCGCCCAAGGCGTGGTGGTGAGGATCGACGAGGAAGGCGTGGGGATCGAGCTCTCCTACGTCGAAGAAGACATCGAAAAACTCATCAAGTGACCAGCCACCCCGGCAGGCCTACCACCGGTTCTTGTCCGCAGGCCTTCTCTCGGGCACGTACTCATGGGGGATCGCCCCGTCGATCCACTCCTTCGAGACGTAGAGCGCACAGTAGCAGCTTCCGTACCGGGCCACGTCGGGGGTGCGGTATACACACGGGCACATGATGTCCCGGTCGTGCTCCTTGTCTCCCGAGGCGAGCCTGCACGGGCAGGACATATACCCGTAGCGCTCCTTGTTGACGAGGAGAGACCGGAGCAGGTCGAATACGAGCTCCCTGTCCGGATTGAAAAAATACCCCTTGGGTTCCTGGACCTTCCTCAGCATCTCGTACAGGGTGTCGGCGTCCATCATATGCCAAGCACTTCCTTGAGCTCGTTCTCCCTGAACCCGATGATGACCTTGTCCCCGATGAGGATGGTGGGGAAGCTCAGGTTCGGATTGTAGTCACGCATCTCGTCAATGACATCCTGCCTCTGCTCTCCCTGGAGCTGGTCCACGTCCACGTAGTCGTACTCGACCTTGTGATCGTTCAGGAAGCTCTTGCAGGCCTTGCAGTGGCTGCAGGTGCTCAACGTATATATCATGATCTTGGGTCCCATAGTTCCTCCTTCCTGTACAGTAATGCCTTGAAGGGGATTAATCAACCGGGAAAAATGACGTTTCTCGTTATGAGCGGTACAATTGCTTGCATTACCGGGCTCTGTCCGTTACTCTATAGGGGGTCAAGCATGAAGTCGTGCATTGTCTGTTTATGATCGTGAAGAAGAGTACGTTTTCCGCATTCCTGGGCATGTCGTTTCTCGTGCACGCAGCCCTCGTCCTGTGGCTGGTGCTGGCATCCCCGGCATCCCAGCCGGGGGGCCGGACGGTCATGGAGGTCTCCCTCGTCTCCCTGCCCGGCTACCGGACAGAGCCCCCTTCCCCAGGGCCTGCCGCACCTGCGCACGCTGTGGCGGCCGTGCCCCGGCCTTCGGCTCTCTCCCCCGGGAAGCCTGCGCAGCAGCCCGAGCGTGAAGGCGACGGCCCTGCCGGAAACCTGGAAGCCTCCCCTTCTCTGGCGGCCGGCAGCGGGACCGGGGATGCCGGCGCCTCAGACACGGGAGAGCATGCCCCCCCTCAGCCGCAGGGGCATCAGGGTGAGGCAGGGGCCTCGCTCACGAGCTACAACCGGCTTGTCATGGACATCATCTCCAGGAACCGGCACTACCCGGAAAATGCCCGGCGCAGAGGCATCGAGGGCTCGGTGGACATCCGGTTCACCATCGACCGGACCGGGCAGGCAGGCGACGTCCGGGTGGTGAAATCCTCGGGGGCGGGCATACTCGACAGGGCATCGGTCAGGACCGTCCAGGGCTGCAGCTTCCCACCCCCTCCGGGTGATGCGGTCACCCTGCCCATCACCATCACCTTCCGCCTCGTGGACGATCCCCGGCTGTGAGCCAAAGAAGGCATGCCAGCCAGGCATGGTTCGAGCGCATCCAAGGCCTTTGCATGATTCAGGGTTGACACCGGCTGTCCTTTTCCTGAATATAAGCCTCAGTATTATTGGGAGGTGGTTCGATGGATCAGAACGTCGGTACCCTTGACAGGCTCGGCAGGGCGGTCGTTGCCCTGGCCCTCATCTTCACCATGATCAAAAGCGGCAAGGTAAGCCTGCTGAGTGCCCTCACGCTCGCCGCGGGAGGGGCGCTGCTCTCCACGGCCATGTCCGGAACCTGTGCCCTGTACACCCATCTGGGCCTTTCCACGAGCGAAAAGCTGTAAAACGCCCCGGGATGACGCATGGGCCATGCCCGGTGTCATCCGGCGGAGCTGCCTGCAGGGGTCTGTCCTGCGCTGTGAATGAATTGATGTAGAGAAGGAGCGAGGGCCGAAGTCTTGGCAGATGCCTCGCACATCGAAGAGGAGGTTTTTCATGAAGAGGTGGTTTCTCGTTCTTGTGATCGTCCTGTTCTTCCCGGTTTCGTCCTTTGCAAAAGACACCTATCGCATCGAGGTGCTCCAGGTGTCGAAGATCAACCCCTTTGACTGGGCCTACGAGGGGTTCGTGAACGAGCTTGCCAGAAACGGGATCGTCAAGGGCAAGAACCTCGTCATCAACCGGCGCATCATCGATGCGGACGCGGATGCAGGGATCTGGAAGAAGCTCGGCATCCTCATGAAGATCAAGAACACCACGAACGACATCATCGCCGCCAAGCCCGACCTCGTGCTCACCATCTCCACGCCCGCCACCAAGTACAGCAAGGACAAGCTCATCAGCGCAGGCATCCCCGTGGTGTTCACGGCCGTGGCGGTCCCCCAGGCAGTGGGGTGCGCCTCCGTGACCAAAGCAGGGCCTGGGTTCACCGGCTCGTCGCTCTACCTCGACCCCACCAAGGCCTTCAAGATCACCAAGCTTGCATTTCCCAACGTCACGAAGATCGGGATCGTCCACAGCGACGACGACAACGCCATCGCCTTTGCCCAGGAGGCCAAGGCAAAGGCGGCCGCCCTGGGGATAACGGTCCTGGCAAGACAGGTGGGGAAATCCGACAGCCCCAAGGCCGCTGCCAACGAGCTCATCGCCCAGGGCGCCCAGGCATTCGGCGTGCCCATCGACGCCTACTATGCCCTGAGGAACTACCAGCCCACCCTGGAGCTCATGGAGGTCATCGCGCCGAAAAACATCCCGGCCATCTGCTATGCCCACGTGGGTTTCTCCGGAGCGGTCCTGTACGTGGGGTCTGAGTTCGACCAGATCGGGGCCTACGCGGGTGCCCAGGCGGCCAGGATCCTCAAGGAGGGTGTGAAGCCCGAGACCCTGCCCGTTCTCATGCAGGAAGACCTCAAGATCCTCGTGGACGTGAAGACCTCCAGGAAGCTGGGCATCGAGCTGCCCATGGGGATTCTGCAGATAGCGAAATCCGTGGAGTCGGAGAAGAAGTGAATTGAACAGGTCGCAGCAGGTGGACGTCTTCTTCAACCCTGATGGGGTGGCCGTCATCGGCGCCAGCGATTCCAAGGGCGGGTATTACCTGCTCCACCAGATCCTGGGCGGCTACAAAGGCCGGCTGTTCCCGGTCAACCCCCGTCACTCGAGCCTGCAGGGCGTGCCCTGCTACAAGACCATCGACGACATCCCGGAAGCGTTCGACCTGGCCGTCTTCTTCATCCCGGCCCGCCATCTGCCGGATGCCATCGAGGCCTGCGCCCGCAAGAGGGCAAAGGGCATCATCATCGAATCGGCGGGGTTCGCCGAGACCGGGGCCGCGGGCCGGGAGCTCCAGGAACGCTGCGTCGCCCTGGCAAGAAAGCACGGCATACGCCTGTGGGGCCCCAACTGCATGGGAACCCTCGATGCCCACCGCCGTCACGTGTTTTCCTTCCTGTACTCGGACAACTGGAAGACGCTGCTCAAGCCCGGCAATGCGGCCCTGGTGGTGCAGAGCGGCATGCTCTCTGCCATCTTCCTCATGATGATCCTGGAGCGCGGCGGCCTGGGCATGAGCAAGATCTGCTCCATCGGCAACAAGTGCGACGTCGACGAGACAGAGCTTTTGGAGTATCTCCTCCAGGACGGGCAGACCGGGGTGATCGGCATGTACGTCGAATCCATCACCCAGGGCGAGCGCTTCCTCAACCTCTCTCGCGGCTCCGCAAAACCCATCGTGGTGCTCAAGGGCGGCCGAAGCCCGTCCGGGGCGCAGGCGGCCCTGAGCCACACCGCGAGCCTCGCCGGCGACTATGCGGTCATGGAAAAGGCCTTTCACCAGGCAGGGGTCGTCCCGGTAAAAGACATGCACGAGCTCATGGATATCGTACGCGGGTTCTCCAAGACCCCGCACCTGCACGGGATGGCGGCCCACCGGGGGACCGCCGTGCTCACCTTCTCGGGCGGCGGAGGCATTGTCACGGCGGACATGCTCCACGACCACGGGCTCGCCCCTGCGAGTCTCTCCGAGGCGACCATCCGGGCACTGAAGGAAGTCTTCCCGTCCTGGATGGAGCCCGCCAACCCGGTGGATGTCTGGCCGGCCATCGAGACAAGCGGCATGGAGAAGGTTCACACCCTCGCCGCCAGGGCCCTCATGGAGGATGAGGCCGTGGACAGCCTGATCGTGCACGTATTCGGCCTGCTCATGAAATCCGAATACCTGGAGGAGCTCTCCCGCCTCAAGGACCGCCTCGGCAAGCCCGTGGCGCTCTGGATGGCCGGTCCCGACGACATGACCAGGCCCCTGCGCACAGCCTTCGAAGACATGGGCCTGCCGGTCTTCGACGAAATGAGCCGTGCCGTGGGCTTCATAGCCGCCTCCAAGAAGCGCGCCCTGACACAGCGCTCATCACGGCCCCTCATCACAGATAAATAAAAAAAAAGCGGCCGAACGGCCGCTCCTGTCTTCCGGATTTCTCTGTCCTGACCTGCTTACCTGATGGCTTCTTCTTTTCCCTGCCTGCGCTTCACTGTGAAGCTTCCTGCCCGACAATGCTCCTGCCGTACGAATAGATGTAATCCCACCCCGACCAGACGGTGAAGAAGAAGGCGATCCAGAGGAAGAACTCGCCTCCCTGCTGGAACTGGAGGGTCAGCAGCGGGTTTCCCGTCTCCTGCCCCAGGAGGGGTTTCAAGGGGTAGATCTGGTACTGGTAGTGGACCAGGAGCGGGATGAGGGCCACGCACTGGAACGCGGTCTTGTACTTGCCCAGCCAGGTGGCACCGATCACCACCTGCTTCTCGGAAGCCAGCGCCCGGATGCCCGTCACCGCCAGCTCCCTGCCGATGATGATGACCACCATCCAGGCGGGGACCCTCCCCAGGGGGATGAGCAGGATGAGCACCGTGGCGATGAGGAGCTTGTCGGCCAGGGGGTCGAGGAGCTTGCCCAGGTCGGACTCCATGTGCAGCTTCCGGGCGAGGTAGCCGTCCAGGTAGTCGGTGATGGCGGCGCACAGGAACAAAAACGCGGCGATGAGCGAGGTGATCCAGTTATCTCTCAGGAGAAGGCACGCAATGACGGGCACTACGATGATGCGTGACAGGGTCAGTATGTTCGCAAGGTTCATTCCCTACCATTTCCTCCCTCCATTTACTATGGAGAGCACACTTCTAACATAATCCTGCGTTTCTTGGTAGGGAGGAATTCCATTGTACTGGTCCACGGCACCCGGGCCCGCGTTGTAGGCGGCCAGGGCCTTGGTGAGGTCGCCGTTGTACCGCTTGATGAGGTAGGAGATGAACTTCGTGCCGCCTGCGATGTTCTCGTGGGGGTCCCAGGGGTCGCGGACGCCCAGACCGGAGGCGGTGTCGGGCATGAGCTGCATGAGCCCCATGGCGCCCTTGGGAGACAGGGCCAGGGGATTGTACCGGGACTCCACGTGGATGATGCCCTTCACCAGTTCCGGGTCGACGCCGTTGTTCAGGGCGCACCGCCGGATGATGCCGTCGTAGTTCGATCTCCGCACCATCTCCGCGGCGGACGGCCGTGTGTACCGGTACTTGTTGCCCTTGGTCTCCCGGAGGTACAGGTCCCAGTCCCCGCCCATGGGCGTGTTGGTGAAGCACAGGGTCCCGTCCGGGAGCCTCTTCTTGAAGATGTCCGCATAGGCCGGCACAGCCTGGAGCACCAGGAAGAGAGCGGAGAGCATGATGCAGGCGAATGCTGTCCTCAGGGTCATTGTTGATCCATGCTGTTGAATATTCATTGACATCTTTATCGTCATTACAGATTTTTTCTAAAATGCTTCAATCACCGGTTGCCCGAAGCCTCGGCGTTCTTGGGCAGCACATCCTTGGCGGCCCGTTTCCTGCCGAGAAAAACCCGCATCCTCGTGCCCTTCCCCACCGAGGAGTTCACCGTAATGAACCCCTCGTGCTCCTCGATGATCATGTACACCTTGGAGAGTCCGAGCCCTGCCCCCCTGACCTTGGAGGTGTAGAACGGGTTGAAGATGTCCTTGATCTCGTCGCTGGGGATGCCTTTGCCCGTATCGATCACATCCACGATGAGGTAGTGGGGGTGCAGGCTCACGTTCACCTCCATGCTCCCCTTTCCCTGCATGGACTCGCAGGCGTTGACGAACAGGTGCCAGAAGGCCTCCACCAGGTAGTTGTGGTCCGCTTCGATCTCCTCGAGGTTTTCCGGTATGCTCACCTCGTAGTCAACGGCGCTGAACTTGCCCGAGCCGAAGGTCTTGATGAGGGCCTCGTCGATGACCTCCTCCATGCTCGTCCTGGCGAAGTTGGGCCGGTGGATCTTGGTGTAGTTGACATACTCCTCGATGTCCATGATCATGGCCTCGAGGCGCTTGACGTCCTCGATGATGTAATCCACGTAGACCTTCTGCTTGGAGTCCTGCTCCACGGACTTGCTCAGGCGGCGGGAAAACCCGCCCAGAGAGGTGAGCGAGTTCCTGATCTCGTGGGCGACGCCCTCCACCACCTTGCCCAGGGAGGCGAGCTTCTCGGCGTTGATGATCTGTCGCCGCATCATCTCGATGTCCGTGAGGTCCCGCACCACGAGCACGATGCCGCCGGCGTAGGTCTCGCTCTTCAGGGGGGAGGCGGTGAGCAGGCCGGAGAAGATGCTGCCGTCCGCCTTCCGGAAGGCGTACTCCTTCTCGGCATAGTCGAGCTCGTGGGCAAAGGCCTGGCGGATGTCGGCCAGGATGTCCACCCCGGGGTCCGGGACGAGCACGTCCACGGGCTTGCCCTTGATCTCCTCGAGGTCGCCCCAGAACTTCCGGGCCGCTGAGTTCATGAACTGCACCGTGCCCTTCCTGTCGACGGTGACCACGGCTTCACCCATGGTTTCGGTGATGGTCACGAGGTAGTCCTTGTAGGAGTCGAGCCGCTCCTTGAGGCGGGCATTGTCCTGGACGATCTCGTTCTCCCGGATGAGCTTGCCCGCTATGTTCACGAGGTCGGGCAGGGAGATGGGCTTGGTGATGTAGTCGTTGGCGCCTGCCTTCATGGCCCTGACAGCCACGTCTTCCGACCCCTCGCCGGTGACGAACACCACCAGGGCGTCGGGCTGCTTCTTCCTGATCTTCTTCAGGACGTCGAGGCCGTCGACCTGGGGCATGAGGTAGTCCAGGAATACGAGGTCCGGCTTCTCCTCGTCGAAGAGCTCGAGGGCCTGCCTGCCGTCAAAGGCCTGGACCGTCTCGAAGCCATACTCTGAGAGGGTGTCGGCCATGACATCGTTCACGCTGCGGTTGTCGTCCGCAATCATGATCTTCCAGGTTTTTCTCTTCGCGTTCTCCATCACTTCAAAGCGTCCTGATCCTGACTATCTCGTCACCCGAAAAGCCATTCTTTACATCTATTATATACCTCCCTGAAGGCAAGGCAATATGAGGGGCGATCTCCGCGAGCGGGCAGATCACGAAGGCACGCTCCTCCATCCTCGGGTGGGGTATGCTCAGCTCGTCCGACTCGAGCCTCACCCCGTCCAGCATTAGGATGTCGATGTCCATGGTCCTGGGTGCGTTGGCGTACGGCCTCTGCCTGCCCAGGGAGTCCTCCACCGCGTGGACGGCGTGGAGGAGCTCCAGGGGCGACCCACCCCACTCGATCTCTGCGGCCAGGTTGTAGTAGTTCTCCTGGGGTTCGGGCGCACCCACGGGGAGCGTTTCATAGATGCTCGAGATGGTGAGGACCTCGATCCCCGATCGTCCCAACCCTTCAAGCGCTGTTCTGATGTGGTGCAGCCTGTCTCCGAGATTCGACCCGAGACAGAGATATCCCTTCATGGCACGACCTTGTTCTTCAACACCCCGATCCCTTTGATTTCTATTTCTATTTCATCTCCGGCCTGCATGGGCCCGACACCCGAAGGGGTGCCCGTGGCGATCACGTCGCCGGGGTTGAGCGTCATCACGCCCGATATGAACGCCACGAGGTCGAAGACGCTGAATATGAGGTTCGAGGTGTTCGACGACTGCTTCACCTCCCCGTTCAGGCGGGCGGTTATGTCCAGGGCGTGGGGATCGTCGATGTCGGTGACGATCCAGGGCCCGATGGGGGCGAAGGTGTCGAAGGACTTGGCCCGGGTCCACTGCCCGTCTTTGGTCTGGAGGTCCCGGGCGGTCACATCGTTCAAACAGGTATAGCCCAGGATGAAGCCCTTTGCCTGGCTGGCGGGGACGTTCCTGCAGGTCCTGCCCATCACTACGGCCAGCTCGGCCTCGTAGTCCACTCGGGAGGACTGGGCCGGATAGCGGATCTCCTCGAAGGGGCCGATTACCGCGGTGGAGGGCTTCATGAACAGGACCGGCTCTTTGGGCAGCTCGTAGCCCATCTCCCTGGCATGGTCCCGGTAGTTCAGGCCCACCGCCACGATCTTGCCCGGCTGCACCGGGGCGAGGAACCGCTCGATCTCGACCGCATCGCCCAGGCTCGAGGTATCGGGATCGAAGATCCTGAACCCTCCGCCTTCCACGGATGCGAACGAGACGGCCTTCCCGCCTTGAGCTATGGCCCTTCCGATCTTCATGCCCTAGATCCCCAGCACGTCCATCATGGTGTACAGTCCCGGCTCCCTGCCGTAGATCCAGCGGGCGGCCCTGACCGCCCCCTGGGCGAAGTTCTGCCGGGTGTGCGCCCGGTGGGTGAGCTCGATGCGCTCGCTGTTTCCCGCGTACAGGACCGTGTGGTCGCCGATGATGTCTCCCGCCCTCAGGGTCTGGATCCCGATCTGGCCCTGGGGGCGAGGGCCGATGATGCCGTGTCGCTCGTAGCAGGCGCGCTCGTTCAGGTCGACCCCCCTGGCGGCGGCGATGGCCCGGGCGAGCCCCAGGGCGGTCCCCGAGGGCGCGTCCTTCTTGAGCCGGTGGTGCGCCTCCACGATCTCCACGTCGTAGTCCTCTCCCAATAGCTCCGTGAGCATGGCGGCAACCTTGAACATCACGTTGACCCCGATGCTCATGTTCGGGGACACCACCATGGGGACGCTGCCGGCAAGGCCCCTGAGCCCGGCCATGGCGTTGTCGGAAAGGCCCGTGGTCCCGATGACGAGGGCCTTTTTCTCCTGCGCGGCATACGCGGCGACCTTCATGGTCACCTCGGGTATCGTGAAGTCGATGACAACGTCGCAGGCGCCGAAGGCCTTGCCCATGTCGTCGCTCACGGTGACTCCCAGGGACCCTGCGCCGATGAGCGTGCCCGCGTCGGCGCCGATGGCCTTGTGCCCCGGGGCCTCCAGCGCGCCCTTGAGCTCGATGTCGGCCGCCTCGGCGGCGAGGAGCCCGATGAAGGAGCCCATCCTGCCGGCAATTCCCGTCACGCCGACCCTGATCATAGACCCCTCACACGCACCCGTACTTCTTGAGCGTGTCTTCGAGCTTCTTCCGGTTGCCGTCGCTCATGCAGCACAGGGGCAGCTTGAACTCCTCCCTGACCATGCCCATCATGGCAAGCGCGGTCTTCACCGGGATGGGGTTGGTCTCCACGAAGAGCATGTTGTTGATCTCCAGGAGCTCGGAGTGGATCTCCCTGGCCTTCTCGATGTCGCCGCCCTCCCAGGCCTTCATGAGCCCCGAGAGCTTGTCGGGCAGGATGTTGGCGGTCACGGATATGGCACCGCAGCCCCCCACGCAGAGAATGGGCAGGTTGAGCGCGTCCTCGCCGGAGAGCAGGCAGAAGTCGTCCCGCGTGTCCCGGGCGATGTACGAGCACTTCACGAGGTCGCCGCTCGCCTCCTTGACGCCCACGATGACGTCGATCTTCGAGAGGGCCACCACGGTCTCGGTTGACATGTTGACCCCGGTCCTGCCGGGAACGTTGTAGAGCACCTGCGGGATGTCGCAGGCCGCGGCAACTGCCGAGTAGTGGTCATAGAGCCCCTTCTGGGTGGGCTTGTTGTAGTATGGAGTGATGAGCAGGGCCGCGTCCGCCCCTGCCTGCTTGGCATGCTTCGTAAGCCTGATGGCCTCTGCAGTGGAGTTGGAGCCCGTGCCCGCGATGACCGGGACCCTGCCCGCCACCTCTTCCACGCAGATGTCGATCACCCGCTCGTGCTCCTCGTGGGTGAGCGTGGCTGACTCCCCGGTGGTGCCGCAGGGCACGATGCCGGAGACCCCCCCCTTGATCTGGAAGTTGATCAGATCCCTGAAGGACTTCTCGTCGATCTTCCCGTCCTTGAAAGGTGTTACGATTGCAACGATAGCACCTGAAAACATCGGTTACCCCCGTGTACCTCGGACCGCCGCCGGGACCTTTTCCCCGGACACGAGGTCCTCATATGATTGCCTCTTCAATACCACATAATACTTTGACCCATCCACCAAAACCTCCGGCGGCCTGGTGCGGGAGTTGTAGTTCGACGACATGGTGAACCCGTAGGCGCCTGCGCTCATGACCGCGATCATGTCGCCCCTGGCCAGCACGGGCAGCTCCCGGTCCTTGGCCAGGAAGTCGCCGGACTCGCAGATGGGCCCCACCACGTCCACGGTCTCGCGGCTGCCGTTCTTTTCCGTCAGGGACCTGATGTCGTGGTAGGCGCCGTAGAGCGAGGGCCGGATGAGGTCGTTCATGCCCGCGTCCACCACGATGAAGGTCTTGTCCCTGGTCTCTTTCCGGTAGAGCACCGAGGTGACCATGACCCCTGCGTTGCCCACGATCACCCTTCCCGGCTCGAAGATGAGCTTGAGGCCCAGCGGCCCCACCGCGTCGGTAATGGCGCGGCAGTAGTCCCTCGGGTGGGGGGGCTCCTCGTCCGAGTAGGTGATGCCGAGTCCGCCGCCCAAATCGAGATACCTCAAGGCAACCCCGTGCTTGCCGAGCCTCTCCACGAGCATTTTCAGCCTGTCCACCGCGTCCAGGAAGGGGCTCAGGTCCGTGAGCTGGCTCCCGATGTGGCAGTCGATGCCCACGATCTCGATGTTCGCCATGTCTTTGGCCCGCAGGTACTGGGCCATGGAGGCCTCCACGTCGATGCCGAACTTGTTCTTCTTCATGCCCGTGGAGATGTAGGGGTGGGTCATGGGGTCCACGTCCGGGTTCACCCGGATGGAGATGGGGGCCTTCTTCCCTAAGGCGCCTGCCCGTTCGTGGATCACCTCGAGCTCCTGCTCGCTCTCTATGTTGAACATCATGATCCCCGCCTGGATGGCCATGTCGATCTCGTCGGTGGTCTTGCCCACGCCGGAATAGACGACCTTGGCCGCCGGGATGCCGGCCTTGAGCGCCCGGTAGAGCTCCCCTCCGGAGACCACGTCCGCACCCAGGCCCTGGCCTGCCATATAGCTCAGGATGGCGAGATTCGAGTTCGCCTTCATGGCGAAGCAGGTCTGGTGGTCCACCCCGGCAAGCGGCTCCTCGAACGCCCGGATGTGCCGGTGGAGCGTGGGGAGGCTGTAGCAGTAGAAGGGCGTTCCCACCGCGTCGGCTATGTCCGCCAGGGCCACGTCCCCGCAGTAGAGCGTCCCCTGCCGGTAATCGAAATCATGCATTTCCGTTCCTCCTGATTAAGACTTTACTGACCCGGCGTCTCTTGGCCGCCAACGGTATACGGCTCCATGCCGGGATCCCGCTTCAAGTGATGCGTCTGCCGGATCAGTACAACGTGCATCATGTACAAACAGTTCTTTATTCTCAGCAATTATCCTGTCATTCCCGCTTGCTTTCAAACCAGAGGTCACTTTCTCACCACCCGGGGATTGGTGAGGAACGAGGTCGTGCCTTTCTCGAAGGCGAGGCGGTAGACCATGAAGTCGGACTCGGGTGCCCGGTCTCTCAGGATGACGGCCCCCTCCTCAGGGGCCATGGCCTCGTCCCTCTTCGTGAGGTCGTCCGTGCATACCGGGCACAGGCCCTTGGGCTTTCCCAGGAGCGTCACCCTGCCCCCCGGGATGTAGACCTTGCCCCTGGCTTCCACGGTCCCGTCCTTGCGAAACTCCAGGGAGGAGATCTCCACCGGGTCTCCCTGCCCCGGCGGCAGGGGTGGGAGCTTTCTCCCGCACCCGAGGGCGGGCAGCGCCAGAAGCGCCAGCATCAGCGCCGCTATGAGCCTATGCTTCATCCTCAAGCTCTTGCAACCTCGCGCGGGCCCCCAGGATCATGCCCCGGACGTTGTCCCTGGCCGTGCCCCCGAAGCTCGTGCGCCTGTCCACCGAGCTCTCGGGCTTGACCATCTCGATGATGTCTTCCCGGAAGGTCTCGGAAAATTTCCTGAAATCCTTCACGGACAGGTCGGCCAGGGTCCTGCCCCGCTTCAGGAGCTCGGAGACCATGGAGCCCGTGATCCGGTGGGCCTCCCTGAACGGCACCCCCTTCGACGCCAGGTAGTCGGCCACGTCCGTGGCCGTGATGAAGCCCTCGTTCAGGGAGCTTTTCAGCGCCGCCGCGTTCATCTCCATCCCGGCCAGGAGGCCGGTCATGGCCTCGATGCTCATCATGAGGGTGTCGAGGCTCTCCATGACGGGCCTCTTGTCCTCCTGCATGTCGCGGTTGTACGCCAGGGGAAGGGCCTTCATCATGGTGAGCAGGGCCACCAGGTTCCCGTAGACGCCCCCCACCTTTCCCCGCACGAGCTCGGCCACGTCCGGGTTCTTTTTCTGGGGCATGATGGAGGACCCGGTGCAGAACCTGTCCGGGAGCTCGACAAAGGAGTAGGGCTTCGAGCTCCAGATGACCATCTCCTCGGCGAGCCGGGAGAGGTGCATCATGGCCAGAGAGCAGGCGAACACGGCCTCGCAGGCGAAGTCGCGATCGGACACGGCGTCGATGGAGTTCCGGCACGGCCCCTCGAACCCTAAGGCCTCGGCGGTCATGAACCGGTCGATGGGGTGCGGAGTCCCCGCGAAGGCGGCGGCCCCCAGGGGAGAGAAGTTGAGGCGGACGCATGCATCCCTGAACCTGCCGTAGTCCCGCAGGAACATCTCGAAGTAGGCGAGCAGGTGGTGGCCGAACGAGACGGGCTGTGCATGCTGGAGGTGGGTCATGCCCGGGATGATGGTGTCCACGTGCGCTTCGGCCTTGTCAACGAGGGTGGCCATGAGCCCCCTGAGCAGCCTCAGGATCTCCATCGTGCAGTCCCTGACGTAGAGCCTCAGGTCCGTTGCCACCTGGTCGTTGCGGCTCCTGGCCGTGTGGAGCTTCTTGCCCGCCTCGCCGATCCTCTTCGTCAGCTCGGACTCGATGTTCATGTGCACGTCTTCGAGGGAGGGGTCGAATGCAAACGACCCCTCTTCGATATCCTTCAGGATCTCCTCGAGGCCTGCGACGACGGCGTCCTTTTCTTCGGCGCTCAGGATGCCCACGGCGTGGAGCATGGCCGCGTGGGCGATGCTCCCTTTGATGTCCTGGGCGTAGAGGTTCGCGTCGATGCTCACCGACTCGGTGAACTCCTCAACCAGGGCGTCGGTCTCCTCGCTGAACCTGCCTGACCACGGTTTGTCCTTCATTTCCCCATCTTCTTCCTCATCTTGAGCCTCAAGGCGTTGAGCTTGATGAAGCCGGCCGCGTCCTTCTGGTTGTAGACCTCGTCCTCGCCGAAGGTGGAGAGCTCGGGGTCATAGAGCGACTTCTTGGCCCTGCGGCCGGTCACGATGCAGTTGCCCTTGTAGAGCTTCACCCGCACGTCGCCGGTGACACCCTTCTGGGTCTCATCGATGAGCACCTGGAGCGCCTCGCGCTCGGGGGCGAACCAGAACCCGTTGTAGACCATGGTGGCGTAGCGGGGCATGAGCTCGTCCCTGAGGTGCATTACCTCTCGGTCCATGGTGATCTGCTCGATGGCCCGGTGGGCGATCTTCATGATGGTGCCACCCGGGGTCTCGTACACGCCACGGGACTTCATGCCCACGAAGCGGTTCTCCACGATGTCGATCCTGCCGACTCCGTTCCTGCCTCCCAGCTCGTTGAGCTTCGCCAGGAGCTTGGCCGGGCTGAGCTTGACGCCGTCGATTGCCACCGGGTCGCCGTCCCTGAACGAGATGACCGCCTCGGTTGCCTTGTTGGGCGCCTTC
This sequence comes from Deltaproteobacteria bacterium, assembly GCA_035352355.1. GTDB lineage: Bacteria > Desulfobacterota > Desulfomonilia > UBA1062 > UBA1062 > Phosphitivorax. Next base: position 54,956 of record DAOPXM010000018.1, on the reverse strand, counting down.
TCCGGCGAGACGGACAGCACGAACATGTCCTCCGTGGGCTCGTTCCAGAGGTCCTCGAGGATGCCGCCCTCGAAGGAGATGTGGAGCAGGTTGCGGTCCATGCTGTAGGGCTTCTTCTTGGTCACCGGCACCGGGATCCCGTGCTTCTTCGCGTAGTCGATCATCTTGTCCCGGGAGCGCAGGGTCCACTCGTCCATCTTCCAGGGCGCCATGATCTTGAGCTTGGGGTTCAAGGCCCAGCAGGTGAGCTCGAAGCGCACCTGGTCGTTGCCCTTGCCCGTCGCGCCGTGGACCACGGTGTCGGCCTTTTCCTTCGCCGCCACCTCCACGAGCTTCTTGGCGATGAGCGGCCTGCCCAGGGTGGTTCCCAGGAGGTAGAGGCCTTCGTAGGCCACGTCCGCGCGATAGGCGGGGAACACGTAGTCCCTGACGAACTCCTCCTTGAGGTCGTCGATGTAGATCTTCGAGGCGCCGGTCGCCTTGGCCTTTTCCTCAAGGCCGTCGAGTTCCTCGGCCTGACCGAGGTCGGCCGCGTAGCAGATCACCTCATACCCGAACTCGTCCTGGAGCCACTTGAGGATGACCGAGGTATCGAGCCCGCCCGAATATGCCAGTACGACTTTTTTTGCTGCCATGACTTCTTCACCCCTTCCTAAGTGTGACGTTGCAGAAAATCCATGATGGCTTCCTGAATGTAGAGCCTGTTCCGCGCCTGTTCCCACACGATTGACTGAGGCCCCTCGAGGACCTCTTCGCTCACTTCCTCGCCCCGGTGGGCGGGCAGGCAGTGCATGAACACCGCGCCACCGGCCGCCCGGGCCATGAGGCGCGCATCGACCATGTAGCCCTTGAAGGCCCGCTGCCTGAACTCGGCCTCGTCCTCCTGGCCCATGCTCGCCCACACGTCGGTGTTCACCGCCACCGCGCCGCTGGCCGCTTCCTCCGGATCCCGCACGACCTTGACCCTGGCCCCCATGTTCTGGGCGATCCCTAAGATGACGGGGTCGGGATCGTACCCCTCCGGGCACGCAAGGGAGAACTCGAAGCCCAGGAGCTGGGCCGCCTCGATCCAGGAGTTGGCCATGTTGTTGCCGTCGCCGATCCAGGCGACCTTCACCCCCTCGAGGGGACCGAAGCGCCTTTCGACCGTGTAGCAGTCCGCGAGCACCTGGCAGGGGTGGCCCAGGTCGGTGAGCGCGTTGATCACCGGGATGTCGGCCCAGTGGGCCATCTCCTCGATGCGGTCGTGGCCGAAGGTCCTCATGACGATGCAGTCGCAGTAGCCCGACAGGATCCGGGCCGTGTCACGCAGAGGCTCTCCCCGGGACATCTGCGACCCCGCCGCGGTGAGCACGATGGGGTGCCCGCCCAGGCGTGCCACCCCGACCTCGAAGGAAACCCTCGTCCTGGTGGAGGCCTTTTCGAAGAGGAGCACCACAGACTTGCCCTTCAGGCTGGGCGGCGGCGTACCGCCACTGTTCTGGAGGGCGTTGGCGAAGATCGCCTTTGCCTCTTCCCTGGAGAGGTCCAAGATCGATAAGAAGTCCCGGTGTTCCATTACAGTCCCTTCTCCTTCAAGAGTTCGTGTATGAGGGCCAGCGCCTCGTCGCACTCGTCACGGGAGATGATCAGCGGCGGCACGAGCCTCAGGATGCTGTTCTGGATGACGTTGAGGAGGATGCCCTTCTTCAGGCCGTCCAGGGGCAGCGAACCGATGTCGCCGTCGAGCACCACGCCGATCATGAGGCCTCTGCCCCTGATCTCCCGTATGGACGGGTGCTCGCGCTTGAGCTCGCTCAGCCCGGCCATGAGGTAGTCGCCGGTTTCCCTGCTCCTGTTCGCGATCCCCTCGTCGATCATGACCGAGAGCGTTGCCAGGGACGCGGCCATGGCGAGCGGGTTGCCCCCGAAGGTCGAGGCGTGGGCCCCGGGGCTGAACGCCTCCGCCACCTCCGGCCTGGCAACCACCGCGCCCACGGGGAATCCGTTGCCCAGGGCCTTGGCAAGGGTCATGATGTCGGGCGTCACATCGTAGTGCATGTACCCGAACATCTCGCCGGTCCTGGCCATGCCGGTCTGGACCTCGTCGAACACGAGCAGGAGCCCGTGCTCGTCGCAGAGCCTCCTCACCCCCTCCACATAGCCCGCAGGGGGTATCCTCACCCCGCCTTCGCCCTGGATGGGCTCCATCATGACCGCGCCCACGGTGTCGTCGACCGCCTCTTTGAGCGCATCGAGGTCCCCGTAGGGGATGGTGAGGAACCCCTCGGGCAGCGGGTCAAAGCCCACCTTGACCTTGTCCTGGCCGGTGGCGGTCAGGGTGGCGAGCGTCCTTCCGTGGAAGGACCCGGCAAGGGTGACGATCTTCGGCCCGCGGCGGGAGATGGTGTTGCAGTAGCGCCTGACGAGCTTGATGGCGCCTTCGTTGGCCTCTGCGCCGGAATTGCAGAAGAACGCCCGCGACTCGAAGCTCAAGTCCGCGATGAGTCCTGCCAGCGTCTCCTGCTTTTTGATGCGGTAGAGGTTCGAGCAGTGGAACAGCTCTCCGGCCTGATCCCTGAGCGCGTTGACCACGTGCTCGTGGGTGTGCCCGAGGTTGCACACCGCGATCCCCGCCACCATGTCGAGGTACTCCCTGCCCGCATCGTCCCACACCCTGCAGCCGTGGCCACGCTCGATGGCCACCGGCAGCCGGGAATAGGTATCCATGACATATCCCACGTGCGTACTCCTTATCTTATTCCTTGACGATCTGCGTGCCGATGCCGGAATCCGTGAACAGCTCCAGGAGGATCGAATACGGGATGCGCCCGTCGATGATGTGCGCCTTGTTGACGCCCCCTTCGAGGGCCCGCATGCAGCACTCCACCTTGGGGATCATTCCCCCGGTGACCGTGCCGTTTGCGACGAGCTTGTGGATCTGGGAGTACTTCAGGCTCGAGATGAGGCTGCCGTCGTGATCGAGCACGCCCTGCTCGTCGGTGAGGATGATGAGCTTCTCCACCTTCATGGCGCGCGCGATCTCCGCGGCCACGGTGTCGGCGTTGATGTTGTAGGTGAGCCCGTCGTCGCCCACGCCGGACGGCGCGATGACCGCCACGAACCCGGCCTTCTCCACCGCGTCGATGATCTCGGTGTTCACGCCGGTCACCTCTCCCACGTGGCCCATGTCGACGGAGGTGAGGTTGCCTTCCCTGTCCTTCTTCTCATGGAAGAGCTTGCGTGCCCGGATGAGTCCGCCGTCCTTGCCGGAGAGGCCCACGGCCTTGCCGCCGTCGGTGTTGATGAGGTGGACGATCTCCTTGTTGATCCCTCCGGCAAGCACCATCTCCACCACGTCCATGGTCTCCGAGTCCGTGACCCGTTTGCCGTCCACGAAGCTCGACTCGATGCCCATTTTGTCGAGCACGGTGTTGATCTGGGGGCCGCCTCCGTGCACCACCACCACCTGGAGGCCCACGTAGTGGAACAGCACGATCTGCTGGGCAAAGATCCGTTTGAGCTCGGGATTTACCATGGCGTGACCGCCATACTTGACGACGATTCGCTTTCCTCTGAAATCACGGATATAGGGAAGGGCCTCGACGAGCACCTTTGCCCTGTTTATCGCCTGTTCCATGACAGTTCCTTCTTTTTCCCCCTTCCTTAACACCAGCTTCAGAATAATTCCAGCATTATCGAGGAAGTGGTTTTTTTACCGGATTTCAGAAAAAAATGAAAGGGAAATTATTCCCATGTTGTTCATCTTCGAACACAGGTCAGCGGCCCTCTCCTGCGGCCGGGAGAAGGGACGGGCTGGCGTTTAAAAAATCGGTAGGGTTTGCATGGGGAGGGAAAGTAGTTTACAATAATGTTCACCTTGTCCCCCGGGCATCGTGGCCGAAAGCGTGGGGACGGCGATCGTCAGGCACATGTTTGTACCCATTCTCCGAACCTCTCCGGGAGCCGGACTGCGGTACAGGGGACACAACGGATATGAAGACGTCGGGAATCACGGGTAACGGCAAAAGCAAGGCAGTGGAGAAGCCGGCCGAGGTGCAGAAAATGCGCGACGGCCTGATGGAGACCATCGCCCAGGCGGAGAAGACCATCGAGCGCCTCCACAAGGCCGAATCCCGGAAGAGCATAGACCCGCACATCCTGGAAGAAATCGCCCACGCGCTCAAGGAGCGGGTAAAGGAGCTCAACTGCCTCTACAGCATATCGAGCATCGTGGAGAAGCACGGGTTCGACCTGGACATCATCATGGAGCGCACGGCGGAGATCATCCCGAGCGCCTGGCAGTACCCCGAGATCACCTGCTGCAGGATCTCCCTCGGGGACAGGGTGATCCAGAGCCCCGATTTCAGGGAGACCCCGTGGAGGCTGGCCCAGAGCATCCTGGTTGATGGACGCATTGAAGGATCCCTCGAGGTCTTCTACCTGGAGGAGATGCCCCCCATGGGGGAAGGGCCCTTCCTCCTGGAGGAGCGCAGCCTCATCAACGTCATCGCCGAGCGCATCGGGAAGATCGCCGAGCGCAAGGAGGCGGACGATGCCCTGCGCAGGAGCGAGTCGAAGACCATGGCGCTGCTCAACGCCATCCCTGACCTCATGTTCCAGGTGGACGGCAACGGGACCCTCACCGGGCTCCACACCGGGTCCTTCACCATGCTCAGGGGGCTCGAGGAAAGGTTCGTGGGGAGGAATATCTACTGCCTGGCCGACGAGGAGGACCTCCTCCCCCGACGCTTCATCGACCATACCTTGAGCTCGGTGAGGCGCACGCTGGAGACCGGGAACCCGCAGGCGTTCGAGCAGCATACCTCCATCAGGGGCAGGGGGAGCGACTACGAGGTGCGCATGGTGGTCTGCGGACCGGACGAGGTGCTGGGCATCGTGCGCGACGTCACCAGGAGAAAGCGCCTCGAGCGGGAGATCCTGGAGATCAGCAACCGGGAGCAGAGGAGGATCGGCCAGGACCTGCACGACAGTCTCTGCCAGCACCTGGCCGGGATCGGCTTCATGGGCAAGGTCCTCGAAAAGAAGGTTTCCACGAGCATGCCCGTGGATGTGGAGGACGTCCGGGAGATCGTGGACCTCATCGACCAGGCCATCACGCTCACCAAGGGCTACGCCCGGGGCCTGAACCCGGTGGAGCTCCAGGCCGAGGGGCTGATGGTGGCGCTCACCAAGCTCGCCGAGAACGTGCGCAGACTCTTCGGCGTCACCTGCACCTTCTCCTGCGAGCCGCCCATCTTCATCCACGACAACGAGATGGCCACCCACCTCTACCGGATCGTGCAGGAGGCCATCAACAACGCCATCAAGCACGGCAAGGCCGACACCATCACCATCCGCCTGGAGAAGAAGGAGGGCGGCGGCCTCCTGACGGTGAGCGACAACGGGCTCGGCGTGAGAAAGGGAGCGAGCAAGGGCAAGGGCATGGGTTTGAGCATCATGCGCTACCGCGCGTCCATGTTCGGGGCCACCCTGGACATCAGGAGCCAGGAGAACGCCGGGACCGACATCGTCTGCTCGTTCGGCCTGTGAGGGCAAGGCCCAGACATACCGATGAACATGTGGAGGTAATGAGCAATGGCTAAAATGAAACTCATGATCGTGGACGATCACCCCATCCTGCGCAAGGGGCTCGCAATGGTCATCAACCAGGAGCCGGACCTCGAGGTGGCGGGAGAGGCGGAGGACGCCCAGACCGCACTGAAGATGATCGAGGACATCTCGCCCGACCTGGTCATCGTGGACCTCTCCCTGCCGGGCATCGACGGCATCGAGCTCATCAAGACCATGAAGCTTAAACATCGCGACCTGCCCGCCCTGGTGGTGTCCATGCACGACGAGTCGATCTTTGCCGAGCGCGCCCTGAGGGCAGGCGCCCGGGGCTACATCATGAAGCAGGAGGCGGTAGACAAGGTGCTCGTGGCCATCCGCAAGGTGCTCCAGGGGGAGATCTTCGTGAGCGACAAGGTCACCACTAAGATGCTCGAGACCCTTGTCCTGAGCGACGCGAAGGGCGTGAGCTCGCCGCTCGACCTCCTGAGCAACCGGGAGCTCACCGTGTTCCGCCTCATCGGCCAGGGGTTCAAGACCCGTCAGATCGCCGAGGAGCTCCACCTCTCGGTCAAGACCGTGGAGTCGTACCGCTCGCACATCAAGGACAAGCTCAAGCTCGACACCGGCACGGACCTCATGAAGTACGCCATCCAGTGGGTGCAGAACTCGGCGTGATGACCTGCACCGGGACGTGACGAAACACCGTCCTTGCCGGGAGGATACACGAGGGCAATAACGGGTATTCCTTATCGATTTCCCCCTATCGGGGAATCCCCTAGCTTGATATAGGGTATTCCCCTATTATATTTCCAGCATTCCCCTGATTGCAATATCTTCATTTATCTGGATTATTAAGGGTGATTTTTCTCATGTCTCTTAGCCGTGGCAGGGTGATGGGGTTTCGTTTCTTCGTGGAGACTCACGCCTTTGATCAGCCAGTGCCTGGTTGACACCGGAAGAATCGAACACAAAACCAGTAGAGGAGGAAGAGAAACGTATGTCGGTTATTGAAGGGGTCATTGAAAAGGTAAAACAGCAGGATCCCAACGAGTTCGAATTTCACCAGGCAGTGGAGGAGGTCCTCCTGAGCCTCGAGCCCACCACGAAGAAGCACCCTGAGTTCATCAGGGCGAAGATCTATGAGCGCATCGTGGAGCCCGACCGCGTCATCATGTTCCGGGTCCCGTGGGTCGACGACAAGGGCGAGGTTCAGGTCAACCGCGGGTTCAGGGTCCAGTTCAACAACGCCATCGGCCCGTACAAGGGCGGCCTGCGGTTCCACCCGTCGGTCAACCTGGGCATCCTGAAGTTCCTGGGCTTCGAGCAGATTTTCAAGAACTCCCTGACCACGCTCCCCATGGGCGGCGGAAAAGGGGGTTCGGACTTCGACCCCAAGGGAAAATCCGACGGTGAGGTCATGCGCTTCTGCCAGGCCTTCATCCGCGAGCTCTTCCGCCACATCGGGCCTGACACCGACGTCCCCGCCGGCGACATCGGCGTAGGCGGCCGCGAGATCGGCTACATGTTCGGCTACTACAAGAAGATCAGGAACGACCACACCGGCGTGCTCACCGGCAAGGCCCTGCCCTACGGCGGGAGCCTTATCCGGCCCGAGGCCACCGGCTACGGCTGCGTGTACTTCGCCGCCGAGATGCTCGCCACCCGCGGGCTCGACTTCAAGGGCAAGACCGTCGCGATCAGCGGGTCGGGCAACGTGGCCCAGTACGCGGTGGAAAAGGTCAACGAGCTCGGTGGCAGGGTCATCTCCCTGTGCGACTCCAGCTCCTGCATCATTGACGAAAAGGGCATCGACAACGACAAGTGCGCCTACGTCATGGACCTCAAGAACGTCAAGCGCGGCAGGATCAGCGAGTACGCCGACAAGTACCCCGGGACCGCGTGCTTCGTGGGCGAAAGCATCTGGGACGTGATCAAGAGCCAGGGCATCAAGGTCGACGTGGCCCTGCCCTGCGCGACCCAGAACGAGATCGACGGCGCCCATGCCGAGGCCCTCATGAAGAACGGCTGCATCTGCATCGCCGAGGGCGCCAACATGCCCTCCACGCCGGAAGCCATCAAGATCTACCAGGAATACTACGCCCTCTACGGCCCGGGCAAGGCTGCCAACGCGGGCGGCGTGGCCACATCCGGCCTCGAGATGAGCCAGAACAGCATGCGGCTGTCCTGGTCCAGGGCCGAGGTGGATGCCCGCCTGAGGGAGATCATGAAGAACATCCACAAGACCTGCCTCCAGGCCTCCGAGTCCTACGGCAAGAAGGGCGACTATGTCGTCGGCGCCAACATCGCCGGCTTCCTCAAGGTCGCCAACGCAATGGTTGCATACGGCGTGGTGTAGCTGAGCCACAGGGAGGGTGACGTACCATGGCCAGACCGGATCTTCCCGGGACCTGTACGGAAGAAAAAACCGGCTGCAAGCACATGATGTACGTCATCCTCCACCTCCTCGACAAATATCAGGGCCAGTCCTGCCTCGCGAAGATCACCTCGGACCTCGCGGCGCAGGGCATGGCCGTTTCCGAAGACATCGTCCTGCACTACCTCGTGAAGCTCGACAGCGAGGGGCTCATCACCGGCGGACCCGGCTGCGACAAGACCATCACGGAAAAAGGCCGCCGCGAGCTCTCGCTGGATGCCATTGCCCGGCGCGCCGGGACCATCATCGGCCGCATGAACGACATGGCCTCCCACGTGGATTTCGACGTGTTCACGGGCAGGGGCGACGTCTGCATGAACATCACCTATGTTCCGGAAGAAAGGCTTAACGAAGCCCTGACCATCCTGGGGCCGGCCTTCGGCTCCCCCCACGCCATGAGCGACCGTATCGTCCTGGCGGGAAGCGGCGAGGCCATCGGCACCGTCACCGTCCCCGGCCGCCTCGCAGGCCTGGGGACGATGTGCAGCATCACCTTCAACGGGGTGCTCGCGCGATCCGGCGTACCGGTCTTCTCCCGGCTGGGGGGGATCGTGGAGATCGAGGGGGGAATGCCCGTGCGGTTCCACGACTTCATCTCCTACGGGAGCTCCACCGTGGCGCCGCTGGAGATCTTCATCAAAAGCAGGATGACCTCGGTGACGAGCGCGTTCATGTCCGGCACCGGAAGCATCCTGGGCTCGTTCTGCGAGATCCCCGAGGAGGCCCTCCCCAGGGCCAGGCGCATCCTGGACAGGCTCGGCCGGTGGGGCATCCGGAACACCATCCTGTTCGGCAGGCCCGGCACCCCGCTGCTGGGGATCCCGGTCCCCCAGGGGCGGGTCGGGCTCGTGGTGCCGGGCGGAAGCAACGCCAATGCCGTGCTCCACGAAGCTGCCATCGCCCTGGGGCTCCAGTCAATGGCAACCCTGTACCCGTATCAGGAGCTCAAACCTCTGCAATGGCACCTCGACCGCGCTGCCGGGCAGGACAGGCGCGCCGGGGACCGCGACAGGGGAAATCACTGACGGGCTCCCCCGCCCTTGCGCCGAGCGGACACCGGATGAAGGGCTTCAGGGCCTGAAGCACAGCGTCTCCTGGGCAATGATGTCCGCGTACAGGAAGCAGGGCGCATCGCCAAGGTCCACCACCTTCACCACGTTCGCGTATTTTTCCTGCTCCGGCAGGAGCAGCGGCAGCAGGTTCGGTGCGTCTTCGAGGGGACGCCTGTTGAACAGGGCGCCCGAAGCGTCCGGGAACACGGCCACGTAGAAGATGTCCGTCTCCACGAGGTCCTGGAAGAAGTGGGTGCCGTAGGAGAGCTCGGGCATGAGCGCGCCCCCGATGTGGGCGATCTCCACGATCACGCTGATGTTGTTGATCTCCGAGAACCGCACCGGGACCCCCAGCGACGGCGTGGTGGTGCCCCACCTGCCCGGCCCCACGAGGAGGGTGGGGATGCTTTCCCTGCCGGAGATCTGCCGGTTGATCTTCCCGATGAGGCGGGCGATGTCGTACTTGTCCGAGAGCTTCAGGGCTGAATACCCCTCGGGGTCCACCATGACGATGCGATCGATGCGCTGGTTGATGCTGCCCCCCATGAAGCTCCCCTTAGTGCGGAACAGGACCCTGCTTTCGGGGATGTCCCGGGGTATCCTGACCCGCTTGCCCTCCCCCTTGGTCTGCAGGGGCCGGCACTGGACGAGGTTGACGGCATAGGAGCCGGCCCCGGTGAAGTTGACCGTGAACTCGATGTCCACGGGATAGTCGTAAGCCTTTTCGAGCGTCTTGAGCATGGACTGCATGCTCTTCGGGAGCGATCCCTCGGCGAGGAGCTTCTCGAAGGTGATCATCCACCTCCCGTCCGGAACCATGTCCTGCCCTGAGCCTGCCTCCCTGTCCAGGGTGGCCACCATCTCGAGGTCGATGTTCATCCCGTCCCCCAGGACATTCTCCGCAGGCACGGTCTCGAAGGAGTTCCGGGCGATGTCGAGCACGTCCACCTCGTGCTGGGAATACTTCCGGACGTCCCCCATACCGCTGTAGGGCTTCAGCTGAGGGGCATCGAGCGCGACGGTCCGAGGGTAGTCGTTGTCCACCCGGTTCACGGCCCTCGTGCCCAGGCCGAGCACGATCCGGATCATGCCCGCCTTGGGGTCCATGTCCTTTTTCCACGGGAAGGTGTTGTAGGAGATCCCCACCCCTGCCATGTCCGGGAAGAAGTAGTCGCCCCGGTACGAGCCGGAGACCCGCTGCACCAGCAGGGCCATCTGCTCGTCCTGCTCATGGAGGCCTCGCTGGAGCCGGTAGGCCAGGGCGTCCTCGTTCATCATGCTCGAGTACACCCGCTGCACGGCCTCCCGGAATGCCTTGAAGCGCTCTTCGGGGCTCCCCTGGTTCACGCAGAAGATGCTCTCGTACTTGCCCGCGAAGGCGTTCCCGAAGGCGTCCTCCAGCAGGGAGCTGGAGCGCACGATGATGGGGGACTGGCCGAAGTACTCCAGCATGCGCCAGAACTGCTCCTCGATCTCGTCGGGGAAGTCGCCCTCGAGCATGTCGTCCTTGAGGATCCGGGCCACGGCGAAGTAGCCTTCCTTTGTCTTCTGCTCCATGCGGTGCTTCCACCAGCCGTTTTCCACAATGTAGGTATAGAACACGTCCGAGCCGATGTAGAAGGAGTCGTGGGGCTCGAGCTCGGAGGCCCAGTCGAAGGAGCCCTCGGCCTCGAGGATTTTGCGCGCCAGGAGCATGCCCACGGCCTTGCCGCCGATGTAGCCCGTGCCGATGAGCCTCGACTTGATGGCGAGGAGGTCGTCGAGGGTGAAGTACCTGCACGCCAGATCCAGGATCCTCTCTTCCCTGCCGATCATGATCTCGCAGAGGTGCCTGAGCATGCGCTCCTTCTCCTTAGCCTCGTCCGAGCCCGCCAGGCTCACCACGGAAAGGAAGAGCCGGTCCCAGTAGTCGAGGTTCCGCCTGCTCTCCTCGGTGTCCCGCTGGGAGATGTAGGTGAACAGGCGGCCCATGTCCACGGAGTTCGTGATGGGCAGGAAGCTCTTCCCCTCGACCTTGTGGGGGAGGAACATGGTGGGCTTGTGGCGGCCCATGACCTTCAGCGGATGGATGTAGACGTTGTCCGAGACGTTGTACACGTCGATGAGGATCTGGGTCGTCTCCCTGATCCTGGCGATGGTCTTGAAGGAGTGCCAGTTGTGGATGAGGCCGAAGTAGGCGATGGTGTTGAGCTGGTAGAGGTAGGGGCAGGTTATCCTGAAGAAGTTGCCGATCATGAGGTCCGTGGCCCAGGCGGACAGGAGGTCGGAGAGGCAGTCGAAGACGTAGAACACATCCTCCCCCTCCTTGGTGGCGATGGTGTACACCTGGGAGGAGAACGACTCGAACCCGGTGAAGGCGTCGAGCCGGTAGGTGACCACCTCGGGATTGTCCTCGATGAGCGGCCGGTGCCCGGCGAAGCGGATGTAAACGACCCTCCTGGAATCCGCCAGGGCCTTGTTCACGAAGGGGGTGACGAAGGCGAGGTAGTCCTCGATGCTGTCCACCTGCAAGACGACGTTGTCCCCTGTCCTCAACCCGTCGATGGCCGCATCGAGGCCCTCGAGTCCCGTGCTTACTCGTGCTGTCAGCTTTCCCATGGCTCCCTTCATGCAGGCGGCCTCCGGTGCAGGAGGCCTGTTCATTAAAAACAACATCTCGTTCCCGGGCTTTCCTGTCAAGCCCAAAGAATGGCTTCAAGGGCCCGTTGCGGTGAGTCGCACCGAAGCCTTCTTCGTCCTTGGAAGCGGCCGCGGAAGAGGATTGAAGAAAGCCCGGGGGTGGTTATTATGGATGATATCGCATCTAAGGGAGGAAATGATGAATCCAGTAAGAATCCTGCTCATGGCCCTGGGTGCACTTGCAGCCACCCTGATCCTCGTCATCCCCATTGCCGTTGCCAGACGCATGACTGCGGCAAGGAGGATCAGGTACCACGCGGGCAAGGCGGTGGAAGCGCTGAAGGACCTGACCTCCGAGCAGCGGGACGAGGCTCTGGATCAGGCAAAGGCGACCATGAAAGGGCTCGACGACAGGATAGACGATCTCCGGAAGACGCTGTACGAGAAATGGGGCCAGATGGACCAGGCCACGCGGGACAGGACCAGACTCCTCCTGGACTCCCTGAGCAGGGAGCGGAACCAGGTCTCCCAGTGGTACGGCGCCATGATGCAGAGCTCCGCACAGGCGTGGGACGACGTGAAGGCAGGCTTCATGAAGAGCTTCACCGACCTGAGCGCCTCCTTCCACAAGGCGCAGAAAGAGTTCAGCTGACCAGTTCCCCGCCCTCGGATGAAAGATCCCGCCGGCTCAGCCCTTCAGCGCCCGGTTGATGGCCTCCCCCAGGTCCTTGGTAGTGGCAGGCTTCATGAGCAGTTCGCGGATGCCCATGTCCTTTGCCTCCTGCTCGGTGATCACCTCGCTGAAGCCCGTGCACAGGATGACGGGGATGTCCGGCCGGATGCGCAGGGCCTCCTCCGCGAGCTGAGCCCCGGTGAGCTTCGGCATGGTCTGGTCGGTAATGATGAGATCGAATTCCCGGGGTGACTTGATGAAGCGGTCGAGGGCCTCCCTGCCGTCACCCACAGACGTCACCTGGAAGCCCAGCCGCTCAAGGGCCCTCTGAACGCTGGAGAGCACGATGGTTTCGTCGTCCACCAGCAGGACCTGCTTCCTGTCCTTGGCCTGCCGCTCCGCCATACCGGCCGCTTCCATCTGCTGCCGGTAGAGGTCGTCCACCAGGGGCAGGTACACGATAAACCTCGAGCCCTTGCCGGGCTTGCTCTCCACGGAGATCGTCCCACGGTGGCCCTTCACGATCCCGTGGACCACCGCCAGCCCCATGCCGCTCCCCCTGCTCGCCTCCTTCGTGGTGTAAAAGGGCTCGAAGATGTGGTCGAGCACCTCGTGCTCCATGCCGCGCCCCGTGTCGCTCACGGTGAGCTGCAGGTAGCGGCCGGGCTTGACGTCCGGGCGCGACCTGGCCGGCTCCAGGTAGGTGTGCTTCAGCGTCACCTCGATGGTGCCCGTCTGATTCTCCAGCGCGTCCGCCGCATTGCTGCACAGGTTCATGACCACCTGGTGGATCTGCGTGGGGTCGCCCAGAATCATGTCCGCCTCCCCGTGGATGTCCTGCCTGATCTCGATGGTGGAAGGCAGGGACGCCCGGAGGAACTTGAGCGATTCCCGGATCACCGGGGCAATCTTCACCGGCTTGAGCTTCTGCTCGGTCCTGCGGCTGAAGGCAAGGATCTGCCGCACCAGGTCCCTCTGCCGGTAAGCGGCGGTGAGGATCTGCCTCAAGGGCTGGTGCATGGTGGTGCCGGGGCCTTCCTCGTCCAGGAGCATCTCGGTGTTGATGATGATGGGGTAGAGAATGTTGTTCAGATCGTGGGCAATGCCGCCTGCCAGGCGCCCCAGGGCCTCCATCTTCTGCATCTGCCTCACCTGCTGCTCGAGCTTCATCTCGTTGGTGACGTCGTGCTCGATGACGATGTAGTTCGGGATGCTGCCGTCCTCGTCGCGCACCGCCGCCACCATGGCCTCCACCTCCGACTTCGACCCGTCCTTGCGGACGGTGCTGATGCGCCCCTTCCACAGGCCATCCTGCCCGAGCACCCTGCGCACGTGCCTGAACGCGGGGTTGTCCTTCTGCAGGAGATCGAGCTGGCTGCCCAGGAGCTCTCCCCGGCTGAACCCGCTGATCTTCTGGCTTGCCGAGTTCACGTACTCCACGACGCCTTCGGAGTCGGTGACGATGATCCCGTCGCCCGCCTGCTCCACGGCATTCTCCAGCATGACCCTCTCCCTGTCCGGGGAGCCTAGGCCATGCCGGGGCAGGCTTGCCAGGCCGTCCCTGCCGCGGAAGGTCTCCAGCTGGGCCTCCGCCTTCCTCAGGCGCGCCTTCAGGTCTTCCACCTCGGCCAACAGGTTTTCATTGATTCTTTCTGTGTCTTTGCTCGCTTCTTGCTGCACGGCTGCTTCCGTCCTTTTCTCTGGTTTTCTCGGATATGGGGGCGTGTGTCAGATTCCCCGGCAGCAAGGCCCGGGCCCGGCACCGCACGCTCGGCATTGAGATCGTTTCCGGCAGTCTTCACCTCCTGTGCGGGAACTGCCTGCCGAGCACGGACATGCAATGACACCGCACAAAAAATTAGATGCCGCTTTTCCTCTTTTGGATGCGAAAAACAGGCTCCCTCTTTCCACGGGAACTCACTCCTCCTCGAAGCGCTTCCGGCACTCCGGGCACAGCCCATGGCTGAACACGGCCTCCGTCTGGGCCTCGATGTACTCCTCGAGCCTGTTCCAGTAGCCCTTGTCGTCCCTGATCTTCTTGCAGGATGCACAGATGGGGACGAGTCCCTTGAGCGTCCTGATGCTGTCGAGGGCGCTCCTCAGCTCGCTGATGAGCGCAAGCCTCTCCTGCTCAGAACGCTTGTCCCGGGTGATGTCGCGGATGATGGAGTGGTAGCCCGCAACGGTGTTGTCTGTCTTTGCTGCAAGCAGGCTTGCCGTGCACAGGCAGTCCATCTCCGTGCCGTCCTTCTTCCTGAGACGGACCTCGTAGTTTCTCACCGAGCCGGTTTTCCTCACCTCGGAGACGAACCCGGCCATGTCCGCCTCTGCGGAGAAGAACAGCACGGCGTTCATGCCCAGCATCTCGGCCCTCGGGTAGCCGAACAGGTCGAGCGCGGAGGAGTTGGCGTCGAGGATGACGCCATCGCCGGACACGGTGAGGATGGCGTCTCGGGAATCTTCGAACAGACTCCGGTATCGCTCCTCGCTCTCCGTGAGCATCTCTTCGGCGCGTTTGCGGGCGACGACCCTGCCGAGGCGGGAAGCAATGTTGTCCACGAGCCTTTTTTCCTCCCTGGTGAAGGGGACGCCCGCAGTGTGCTCGTCTAGGGAAAACACTTCCAGGGTGCCTGCAACGCTGCACCGGGAAACGATGTCGCTCGCCAGTCCGGTGGAGGTGGGCCGGAAGTTGTCTGTCCGATATTCAAGCCCGTCGATGGTGATCCTCGCGCACAGTGTTTCCGGGTGGTCCGTCATCCCGGGGATGACCTCGAGGACGCCCCGGACGATATCTCCCAAGGGTCTCCCCCGCTGGTCGATGACGTCGGATATGCGGTAGAGGCAGCTCAGCTCCCGCATCTTCCGGGAAAGGTCCAGCGTCTTCACGACGAGCGCTTCCTGGTTCCGGCTCTGCCTGTTCATGGGGGTCATCCGTATCGGTCCTGCTCAAGGTTGTCCAGGTTTTCAGTATAGCCATTGGACCCATGGAGGCACATTGTCAAGCCTTATCCGTCGGTGCTCCGTAAATGCCGGACCCATCCCCTGCCGGCCCCGGGACGGCCCTCGGGAAAAGGGGTCTCATAATTGGGGAATATGTCAAATTTATGAAAGGTTTTGAAATTCTTCAACCCCCCCTGCGCGAGGAGATCCTCCTTTGTATCCGATAAATCAAAGACATACCTGCATACCCTTCCCGGGTTGAGGTGGCATGCGCTATGCTTAGCGTGAGACTGTGTACCGAAAACTGCGCCATGAGTGCGCCAGGGAAACCGAAAGGAAGGGACACCACCCATGATGTACTATCATTTCATGGAAGCGATCAGGAAAAACGAATACTTCCTCGTCAGGGACCTGACGGGCGAGATCATGCAGGCCCCCGAAACCGCCCACTACCGGACGCTCCCGGAGGAAGAGCTCTACAGGCGGGTCCACCAGATCATCTACCACCTGTACAAACGCCATGCGAACTGCCTGAAAAGAGACAGCTCCAGGAACACGATGGGGACCTGGTACTCGAGACTCGGGCAGGAGCGGTTCAACGAGGGGTTCCCCCTGGATCAGGTACTCAATGCGTTCATCCTCATCAGGAAGAGGATCATGCGGTGCGCGGCCGAGAGGATGCTCCCTGAGGACTGGGGCGCGAACGGGGCGTCGAGGCTCTACTGGAACGTGAGCCTCTTTTTCGATGCCGTTGCCCGGTCGGTCGACACGGGCTACCGGAGCGGGTCAGCACCGGGGGCCGATGCCGAGGCCCGCTGAAGGGGCTATTCGTCGTGCTCCCTGGGCTGGGGCCCGGGAACGATGCCGGCGATGTCCGGGTCAAAGTCGTCGTTCCGTTCCGTCTTCACGCCGGCTTTGATCTCCTTGCGCTCGGACTTTTTCGCCTCCTTGGCGATCTTCTTCCGCCTCTTTGCTTCCTCGCGCTCCTTTTTCTTGAACGTGTTCGCAGACTTTGTCGCCATGTGTGCCTCCTAAGCGCTTGCGCCATCGGGTAGTCAAGCCCAAACCCGATTTCAGGGAGAGAGCGTTGAGGTGAGATATTTCCTGGAGACCCGGGAATAAGGGAAGCGGAGGACGGGGTACCCGTCCCCCGCAACGAGCTTTACGACTTGGTTACATTCGAGGCCTGGGGGCCCTTGTTTCCTTTGACCACGTCAAAGGTCACCCGGTCACCCTCTTCGAGGGCCCGGAATCCTGACTGGTTGATCGCTGTGTGGTGCACGAAGACATCCTCACCGGTTTCAGACGTGATAAATCCGTAACCTTTTTCCCTGTTAAACCACTTTACTGTTCCTTTTGCCATGGGTAGTTCCTCTTTCCTTCAAGACCCTGTGGGCATACACAGGGCCTCTGTGTGTTGTATTTCTGAAAGTGAAGATATCTTCTTGAATTGTTACCTGATGTGAAGCCTTCGATCAGTGATCCGTTCCAGCAGGACTCAAATCAGAGATATTTTCGTGTTTCAGATGCACTCGAGAAGTAATCCAGAATATGGGCAGTGTCAAGACAAATGTACCGGCATGCCCTGCACCCTACGGCCCAGCCCGGGGAGTCGGGCCCGGCGTACGTGCCCCTTCCGCCGGGTCGAGCGCCTTATACCCCGCTTCACCCCTCCTCTGCCACGACGAACTTCTGCACTTCCCCGGCAAGGGCCATGGCCATGGTCCTCAGATTGTCGAGGATGCCTGCCAGCTCCTCCACGGTGGCTGCATTCTGCTGGGTGGAGCGGTCAATGGTGGATATGGCCCCGGTGAGCTCGCTGATGCTCTGGTTCTGCTCCGAGCTGGAGGTGCTGATGACCTCGATCATCCGGAAAAAGACCTCCATGTGGCTCATGAGCTCTTCCAGCGATGCTGAGGTCTTTTTCATGATCTCGTTTCCGTTGTTGATCCTGGCCACCGTGCCTTCGATGAGAACCCTGATCTCTTCCGCCGCCTGGGCGGACCGCTGGGCCAGGGACCTCACCTCGCTTGCCACCACCGCAAAACCCTTGCCGTGCTCTCCTGCCCGGGCCGCCTCCACGGAGGCGTTGAGCGCCAGCAGGTTCGTGTGAAAGGCGACCTCGTTGACCCTGAGCACGATGTCTCCGATCTTCTTCGAATCCTCAGAGGTCTCCGTAATGGCCTTCAGGAGCTCGGAAAACATGCGCCGGCTCTGGTCAACGAGCTTCGTGACCGTGGAAGAAGAGGCCCTTCCCTCCCTGATGAGGTCGGTGTTCTGACCGATCGTACCGTTCATCTGGACAATGGAGGCTGAGATCTGCTCGATGGAGGAGGCCTGCTCCTGGGTGGACTGGGAGAGGCTCTGGGATCCGGAGCTCACGTGCTGGATCGAGTCGTTGAGCTCTAGGGAGGCGTGCCGGACATGGCGGATGATGGCCTCCAGATCGTTCATGAAGGCGTTGAACCACAGGGCGAGCTCCCCCACCTCGTCGATGCCCCTGACCTGCAGGCGCTTCGTGAGATCGCCCCGGCCGTGGGCCATCTCCTTGAGCATGGACGACATTCGGCTCACCGAAAAGGCCAGGCCCTTCATGAGCAGGAAGCCGTTGATGAAGATGATGATGAACGTCTGGACGAGGACGAGCAGGAAGCCCAGCTGGATGTGCGCCAGCTCGACCCCTGTGAAGATGGAAAGGTAGATGACGCCGAGCAGGTTGCCGATGGGCGGTATGGCGATGAGAATGATGAGGGAGAGGAGCTTTCCCTTGAGGCCCAGCTTCAGAAGGCCTGGTGCCCCGGTCATGACGCCCGCCCGGTTGCACCATTGATAGAACGGTGCCAGGCTGTTTTCCGAGGCGAGATAGTAGAACGCCATGGCCGACAGGCCCGTCATGCCCAGCAGATTCCCCCCGAAGACGAGCATCGTATGCGGCAGGTGCCCCTTCAGGTACATGGTCAGGGCCACCGAGCACCAGGCAATGCCCGCCCACCTGAAGAAGATGGTCAGCGCCTCTGCGAACGGGAGCATGGATGCCGACCTGAGCGCCCTCTCCACCTCCGCCCCATGCCGCCTTCCCCCTTCCATCAGGGCGATGGCAGGGCTGAGGTAGTGGTGTTTCACCCACGCCCCCAGCGCCACGGAAAAGACCGTCTGGATGACTACAAAGACGATGGCCTCCAGGATGTGCTCCCTGAATCCATCGGAAACCTTGAAGCAGAAGAAGACCACCACGGGGACGAGGACGGCGTAGGTGATGCATTCTTGGATGATGAACGGACGGAGAAACAGGACCTTCCTGGGATTATCCATGCTGCAACCTCTCATATCATTATGATTTTCTTTTATTGTTATATCGTAATTATCGCCTCAGATCTTCAATGAAAGAGGCAACGGGCGCGGGCAGACAGTCGGAGAGCCTCCTGGTGAGCAGCCTCGTGATCAGGTCGAGGATGGTATGGGGCAGGAACCTGGCGAGGCCCAGATAAAAAACCCTGTTGTGCAGGCCCGGCACGAACCTGACCCTGCCCTTGCCGAAGGCCTCCACCCCGGAACGGGTGACCTCGTCGATATCCATGAAGGACATCACCAGGGGGATGTAGTCGGGGGGGACGCCGGCATCCTCGATGAGGCCCGTCTTCGTGAAGGGCGGGTTCAGGGTGGAGACCACCACCCTGCTCCCTCTGGGCAGCTCCCCCCTGACCGCCTCGGTCAGACTCTGGGTGAAGGCCTTGGTGGCTGCATAGAGTCCGAGGGTGGGAACGGGCTGGAAGGCGGACACCGAGGAGACGTTCAGGATCCCCCCTTCGTCGCGCTCGATCATGGGGGGCAGGAACAGGCGGGTCAGCTTCGCATACGCCATGGCGTTCAGCAGGAGCATGGCCTCGAGCTTTTCGAGGGGCATCTCGTGGAACTTCCCGAACCAGCAGATCCCGGCGTTGTTCACCAGGGCATGGACCGCCCCCGCCCGCGCAAGCGCCTCCCGGTGGAGCGCTTCCGGCCCGCCTTTGCCGGTAAGGTCGGCGCAGAAGGTCCAGGTCCTGACCCCGCAGCTGCGGGAGAGCTCATCTGCCCATGCCTCGAGCCGCTCCCGCTGGCGCGGGTGATCGGCCAGGAAGAGGTTGGCGCCCTGCCGGGCAAAGCATTCGGAAAGCCCCCGGCCTATCCCCATGGAAGAGCCCGTGACGAGCACGTTCCTTCCTGCGAGCTCGAGCTTCATGACCTGTTTTCCTCCTTTCGCTGCATCATCGCCCGGGACCTCCCCCGGCCTTCACGTGCCGGGCGAAATCCTCGAAGGCCTGACGGGTGGTGTACTTGAACGCATACCCGAGCTCGCTCTTGACCTTGTCATTGCTGGCGATCCAGGGATAGCGGATCATGTTCAGGCAGGGGCTCGGAAACTCCGTCATGAACCTGGCCCGCAGGTGCCACAGGAGGTCGTTCATGGGCCACAGGACGGATACGGGGAGCTTTAGCATGATACCCCCCAGGGCGTGCACCATCTCCTCGAAGGTCATGGTCCCGTCCGCCGTGAGGTTGTACACGCCCGTCTTCCTTTCCCTGAGCAGCAGGTAGATGAGCTCCGCCAGGTCGTCCTCGTGGATGAACTGGAAGGGCGCGGTCACCCTCGGCAAGATGCAGATCTTCTTGCACAGGTGCCGCGCAAGGGGGTTCGCGAACCCCGGACCCACCACGAAGCAGGGCCTGACCACGGTGAGGGCGATGTCCGGATGGGCCTGCTCGAACCCGTGCATCCACCCCTCGATTTCCCGCTTGTTCTTGGCGTAGGTGAAGTCCTCGTTGCCCCGCAGCGGGCTCTCCTCGGTGAGCGGCACCGGGTTGTCCGGGTGGAACCCGTAGGCCGTGGTGGAGGAGCAGTCGAGGATATGGCTCACCCCGTGCGCCGCTGCGGCGGTGAAGACGTTCCTGGTGCCGTTGATGTTGATGTCCTCCATGAGGGCCTTGTCATGGATGGGGGGCAGTATGTAGGCGGTGTGGACCACGCAGTCGATGCCCCTGTCCCGGAAGACAGCCCGCAGGTCCGCCCGGACGTCGCACTGCACGAACGTAAGCTTCCGCGAGGAGAAGCGGGGAGGAGCGATGTCGATCCCCGTGATGCGCTCCACCCCGGGCCTGTCCTCGAGCAGGCGCACGAGCTTCTGGCCGAAATAGCCAGAAACCCCGGTGATGAGGACATGCTTCATGAGACCTCCTTCATGCCGGCAAAGGGTCCAGAGAAGAGAAGCCCCGGCCATGGAGGCCGGGACCTCGGCCAGCTTACTCGACCCAGAGCACCCTGGGGATCTCCCGCTCCACGGGCCTGTCCACCTTGACCGCCGGGAAGCCCAGCGTGAGAATGGTGGCAACGCTGTCATAGGGCCACGTGATGCCCAGCCTCTCGTGGAACTTTCTGGAGGAAGGATCCATGTTCAGGACATTGGTGGCGAAGCCAACATAGCAGGTGCCCAGCCCCAGGGAATGCGCGGCGAGCGCCATGTTCTGGCTGCAGATGCCCATGCCCAGAGCAGGTTCGGAGATGTGGAGGTGGTGGGTGAGCAGGAAGATGGCGGCAGGCGCGCCGAAGAAGACGTCGAGCTCTCCATCGCCGAATTTGGGCGTCCTCAGGGCCTGGATGGCGCACATGGGCCGCTGATCGATGGCGTTGGGCTTCAGGAAGGCAAGCGAATTCTTCAGGGTGGTGCGCAGAGGTCCCTTGCCCTGGTAGAGCCTCGTGAAGATGCTCAGGAATTTCACCGTGGCTGCGGAGAGGTCGTTCAGAAGTTCACGGTCGGTGACCACCACGAACTTCCAGCCCTGGCAGTTTCCCGCGGAAGGAGCGAACCGGCCCGCCTCCAGGACCCGGTGGATGAGCTCCTTCGGTACGGGGTCCGGCTTGTACACCCGGGTGGACCTCCGGGTGTAGATGACCTTTTCCGCTCCCGTGAGCTGAGACTCGATCTGGTCGAGGGGGACAGGCCGTTCGAGCATGAGCGGGTTGGGCAGTCCCATGCCCTTTTCCGGGAACTGGAAGTCGTAGGCCCACCTGCCCTTTTCAACTCGGTAGTAGTGCGGGAAGGACAGGGCCCCCTGGGGGCAGATGGCCTCGCAGTTGTGGCAGGCGATGCAGAGCTTGCCGAAATACTGCTGGCCCGTGAACTTGGGCTCGGTCAGGCCGCAGCCCAGGCACCGCTTGCCCTCGTCGAGCACGTGGGCTGCGCTCAGGGGCAGGTTGACCTCGGCATCGGCGTTCGCGAGGCGCTCCGGAACGCCCAGGACCCCGGACTCGATCCTGGCGATCTTCTTCCGGTCGTTCAGAGGGATGCCCTGATAGGATATTTCCTTCAGTTCGGGCAGGGCGGACTCGATCCCCCGGATATAGGCGTCTATGGCAAGGGCGGCCTTCCTCCCGGCACCGATGGCTTCCGTGACCATGCCCGGGCCGGACGCTGCGTCCCCGCCGGCGAACACACCCTGCACCCCGGTCTGGCCGAAGGCGTCGGCGGTGATCCAGGAGGATGCCCCCACAACGCTCTCGAGCCCGGAAGCGATCAGGTCCTGGCCGGTGGCGGCGATGAGGGTGTCGAAGGGCAGGTCGAACTCGCTGTCCGCGACGGGCACGGGAGCAGGCCGGCCCGACGCATCCGGCGCCCCGAGCTCCATCCTCCGGCAGGTGACCGTGGCCCCGTTTCCGTTGCCCTCGATCTTCACCGGGGCGCACAGGAAATCGATGGCAACGCCTTCGAGCATGGCCGCCTCCACCTCCCCGGCGTATGCGGGCATCTCGGAGGCGGTCCTGCGGTAGAGGATTCTCACATCCGATCCCATCCTCCGGGCCGCCCTGGCAGCGTCAACCGCGGTATTTCCGCCCCCCACCACCAGGACCTTCCTGCCGATGGAAGCGGGCCTGTTCTCCTTGACGGACTTCAGGAAGGCAAGGCCCGTGAGCACGCCCGCGCTGTCCTCCCCGCTGATGCCCAGGGCCGTGCTTCCCTGGGCTCCGATGGCAAGGTAGACCGCCTTGAAACCCTTCTTCAGCTCGTCGAGGGCGATGTCCCTGCCCACTGCCGTGTTGCAGACCATGGTCACGCCCAGGTCCACGATGCGCTGCATCTCCCTGCTCACGACATCCTCGGGCAGGCGGTAGCGCGGGATGGCTGAGATGAGCATGCCTCCGGGCCTGTCCGACGCCTCGAACACGGTCACCTCGTAGCCCATCCTCACCAGCTGATAGGCACACGACATACCTGAAGGGCCGGCCCCGACCACCGCAACCTTGCCCCTTCCCGTCTGATTCGGCTTCGCGAAGGCAAGACCGTGCTCGATGCCGAAGTCGCCCACGGCCCGCTCAATGGTGTGTATGTTCAGGCCTGAGTCAAGGGACGAGCGGTTGCAGGACGTCTCGCACGGGTGCGGGCAGACCCTGCCCGTGACCGCAGGCATGGGGTTGGCGTCCGTGACCAGCCTCCAGGCGTCCTCCATGGAGCCGCCTTCGGCGAGTATCTTCAGGTAGCCCCTGACATCGACCCCCGAAGGGCACCGGAACTGGCAGGCCGGCTGCTGCTTTTCCGAGGCAGCCGCTCTCTTGACCATCTCGATGGTCTGGCATGGGCACTGCTTGATGCACACACCGCACCCGATGCACTTGTCCGAGTCCACCACGATGGAAAACGGTCTCGTCTCCACCGGCGGGTCGCTCAGGTACCTGTACTTGCTTGTCCCAAGAGACTCATTCATACACTTACCCCCCCTTTTTGAAGGCATCAGGCAGCCCTGATGCCCATGGGCTTCATCAGCATATCACTGCCGCCGGGCCTGAGCCGGGCCGGCGGCTCACACCCTGATCACGAAACCTTTTCGAGGATGTGGATGGTCATGGAGGCCTCCTCGACGCCGAGGTTCCCGCCCCCGTTCTCCGTGAGCCCGATCCTCGCACCCTCCACCTGCCGCTTGCCCGCGTCCCCCCTGAGCTGGGTGACCACCTCGTAGATCTGGGCAAGGCCGGAGGCGCCGATGGGATGCCCCCTGCACTCGAGGCCGCCGCTCGTGTTCACGGGCTTGCTGCCGCCGAGCTTCGTGGCCCCGGACTCCGCGAAGGGGCCGCCTTCTCCCTCTGGACAGAATCCCATGGCTTCGTACTGGTGGAGCTCGCCGTATGCGGTGGCGTCGTGCAGCTCGGCCAGATCGATGTCTTTCGGTCCCAGGCCGGCGATCTCGTACGCCTGCTTCGAGAGACGCTCTCCGATATCCACGCCGTCCATGCTCCTGCCGGAGCCGGAACCGAGCACGGAGGCGAGGATCTTAACGGGCCGGGCGCCGGCGAGCTTCTTGAGGTAGCGCCCTGAGCACACGATGGCCGCCGAAGCGCCGTCCCCAACGGGCGCGCACATGGGCCTGGTGAGGGGATAGGTGACCGGCTTGGCGTTCAGAACCTCTTCGACGGTCATGGCTTCCTGATACTGGGCCTTGGGGTTGAGCGATCCGTGCCAGTGGTTCTTGGCGCAGATGGTCGCGAGCTGCCGCTGGGTGGTGCCGTATTTCTTCATGTGCCACCGGGCGCCCATGGCATAGGCGTCCATGAAGATGCTCCTGCCTTCCCCAGGCGGAGTCTCGCCCTCGGGCAGCTTGAAATCGAGCTCTTTGGTGAGCTCCATGAACAGATTGATCTGCCTCTCGAAGTTCTCCACATCCATGCACGTGGCATAGGCGCTTAAGGAAAGGGCCTTGTTGGGGTGGGTGATCTTCTCGGAGCCCAGGGCAAGAGCCACGTCATACATCCCGGCCCTGACCGCGGTGTAGGCGAGGTGCAGGGCGGTGGAGGCACCTGCGCAGGCGTTCTCACAGTTGACGATGGGTATCCCCTGGAGCCCCATGTCCCAGAGCATGACCTCTCCCCTGATGGAGTGCTGGTTCGCAAACATGCCCCAGAAGGTATTCGACACGTAGGCTGCCTGGATGTCACGCTTGTCCAGGCCGGCGTCCTCGAGCACGAGGTTTGTCGCGTCCATGGCCATGCTCCGTACGGTTGCATCGGGATACTTGTTGAACCTGAGCATCCCGATGCCCAGAATATACACATTATCCATGAAAATCTCCTTTATATCAATTCCTTATCAGTAGGGTCTTTCGCCGAAGAGGAGGTTGTGCCCGACGGCCAGCGTGAGCGACTCGTTGGAGCCGTCCTCGATCCTGGTGGAGGTGATGTCCCGGAAGATCTTCTCGATGGCGTACTCCTTCGACAGGCCGTTGCCGCCGAAGATCTGGACCGCCTGCTGGGCGACTTCGAAGGCCATGTTGGTGCAGAACACCTTGGCGGTCATGGAGTAGCCCGTGAGGGGCGGGAAGCTGAAGAGGTTGTAGTTGAGCACGTTCCGGGAGAGCTGGCGCGAGGCCTCGATCTTGATGAACATGTCCGCGAGCTTCCTCTGGACGTCCTGGTGCTCGCACAGGGGTTTGCCGCCCTGGATCCTCTCCTTGGAGTAGCGCAGGGCCTCCTCGAACGCGGCCCTTCCCCCGCCCAGGCCCATGATGGCCATGTGGGCGTTCGCTGCCCCGAGGACCAGGTCGGTCATGTTCTCGTAGGCCTCCTCGTCGCACACCACGCGCTCCTTGGGCACGCGCACGTCGTCGAAGTAGATCTCGCCCTGGGGCAGGTCCCGCTGGCCGATCTTGTCGAGCGGCTTGCCCCGTGAGACACCCTCGCACCCGAGGTCGGCGATGGCGATGCCCCCGCCGGCCATGCCCTTCGTTTTATCCGTGCCGAAGAAGAGCAGCGCGAGCGATGCCGTGGTGCCGTTGGAGACCCAGGCCGCCTTCTGGCCGTTCAGGACCCAGTCGTCCCCGTCCTTCCTGCCCACGAGCTGGTGGCTGATCTTGGGGTTGTGGAAGTGGGGCTGGAAGGGGGTCAGGATGTCGGATCCGTGCTCCGGCTCGGTGATGGCCCAGCAGCCCAGGATGGAGCAGTCCCGGTCGGCCACGTACGGGTTGATAAGGATGTCTTCGAGCTCGGGGTAGTCCGACATGATCATGGTGGCGAAGAAGGTGGGGAACACGTCCACCCCGCAGGCGATGGCAAGCCCGATGCTGCCTGCGGCCATTTCCTCGAAGAAGATGTGCAGGCCCAGCGGGTCGAGCCCGATGCCGCCGTAGGCCTCGGGGATGAAGATCGTGTGGTAGCCCAGCTCGTGCATCTGCCTCATGCACTGCCAGTAGGGGGAGCCCTCCTTGATGACGTCAACGGGGCTCATCTTGTCGAGCTCTATCGACGCCGGCCTCAGCACCTCGGCGGCGAACTTCCGGACCGATTTCTTGAGATTTTCATGGTCATCGGTGAACTGAACAGGCTCCGCCTGCTGGAGATCGAGATAATCGTATGCCACGTGAATCCTCCTTTCTGTCAATGTCACGCTCGAGCTCAGGCTCGAGCGGTCACAATCCGTTCCTCTCCTCTTGAGGGAGAAGGCATGGGAGCTGGGGCCTGAACGCCGGCCCCGGCTCCCCGCAAATACTCACCGATACCCGGCAAAGCTGAAGACGTTCTTCGCATCCTTGCTGAACTCCTCCTTGAGGAGCCGGTCGAGGTTCTTTTCCGAGGCGCTCTTGGGTATCTCGCTCACCACCTGGATGAAGGACGGGATGGAATTGTTGTCCAGGCAGGAGGAGAGCTTCCTGAAGACGGCCCGTGCGTCGATGCCGCCGTTGCCGGCCGGAACAATGGCCGCCACGATGTCGCTCTCCCCGGGCGCCCCGGTCTCGGACGGGATGCCGTAGACGCAGACGTCCGTGACCTCGTCAAGGTCCGCGAGCACCTTCTCCACGTACTCGGGCTGGATGAAATCGCCGTGGCGCCTCAGACCCCCGCCCTTGCGGAAATCGAAGTAGTGCCAGCCGTCCTCGTCCCGGTGACACATGTCGCCCGAGCGCAGGACGCCGCCCCTGGTCTTCGCCTCGGAGGCGTCTTTCTTGCCCACGTACTCCACCTCCGCCTTCCCTTCCCTGGGGATGAAGACGAGCTCTCCGATCTCGCCCGGACCGCACTCCGAGTCGTCATCCCGGACCACCTTCATCTCCATGACGCCTTCGAGCGTCTTGCCGAACGACCCGACAGGGCCGACCCCCGGAGGGTTGTGGGCGAACCCGCCCTCCACCGCCGCGTACCACTCGTGGATCCTCACGTCGAATCGCTTCTCGAAATCCTCCCAGATGGCCCGGGGCGTGCCCGCTGAGATGACCTTCCTCACGGGGTTCACGTGGTCGTCGGGTCTGCGGGGCTCGCTGTAGATGCCCATCATCATGCCACCCAAGAGCGAGAACGTGGTGCACCCGTGCTTCCTGCAGAGGTCCCAGAGCTTGCTCTTGGTGAACTTGCGGGAGAACACGGACGGGATGCCCAGCATGAGCGAGGGGGTGAGCGTCACGGCCTGGGCGTTGCCGTGGGTGAGCGAAAGGCCGGTGTAGAGCCTGTCCTCCTCAGTGTAGCCCCACACGAACTGGGCGAGGAGCTTGAACATGGGCATCCGGTTGGCCTTGACCACCACGCCCTTGGGATCGCCCGTGGTGCCCGAGGTGTAGATGATCTCCAGGGGCGCCTTGAGGTCGTCGTTGCGGCCGTCGACGGGCGGCACGGCAGGACCCGCCAAGACGTCGTTCAGGCTCGGATATCCGCCTGCCACGGGCCCTTCGAACCCGGGCTTGTAGACCACACCCAGGGCCTTGACCCCCGGGAGCTCGGCAAGGGATTTCTCCACCTCGTCCTTGAACTCGGCCGTGAACACGACCCCCTTCGAGGAAGAGTCCTTTATCTGATAGCTCAGCTTGCTCCCCTTGGAGCGCGGGTCGATGGGCACCACGACAGCCCCCAGGATCGACGCCGCACCGAGACAGTAGAGGAACTCGGGGTGGTTGCGCATGACCAGGCTGAATGTGTCGCCCTTGCCGATGCCCTGGTCCTTGAGATACCTGGCGACCCTGCAGGTGTTTTCGTACAGGTCACGGTACGTGAGCGGCTCGTCGGGCCACTCCCCGTTTTCGAAGGTCACGATCCGAAAATCCGGCATCTTCTCACACTTTGCCAGCAGCTCGTCAAAGAACATGCCTTCCACGATGTTTCCAGACATAGAACTCCCCCTCTCTTCGCGCACCGGCAGCCGCCATGCCGCACCGTGTCCGGCTCCTCACCGGGATGCGCTCATGCCTGGCCGGTACAGTGGGTTGTCCCCGGGCATGGATGCCTGGGGAAGGCTACAATCCGTGCTTGGACATGAACTCGGGATAATATTCGTAGGCCGGCTTCACCAGGGGCAGGAGCTTCATGACCTTGGCGATGTTGCCCTTCGAGACGATCTTCCTCTTGGCCAGCGCCACCGGAAGACTGATCTCCTTCTTCCAGTAGGCGTGGCAGGTGTCGCCCGAAAGCTTCATGGTGATGTCCGGCTTCAGGCTCTGCTCGCCGAACTCGATCCCGTCCGGGCCGACCCAGATGACGGCTGCCGGCTCTGAGATCTCGAACTTGATCTGGATGCCCGTGGTCTTCAGCGGACCGCTGAAGTCGTCCCGGTCGTACAGGAACTTCCAGAAACTCCCCAGTGTTTCATACAGATGGTCAGTGCTCTTGAAAACCGCCATGGAACCCTCCTCTTTTTTTCATAAAAACCATCATTCGATGAAAGATTGATCTGCCTGATTGTCTTACAGCAACGACTGTGCCAGGGGATTGCCTTGGTCGATTTTAGATATTTAAGTCAAGAAGTTATGCCATAAAGAGGGGGCGGGAAACGCGCCGTGATCCACCGTGAGGCCGTGTTGTTTTTGCAGGGATGCAAAGAGGCATCGGGTAGGATGGGATGAATGCAGGGCAGGGAAGGCTTTTTGCAGAACGCCCAACGGTTTGCAGCCCTGCAAAGATCGAGGTCGGGCCAGAGTTGGCGCCTAATCCCTGTGCCTGTTCTTCTTCCGGTACAGGGTGGAGAGGTCGAGGCCTGAGAGCTTGGACGCCTTCTTCATGTCCGAGCCTGAGTGCTTCATGAGACCTTTGAAATACTCCCGCTCGAAGGCAGCCCGCGCCTGTTCGTAGTCGAGGATCAGCTCGGGTTCAGGGGCGCAGCCATCGTCCCCTGTCCGGTATTCGGGGGGGAAATCCCTCACGTCGATGACCCTTCCCTTTGACATGACCACGAGGCGTTCCACGAGGTTGCGCATCTCCCTGACATTGCCCTCCCACCTGAGCTTCCCGAGGAAAGCCACTGCCTGGGGGGTGACCTCCTTGGGGGGCAGGCCGTTCCTGGCGCAGATCTCGCCCATGAAGCTCTCCAGGAGCAGCGGGATGTCCTCCGTCCTCTCCCGCAAGGGAGGCAGGTCGATACGGATCACGTTGATGCGGTAGAAGAGGTCCTTCCGGAAGCCGCCCCCCTTCACCAGCCGCAGGAGGTCCCTGTTCGTGGACGAGATGAGCCGGAAGTCGACCTTGATGACCTTCGTGCCCCCGACCCGCATGATCTCTCCTTCCTGCAGGACCCTCAGGAGCTTCACCTGGAAGGCCGGGGTGGTCTCGGTGATCTCGTCCAGAAAGATGGTGCCGCCGCTGGCAGCCTCGAAATACCCGGGCATGGTCTTGTCCGCTCCAGTGAACGCGCCCTTCTCGTAACCGAACAGCGCGGGCTCCAGCAGGGACTCGCTCATGGCCCCGCAGTTCACGGCAAAGAAGGGACCTTCCCTGCGGGGGCCGTTCATGTGGATGTACCGGGCGATGATCTCCTTGCCCGTGCCGCTCTCCCCCTGGATGAGGACCGGGCTGTCCATGCGGGAGGCCCGCGTCGCGAGGTCCACGGCGCCTGCCATGGCCCTGCTCGCGTACACCATCTTCGACCTGCCGGCGCAGACCGTCTGCTCCTTGAGCCGGAAATTCTCCCTGAGAAGCTTCTTGCGGTCGAGCGAGTTTCTGATGTCGAGTCTGATCTTTTCGATGCTCCCGAACGGCTTGGTGAAGAAGTCGTTGGCCCCCAGCCGCATGGCCTCGATGACCAGGCCTATGTCGCCGTATGCGGAGACCATGATGACCACGGTGTCAGTGTCCGACGAACGGATCTTCTCCAGCACTTCCAGGCCGCTCATCCCGGGCATCCTGATGTCCATGATGATGAGGTCGAAATGCTCCCTGTCCCAGATCTCGAGCGCCTCTCGGCCGTCCGCCGCGAACGAGAGGACATAATCCTCTTCGCCCAGGATGTACTGGAAAAAGGTCCTCGTGTAGTCCTCGTCGTCCACGACGAGTATCTTCGGGTTGCTTCCCTTCACGGTCTCCCCCTTTTCAGCTCATGGCGGCAGGCAGGATGAGCCTGAAGGTGGTCCATTTGCCCACCTCGCTCTCCACCTCGATCCTGCCCTTGTGGTCCTGGATGATCCAGTACACGAGGCTCAGTCCGATGCCCGTGCCCTTGTCTTCGGGCTTGGTGGTGAAGAACGGCTCGAATATCCTGGGCAGGTCCTCATCCGGGATCCCTTGCCCGGTGTCGGTGATGATCACCTCCGCCTGGTTGCCCATGCCGTACACCCCGCTGCAGGAGACGCTGATCCTTCCCCTTCCCTCCACTGCCTGGGCGCTGTTGAAGAGGACGTTCATGAAGGCCTGCTGGAGCAGCACGGGGTCGCCCCGGACAACGGGAGCAGGCTGGAAGCTCAGGTCGAGCTCGACGTTCTTGAACAGGGGGTGCCGGCGAACGAACTCGATGGCGGCCTTCAGCACCTCGTGGATATCGAGGCTCACCCAGGTCTGCCGTTCGGACTTCCGGGAAAAGCTCAGCAGGTGCGAGATGATGCCGTGGCACGCGGTGCCTGCCTCGTGGATCATCTGGAGCAGGGGATAGTTCCTGTCCGAAGGATCCACCCTGTGCAGGAGCACATCGCTGAGGTTCATGACCCCCACCAGCGGGTTGTTGAGCTGGTGCGCCAGTGCGCTCACGAGCTCTCCGATGAAGCTCATCTTCTTCGACTGGATGAGGTCCTTCCTCAGCCGCTCCCGTTCCTCGATATCCACCATCAGGAGCAGGGTGGCGGTGTTTTTCCCGGTTTCGGAGTCCTTGATCCGGGCGGCGTAGAGCTCGGTGAGGAAGGTGGTCTTGTCGAACCGGTAGACGTGGATGGTGTCGAACCAGGGCGCATTGGACGCCAGGGCATCGCGGATCTTGGGCAGTTCTTCGGACGGAAAGAGCCTCTCCACCGGGGTGTTGAAGACCTGAGGTGGAGAAAAGCCCAGGAGGAGCTCGGCCGTCCTGTTGAACGAGACGATCCTGCCCCGCTTGTCCACGGAGATCACCATGTTGGGCGACGCGTCGAGCACCTGGGCCAGGAAGGTTTTCGACTGCCGGAGCTTCTGTCCCGTCTTCTCGGCTTTGCGCTTCTCGCGGTAGAGCTCGTCTTCGATCTCGATGAACAACACGGCGCAGTCGAGCTCATCGAGCCTGCACCCCAGGAACTTGATGATCATGTCCTTCCGGTAGAACTGAGGGTAGTAGTGGTCAACGTACATGGAAAAACGCTGCTCCCTGCCGGAGTAGATGGACTCGTACATCCTGTCCACCTCGGGGTGCCGGTAGGCCTTGGGATAGACCTCCCTGATGTGGCGGTTGAGGATCTCCTCCCTTTGCTTCCGGGAATTTTCCTCCTGCTTCTTGTTCAGGTACAGGATGTTTCCCGCCCGGTCGAGGAGGATGATGCCGATGGGGGCCTCCTCGATCACGCTCATGAGCAGCCTGTTCTGGCCTTGAAGCTCCTCGATGTCGGAACATTCTCCCATGGGCCCTCCCTCCCGGGCATGGGGGAGAAAATGGAACACCACGAGGCTTCCGGCAGGCAGGACGTGAACGTCCGCGGTCATCCCCTCCAGGGGCACACCCCTGATGATCGTCTCACCCCCGAGGCCGTCTCCCGGCATCCTTGCCTGCACCTGGGGAAAGTGGCTGGACAGGGAGTCCCCCGGGGCGATCGCCCCACGCGCGGAGAGCCGGGATGCCCTCTCATCGCACGAGACGACCTTCAGGTCCTTCCCGGTAATGACAACGCCCTCTGTCAAGGGAAGCCTCCTCAACCGGAACATATAATATAAAAATAATCATACCATTTTATTGCCTTTTCCACCAAGGCTCTTTTCACACCTCCTTCATGGGGCAGGGTTCTCCCTGTGCTCGAGAGACGTAGGAACACCCGATGGGGGGCACCTCGTTCGGGGTCGGGGTCGGTATCGGTATCGGGGTCGATTCCGATATCTTCCTTTCGTCCCCGATATCGACCCCGACCCCGAGAAGACAGGAAAATCCGCCCGGGGCGGGCCTGTGCTTCCCGCCCCGGGGATTATTTTCAGCATCAGGGGCCG
The DNA here is from genome assembly GCA_035352355.1 of Deltaproteobacteria bacterium. Classification (GTDB taxonomy): domain Bacteria; phylum Desulfobacterota; class Desulfomonilia; order UBA1062; family UBA1062; genus Phosphitivorax. The sequence continues at coordinate 23,322 of DAOPXM010000018.1, read as the reverse complement.
GGCTCTTAAGTTATTGACAGGTATACCCTCCCCATGCAATATTTCCGGCTACTACCCGCTGGGGGCGTGAAATGGGAATGGATGGATTCAAATCGAATTTTAAGCTCATTCTGATCGCTGTCGGAGCGCTCTGCCTGATCATCTTCTTCTTCCAGAACTTCGAGATGATCTCTTTCCAGTTCCTCTTCTTCCACATCCTGGTTGCCCCCAAATGGGTCGTGCTCACCGTCACCTTCCTCCTGGGCTTCATCTTCGGCTACATCCTGGCCAAGAAGAAGACCTGGGCCGACGTGAAGAGGGACGAGCCCCTGGTCTAACCCCCACCGGGCAGGCCTGCCCCCGCCGACACCCGGATTTCCCCCTCCTGCCGCATTACAGGTCACGGACGGATTACCGATAAGAAGACCATTGCTATCAAGCAGGGATGGTCCTGCGTTTTGACGTGAACGGAGGTTCAAGCATGAAAAGGGTTGCCCCGTATCTCCTCATCTTCTGTGCCCTGTCGCTCGTCCCGCTGAACGCCGGGGACGAGTGGGTGCTCGTGAAGGAGTCCGACGGGATCAGGAGCTTCAGGAACACGTCACCGGAGCCGGGCCCAATATCCTGGAAGGCGGAGGGCGACGTGGACGCCCCCCTCGAAGCCCTGCGGGAGCTCGTGCTCGATTTCCCGGCAGCGCCTCAGTGGCACTGGCAGTGCCGGGAGTGCAGACTCATCAGGCACGACACGGGGAGACGGAACTTCGTCTTCTACTTCGCCATCCAGGGGGAATGGCCCATGGCACCCCGGGACTATGTGGCCTACCTGCGCGTAGTCCCTTCACCCAAGGATGAGTTCAACTGCGAGATACGCGCCTTCAGGAACAGCTCGGAGGAAATCGTGCCCCTGAAGAGCGATCACGTGCGCATGACCGGCGTGAAGGCGTCCATTCGCCTCACCAGGATCGACCAGGCGAAGACCAGGGTGGAGTATACCTATGCGTCCGACCCGGCGGGCAAGGTCCCCCTCTTTCTCGTGGGCAGGGTCTTTGCCCAGATCCCCTTCATGAGCATCAAAGGCATGCGGGACCTCATGGCCGGCACCGGCAGGTATCACGGGCCCGCTGGCGCGCTGGGGGAACCCTGACCCGTGCGTCTCCCCTTGAGCGCAACCGGTCAGGCACCAGGGGATTTCAGATCAGATCCCATTATTCCGATATTATTAAAATTAAATTTAATGTAATGGAGGAGCTGCCACATGAGATCATTCACGGGATACATCTCTGTCGAACAGATCGATGAGACCCTGCACTCCGTCGTGTACCGGGCACGCAGGGACGGGGAGTCCGGCACCGTGGTCATCAAGGCCCTCAAGGGGGACAACCCTGCACCGTCGGAGATCGCCAGGCTCAAGCACGAGTACGGGATCATCCGCAGCATCCCGTTCGACGGGATCGTGAATGTGCTCGACATCATCGAGCAGGAAAACACCGTGGCCATCGTCCTGGAGGATTTTCACGGGACCTCCCTCAGGGAATTCATCCGGGAGGGCTTCTCCCTGGAGCGCTTTCTGGAGATGGGGCTGCGCATCTCGCTCATCCTGGGCAACCTCCACCAGAACAACATCACCCACCGGGACATCAAGCCCGGCAACATCCTCATCAACCCTGCCGAGGGCATGGTCAAGATCACCGACTTCGGCATCGCCGCCGAGGTCTCCCGGGTGAACGAGGAGATCTACAACCCCACCGTCATAGAGGGCACGCTCGCCTACATATCCCCGGAGCAGACCGGCAGGATCAACTGCCCGGTGGACTACCGCTCCGACCTCTACTCCCTGGGGGTGACCTTCTACGAGATGCTCACCGGCAGCGTCCCCTTCATGGCGAAGGACCCCCTGGAGATCATCCACGCCCACATCGCCAAGGCACCTGTCCCTCCCCGGGACCTCAAGGCGGACATCCCGCAGGTACTCTCGGACATCGTCATGAAGCTCCTGGCAAAGGCGCCCGAGGAGCGCTACCAGAACAGCTTCGGGCTCATGCACGACCTGAAGGACTGCCTCGACCAGCTGAAGACCTCCGGCAGCGTGCTGCCCTTCGAGCTGGGCCGCAAGGACATGTCGCTGAAGTTCAACATCCCCCAGGTGGTGGTGGGCAGGGACGAGGACCTCGCCCTCCTGCACACAGCCTTCGACCGGGTGAGCGCAGGGGCCGTGGAGCTCATGCTCGTCACCGGCGAGCCCGGCATCGGCAAGTCCGCCCTGGTGGGGGAGGTGCGCAAGCCCATCGTTGCCAGAAAGGGGTACTTCATCACCGGCAAGTACGACCAGCTCAGGAGGTACGTGCCCTACAGCGCCATCATCCAGGCCTTCCAGGGGCTCGCCCGGCAGCTCCTCACCGAGAGCACCGAGCGCATCGTCGAGTGGAAGGCGAAGCTCCTCGAGGCCTTCGGCCCCAACGGCAGGATCATCACGGACGCCATCCCCGAGGTCGAGCTCATCGTGGGCAGTCAGCCGGACATCCCCGAGCTGGGCATCGAGGAGACCCAGAACCGCTTCACCTTCGTGTTCAAGAACTTCGTAAAGGTGTTCGCAAACGCCTCGCACCCCCTGGTCCTGTTCCTGGATGACCTCCAGTGGGCGGATTCCGCCAGCCTGAGCCTCATCCAGGCCATGAGCACGGACCGGAGCCTGTCCCACTTCCTCCTCATCGGCGCGTACCGGGACAACGAGGTGGGCGCACACCACCCCTTCCTGCTCACCCTCGAGGAGATCATCAGGAAGAACGTCACCGTCAGCAACCTGAAGCTCTCCCCCTTGAGCGCCATGAACGTGAACCGCATCATCGCCAACTTTCTCAGGTGCGGACCGGACGTATCCTCATCCCTTTCTGCAGTGGTGCACGAGAAGACCCTGGGGAATCCGTTCTTCGTCATCCAGTTCCTCAAGACCCTCTACGAGGAAAAACACCTCGTATTCGATGCGCTCCACGGCTGGCAGTGGGATGCGGACGTCATCGAGGAGATGCAGGTGACGGACAACGTGGTGGTGCTCATGGCGGACAAGATCTCCCGGCTGCCCGCTGCCCCCCGGGACCTCATCGAGGTGTGCGCCTGCATCGGCAACCGCTTCGATGTCGAGACCCTGGCCGACACCCTGGAGCGCTCCAGCGAAGACGTCCTGGAGTCCATGGACGAGCTCATCAAGCAGGGGCTGATCAGCTATTCGAAAGACCTCTACCGGTTCCACCACGACCGGATCCAGGAAGCGGCCTACTCCCTCCTCGATCAGGAGGAGCGGGAGCGGATCCACTACCGGATCGGGAACCTGGGCCTGAAAAAGACCCCGCCCGAAGAGCTCTTCAACTATATCTTCTACATCACGGACCAGCTGAACAAGGGGCGCCGCCACATGGTCACCCGCGAGGAGCGGACCCGCCTGGCCGATCTCAACCTTAAGGCGGGAATACGTGCAAAGGACTCCACGGCCTACGGGCCTGCCGTGAGCTACCTGGCTTCCGGCATGGAGCTCCTCGCCGAGGATTCCTGGCGCACCGACTACGCGATCACCTACGGCCTGTTCACAGAGCAGATGGAGTGCCAGTACCTCAACCGGAATTTCGAGGAGGCGGAGCGGCTCTTCAAGATCATCGTATCAAATGCAGCCACCAAACGGGACAAGGCAAAGGCGTACACCACCATGGTGGTCCTGTACACCAACCTGCGCTCCGCGCGGGAGGCCATCGAGCTCGGTTTGAGGGGCCTGAAGCTCTTCGGGTTCCACACCTCCATCGACGTCGGCCAGGGCCCGGTGCTGGTGGACCTCGTCAGGGCCAAGCTGGCCCTGCGGAAGATCCCCCTGGAAAAGATCCCCGACCTCCCGCGCATGGAGGACGAGGACATGCTCGCCTTCCACGAGCTCATGCTGAGCGTGGGCACCCCTGCCTACTACGTCAACCCGAACCTCTTCGCCGTACTGACCCTCAAGGGCGTCAACGACGCCCTGACCTACGGGCTCCTGCCCCACTCGGCAGCGGCCTTCCTGACGCTGGCCTCCATCATCCAGTCCGGCCTGGGGGACTACGAGCTGGGATACCGGCTGGGAGAGACGGCGCTCAAGCTCAACGACCGGCTCGACAACAGGAAGTCCGCCGGCCTGGTGCACCACATCTTCGCCTTCTTCATACAGCACTGGACGAAGCCCATCAGGCTCGACCTGGACATCTACCCCAAGGCATACGAGCTCGCACTGAACGCCGGGAACTTCATCATCGCGGGCCACAGCATCACCGCAACGGCCGAGACGCGCATACGGCTGAACCACAGCCTCGACGACATCCTGGCCGACCTCAGGAAGTACCGGGAATTCATGAACGTGCTGAAGGACCCCCTCATCACCAGCCAGTACCAGTCGGCCATCAACTTCGTCCTTGCCCTGAAGGGGCAGACCCCGGGACGGTGCTCCCTGTCTGCCGAGGGGTTCGACATGGAAGAGTTCTCCGAGCGCCTCAAGAACGAGGGAAACTTCTTCGGCATGTGCTTCGCGTTCTTCCCCAAGATCTTCCTGCGCGTCCTGTACGGGAGGAGCGAAGAGGCGCTCCCCATGGCCGAGGAGCTGGACCGCTACATCCACATACCCATGGGCTCCCTCCTCGTCCCGGAGCACTACGTGCTGTACTCACTCATCCTCGCCGACCTGCTGGGGAAGGCCGGCGTGCGTGAAGGGTTGCGCTACAGGGCCCTCATCCGCCGCAACCAGCGCAAGATGAAGCGGTGGGCGGAGTACTGCCCCGAGAACTTCCTCAACAAGTATCTGCTCGTCGAGGGGGCGGTCATGGCAGCCACGGGCCGTTTCCGGGAGGCCGTGGACCTGTTCCACCAGTCCATCGAAAACGCAAAAAAGAGCGGGCACCTCCTGGACGAGGCCATGGCGTATGAACGCCTGGCAGCGCTGTATCTCTCGGGCAACTGCCGCTACGAGGGCAGGACCTTCCTGAAGCTGGCCCATCAGACCTACACCCGGTGGGGCGCCACGGCCAAGGTCAAGGACCTGGAGGAGAACCATCCCTTCCTCACGGACCCCGAGCACCTGCACAGCATCCCGGACTTCACCGCCACGGGCGCAGGCGCCACCTCCAACCAGCTGGATCTCGCCACGGTCATGCAGGTCTCCCAGGCCATATCCGGAGAGATCGTGCTCGAGAGGCTCCTGGGCAAGATCATGAAGCTGGCCATCGTCAATGCCGGCGCACAGAAGGGCTTCTTCATCCTCGACAGCGACGGGCGCCTCACCATCGAGGCGGCAGGAGAGGAAGGAAGAGAGGAGGTGAAGGTCATGCAGTCGGTCCCCATCGAGGGCTGCCGGGACCTGTCCAATGCCATCGTGCACTATGTCTATCGCAGCGGCGAGACCGTGCTCCTGGGCAATGCATCCCGGTCGGGCCCGTACCAGAGCGACCCCTACGTGATGCGCAACCGCTGCAAGTCCATCCTCGCCACCCCGGTCATGAGCAAGGGCAAGGCCTTCGGCATCCTGTACATGGAGAACAACCTGGCCACCAACGCCTTCACCCCAGAGCGCCTTGAGCTCCTGCGCATCATCTCCACCCAGGCAGCCATCTCCCTGGAGAATGCCAGGCTCTTCGAGCTCGCCACCAACGACGGCCTTACGAAGCTCTTCGTCCACCGCTACTTCCAGCTCCTCCTCGATCAGGAGATCGAGCGGTCGCTGCGCTCGGGAAAGCCCTTCTCCCTGGTCATGATGGACATCGACGACTTCAAGAGCTTCAACGACACCTACGGCCACCAGCTGGGCGACGAGGTGCTCAGGCGCGTGGCTCGCGCCGTCAAGGCACAGGTCCGTTCCGTGGACATCGCTGCCCGCTACGGGGGCGAGGAGTTCGTCCTCATCCTTCCCGAGACCGATACCCCAGGCGCTCTCGCGGCTTCGGAAAAGGTCAGGAAAGCGGTGGAGGAGCTCAGCATCCCCTTCTGCGACGAGGCACTCGGGGTGACCATCAGCCTGGGCCTGGCCACCTTCCCTGTCCACGCGGGCGACAAGGACGCCCTCATCCGATCAGCGGACAACGGACTCTATGCGGCAAAGCGCTCGGGGAAGAACCGCACCTGCGTGGAGGAGAGGTCCGGCCTTCAGCGCAGGGAAGAGCCGGCCATGCCGGATGCGGCGCAGGAGCTTTAAGGTTTTCCTCATCCCGCTCGGGAGGGTACAGCAGGAGACTCAAGACCGGTGCGGGCGGTCCCGCCCGCACCGGTTATCCATTACATCCTGTCCACGATGGCCCGGCCGAACTCGGAGCACTTGAGCAGGGTGGCGCCCTCCATCTGGCGTTCCAGATCGTAGGTCACCTGTTTGTCTGAGATGGCTTTCGCGATGCCTTTGCGGATGAGGCTCGACGCCTCCTTCCAGCCCAGGTAGTCGAACATCATGGCCCCCGAGAGGATGAGAGAGCCCGGGTTGATCTTGTCCAGGCCCGCGTACTTTGGTGCCGTGCCGTGGGTCGCCTCGAACACGGCGAAGGGGATGCCGATGTTGGCGCCAGGCGCCATGCCCAGGCCGCCCACCTGGGCCGCCAGGGCATCCGAGATGAAGTCGCCGATGAGGTTGGGCACCGCGAGCACGCTGTACTCGGAAGGCCGCAGGAGCACCTGCTGGAACATGGAGTCCGCGATCCGGTCGTTCACGAGGATCTTTCCCTCGGGCACCTTTCCCCCGTAGACCTTGCTCACCTCGTCCTCGGTGACGGCCTTGTCCCCGAACGCGTCCCTGATGAGCCCGTAGCCCCAGTCCCTGAAGGCGCCCTCGGTGTACTTCATGATGTTGCCCTTGTGCACCAGGGTGACCACCTTCTTGTCGTTCGCCAGCGCATACTCGAAGGCCATCTTCACCAGGCGCCTCGTGCCGGTGATGGAGATGGGCTTGATCCCGATGCCCGAATCCTGACGGATATTGGTTTTCAGGTCGTGATTGAGGAAGTCGATGACCTTACGCACCTCGGGGCTGCCTTCGGGCCACTCGATGCCCGCATAGACGTCCTCGGTGTTCTCGCGGAACACGGTGATGTCCACGAGCTCGGGGCGCTTCACCGGTGCGGGCGTGCCGTCGTAGTACTTCACCGGCCTCACGCAGGCGAACAGGTCGAGGATCTGCCGCAGGGTCACGTTGAGCGACCGGATGCCGCCGCCCACGGGCGTGGTGAGCGGGCCCTTGATGCCCACGATGTACTCCCGGAAGGACTGCAGCGTCTCCTCGGGAAGCCAGGACCCGGTGAGGTCGAAGGCTTTCTGGCCTGCCAGGACCTCTTTCCACACGATCCTTCTCTTGCCGCCGTAGGCCTTCTCCACCGCGGAGTCGAACACGTACACGGATGCCTTCCAGATGTCCGGCCCTGTGCCGTCGCCTTCTATGTAGGGGATGACCGGGTCATCCGGTACGTTCAGCCTGCCTTCGGTAAAGGTGATTCTGGTGCCCTTCTCCATCGCTTCTCCTCACAGTGAATTATTAACCGGCTATCCGGGTGGACCGGTGGAGCTCCTCCCACAGGAGGTGCTGGTACTTCTGCAGGTCACGCGTGCTCATCTGCAAGCCACGGGACTCGTACACGCTCTGGATGGCCTTGACCACGTCCTCGAAGCGGATGTCCAGGCCAAGGACCCCGACCATCTCGTCACGCTCGTCCACGATGGGAGAGCTCACGGTGATGATGAGGGCCTGGGTGATGCGGGACGTGGTGACGCCGCTCACGTAGAGCTTGCCCTCTTCGACGGTCTTGGTGAACCACTCCCTGTCCGAGCAATCCTCGTGCTCCTTCATCTTGTGCTTGAATTGCCCGCGGTACTCGGGCTGGGTGATGTTGTGGGTGATCTTGATGCCGTTCATGTCCGTGACATAGGCGAACTGGATGAAAGGGAACTCCTTGAGGAACTCCATGATCACGGGCTCCTGGCGCTCCGGGTCCATGGAGCGCACGTCCTCGCTCTCCATGAGCTCGGCGATGAGCTGGCCCACGTACTCCCTGGCCTCGTACTTGATGAGGTCGAAGCCCGACAGGAAGAGCTGCGGGATGAAGCGCTTGGCGAGCTTCTCGAGCTCCTCGTCGGACATGGAGGTGATGCGTCCGTCCTCGTACTCCTTCACGATGTGGTTGTAGATGCGGGAGATGCCGGGGTGGCGCTTGTCGATGTCGTCCGGGGGCTCGAGCTTATAGTGCCGGTTGATCCAGTGGGCGATGCCCGCCTTGCCCGACTTGTCGGTGATGGCGATCTCGATAGGACGGTTGAGCAGCGCCTTCGTGTCGAAGATGTTGTAGATCTCCTCGTTCTTCACGAGCCCGTCGGCGTGGATGCCCGCCCGGGTGACGTTGAAGTTCTCGCCCACGAACGGGTAGTTGGGCGGGATGGTGTAGTTGAGCTCCGCGTTGACGTACTCGGCCATCTCTGTGATTGCCCGGGTGTTTATCGTCCCGTCGTGGCCCCTGAGCTGGAGATACTCGAAGACCATGGCTTCAAGGGGTGTGTTGCCCGTGCGCTCGCCGAAGCCGAAGATGGCGCAGTTCACGGCGGAGCAGCCGTAGAGCCAGGCCGTGGTGGCGTTACTGAGACCCTTGTGGAAGTCGTTGTGGCCGTGCCACTCCAGCAGGTGCGAAGGCACCCCTGCGTCGTCGATGAAGGCCCGCACGAGCTTGTCCACTGCCCGGGGGAGCGCGGCGCCCGGGAAGGCGACCCCGAAGCCCATGGTGTCGCAGAGCCTGAGCTTGATGTCGATGCCGCTCTCTTCCTTAAGCTTCATGAGCTCCCGGGCAAAGGGAACGCAGAAGCCGTAGATGTCGGCCCGCGTGATGTCCTCGAGATGGCACCGGGGGATGATCCCCAAGGAGAGCGCCTCCTTGACCACGCCCAGGAACTCGTCCATGACCTTGCGCCGGTTCGAGTTCAGCTTCAGGAAGATGTGGTAGTCGGAGATGGAGGTGAGCATGCCCGTTTCCTTGATGCCCATCTCCTTGACGAGCTTGAGGTCTTCCTTGCTGGCCCTGATCCACGAGGTGATCTTCGGGAACTCGTAGCCCTTGGCCATGCACTCCTCCACGGCGAGCCTGTCCTTGCGGGAGTAGAGGAAAAACTCGGAAACCCTGATGAGGCCCTTCTTCCCCCCGATGATGTGGAGGAAGTCGAAGAGGCGGGAGATCTGCTCCACGCTGAAGGGCGTCATGGACTGCTGCCCGTCGCGGAAGGTGGTGTCCGTGATGAAGATGTCTGCGGGAGGCTGGATGGGGATGATGCGCAGGTCGAAGTCGATCTTGGGCACCTCGTGATACGGGAAGATGGACCGGTAGTAGTTGCCCTCCTCCACGTCCTGTATGCCCGTGTGGAAATTCTTGCCGGGGGTGTAATAAAACAGCTGCTTACCCTCGTCCCAACGTGCCATTGCTACTTCCTCCTCGGTGAATATGCATCCTTGGGGATCTTGTCCGGGTCAGGCGCCCCGGCCTCCCTTCTGGCTGCAATGATCTCGTCGTTGCTTATGTCGCGCGGGATCTTGAGGTCCTGCCCCGCGTACACGACCTTCGGGTCCTTGATCTGGTCGCGGTTTGCCTTGTAGATGAGCGGCCACATGAACGAGTCGTTGTAGATCTCGTGCCGCGCGGCGATGCTGGGCAGGGTCTCGTTGCGCTTCACCACGTAGATGGTGGGGTAGACCTCTGTGGGGTCGACCTGGGTATGTTTCTTGATCTCGTCGCGCTTGACCGCCACATCCTGGCTCAGCTCCTCGATCCGTTTCTGCTTCGCCTGGATCGTGGCCTCCTGGACCCTGGCTATACCCTCGTCGAACTGCTTCTCCAAGACGGTGAGCACCTTGAGGTCGCCGTCCATGTAGGCGTTCTGCATCTTCAGGTAGGTGAGCAGGGCGTCGAACGATCCCTTCCTGTCGTATTCGAACGCAGAGATGTCGACGATCTTCTTCAGCTCGGAGAGCGAGCGCTGCATGATCTCCCGGCTCTCCCTGTCCACCTGGAGCAGGTGCTTGCCTGCCTGGACAAAGGCCTGGCGCGCCGCCTCCATGTCGCCCTTGTCCTGGGCCTGGAGGCCTTTCTGGAGGTTGTCCACCCCCAGCTTCAAGGCGTCTTTCTGCGAGAAGGCGCCTTCGAGTCCGCCCTTAATGTCGGGGGCGGGCTGCTTTTTCGCACAACCGAGCGACAAGGCCAGCAGGAGCACGCACAGGATGCTTGTCGTCTTCATCAGTCCTCCTTCCCGAAGCTCAACCCCAGCTCGGCGAGCTGGGCTTCGCTCACTTCCGAGGGCGCCTCGGTCATGACGCAGAAGGCCTTCTGGGTCTTGGGGAAGGCGATGACGTCCCGGATGCTCGTTGCCCCGGTGAGGATCATGACGAGCCGGTCGAGCCCGAAGGCGATCCCGCCGTGGGGGGGAGCGCCGTAGGAGAGCGCGTCCAGGAGGAACCCGAACTTCACCCTTGCCTCCTCGTCGCTGATGCCGATGGCCTTGAAGACCCTGTTCTGGACGTCCCGGTCGTGGATACGGATGGAGCCGCCGCCCACCTCGGAGCCGTTGATGACCATGTCGTACGCCTGGGACTTGACCTTGCGGGGCTCGGTCTCCAGGAGGTCGAGATCCTCGGGCCTGGGCGCCGTGAACGGGTGGTGCACCGAGACGAGCCGCTGGTCTTCCTTGCTCCACTCGAACAGGGGGAAGTCCGTGACCCACAGGCCTGCGAACGTGTGCGGATCGATGAGCCCCAGCATGTTCCCCACATGGAGCCTCAGCGCCCCTAAGGAGGCATTGGCCACGTCCCTGGGCGCCGCGATGATGAGCGCCAGGTCCCCGGGCTCCATCTCGAGCCGGTATCCCAAGGCATCGAACTGCTCGGGCAGGAGGAACTTCGAAAGCGAGGACTTCCAGCCGTCGGCCTCGAGCCTGGCCGAGAGCACGCCCTTGGCGCCGAAATCCGCCACCACCCCATTGAAGGAGTCGAGGTCCTTGCGGCTGATGCTCTGGGGCCCCTTGACCGCGAAGGCCTTCACTACGCCCCCTTCGGCGATGGTGTCGGAGAAGACCCGGAAGGACGAGCCCGCCACGATGTCGGTGATGTCTTTGAGCTTCATCCCGAACCGGGTGTCGGGCCGGTCGTTGCCGTACTCCTCCATGGCCTGCTCGTAGCTCATCCTGGGGAGTGGGCCGAGGTCCACCCCGATGGTGTCCTGGAAGAGCTGGACGATCATGCCCTCGGTGACTTCGAGGATGTCGTCCAGGGTGATGAAGGACATCTCCATGTCGATCTGGGTGAACTCAGGCTGGCGGTCGGCCCTCAGGTCCTCGTCCCGGAAGCACTTGACGATCTGGTAGTAGCGGTCGAACCCGGCCACCATGAGGAGCTGCTTGAAGAGTTGGGGCGACTGGGGAAGCGCGTAGCACTTGCCCGGGAACACCCGGCTGGGGACCAGGTAGTCGCGTGCGCCTTCCGGCGTGCTCTTCGTGAGCACCGGGGTCTCCACGTCCACGAAGCCGTGGCTGTCGAGGTAGGCGCGGACGCTCCGGGTGGCCTTGTGCCTGAGCAGGATGTTGTACTGGAGCGAGGGCCGCCTCAGGTCGAGGAAGCGGTATTTGAGCCGCAGCGTGTCGGTCACGTCGACCCCGTCTTCCACCATGAAGGGCGGGACCTTGGCCTCGTTGAGGACCACGACCTTGTCCACATGGACCTCCACGTCGCCGGTGGCCATGGCGGCGTTGCGCATCTCGACAGGCCTGAGCTCGAGCGTGCCCTCCACGGCGACGACGTACTCGGGCCTCAGGGTGTGAGCCACGGCGTGAGCCTGGGGATGCTCCTCGGGGTTGACCACGGCCTGGGCTATGCCCGTGCGGTCCCTGACATCGATGAATATCAGCCCGCCCAGGTCCCGTCTCTTCTGGACCCAGCCCGTAAGGCGCACCCTGCTCCCCTGGGGCGCATGGTGGACCTCGCCTGCGTAATGCGTCCTCTTCATTGATCCCATCGTGTCTTTCACGCTCGTTCTCCTTCGCCTGACAGCATTGAGAGCACCACGGCCAGGGCGTCCGCCCGGGGGACTTTCTTCTGGGAGGAGCTGGCGAGGTCTTTGACGGTCACCATGGCCTCCCTCACCTCGTCCCCGCCGATGATGGCGCACACCTGATAGCCGGACTTGCCTGCCTTGCGCATCTGCGCCTTGAAGCTCCTGTCGAAGGCCCCTTCCGCGGGGATCCCGCCTTCGCGCAGGCTCGCGAGCAGCTCCACGGCGGAGCGCTTCACTTCTTCGTCCCCCTGGGCAACCACGAAGCAGCCGGTGCCCGGGGCCGGCATCTCTTCGAGCAGCATGACCAGCCGCTCCATGCCGAAGGCAAAGCCAATGCCCGGGGCATCGGGCCCGCCCAGCATCTTCACGAGGTTGTCGTACCTGCCACCTCCGGCAATGGCGTTCTGGGAGCCCAGGCCTTCCGCCGTGATCTCGAAGGTGGTCCTGGTGTAGTAGTCGAGCCCCCTCACCAGCAGGGGGTTCTTCCTGAACGGCACCCTGAAGGTCGTCAGCAGTGCCTGCACCTGCTCGTAGTGGTCCCGGCAGGCTTCGCAGAGGTAGTCTTCGATGACCGGGGCCCCGGCGACGGCCTCCCTGCAGGCAGGGACCTTGCAATCGAGCACCCGCAAGGGGTTGCGGTGCATCCTGCGGGCGCAGTCCTCGCAGAGGCTGCCCTCCCTGCTTGCCAGGAACCCTTCGAGGGCCTTCTTGAATGCCGCCCGGCACTCCTCGTGCCCGAGCGAGTTCACCTCCATGGAGACGCCCTTCAGGCCCAGCGACGTGGCGAGGTCGTAGGCGAGCTTCAGGGTCTCGGCGTCGGAGAAGGGCGACACCTCGCCCAGGCGCTCGGCATTGATCTGGTGAAACTGGCGGTACCTGCCTTTCTGGGGCCGCTCGTAGCGGAACATGGGCCCGATGGAGTAGACCTTCCGGACAGGCTCCTCCCCCAGGAGGCCGTGCTCGATGACCGCCCGGAGCACACTGGCCGTGGCCTCGGGCCTGAGCGTGACCGAATCGCCGCCCTTGTCGGTGAAGGTGTACATCTGCTTCTCCACCACGTCGGTCTCGCCGCCGATGCCCCGCAGGAACAGCTCGGTCCTCTCCATGATCGGGGACCTCAGCTCTTCGAACCCGTAGAGCCTGAATATCCTTCGGGCGGTCTCTTCGACGAACCTCCACTTCCCGACGTCTCTGGGGAGGATGTCGTTCATCCCACGTATCGCTTTTATCTCCACCTCAATGCCTCCGGAAAATCGGACTTTTGTATCGCACTCTGCCCTGCCCTGTCAATCGGTCACCTTGCGGGGTCGTTGTCCCCTCCGCCCCGTCATCCCCGTGGAAGCAGAGGATCCCGGTGCGAAGGGAAAAGCCCCGTACCCTTCGCTTCCGCGGGGACAACAGCAGAGGGAACGAGAAAATATGCCTACAGTCCCCTTTGCCACTCGGGACGGAGCATCCTCGATTTGTCGTCTTTGAGCACCGTGTCGATGAGCTCGAGGAACCTTTCCTTGTCCTTCGGGAGATTGCCCCGGATGGGGAGGTAGTTCGAGGCGTGCTCGGAGCCGAACTTGGCGTCCGTCACCTCGAGGTCCTCGATGAACCACCTGAGCTCCTGGAGCGACTGCATCTTGTTCAGCAGCTTGAAGTTGCCGCCCATGAGCTTCTTCTCGTAGAGCTCCTCGTAGGGGCCGAGCATCAGCGTCAGCGTCGCGAGGAACTGGGGGTCGATGGCATTGGCCACCTTTGCGGAGTCTTTCGCGTGGGCGTAGCTCCCCTCCACCCCCCCGAGACCCAGGATGATGAAGGTGGACATGCGCAGGCCGGCCTCGATGGCCTTCCTGCTGCCCTCGATGATCTGGGCGGCGGTAGCCCCCTTGTGGACCTTCTTCAGCAGCTCGTCGTTGCCCGTCTCGATGCCCAGATAGAGGATGTCGAGCTTGTGCTCTTTCAGCGCCCTGAGCTCCTCGATGCTCTTTTCCATGAGGTTCGTGGGCCCGGCATAGGCGCTCACCCGCTCGAGCCTGGGGAACCGCTCGACAATGAGCTTGAGCACCTTGATGAGATAGTCGGTGTCCAGGCACAAGGGGTCGCCGTCGGCCAGGAAGACCTTGCGGGTGTCGGGCATGGCCCAGGACATCTCGACGATGTCCCTCTCCAGATCCTCCCAGGGCCGCGCCTTGAACCGTTTCCCTTTGTACATGCCGCAGAACAGGCATTTGTTCCACGAGCACCCGAGCGTGACCTGAAATATGAGCGACCTGCCCTCGGACGGCGGTCTGTACAGCGGCATATCGTATTCCATGCGCCCTCCTCGTTTGTGCGTGCTGTGATATCTTTAGAGCCTGGCCGCCGGTTCTTCAACCCGGCTTGAGCCCGCCTCGCATCCGGGCCGCCAGGCTCCCTCTCTGCAGCGTGTCGGCTCGGTGCGTGTCCCGGGTTACGGCGATCCTCTGCCGAAAGGAAGCGGCCTGTGCGGGCCCCTTGAGTAAGGTGAAGCGTGACGATGGTATCGAGCACATCCCTACGCGCTGCATGATCGCGTACCGTATCTAAACCATATCAGACAGAAAAATTCAATCCATATCGGATGCGCCCGGGGATCACCCCGTGAGGGGCTTGTAGGGCTTGATGTCCAGGATGGGCGTGCCGTCCACGAGGTCGATGTTCTCCACGTGGAGCCAGGGCGGCTCCACGCCCGTCAGCCTCAGGACCGACATCCCGATGGGGTTGGGTCTCATGGGCGAGCACAGGCTGAACACCCCCTTGACCCGGCCGGACGGCCCTTTCTGCTTGAGGTCGAACCCCTTCGAGAGGTGGAAATGGAAGAGCACCACGATGTGCTCGTGCTCGGAAAGGGAATCGAGACCTTCGAGATAGGGCTCGAAGATCTCGATGGTGCCCTTGACGTTTGAGATGGAATAAAAACGCGGGGCGCTTGCGGGCTCCTTGAGCTCGCAGTGCATCACCCCGATGGGGGTGTAGCGTATGTCCATGATCACTCCCGCGAACACGCTCCGGGTACGGCGGGTCAGGAACCTTCGCCCTCCCTGTTGATGAGATACTTGGCCACCACCGCCTTCACCGGGTAGTCCGGGGTCTTGCCCTCCTCAACCTGCTTCAGCACCGCCAGGTCTGAGCTCCAGAGCTCGGCGCCGGGTCCGACGAAGCACAGGGTGCCGGGCTCTGGGGTCGTCCCCACGGTCTGCGTCTTAAGATTGTAATAATAACAGGTATCAGCGATGGCGGTCTCATGCCCGCGCATGACCGGAGGGATGTCGGAAGGGGTGAACCACAGCTTGACCTCCCGCTCCGCGTCCGCCTGGTTCGCCGAGGCGTGGATGAGGTTGTCCACCCGGTCGCCGATGTACGCGCCCGTCTCGTCCTTCAGGGGAACGACCGTCCCCAGGGCGCGGATGCATCCCGGCCTCTGGACGCGGGCATCGTGGGGATTGGTGGGCCCGCAGATTTCCCGGATCTTCTTGATGGCATTCTCCCCCTGGTAGACGATGGCGATGACCCTGCGCTTCTCGGGGTTGTCGGGATAGTGGAGATAGCCCCGGATATAGTCCAGGAGCGACGGATAGAAGAATTTTCCGTAGTGCTCCGCATAATGCTCTTCCGCCAGCTCCAGGTTCACGGAAACGACCTTGAGCCCTGCAAACCTCAATCCTGTGTGAAATTCCGAAAACTGAGAGAGAATGTACCCGGTCAGGGAGTTCTTGAGCGCATCGGGCTTGATGAGCACCAGCGACCTCTCGATGTTCTCTGCTGTCATGAAATCCTCCTTACCCGTATGATTATGGTGCGTAGACGCGTGAGTCGATTCTCCTGCCTGCTGCTCGAAGGACCGGGCTCGCATTTTTCTCTAGTATAATCTCCCCGGTTGGGCAACAGGATATTTGCCGGCCCGCCCCATGCCGAAACAGGGCATGAATCATTAAGGGCCGGACATGTCTTGAGATCCTCCATGCGCAGATTATTCATGAGAGGTATCTGGAATCCTGTTTGGTAATAAAAGAGGTATATTCATGGAGTTCACAACAGAGAAGCCCGGGCGCGTCGTGGGGAAGTCGCTCCTTTCGCCCGTTGCCGCCGTAGTGCTTCTCGTCCTGGTCATGCCCCTGTTTGCCCGGCAGGCGCAAGGGGGCCAGGTATACATTGCCCGGCTCGAGACGGTGAACGGAAGCATCGCCGGCAACGCAGCCACGGGTACGGCCAGGATCAGGATGGCGGAAGGCAGGCTGCAGATCACGGTGAACGCCCGGGGCCTGCCTCCGGACACGATGATCATTTCCCACATCCATGGCCTGCCTGAGGGCCAGAAGGCCCACTGCGCCGCCGCAAGCGCGGATACGAACAGAGACGGCTTCATCGACGCCATCGAGTACGGGCTCGTGACGGGCCCTGCCCTGGTGCCGCTGAACGACCATCCTGCAGGGCTCAAGCTCGGGAGCACCCGGTATCCCAGGTCCGACGGTCAGGGCAGGATCACCTACAGAAAAACGGTCAGGATCACGGAGCTCATGAAGAACCTGAAGGAAGAGACCGGAATGACCATGGTGAACCTCGACAGCATGGTCATCGACCTCCACGGGGTCGGCATGAAGACCCCGCTCCCCGATACCGTCCAGTCGGAGCTGGACCTCCCCGCCTGCCAGACCATCCCCGTTGCCTGCGGAGAGATCGGGAAGACTCCGTAAGGGGTCCCCTTCCCATGGTCGGAGCAGCCCCGTTGAGGGATGCGTGGAGCTGCCAGAGAGGTGCGCAATGGCATCGGGCTTTGGAAGAGACCTGACCGGCCTGACGGACAGGGAGGCAGCCGGACGGCTTGCCAAGGCGGGTCCGAACCGCATCAGACCTCCCAGGAAGGTGAGCTTTTTCAGGATAGCCCGGGAAGAGGTCATGGAGCCCATGATCCTGCTCCTGCTGGCGGTGGGGTTTTTCTACTCGCTCTGGGGCAGGCTCGAAGACGCGGTCACCATCTTCATCATCATCCTCCTCCTGGTCTTCGTCGAGGTGTGGAACGAGTACCGCGCAAAGAAGGCCATAGCCTCACTGTCACGGGTGGCGGCACCGAAGGCTTCCGTCTGGAGGAACAGCTCCCGCAGGGAGGTCCCCACCGAGGACGTGGTCCCGGGCGACGTCCTCCTGCTGAGCCCGGGCACCAGGGTCGCGGCCGACGCCCGGCTCGTCATCGCCTACAGCGTCGCTGTCGACGAATCCGCCCTCACGGGAGAATCCTTCCCTGTGGAAAAGAAGGCCGGGGAGGAGCTTTTTGCAGGCACGGTCATCGTTTCCGGAGAGGGGGAGGCCGAGGTGTTCGCCACAGGCATGAACACCAGGATGGGCAGGCTCTCCCGGTTGGCCGGCGAGATCAGGGAGCCCAAGACCCCGCTGCAGAAGACCATGAAGTCCCTGGCCTTCGCCCTGGTGTGGGTCGCCCTGTTTTTCAGCATCGCCATCCCCCTGCTGGGCTACCTCAGGGGTCTGCCCGTGAGAACCGCCATCCTGACCGGGCTCGCCCTGTCCTTTGCCGTGATCCCCGAGGAGCTGCCCATCATCATCACCATGGTGCTGGGGCTGGGTGCCTACCAGCTCTCCAGGGACAACTTCCTCGTGAAGACCCTGCGGGCAGCGGAGGCTTTGGGCGGGGCAACCGTCATCCTCACGGACAAGACCGGCACCATCACGGAGAACCGGATGACCGTGGCGTCGGTCCATCCTCCCGGCCATGACCGGGAGGTCATGCACGCCGCGGTGGAGGCCATGGCCGCCATCTCCCGTTCCCCCACGGATACCGCGATCCGTGATCACGCCGAGGCCCTGGATGTGAAGGCCAGCGGCATCATCCTCAGGGAGCAGAGCTTCAATCCGGTCAGAAAGACCGTTGCCCTGCTCAGGAGGATGCCCGAAGGGCCTGCGCTCTTCATGGCCGGGGCACCGGAGGCCGTCCTCAAAAAGGCGAAAGACCCCCGGCCGGATCTCGAGCAGGCCCTCGAGAAGGAAACCTCCCGGGGGCGACGGGTGATCGCGGTGGCGGTAAAGCCCGTTGCCCCCTCCGAAGAGAACCTCCCCTTCGACCAGATGGTACAAAGTGTGGAGGTGGTGGGGTTACTGGGCATCGAGGACCCTCCCCGCCCGGGCGTTAAAGAGACCGTAGCCAGGGCCGGCGAGGCAGGGGTGAGGACCATCATGGTCACCGGGGACCACCCCGGAACCGCTGTCTGCATTGCAGGGGCGGTGGGCATCCCCAACCGGGAGGTGCTCACCGGGGACGACCTGGGCAGGATGTCCGACGAGGAGATCAGGGCGGCGGTGAAGCGGTGCTCCGTCTTTGCGCGGACGACCCCGGAAGACAAGTACCGGCTGGTCCAGGCGCTGAAGCAGGACGGGGAGGTCGTGGCCGTGACGGGCGACGGCATCAACGACGCCCTTGCCCTGAAGGCGGCGGACATTGGGATATCCATGGGCATACGGGGGACCGACGTGGCGAAGGAGGCGGCAGACATCGTCATCGCCAACGACGACTACGTCACCCTTGCACACGGCATCTTCCAGGGCAGGAAGTTTTTCGAGAACCTGAAAAAGGCGCTGAGATACTACCTGTCGGTCAAGACCGCCCTCATCCTGGTTTTCCTGGCCCCGGTTCTCCTGGCGTGGCCGCTTCCCCTGGCGCCCATCCAGATCATCCTCCTGGAATTGTTCATGGACCTGGCCGCTTCGGCGGGGTTCGTGGGGGAGCCGGCCGAGCGTTCCATCTACGATCCGGACAGGGACAGGAAGCTGTTCGACCAAGGCATGCTCTCCGGCATCGCGGTCTCGGGCCTGAGCCTGTTCGCCGCGGTGTTCGGGTCCTACTCCCTTGCGCTCCAGCAGGGCATGGGGCTGATACAGGCCCAGACCTCCGCCTTTACCGCGTGGATTATCGGGCACATCTTCCTGGCGTTCGTGAGCAGGTCAGCGCACGAGCCGCTCCTGTCGCTGGGACCGTTCTCCAACCGGGTGATGGACGTGTGGGCCCTTGCGGCCTTTGCATTCCTCATCGCCGCCCTTGCCCTGCCGGACTTCGGCCTGCTCGTCAGGGTCTCCCCCCTGCCCCCGGGGCAGATCCTGGTCATCGTGCTCATCTGCGCCGTGGCCGTCTTCTGGCAGGAGGTCGTCAAGACCGTGCGGTACCGTTCCCGGGAGGCAGCCGTGCCCGCTACGAAGGCGAACCCGGGTTCGGGGCCTTCATGACGAGAAAAAATACGTTCTCCCGCATCAGAACCGCTTCATGAGGTAATCCCTCAGGGCAACGGCGTTGTTGCGCTCTTCGTTCTTCGAGGAATACACAAAGGTAACGGTCTCTTTGTCCTCGATCTGCTTCCACAGGAGGTCCACCGTCTCCGGGTGATCGTCGAGCTCCCGGAAGTATCTCCCCTCGAACTCGTCCCACTTGTCCGGCTCGGCGTGATACCAGGCGCGGAGCTCGCTGCTCGGGGCGACGTCCCTGAGCCAGAGACTGATCCGAGCCTTTTCCTTGCTGATGCCCCTCGGCCAGAGGCGGTCCACCAGGACCCTGAAGCCGTCCGCTTCCTCGGGCTCCTCGTACGCCCGCTTCAGGCGTACGGACAAGAAGCTCAAATCCTGTTTCTTCCCTGCCATGGCTAACCTCCCTTATTCACGAGAGTTCGGCGCTCTCCGGGCCGCCCTCCCTATTAGCATATTCCCCATCCCTGCAAAAGCAACCCGGCCGCTTTACCGTCTTCATGCCCTGCAAGCCCTGCGGCAGGTTCGAAACCCTGACCCCGGTCAAAACTTTTTTTCTTCCCAACTCCTAGGGGGTTCATTATTATTCCAGGAGAAATCCGTCATCCATCGGGAGGCGTCATGGCTCAAGCTCCGCATCATGTGGTCATCATAGGAGGAGGGTTCGGGGGGCTCACTGCAGCACGGTCGCTCAACGGGGCACCGGTCCGGGTAACCCTCGTGGACAAGCGCAACTTCCACCTCTTCCAGCCCCTGCTCTACCAGGTGGCCACCGGCCTTCTGTGCCCCTCCGAGATCACCTCCCCTCTGCGCCACATCCTCAAGGGCCAGGAGAACGCCCGGGTGATCCTGGGGGAGGTTGTCGACATCGACGCCAGCGGGAAGAAGGTCATCCTCGCCGACGGCGAGATAGGCTACGACACCCTCGTCCTTGCCTCCGGCATGGTGAACCACTACTACGGCCACGACGACTGGGAGAAGGTAGCCCCGGGGCTGAAGACCATCGAGGACACCGGGCGGATCCGCCAGCGGATCTTTTCCGCCTTCGAGATCGCCGAGCGCGAACCGGACCCTGAGAAACGCAGGGAGTGGCTCACCTTCGTGGTGATCGGCAGCGGCGCCACGGGCATAGAACTCTCGGGCATGGTCGGAGAGATCGCGCACAACACCCTTCGCGGCGAGTTCCGGTCCATCCGGCCGGAAGAGTCCCAGGTCCTGCTCCTGGACGGCGCCGACCGCATCCTCCCCTCCTATCCGCCCGGCCTTTCCAGGCTGGCCGAGCGGTCTCTCAACGACCTGGGCATCGAAACCCTCACCAACTCACGCGTTGTCCAGGTGAGCGAGCAGGGCGTCGTGGTGGAAAGGCCCGAGGGGAGGTCCCTCATACGGGCAAGGACCGTCATCTGGGCGTCAGGCGTCGCCGCATCGCCCCTGGGAGCCGTCCTGGCCCGCGGGACCGGCGCGGAAACTGACCGGACGGGCAGGGTCGTCACCTCCCCGGACCTGACCGTCCCGGGGCACCCGGAGATTTTCGTCATCGGCGATTTGGCCTGCTGTGCGGGAAAGGACGGAAAGCCCCTTCCCGGCCTCGCCCCCGTGGCCACCCAGCAGGGCCGCTACGTTGCCAGGACCATCCGGGCCCGCCTCGAAGGGAAGGCACGGTCGAAGCCTTTTCGCTATTTCGACAAGGGGACCATGGCCGTCATCGGCAGGGGTGCCGCAGTGGCGGACATCGGCAGGTGGCATTTCAGCGGCAGGGTCGCATGGCTCATGTGGCTCTTCATCCACCTCCTACTCCTCATCAAGTTCCAGAACCGGCTCATCGTCCTCATCAGGTGGGCCTTCCAGTACTTCACCTACAACAGGGGCGCCCGCAACCTCATGCTGCGGGGGACTCTGAAGCTCCCCATCTCCGAGCGGGAGGGCGCATCCGGCCCCGGATCATGAGGTGATCCAGGCGTTTCTCGAGCGTGGCAGGCTTCACTGGTCCAGAGACTCCGTCTCCACGGTGGTGAACGAGAAGATGAAATCCGATGGGAGGGCGTTGCCCTCGAGATCGCGCACCGCTTCCGTTACGGTCACCTCGTAGGTGGTGCTCGGTGCCAGGGGAAAGAGCGGCATGATCCTCAGGATGGTGCCCGTCGCGTTCAGGGTCATTGAGCCGGGTATGCTGACCCCCCGGGTGGTCAGGTCGATGGTGCCCTCGGTGAGCGTGTTCGGATCGATGGGCTCGCTGAAGAAGATGTCTATCGGCGCATCCCGTTCGACCCCCAGTGCCCCGTTCGACGGGTCCGTCGAATCGATGAAGAACACCTCTTCGGCCACGGCTCCTCCATCGGGAGTCCCGCTGTCGTCATCGTCGTCATCGTCCCAGCAGCCCGCGGGCATGCACAGGATAACAAGACACAGGATCTTCACGGCACTGGTCTTCTTACGGGGTGTGCGCATGGGGAACCTCCTATTTCAGACATGAATCTGTCATACAAGGATAATGCCTGCTACAGCCTGTTCAGGAAATCCTTCCAGGGCGAAGCGGCCATGGTTTCCGTCAGGGAGTGCCCATAGGTGCGTATGATCATGACCGCCCTTTCCACCTGTTTGGGATCATCGCACTCGATCAGGTCCATGATGTCGAAGCGGCCCATGACGGCATAGCTTTCCTTCCAGAACACCCCCGGGCATTCCTTCTTGATGTGCTCGGTCACCTGCTCGGCAAGCTTCTTGAATCCCTTCGGGTCCTTCAGCGCATCCGGGGAAAGCCGGCTCAGGATAACGTATGTCTGCATGCTCGACCTCCATCTTATTCACCCGATGCTCGCTCTCAAGGGTTTACGACCGCCCGGCTCCCTGCCGGTGAATTGCACGTCTTTAAGGTAAAAAGTATAGGGGCGCCACGGAGAATCAACCAACATCACCCCAGGCGAGGATCCCCGGATGCCTCGAACCGCGGGACCACCTTGACGAATATCCCCTGCCCGCTATCTTCTTGTTATGGGAGCATATTACTGATCCGGCAGACAGATCACTGAAAGCGGGATCCCGGCATGGAGCTGTATGCCGGTCACGGCAACAGGCGCCGGATCAATAAACCTGCTCCCGGGAGGTCCGATATGAAGCCAGTAGGTATGCTGATGTGGGAGCACCGGCTCATCGAGCGGGTTATCGGCCTGTTCCACGAGCAGGTTGCACGGATACGGGAAACGAGCAGGGCAGACATGGCCTTCATCGGCACTGCGGTGGATTTCATCCGGACCTATGCGGACCGCACCCACCACGGCAAGGAGGAGGACATCCTCTTCAGGAGGCTTCAAGGCCGGGACCTGCCCCCTCACCTCGGAAAGATCATGGAAGAGCTCATCAACGAGCACGTCTATGCCCGCGAGATCGTGGCAGGACTGGTCGATGCCGGGAACCGGTACGTGGGCGGTGAGGAGACTCTGCCCGAGATCGTGGACAGGCTCAATGCCCTGGCCCAGTTCTATCCGGTGCACATCGTGAAGGAGGACCGGGACTTCTTCCACCAGTCCATGGGATACTTGAGCGCTGCCGAGCAGCAGGACATGCTCCGGGAGTTCGAGGACTTCGACCGGAAGATGATCCATGAGAAATACCGGGACATCGTGGAGGGACTGACCGGGGAGCGCGTGCCCTGGTCCCCGCCCGGCATGGTCCGGTGAGCCGGGTTCCCCTCACTCCCCGATGATCTTCACCAGGACGCGCTTGCGCCTCCTGCCGTCGAATTCGCCGTAGAAGATCTGCTCCCAGGGACCGAAGTCGAGCGCGCCCTTCGTGACCGCGACCACCACCTCCCGGCCCATGATCTGCCGCTTCATGTGCCCGTCCGCGTTGTCTTCCCCCACGTTGTGGCGGTACCCGGAAACCGGCTCGTGGGGCGCAAGCTGTTCGAGCCATTTGGCAAAGTCCTGATGGAGTCCGCTCTCGTCGTCGTTGATGAACACGCTGGCAGTGATGTGCATCGCGTTCACGAGGACCAGGCCTTCCTGTATGCCGCTTTCCCGCAGGCATTCCTCCACCT
>DAOPXM010000017.1:0-74323 GCA_035352355.1 Deltaproteobacteria bacterium | reverse complement strand
CCCGCGACGATGATGTCCCTGAAGTTCACCGCGCAGACGAGCAGGCAGAGGATGCTGAAGAGCAGGGCATCGGTCCGCTTCTCGGCCTTTCTGAAGCTCAGGCAGGCGAAGACCCCGGCGATGAAGAGGGATACGACCGTGATGATGACGCGGTGGAACAGCCAGGGCGTCAGCTCTCCCGGCTGCATGAGGTGGCCGTTCATGGACAGGAAGATCACGTCGCAGACGAGCGGCAGCATTGCCAGGGAGATGACGAGGACCTTCAGGAGACTCCCGATCCCGGGGACCGTCCTGCCGGTCGTTTCCGGCCGCGCGGCCAGACCCAGCGCCATCAGGATCACGGGGACGAAAGACAGGCTCAAGGGGGCGAAGAGATCCTTCAGGAACGGGTTCAGGCACAACAGGACGAGGAGGAGCGCAGACCCGGCGGCCAGGAGTGCCCCCCGAGCGTGGGGTTCCCCCGGGCCGGGGCGGGGAGCCTGAATACGGAAGCAGTAGACCACGTACCCGGCCCCTGCCAGGGCAAGGGCGGAAGCGAAGAGGTCGATACGGAGAAGCGGCGTGACCCACGAGGCGGCGATCACCAGGACGGTGACAGCGTACGCCGCCCAGGGCACGATCCGGCTGCCCGGTGCGTTGAGCGAGGTGCTTGCGAGATGGAGCGTCACGGGCAGCATGAAGAACGCCAGGGAAGCGACAGGAGACAGCATGGCGACGAGCTCGGGGCTCGGGAGGATGTAGGCGCCTATGTCGGCGATGCTCCAGAGCAGGACAGTGATGGAGACCGCGGCCAGGAGCCTGGACTCACGCCCTGCCTCCGCCGATCTGACCGTGAGGTAGACGAGGGAGATGCACGTCAGCACATTGGCCAACGGAAAGGCCAGATAAGGAAAGATCAGTCTCAGGGACGGGTCCAAGGCCATGGCCCCCTGTCAAATCCACTTCCCCGGAAGTTCGCGCACAGTTGCCCCATGCGTGCCCTATCGGAAAATCACCTGCGGAGATTTAGACCTTGATGGGATAAACTGCACGTTTTTTCCCGGCATAGGCGCTCTTTTTTGCTGTTGAGCCCGGCGGCTTATGGGACTGGAAGGGTGATGCCGTGGGAACGGAAGGCTGCCGGGAGCTGGCGCCGGGAAAGCTTTAGAGCACGAGCAGGATGGAGTCGTGCGCGTGCAGGGCCTCGTAGACCGACGTGCGGTCCTCCTCGCTCACCACCGTAAGCGTCAGGTTCATGCACAGGTACTTGCCGTGCCTGCTCGAGCGCGACAGGGAAAGGTCGTAGCCGTCCATGGGCATGATCCGGGCAACGGCCTCCCGGAGCTCCGCCTCGTCGGTGCCGAACAATTTGTAGGTCCACGCGCAGGGGTACTCGATCTCCGGTTTCCTGTTTCCGGGTAGCTGTTTCATGCATAACAGTCTACGCATGTGATGCAGGTGATGCAATGGAGAATTGCCCAGGGCATCTTATACTTGACAGATATATATCGTCTCGATATATGTCTTTACATGACAGGAGGTGGATGCATGGACAAGGAGATCTATCGGAAGCTGGCTCGTGTGCTCGACACCCTCCCCAACGGCTTCCCCCCAACGGAGAGCGGGGTCGAGCTCAGGCTCCTCGAAAAGATATTCACCCCGGAGGAGGCTGAGCTCTTCTGCCGCCTGCGGGTCACCTTCGAGACGGCCGCGCAGATCGCCGAGCGAACGGGCCTGCCGCTTGAAGGCCTCGAGGAGAGGCTCATCGCCATGGGCGACAAGGGGCAGATCTTCGCCATCCCCCTGGGGGACGTCTGGATCTTCAGGATGCTGCCCTGGGTGTTCGGGATCTTCGAGTTCCAGCTCCACCGCATCGACGAGGAATTCGCCCGGCTGCACGAGGAGTACGAGGAGGCCTTCGGGAGGCAGTTCTTTTCGAGCAGGCCCCAGCTCATGCAGACGCTGCCCATCGAGGAGACCCTCGTCTCCCTGCACGAGACCCTGCCCTACGAGCGGGTCTCTTCCCTCATCGAGCACAACCAGTCGTTCATGGTGAACGAGTGCGTATGCAAGAAGCAGCAGGCCCTGCTCGGGCACCCCTGCGACCGTCCCCTGGAGGTGTGCCTGGCCATGGCGCCCGTGCCCGGCCTCTTCGACAACTCCCCGAACGGCCGGGTGATAACAAAGGCTCAGGCCTACGAGCTCCTGAAAAAGACCGAGGAGCTGGGGCTCGTGCACCTCACCGGCAACGTGCAGAACGGCCAGATCTTCATCTGCAACTGCTGCAGGTGCTGCTGCGGCCCCTTAAGGGCCATCAACGAGCTGAAGGTCCCGGCCGGGGACGTGATCAACTCCTCCCATTACGCCCTCATCGACCAGGACCTGTGCATCGGCTGCGGGCTCTGCGCGGAGGAGCGCTGCCAGGTGGGCGCCATCACGGGCGACGGGGAGGCGTACCGGGTGTCCCGGGAGGGGTGCATCGGCTGCGGGCTGTGCATCGGCACCTGCCCCACGGGCGCGCTCAGCCTCGTGCGCAAGCCGCCGGAAGAGCTCGAAGAGCCCCCGGTTACGGAGATGGACTGGTTCGAAGAGCGCAGCCGCCGGCGGGGCGTGGACTTCAGCGAATACAAGTAAAGGAGGCCTGCCGTGGACGTCCGTTCCATCATCCTTGGATTCCTCACCATGAAGAGCATGACGGGCTACGAGCTGAGGAAGTCCTTTTCCATCTCGTTCCAGTTCTTCTCGGGCCTGAGCTACGGGTCAATCTACCCGGCCCTGAAGAAGCTCGAGGCCGAGGGCCTCATCACCATGGAGATGAAGGTCCAGAACGGCTCGCCCAACCGCAAGGTCTACACCATCACCGACAAGGGCCGGGAGGTGTTCCTCGCATCCATCAGGGAGCCCTTCCCCATCGAGCAGCAGCGCTACAACTTCCTCATGCACCTCTTCTTCTTTTCCCACCTCTCCCCTGAAGAGCGGATACGGCTCGCCACCGAACACCTGAGATCGGTGGAGAAGGTCAGAGAGTCCCTTGCAGAGGTGGCGCCCGAGGTGGAAGCCTCTGCGGACAGGTTCCAGCTCCTGGCCTTCAGGTTCGGCTTGAGGTTCTTCAGCGACCTGTGCCGCAACATCGAGGACACCATCACCGCCCTGGGGCAGGAAAGCGGCAAGGACAGCGGCAAAAGGAAAAAAAATAAACAGTGAAGATATATTAAGGAGGTTATGCCCATGAAAGTTCTCGCAGTCGATTCGAGCCCGAGGAAGGACGGTCACAGCAAGGTCAGGCTGATGCTCGACGCCCTGGTGGAGGGGATGAGGGAGGCGGGCGCCCACGTGGACGTGGTGCGTCTGAAGGACAAGAAGATCAGGTACTGCGTCGGGTGCCTGCACTGCTGGACCAAGACGCCGGGGGTCTGCTCCATCAAGGACGACATGAGTGCCGAGCTCTTCCCGCTGTGGCTCGAGGCCGACCTCGTGGTCCACGCCACGCCGCTCTACCACTTTACGGTGAACGCGGCCATGAAG
Source organism: Deltaproteobacteria bacterium (assembly GCA_035352355.1). Taxonomy (GTDB): domain Bacteria; phylum Desulfobacterota; class Desulfomonilia; order UBA1062; family UBA1062; genus Phosphitivorax. The sequence goes on along the minus strand of DAOPXM010000017.1, from coordinate 70,819 downwards.
GCCTTCATCGAGCGCACCTTGCCCGTCCTCCAGCCCTTCCTCATCCGGTACGGGGAGGAGACCGTGCACCCCTTGAGGCACAGGCACCCGAACATGGCCTTCCTGTCGGTGGCGGGCTTCCCCGAGATGTCGGCCTTCGACCAGCTCTCCTCCTGGGCCCGCTTCATCTACGGCAGGGTCGGCATCCTCAAGGCCGAGATCTACCGCCCCAACGCGGAGGTGCTCCTGCTGCCCGCGCTCAAACGAAGGGCTGCCGAGGTCTTCGAAGCGACCCGCCAGGCCGGCAGGGAACTCGTACTCCAGGGGAAGGTGTCGGACGAAACCATGGCCGGGATCACCCGGGACCTCATCACGGACAAGAAGCTCTTCCACGAGGTCTCGAACATCATGTGGAAGACCTGCATCAAGCAGTGCGTGAACCCTGTGGAGCTGAACGACAGGAACATCTTCCCCGTGCCCGAGACCATCGGGGAGTTCCAGAAGATCATGCGGTTCGGCTTCAACCCCAAGGCGGCCCAGGGCATGAAGGCCGTGGTGCAGTTCGACTTCACGGGCTCCTGCGAGGGCTCGTGCCACTTCATCTTCGACGACGGGAAGATCCAGGGATCGGACGGGCCGGCCGCTTCCCCGGACGTGACCATAGCCACCGACTTCGACCTCTGGACGGACATCATGGCGAAGAAGGCCGACGGGCAGCAGTGCTTCCTGGAGGGGAAGTTCACGGCCCAGGGCGACCTGAACCTCCTCATCAGGATGAACGAGCTCTTCGGGGGCTGAGCTCCCTCCGCCAGCAGCGAAGGCCAACCGACCGGCTTCAAGTTCTCCCGCCTTCATCGGGGTCGATCCCGATACCGACCCCGAACCCTGTGGCTCCATCAGGCGCTTGCCCATCCCCCGGATAGGGGAGGAATTGACAGGCCGCACCCTCAAAGCGTCAGAGATCCGGGCAGAAAACCCTGGAAACATGCCGGTACGGCCCTGGCACGGGAATTGTATCTTCATGGGAAAACACATGAGAGGGACGGGATGAAGGTACAATCCGACGACTGCCTCGAGATCCTGCGGCAGATGTTTCCCCCTTCGCAGGAGCTGCGGGGGACGGGTCCCCTGGACAGGAAGGAATCGTCCGGGTCGCCCTTTGCCGCCCTGCTCGAGGACCTCGTGAAGGCCCGGGCTCAGGGTGTAACCGACCAGGGCTCCCTGGACAGGGAAGGCCTCGCGAGGCTGGCCGAGATGGTGACGCTGCGGATGAGCTATGCAGCGCTGAGCTCCCTGGGCAGCTCGGGCGAGGACGACGAGCCGTCCGTGCCCGACTCCCTGTTCCCGTCGCTCTCCGGCATGCCCGCCCTCGATTCGTCCCCCAGGGCCGCCGCGCGCATCGAGGGCCTCGCCCTGAACCGCAGGGCCCCCTACCAGGGGAGTACGGACTTCGACCCCATCATCGAGAAGGCGTCCCTTGCCTACGGGGTGGACAGGGACCTCATCCGTTCGGTCATCCAGGCCGAGAGCGGGTTCAACCCCGACGCCACCTCGCCCAAGGGGGCCATGGGGCTCATGCAGCTCATGCCCGACACCGCACGGGGGCTGGGGGTGAAGAACGCGTACGACCCGGAGGAGAACATCATGGGGGGCACACGCTTCCTGAAGGACCTGCTCCAGCGGTACAACGGCAACGTGCCCCTTGCCCTGGCGGCCTACAACTGGGGCCCGGGCAACGTGGACCGCAGGAGTGGGTGGTTTCCCGAAGAAACCAGGGTCTACGTCTCCCGGATCATGAGGAGCCTGGGGCAGGACAACGTGTAGCCCCTGCCCGGGGCGTGAGCCTGCATTCCCGGAACGGCTGCTTCAGCCTTGTCCTCAGCCCATCTGATTCCTAATATTACTGATATCCTTCATACAATTTTCCTGAGTACAGGGGGGCAGCAGTGAAAAGGCATTTCAACAGTATAGTTCTCGTCCTGGCAATCATCACCATCTCATTGAGCGCCTGCGGGAAGGAGGATGCAGGCCCGCCGGTGACTGCCGCGCCTCAGGAAAAGACGAGCGCGGACAGAAAACCCCTGCTCACCAGGGGCGATTTCCGGGATGCGGTCATCAACGTGGCCAAGGCGAACATCCCGGCAGTGGTCCACCTCGAGGTGACCCAGACCCAGGAGATCGGGAACCCGTTCACCCGCTCCTCCCCGTCCGGGAACGACCCGTTCTTCCGCCGCTTCTTCGACCTCCCCCAGCCGCCCCGAAATTTCAGGCGCGAGCTCAGGGGCATCGGAACGGGCATGATCATCAGGGAGGACGGGTACATCCTCACGAACAACCACGTCGTGAGCGGGGCGAGCGAGATCCAGGTCATCCTGTCCGATCAGCGGCAGTTCACGGCCAAGGTCGTCGGCACTGACCCGAAGACGGACATGGCCGTGATCAAGGTGTCGACGGAGGAAAAGCTCCCTATCGTGACCTTCGGCGATTCGGACAGGGTCCAGGTGGGGGAGTGGGTCGTGGCCATCGGCCACCCCCGGGGCCTCGACCAGACCGTGACCCAGGGCATCATCTCGGCCAAGCACCGGCAGGGCATCACCGACCCGAGCACCTACCAGGACTATCTCCAGACCGATGCCGCCATCAACCCGGGCAACAGCGGCGGGCCGCTGCTGAACCTCGACGGCCAGGTCATCGGGGTGAACTCCATCATCGCCTCGCAGTCGGGCGGGTTCGAGGGCATCGGGTTCGCCGTGCCGAGCAACATGGCCCTGCACATCGCCAACTCCCTCATCAAGACCGGCAAGGTGGAACGGGGCTGGCTGGGCGTCACCCTGCAGGACGTCACGTTCGAGAAGATGAAGTCGCTGAACCTGTCCTCCCCCAAAGGGGCCATCGTGGTGGATGTGGTGAAGGGAGGGCCGGCGTCCGACGCCGGCGTCAGGCCCGGAGACGTGATCCTGTCCGTTGACGGCAAGGTCATCGACGACTCGGGCCAGCTCAGGAACACGGTGGCCGGCGCCCCCATCGGCGGGGAGGTCAGGCTGGGCATCCAGCGCGGCAGCAAGGCGATCACCATCCCGGTCAAGGTCGGCAACCCCAAGGATGCAAGCAGGATGATGGCCGCCTCCCTGAGGGAACGGCTCGGGGTGGACGTGAGGCCGGTGAACAAGCGCGAACAGGCCAGATACGGCCTGGAGGAAGGGCTCGGGGTCGTCATCACCCGGCTCGATCCCAAGGGGCCCCTGGCGGCTGCAGGGTTCGAGGTGAACGACCTGCTCCTGCAGGTGGAGAATCAGCCCATCGAAGGCGTGGACGGGCTCACCGGCATCGCCAGTACCTTAAAGCCGGGGCAGACGGTCAACCTGGTGGTGGTGGACCACCGATCCGGGAAAGTCGGGGCCATCGAGGTGGAGGTACGCTGAGACCCTTTCCGTTCATGCCTGCCCGGCGTGGCCCGCGGGCCTGGCCGCCGGGCGTGCCGCCTGCGGGGGCGGGACCTGTTCCGGCGTGTCTTCGAACCGCTCGATGACCTGGTAGATGTGCGACGTGTCCCTGATCACGTTGTACCTGAGCTCGGTGGGCGAGTCGAACACGAGCCGGCCTCCCCCCGTGGTGATCACGGCCTCGTAGCGTCGGCCTTCGGACTCGTCCACCACGACGAACTGCCTGTTGCCGGTCAGGGCCACATAGGCCATGCGCCTGCCGTCCGGGCTGAACACGGTCGATCCCAGCGAGATGCCGTCGTACCGGCGGCCCTCCTTCCCCTCCGAAACCATGAAGAACTTGCCTTTGTCCCGCACCGTAAGCAGGACGCGGCTGCTGTCCGGGGTGAACGCGAGGCTGCTGGAGCCGATCACGGCGTAGCTGCCCTGCTCTTTCCCGTCCACCACGACGGCATTCATGCCCGACCGGCCGATATAGGCCACGTGCCTGCTGTCCGGGCTGAAGATGGGGGTGCCGGGGCCGATGCCGTCGTACCCCTTTCCCTCCTCGCCGTCGACCACCACGAAATACCTGTTTCCGAGCCGCGCCACATACGCCACGCGCATGCCGTCGGGGCTGAATACCAGGGAGTTGCCCTTGATCTCGTCGTAGGGCTTGCCCTCCTTGCCGTCCAGCACCACGCACCACTTCCTGCCGACCAGGGCGGTGTACGCGAGGCGCCTGCCGTCCGGGCTGTACACGGGACTGCCCTCGCCGATGCCGTTATAGTGCTTCCCCTCTTTCCCATCCACCACGATGCACCAGTATTTTCCGGCGAAGATCCTGTCCATCATGGCCGCATAGGCGATGTGCGCGCTGTCGGGGCTGAAGGTGAGCGAGCCGTCCGCGACGAGGTTGTACCCCTTGCCCTCGTGTCCGTCCACCACGGCATACCAGTGGTCCCCCGCCCTGGCGGCATAGGCCGTACGCCTGCTGTCGGGACTGAACACCGTCCCCCTCTTGCCCAGGGCGTCGTAGCGCTTCCCTTCCTTTCCGTCCACCACCATGAACCGCTTGCCGTTCTCCAGAGCGCCGTAGACGAACCTCGCGCTGTCAGGGCTGAAGAACTGCCTGCCCAGGCCGATGTTCTCGTAGGGCTTCCCCTCTTTCCCGTCCACCACCATGATCTTGCTCCCGCCTGCCCTGGCGATGAACGCGGCCCTCTTCCCGTCCGGGCTGATCTGGAGGGACGAGGATATCCACCGAGCGGGATCGGCCTTCACGACGAGCCTCTCGGTCACGGTCCTCGGGCCGGTGTCCTCGTCGGCGGACAGCGAGGCACAGAGGAAGAAAACCAGGATTGCGGTACAGATCGGTATGCATTTACCAGGCATCGCGCTCCCCTCTCAGATGAAAATGGTGTACCCACCAGCCTCTGCATATTTCTTTATGTGCAAATGCCCGGTTTGTCTATCCAATTCGGTAGAGAGATTCCCTGCAGCGTGCGGAAGGCAGCCTCGATGCTGCCGGTGAGTCCGGCGGGTTATCGGGGCTTGACGTCAACCCAGCTGTTGGGCTGGATGCGCGTGGTGGCGTCGTTCAGGTAGTGCGACCGCATCTCCGGGCCGCCGTAGGGTCTGTTGACCCATGTCACGGGATCGGTGGACCGCCGGTAGTCCCCTGACGGGTAGTGGTGGCTGTACCTGCCCATAAGAGGCGCGTCCAGGGCGTAGTCCCTGCCCGTCTTCGAGTCGAAGCCGACATCAATCTCGTACTTCCCGTATGCCTGGTCGGACTGGAGGTCCTCCGAGCGGATGTAGATGGTCCTGTACTCCCGAGGCCCCAGGTACAGGGCGAAGAGGAAGTGCTCCCCGCTCGAGGCGTCATCGTCATCCTTATCCCCGTACAGGACGGCGTTGCCCTGCTCCCTCATGGCCTCAAGGACCGCGAGGCCGATGCCGCTGATCCCGTCCTTTGTCCTGGTGCGGAGCACGAGCCTCGCCCGCTCGACGGGATTGACATCCAGGCTGTTCGGGCCGCTCACCGAGGAAAGGTCGGAGTCCTCCACCGGCTTCAGCGCCCATGCAGACAGGGGCAACAGAACTGCAGCCAGAAGGATCACGATCTTCCTCACCAAAACGCCAGCTCCTCTATGAAGACTCTCACAAACAGCATTTTACCGCACTGATAATACAAATTATTACAAATATTATGCCATCTGGTGAACACTGTACTTTCAGTAAGTTAGCATGTTGCAACCCATGGAAATCAGTAAAACTTGGAAATAATCTACACACTTGTGTGAAATATATTTCTTCTAAGTTGTCATGTTATTGACCCGGCGGCTTGAGGTTTCTCCCTGCCTTCATCGGGGTCGGCATCGGCATTGATCCCGAGTGTCCCCTTTTCGGTGCTTCGACCCCGATACCGATACCGACCCCGACCCCGAACGTATCGAGCTGAATCGGGCAACCCCCGCCCCCAAGGCACAGGGAGACCCGGGAACCCTGCCCATGGGCGACGGACCGAGCGCGAAGGAGGATTGATTTCTTTCCGGTTTCCCGGTATCTTGAACAGGCTCTCGGGCGAGCTCCGGGAACGCTGCTTTCGCTGTCGGGGGAGGATCCCGGGTTGGCGAAAATATATCGGGAAAGGATGGTCACATGGTAAGAGCTGCTTTTATCGGTTGGCGGGGCATGGTCGGCTCGGTCCTCATGGACCGGATGACTTCGGAAAAGGATTTCAAGGGATTCGAGCCCGTCTTCTTCACTACTTCCCAGGTGGGAGGGAAGGGTCCGAGGATCGGTCTCGATACGCCTCCCCTCAAGGACGCTTACGACGTCAAGGAGCTCAAGACCGCCGATATCATCGTGACGTGCCAGGGCAGCGACCATACGAAGAAGGTATACCCCCGGCTCAGGAAGTCCGGATGGAACGGCTACTGGATCGACGCCTCCTCGGCCATGCGCATGAACGACGACAGCGTCATCGTGCTCGACCCGGTGAACCGCGCAGTCATCGACAGCGCGCTGAAAAAGGGCGTGAAGAACTACATCGGCGGCAACTGCACCGTGAGCCTGATGCTCATGGGCTTGGGGGGCCTGTTCCATGCGGGCCTCGTGGAGTGGGTCACCTCCATGACCTACCAGGCGGCCTCCGGGGCCGGGGCGAAAAACATGCGGGAGCTCATCGAGCAGATGGCCTACATCTCGAAGTCCTCGAAGAAGCTCCTGGACAACCCCGCGTCCGCGGCGCTGGACCTGGACAGGAAGGTGCTCGCCGCCATGCACGACGACTCCTTCCCCCGCGAGAACTTCGGGTTCCCGCTGGCGGGAAACGTCCTGCCCTGGATCGACTCTGCCATGGAGAACGGCCAGAGCAGGGAGGAGTGGAAGGGCCAGGCGGAGACCAACAAGATCCTGGGCACGAAGAAGCCCATCCCGGTGGACGGCCTCTGCGTGCGGGTGGGCGCCATGCGCTGCCACTCCCAGGCGCTCACCATCAAGCTGAAGAAGGACGTCCCGCTGGACGACCTCACCGGGATCATCAAGAACGCCAACGACTGGGTGAGGGTGGTGAAGAACACCAAGGAGGAGACCCTCAAAAAGCTCACCCCCGCGGCGGTGACCGGAGGTCTCGAGGTTCCGGTGGGCAGGCTCAGGAAGCTCAACATGGGCCCCAGGTACCTCACCTGCTTCACCGTGGGCGATCAGCTTCTCTGGGGCGCGGCAGAGCCCATCCGGAGGATATTCAAGATCGTGCTCGAGCACATCTCCTAGCGGGGGAATCCAGGCAGGAGCGGAAGGGACGGACCTCAAGGTCCGCCCCTTTTTTCTTTTCGTGAAACCGCAGGCCCCTTAAAAACACGTGCGCCCCCTGGAAAGAGGGGGCACGAGCGGGTCTCCCTGGAAGACCCTTTATTATGTTCTCTCCTTTGTTACTGCATAGCCTTGTTCATCTTCATCCATTTCATTTCAAAGCCAGGGAGTATGGGTTCCCTATCGGACGGCATCCGGATATTCTTGATTGCTAATAATTGTTATTTTTATGTGCCGGATAACCACCACTGACAATGAACAGTCTCAGTGCTGGGTCAGGACGCGGCCTTTTCCCCTGAGCTGGGCGAGGATGCCGCCTTCGCCCACCAGATGGCCGGCCCCCACGATGACCAGGGAGTCGCCTTCCCGGTCCAGGAGCGCTTCGATCTTCGGGAGCCAGGCGCTGTTCCTCCCGGTGAACAGGGCCTCCCTCACCTCCGGATATTCCCCGAGACTGACGGAGATGATGCCCTCCATCTTCGCCGTATCCCCGCGCTTCCACGCCTTCACGATCTCTGCTGACCTGAGGTCTATGACCTCCAGCTCCCGGAGGGTCTGCTTCAGGAGGTCCTCCTGCCTGCCGGTCTTCGCCAGAAGATCGATCTGGGAAAGGGCGGTCTCGAGAAAGAGCATCTCCTTGCCATCCTTCTCCGCCCGGGAAAAGAAGTGGGCATCGATCCCCGATTTCGGGTCGAATCCCAGGCGGTGAAGCTCGATGCCGCTCAGGGAGACGGCGCAGAGCCAGGGCTTGTACCGGTCGAACTGCGACTCCGGAAGCCCGGCCGCCTTGAGCTTGCCGGTGAGAGCCCTGTAGGTCTTCGCGGATACGTGGTCCTTGAGGCGGGTCTTGTCCCGGTAGGTGCCCTGGGCGATCAGGGCCTTCTGCACGGCCTTTCCCCCCATCTCCCGCATGTCCGCCTCGAACACGACCCGCCTGCTCCCGGCATAGGCGTCCGTGATGCGCCTGTCCAGAGGGTAGGAGCCGGGCTTGAGCAGGTGGATGGAGCCCAGGAGGTAGACGGTGCCCTGCTGCCCTTTCATGGACCAGAGGAAGACGCGGCCTTCCTGCCCTGCCAGCGCGCTGCCCGACAGCAGGAGCAGTATGATGCAGAAGGCCGGGAGCGTGCGCACGTACCTCATTATCTTTTCCAAGTATCTCATGGGGAAGCCCTCACTGGGAGATCATGATCAACGGGTCGGTCTGCCTGTCCTGCACAACCCGCATGCCCGCGGGCACGTCGTGGATGAGCCGGAGGTTTCCGCCTGGGACTGACCGGCACACACCGCATTTTCTGCTGTTTTTCATGGGTCAACCTCTCGAGGGAGCCTTGTTCCCGGCAGGGGGAGTGCTGCGTGCGTTCTCCTCTGTGCAGGGGAATTATCGCATTACACCGGTTGGGTTACGATTTTCCCCGCCTTCATGGGGTCGGTATCGGTATCGGGGTCGAAAGATAAAAATCGGGATCAACCCCGACCTCGATACCGGCGCCGAATGAACAGTGTTCAACAGGGCGTTCCTCCGTCTCCCGGGCACAGGAAGAACGTAAGCAGTCGTGTCCGGCAGGGGCGATACGATCCACGCGCCGGAGGACTGCAGGCAAGGATCAGGGCATGTCGCTGCCCGGGGTCGGGAGGGGATTGACGGGCTGGCTGTAGTCCTTTCTCTTGTCCCTGTCCCGCTTGCGCTCCTGAAGCAGGAACAGGAGGGCGGCTGCATTGGTCTTCACGTGGGCGAAGATGCTTTCGAGGCCATCGAGCGTGGCATGGTGCTCGAGATTGTACTGCAGCTCCTCGATGAGCTTTCTCAGCGTCTCTTCGTGGAGCTCGTGTTTTCTCTTGACGAAAACCTTTTTGGCTTCAAGTTCCATTTCAGAGTCCATGACATGGTCCTTCATGGGATCCCCCGCTTTTTTGCATTGAAAGTTACTCCATATCCTCCCAAGGGTCAATGGGGAGTTCGGTCAGCATACCCCGGGCATGAGGATGTCCCACAGGCTGTACCTGCCCAGGGCATCGAGGGTGTAGGGCCTCCTGAGCGCGATGGCCCGCGCAGCCATGATGCCGCTCTGCACGGCGGGTCCGATCCCCTCTCCCATGTCGACCGTAGCGAGACCGGCCGCATCCCCCACGAGGTAGGCGTTGCCCACGTGAACCGGCCCCGTATCCTGCCGGAGGTAGTATGCGTAGCCCCTGGGCGAACAGTCCTCGCCCAGGCTCACGGCATGCTCCCTGAGCCTTTCCATGAAGGACTTCCAGTAGAACCTGATGCTGATGTGCTTCTGCTTCATCCGAAAGGATTTCCCCCCCACGCCCACGTTGAGGTACCCGCCCTCCTTGGGTACGTACCATGCATACCCGGGGAACGACTTGTCGAAAAACCACAGGCGGCTTGTGCACCCTTCGTCCCGGAACGGGACCTCGTCCTCGAGGGTGAGGATCAGGGCCTTCTCGGCCCGGGGCCTCACCCCCTTGAACAGGGACGCGTACACGGGGCAGGATGTACCGCCCGCCCCCACGATGAACCGGCACGTGAAGGCATCGTCCACCAGGTAGGAGTCCCCCTGCCTGATCACCCGGTGTACCCGGTGCGTGAAGACCGGGACCCCGGTGCGATCGAGGAGCCAGGTGTCGAACTCGCTGCGCCGGATGGAGTATTGCCTGGTGGGGAAGGCGAGCTTTACCCCGCGCACCGAAAACACCAGGCGCTTCATGGTCAGCAGGCCGAAGGGGTAATCGCGCGGCTGGATGCGGAGGCTCCTGAGGACCGCAGGCGTGATCCACCCTGCGCACGGCTTGGTGGCATGGAAGGGCTCCCGCTCGAGGATGACGGCCTGGACCCCCCTGCGCTTGAGCTCCCACGCACACGCCGCCCCCGCAGGGCCGCCACCGACGATGATCACCTCGGAATTGACCACAGGCCCTTCAGGACAGCCTGCACGCCGGCTGCCTCAGCCCGGGCTTGGTCATCACCACCTGCCAGAGCTGCACGCTGCGCGACCGGAAGGCCCCTGCCGAGCTTAAGAGGTAGAACCTCCACATGCGCCTGAAACGTTCGCTGTATCGGTCTTTGAGCCCGGGCCAGCTCTGCTCGAAGCTCTCGTGCCAGGCCATGAGGGTCCGGTCGTAGTCGGGCCCGATGTTGTGCCAGTCTTCCATGACGAACAGCCCTTCCATGGCCTTCCCGAGCTGAGCGATGGATGGGATCTGGCCATTGGGGAAGATGTACTTGGTAGTCCAGGGATTGCCGATCTTCACGCTCACGTTGCCGCCGATGGTGTGGAAAAATCCGATGCCGTCGTCCTTCAGGGTGTGGTCCACCACCTCCATGTAGGTCCGGTAGTTCTTGTATCCCACGTGCTCCATGATCCCGATGGAGACCACCCGGTCGAATTTGCCCTTCACCGACCGGTAGTCCTGAAGCCTGATGTCGACGGGCAGGCCGCTGCAGAGACTGTTCCCGAGCTCCACCTGCTCCTTGGAGACCGTCACCCCCACGACCTCGGCCCCGTACCGCTCGGCCGCGTAGCGTGCAAACGACCCCCATCCGCAGCCCAGGTCGAGCACCTTCATTCCGGGCTTCAGGCCCACCTTGCGGCACACCAGGTCGAGCTTGGCCTCCTGGGCTTCGTCGAGATTGCGGGCATCCTTCCAGTATCCGCAGGTGTACACCATCCGGGAGTCGAGCATTGCCCGGTAGAGGTCGTTGCCGATGTCGTAGTGCCTGACACCGACCTCGTAAGCGCGGCTCGTCTTCTGATGGTTGACCAGCATCGCCTTCCATACGTCCCAGGCGAGCCACAGGTTCCCCCGTATCACCCGATCGATCCGGGCCCTCAAGACACGGTCGAAGAACTGGTCCAGCGCCTGGCAGTCCCACCATCCGTCCATGTAGGATTCACCCAGGCCGAGCACTCCCTGCCGCAGGATCCTTTTGAAGGTATCGGGATGGTTGATGACGAGGTCCCAGGGATTGTCACCGTTGATGGCGATCCCAGCCGAGGATAGCAGCTTCCGGAAGATGCGTACCGCATCCTGTTCCGCCATGGAGTCCCCCTGATTACATAAAAAAGTGATGACAAAAATTCATGATAAGAGAGGGGGCAGGCATCTCAAGATCAACTGTCCGATACTGCCGGCCCCTTGCCCCTGCCCCGCAGAACATTGGCCTGCCCCGACGGAATGGATTCTCTGACAGATTCCCTCCTTCATTTCACCCGAAATCCTTCATAACAATACATTTCACTTTCTTATCGTCACTTGCCGAAATATTGTGTATTCCAGTAGTTTCATTCGCTCAACCGGGCGGCATGGGGCCGCCCGGTTATTATCTCAAGGCTTTTTGTCGATGTTTCGAGCGCCGCCCATCCAGGACGGCCTGTGACCGTGTGGGTGGGTACCTGCCGGTTGATGCCCTGAAGCGGGTCACCAGGCGGTTGCCTCCTCCACCCGCGAGTCAGTCGCCTGGCAGAAGCTCCGAGGCCGGGGTGATGGCGTCCTTATCGCCAGGAGAAGGATTCTGCTGACATGTTCCGGAGGGAACAGGGTGGGTATGGGTAATGATCGGAAGCCTTAAGGTAAAGCCCCTCGCCCTGTCCGGGGCGAGGGGCTGTCGTGTGACACTCGCACAATGCCTGAGGCCGGCCTCACCGGGGCGAAAGATCGTCGGCAGGCGCACGCCCTTTCTTTCCGCGCTGCTCCTTGGCCAGGGTCATGAGCTTGAGGTAGCGCTCGTGCCCGAGGATCCTGCGCACCTCCAGGAGATAGCGGAACCGCTCCTCGGCGAGCTGGTGCCTCTTTGCCTCCAGCTTCTTGAACTCCCTGAGGGCAGCCCGCTCATCCAGCCTGGGCATCTCCAGGAGGTTGTCCAGCTCGAACCTCTGCTTCTCCACCTCGCTCTTCATCTGAAACATGACCTTGCGTTTCTCCATGAAGAGCTTCTCGAGCTGACCCTTTTCCTGAGTACTCAAGTCGAGCTTGTCCGCGAAATCGGGGACCCGCCACCACCTGCTCGAAGGGGCATCCCCCTGGGCCAGAGCGACAACCGGGCACAGGAACAGCATCATGCCTATTGCAAGGATCCCGGCCTTCATACGCTTCATATCGCGCCTCCTTTCCTCTGTCGGCCTCAAGACAGGCCGTTGTCATCGTCAATGGGGACGACGAAATCCAGGGTCTCGTCGTCCGTCCAGGCAGTGGACTCTTCCGGAGATATCCTCTGGTACGCTTCCGGCAGGGCGTTTTCCTCGAGCAGCGCCACCTCGTACATGAGCTCCTGGTCATCGAGGGCCTCCCCTGCCGCGATGAACGGGGCCGAACTCCGGTGGTCGACCAGGTTTCCCGCGGAGAAGACCAGGATCACGGCCGCGGCCGCCGCAGCGGCGAGTCCCAGGCCGAAGCCCCACCTCGCCGGCGTGCGCCGGGCCTCGGCCTCAGGCAGCACGATTGTGCGGGAAGGCTGGGGCGCACATTCCCTGGCCGTTCTCCCCAGGGCTCGAAGGTCTTCCAGGAGCTCTTCCCTCTGAACCCGGCACACCGGGCACGTCTGCAGGTGATCCGCTACCCGGGGGTCGAGGCCCTCCAGACCGGTCACCGACGAGGCCAGCTCCTCGGGGCTCACGTGGACTCTTTCATCCTGGCTCATGCTCGTTCCTCCATAGGGCGCAGAGCTCCCGCTCCGAGCGGAACTTCTCCACGGCACGGTACAGATGGGTCTTGACCGTGCTTTCGTTCTTCCCGAGCGCCTCGGCGATCTCCCGGATGTTCAGCTCGTCGAGATACTTCAGCCTGAAGACCTCCTTTTCGGCCGTCGACAGCCGGGCAAGGAACGTGCTGAAGCGCTCCCAGAACTCCTTGCGCTCCAGGCGCCCGGGGGCATGGTCTTCTTCCGGCGCCTGCCCTTCCTCCTTCTCGCTCGAAAACAGGGTGAAGATCGAGCGGAGGCGCTTCCTGCGGAAGAAGTCGTTGATGGCGTTGAGCGCGATGCGGTACAGCCACGGCTTGAACATCTCCGGGTCCCTGATGGACCCCACACCCCGGTATGCCTTGACAAAGACGTCCTGGGTGATGTCTTCCGCGTCCATGCGGGAAAGTATCCGGTAATACACCATCCTGAAGATCTCCCCCTGGTACCTGGCGATGAGGGCCTCGAACGCGGCCCGGTCGCCTCCTGCAGCCATGCGGACCGCTGCGGTCACCTGCGGGTCCATGGCCTGCGCCTTGTCCCCGCCTTCGGGTCCGGCCCCGGTGCCTGCCCTCTCGTCCAGCAGGGTTTCCCCCATCTCACTGCCTCGCCGATTCGTTCCCACCGCATCCTCGCGTGGCGTTCATCCCCTCGTTATACCCATCCTGACGCACCATGCCCGGCCTTTGTCTACAACCACGCTGAAAAAATTCCGCACGCACAGGGCTCACCCGTCGGCCACACGTCCGGGGACAACCAGGACCCGGGGCGTATGGCCGGTGACAGACAGGAACCTCATGACATCCTCCATGGAAATCACGAGCGTACTCGTGTTCGTGAGGGGATGGCACTGCATGGCCGGGTACGCGAGGAGATCCTCGTCCACGACCACCTCCACCAGGCCCTGAGGGTCGTTGATCACCCCGAGGATGGTCACGGAGCCGGGGCTCAGCCCCAGGTACCGTTCCAGCCTCTCGGGGGAGGCGAAGCTCAGGCCCTTCGCGTCGAGCAGGGCTTCCAGCGCCTTGATGTCCACGGATTTGGCAGCGCCCACGGTGACGAGGATGTGCCTTCTCCCCTTCCTGTCCTTGAGGAAGAGGTTCTTGGTCTTGGCGGAGCCGTCGGGGATGTCGAGCCGGTCCGCCTGCTCGCAGGTGAATACCGGTTCGTGGTCGTAGCGTTCGTACGTGATCCCGTTTTCATGCAGAAAATCGCAGATGTCCATATCCTTCTCCCCCGGCCGCCGCTCGTGCCTTTGACCGGCGGCCGGTCGATTGCCGTATCCTTTCAGCCCTTCCTCATGTTCCTGACCTGGATGGCCCGGAACACGACGCAGTAGACAACGACGATGACCACCCCTGCGACGAAGAAGGATCTGACGTCGTCAGCGCCTGTCCCCTTCGGCCGCCAGGACTCGTTCACCACCGGGGCCTCTGATCTCCCAGCTGACGCTCCGGGGGGCCTGCACGCCCGGGTTTGCCACTAGGAAGGGCACCTCCCCGCTCCCGGGCCTCAACCGATGATGATGTCGTCGAGCCTGCGCTTGGGGACGTGGTGGACACCCTCGTCGTCCCGCCAGTACTCCACCTTCCCGTCCTGGCCCACCTCCTCGATCCTGACCTCTTCCGCAGGCCTGCCCAGGGCGATGACGAGAAGGATCTCCAGTTTCTTGGGGATGCTCAATGCCTCCCGCAGCTTGTTGCGCTGGATCGACGCGATCATGCACCCGCCCAGGCCCTTCTCCGCGGCCGCCAGGAGGATGCTCTGGGCAGCGATCCCGTGGTCGCACCCGAAGGTCTTGGTGATGCCGGAATCCCCCAGCACGATGATGTAGGCCGACGGCCTCTGTCCGGCCGGCGGTCCCGGCCAGTCCTTGAGATACGCGGCCCAGCCCAGGCACGGGAATATGGTGCCGTTCTTCTTCGCGGTGCACGAGAGGATGAATTTCAGGGGCTGGAGATTGGCCGCGGACGCCGAGAGCCGGGCATGGTCCACCAGCTCCCTGAGCACGTCTGCACCGATCTCGTGGGCCTCGTCGAATCTCCGGTACGATCTGTTCCTGATGATGAGCTCTCTCAGCATCCTTGAAGCCTCCTCAATGGTATCCGCCGGGGACCCGGCCACCTCTTCTTACCACCAGAAGGCCCGGTTTACCAACGGGTAATGCGTGCCGGCGCATCCGCGGGACTCAAGCGGTCAGCCCGGCGCCCGGTACGCCTGAGCTTCAGCGGAGGCGGGCCCTTGCCTTCCTGAGGTTCTTCAGGAAGGGCTTGAAGAGGAAGCTCCGCTCGTCGAGGGCGCAGAGCTGCTCGAACATGGGCTTCGTCACCGTGAACGCCAGGATGTGCGGGGGCAGGTACTGCCGCATGGCGACGTCGGTGGACCCGATGATGGCCTGGGGCCTCTGAAGGTCCTCGAACAGGGAGAGCAGCTCCATGCACCCCGAACCGAAGGGGGCGATGACCGCGGGAGGGTCGCCCGGCACGCTGCAGTAGTTGGCGCCGATGACGAGCACGCTCAACTGGTCCGGATTCACGAAGAAGGTCAGCGTTTTGAGATACTGATACCTGTCTTCCCTCAAGGGGCCGATGAGGATGTTCCCGTGCTCCATGGAGTAGGACTTCCGGCCGTCCAACCACTTTCCCATGACCTCGCGGGAGCACTTGAGCCCTTCCTCTCCGTACAGGAACTCCACGAAGTCCTCCCTCGTCCTGGTCTGGACGCCGCACATGCAGCTCCCCGCGCCGCCGCACCCGAAGTTGTCCCGGGTGATGAGGACCGTCTTGCCCTTGAGCATTTCCTTGTAGAAACAGAAAAGGCAGACGTGCTTTCCCGGCTTGGGCGCGACGAGCGGCTTGAACCCGTCTGTGTCCGGCGCGTCGTACAGGCCGATGAGGGGGATCTCGAGCTCCAGCTTGGCGATGAGCGTTCCTGGATCAGGCATCATGGCTACCTCCGTTTTCATGAATGCGATGCCCCTTCCTTACCACAGTTCATGCGCAAGGAGTACCCCGTCCCTGCGGCAGGCAGGACCGTTCGACTCACTCTGTACCGGGAGACGGAGGAGCGCTACATACTCGGGGTCGGTATCGGTATCGGGGTCGAAAGGAAACAATCTGTCCCATTTTCGAATTGGAGGCTATTCGAGGAACTGCTTGATATTGTCGATCTGCTCCCGGGTCTTCGCCTTGATGTCCTCGACCGTCTCCGGCGGGACCTTGAGCAGCGCGCACGACTCGGTCTCCTCCAGGGGAACCCTGATGGGCTCGCTCTGGCCGAACCCCATGTCCTTCACGAGAAGGTTCGCGAAATGCACCACCTGGAGCTCCTTGGTGAGGGTATCGGTCTTGTCCAGGGCGTCGTGGAAATGGGAGACGGCGATGTACGTGTCCGAGAACCCCCACTTTTTCAGGAGGATGGCCCCGGTCCTGCCATGGTAGGCGTCCAGGGACTTGAACATCTCCATCACCTCTTCCTGGTTCGCTGCCTGGGTCCTCTTCTCCGCCTCCCCCACCACCTGGATGAGGATGAGCTTGCCGATGTCGTGGAGGAGGCCCAGGGTGAAGGGATCTTCCTTGAGCCTGAGCCCCAGGGCCTTGGCGGTGAGCTGGGTCGCGTACGCGCAGGAGAGGGAGTGCTCCCAGAGGTCCTCCACGATCTGCGTGTATTTCCTGTTGCTGGTGGTGTAGAGCGCCCGGTTGGCGATGGCGTTCACGGTCCCCTTCGTGGCCTCGATGCCGAGGCGGGATATGGCGCTCTCGAGGGTCTTGTTCTCGGTGAGGCCCCGGTAATAGGGGGAGTTGGAGATGCTGATGAGCTTCGTCGAGATGGCGGCGTCCTGCCGGAGGAGCTCGGCGATGTTCTGCAGAGTGGCGCCTTTCTCCACGAGCTCCTTGAACTTCATGTTGATCTGGGGCAGCGAGGGCAGGTCGATCTCGCCCCGCTTGAAGCGGTTGATGATGCTCTCGATGAACGCGCCCCGGCTCCCCGCGTCCCGGGCGTTTCCGTTCCCGCCCCCGGCGGCCTCCGGGACCTTGAAGCCGCGGTTCACGAGCTTCTTGGCAACGGTCTCCCTGGAGAAGGGCTTGATGATGAAGTCGTCGCACCCGGTCTGGACGCAGGAGATGATGGTGTCCTTCTCGGACAGAGACGTGACCATGAAGATCTTGGCCTTCTTTTCCCGGGGAATCCCCTTTTCCTCCTCGATCTGCCTGATCATGGAGAGCACCCTGGTCCCGTCCATGTCGGGCATCATGATGTCCAGGGTGATGAGGTCGAAGGGCGCCCACTTCTCCCACGCGCCCTTGAAGGCCTCCACGGCTTCGCTGCCGCTTTCCGCAGACTCGCACTCGCCGATGCCTTCCATGATGGACTGCATCTTCTTCCTGGAGACGAGCTCGTCATCAACAACGAGGATCTTCATGATACCTCCTTGAGGGCTCCTGAGATGATCCGCGGGTTCCTGCCATTGAATGTATCATACAACATATGAATTATTAAACCGCTATAAACCTTCCCTGTCGAATGTTTCCAGACGGATGAGCTCTTCCTCCAGGCGCTGGAGCATGGGCCGGGCCCCGTCCAGGTTGCCGCCCTTGCCCAGGAGCTCCAGGTCGGAGGCTGCCCGGGAGAGATCGTCGGCGCAGATGTTGGCAGCCCCTCCCTTGATGGAGTGGGCCTCCCTGCGGATTGTGTCCGCATTCCCGTCCGCAAGCGCCGTCCGGATGAGCTCGATCTGCTTCCTGACATTGTTCAGGAACCCTCCCAGAATCTCCTTGAGGAAATCCCTGTCCGCATCGAATTCGCTCATGGCCTTTGCCAGATCGATGGGATCCCCTGTTCCGCTCATGCCTGCCCTGCCTTTCCCATCCCTTCCAGATCGGCCGCTACCGCCGATTTCTTGACCCTTTCCCCGCCCATGCCTGACCCATTTGTCCAGGCATCTGATCATGTCCTCCCTGCGCAGGGGCTTGGCGAGATAGTCGTCCATCCCCTTCCCGAGGCACCTCTCCCGGTAGCCCGGGGTGACGTGGGCGGTCATGGCTATGATGGGCACCGAGTCACGTCTGCCGGACGCCGATGTTCCCATGTCCCGCCCCATCTTCTCCTCCCACCGGCGGATCCTCTTCGTAGCCTCGTATCCGTCCATGACCGGCATCTGGATGTCCATGAGGATGAGGTCGTAGCGCTTGCGCTTGAAGGCCGCCACCGCCTGCTGCCCGTTCTCCGCAATGTCCACCTGGAAGCCCGCCTTGCAGAGGTGGCGCATGAGGACCTGCCGGCTGGTGGGGTAGTCCTCCACCAGGAGAACCTGGACGTCCTTTCGGAAATCCTCGTCAATGCTGTGCCTGGTCACGAGCTTCATAGCATCCTCTTCCTCCGCAACGGACAGGCCCAGGACCGAGATGACGGCCTTCCTCAGGTCGTCCTTCCGGGCGGGTTTGTGAAGATAACCCTGGATGCCGATGTCGCGGCACAACTTCCCGTCCCCGATGTCGCACACCGAGGTGAGGAGGATGATGGGGATCTTCCTCAGGGACCTGATGCCCCGGATCTTCCTGGACAGCTCGAACCCGTCCATCTTGGGCATGTGAAAGTCCATGAGGATGAGATCGAAGGGGTCCTTGAGCACCTCGGCGGCCTTGAGCACGGCAAGGGCTTCCTTCCCGCCGGGCGACCCCTCCGGGATGCACCCCCAGCTCCTCAGGTACTCGAGCAGGATGAACCGGTTCGTCTCGTTGTCGTCCACCACGAGCACTCTCATGTCCTTGAGGATGAGGTCTTCCGGCAGCAGGGGCAGGTTCCCGAGGCTGCCCTTCCCGAAGACGGCGGTGAAGGAGAAGGTGCTCCCCTGCCCCACCGTGCTCTCCACCACGATCTCTCCGCCCATCATCTCCACGATCCTGGAGGATATGGCGAGCCCGAGGCCCGTGCCCCCATATTGCCTGGCGGTGGAGCCGTCCGCCTGGGTGAAGCTCTCGAAGATCCTGCCCTGCCTGTCAGGCGGTATGCCAATCCCCGTGTCCCGGACGCTGAACTTCAGGACGAGCTCGCTCCCGCGGTCCTCCTCCTGCTCCACCTTGATGAAGATCTCGCCCTTCTCCGTGAACTTGAGCGCGTTGCCCACCAGGTTGGCGATGACCTGGCGCAGCCTCCCCGGGTCCCCCACGAGGCGGGTGTGGATCCCGGGGGAGATGAAGGAGACCAGCTCGATGCCCTTTCTCTCCGCGCGCATGGCGAAGCTGTGGGCCAGGTCCTCAATAAGCACCCGCAGGTCGAAGGGGATCTCCTCGAGCTCGTAGCGGTCGGCCTCGATCTTCGAAAAGTCGAGGATGTCGTTGATGAGGCCCAGGAGGTTCTCCGACTCGCGGTTGATGACGTGGACGATCTCCTTCTGGCCCTCGCTCAGGTCCGTGTCCATGGCGAGCTCGGTCATGCCGATGATGGCGTTCAGGGGCGTACGGATCTCGTGGCTCATGTTGGCCAGGAACCCGCTCTTCGCCCTGCTCTCGGCCTCCGCCTTGATCTTCGCGGCCAACAGGACATCCGCCCGGGACCGATCGGAGACGTCCCTGACGATCCCCCTGAACCCCGTCGTCTTCCCGTCCGCGTCCCTCATGACGAGCACGGACGCCTCCACCGGTATCCTGGTGCCGTCCTTCCTGACGAACTCCCAGTCGAGCGCCTTGTCAGGCCTGCCGGTGAGGTACACCCTTCGGAAGGTCCGGAAGGCCCTGGCCGCATGGTCCCTGTCCATCAGCCGCTGATATCCCAGGCCTTTCAGCTCCTTGCGGGAGTACCCGAGGATGCGGCACAAGGCCTCGTTGAAAAAGGTCAGCCTCCCCTCGAGGTCGGTCTCGTAATACCCCTCCTCGATGGTTTCGAGGATGGCGCGGTACTCCTCCTCAGCCCGTGCATCACCGGCTTTTCCCCTGATGTCCCTCGAGCTCACCGCCATGCCGCCTCTCCTCCTTTCCAGACATCGGGATGAGTCGGGATGGCAGGGAAAGGGGCATGCTGTCCCGATCCGGGACAGGGTGACGGACAGGATACGGACTCACCGCGTTTCATACCGGCGCAGGCCCATGAACGGGCCACCTCCCCCCTCATGCCGAGGCATTCCGTGCCTCAGTGCTCATTTCATGCCGTATTCGGCAAAGCTTCCTTGTATAAGCCTATCGGAATATTCCCGGGAGAATATGACTCAAAAACCCTTCTGTCCTGCGCATGCCCCAGGGGGCCCGGACGCTACTGGGGGACGTTGAGCCCCACCACGTGCCCGGTGAAGCCCGGGAGCTTGGGGTCCATGACCTTGCGCCACAGCGGGGGTATGACGGCGAGGAGGATCATACCTGCATACCCGGTGGGGAGCTGCGGGCTCTGGTCGAAGTGCCTGAGGACCTGATACCTGCGCCCCGGCTCGGCGTGGTGGTCCGAGTGCTTCTGGAGGTTGAACAGGAAGATGTTCGTGAGCGTATTGCTCGAGTTCCATGAATGGGTGACGTTCACCGGCTCGTACACGCCGTCGCCGATCTCCCGGCGGAGCAGCCCGTAGTGCTCGATGTAGTTCACCACCTCCAGCAGCGAAACCGCCATGAGGCCCTGGAGGACGAAGTATGCTGCCGCAGCCGTGCCCAGGAGCACCCAGAGCGCAAGGAGAAGGGCGCCTTGCGCCGCACCGTACCTGACGATGCGGTTGCTCCATCCCCAGGGGCTGACGCCTTTTTTCCCGAGCCTTGCCTTCTCTATCTCCCAGGCGCTCCTGAGCCCCCCGGCCACCGTCCGGGGCCAGAAGGCGTAGAACGACTCGCCGTAGCGCGCCGTGGCAGGGTCTTTGGGGGTCGCCACGTTCCGGTGATGGCCCACGACGTGCTCCACGGCCCAGTGCATATACCCGGTGGTCCAGAGCATGAACCGTGAGAGCAGGGGCTCGAATCTGTTGTTCACCCGGTGCTGCAGCTCATGGGAAAGGTTGATGCCCATGATCCCGGACGAGGACCCCATAGAGACGGAGAACCCCACGAACTCCAGAAGGCTCAAGCCCCCGTAGGTGACCACGAACGCACCCCAGAGCACCATGCCCACCTGCACCGGCACAGCCAGCCAGGTGATGAACTTGTGCGGCATGCTGTCCTTCAGGCGCTGCTCTTCCTCGGGCCCGGGGTTATCTTTGTCGATGCCGATGAGGAGATCCAGGAGCGGGATGACGCCGAACACGGCGACCGGGGTCAGGAAGGTGAAGACGCCTCCCATGAGGTAACCTATGACCACGCTCAGGGGCACCAGGAAAATTATGTAATAAGGTAAGGATTTCATAGCTCTCTCCTCCCTTTTTACCTTGGTGAGCTCAGTGCTGTCCTGATACTATGATAGTGCTGGAATAGGGGTACCCCAATGGAAACGGAAGGAGCGCTTATTGACCCCGCGCCTGTTGAAGCGAACGGCATACAGCCTCATGCCGGGATCCCTCTTTCAGTGATGTGTCTGCCGGATCGGCAAGCCCGTCCGAAGGGGGATATCCGGCAGGGCTACCTGAGCTTCTCCCCGAAGGAGAGATACCCGTCGCGGGAGCTCGTGAACACCAGCTTCGCACGATCCAGGTCCTCGGGGGACATCTCACCCCGCAGCCAGTCCCTGCACGAGGCCTCGTCGTCGATCTCCTCGACGTCCTCGAAGTAGTACACGCACATTCGGGTGTCCGACCCTGCGCCGGCTATGACGCCGAAGCCCTCCACCATGAAGCACTTGGGCAGCGCCCAGCCGGTGCGGGTCGCCTTGCCGCCTTTGGTCACGGGCGTTTCGTCCTGAGCTTCGCTGCCGTGGATGTACGCCATCTCGACATCGGTGAATATGTCCGAACGCACGGCAATGAAGTGCTCGTAGCGCCTTCCGCCGATGTCGAGATAATCCGAGACGAGCCTGCTCTTCACGTCGGCGAACAGGTCAGCCTTCCATGAGCCCTTGCCGATCCTGTCCACCCTGATGACCACGCCCCTTTTGATCACGTTGTCCTTGTCCCTTTCGAGGAACAGGTAGGAGCTGTAGTTCACCAGGAGGCCCGTGGTCCCGTTGATGCTCTGGTGGTGCCGGGCCGTACCGACCTTGCCCAGGTAGTCCAGTGTAGGGTCCACCCGGATCTGCACCATGGGATCCGCCATGGAGATGAAGGTGTTGTCCTCCACCTTGCGGTCAACGGGTATGCCCGCGCAACCCGATACGGCGGCCACGGCAAGGACCGCAAGGACGATCAGCTTTTTCATGTCTTTAACCCCCCCGCATACGATCCGGCATCATGCATGGGCATGAAGCACGGTGTTCTCATCTCCCCCATCGGCGAAAGTCACGCTATAGTTTATCACATTCGGGAGTTCCCGGGCGGGGCGTGCACAGGCCCGGGGCTGAAGACCTCACTGCGCGTGCCTGATCTCAATGCGTATCCTCCCCATCATTCCGGCCAGCGGAACCAGGGAGAAGGCCTCTCCTTCACGAACCTCACGTGCGCGGCGTCCGCCGGAGGAAGGGTCTCGAGCGAAAACCGCCGGGGCGGGGCCTGGGCTCCCCCGCGTCCCGGATGTGGCGGCCGGCGCGGCCCGAAGCCGGCAGGGAGATGACGCCGCATGCAGGGCGGGAAGGAGGGCACGCCCCGTCATGAAGGCTCAGAGCTCGTAGAGCGTGGTGTCCACCGAGGGCTTCTCCTTCCTCCCGGCGGAGGACCTTTCCTCCATGACGAAGGGCTCTTCGCCTTCCAGCAGGTCGCCCATCTCGGCCTCGATCCTGTCCGGGTCCTCTCCCCGCTCCATGCGGCTCAGCGCCTCTTCCATCCCGGCGCCCATCCTCAGTCCCGTGGCCTCGGAGAGCTTCCGCATGAGCCTGGCGGCCTGCCTCGGGTCGTCGTCGTTCATCTTGCCGGCTTCGCTGGCCAGCATGGCCATGGCCCTCTCCATCTTCGACTCGTCGATGGGCGGCATCCCGCCTTCCTCGTCGGCCTCGTCCCTGCCCTTGCCCGTGATGGCTGCGAACAGGGAGACCTTGCGCTTGAGCGGGACGTCCTTGCAGGTCGGACACAAGGGAATCTTCTCGGTGTTCACGGACCTGGAGAAAAAGTTGTAGACCGTATTGCACTTGTGGCAATAGAATTCATAAATCGGCATGGTACACCCTCACTACAATATCTTCAGGTTCTATTTAATGATAGAAGGGACCTTGAAATCAAGAGAGTATTTTTCAGACCGGAGGATGAGATGAACAAAGACGGCATGATCGAATTCATGAACGCGAATCCCCAGTGCTACCTGGCCACTGTCGAAAACGGCCAGCCGAGGGTGCGGGGCATGCTCATGTACCGCGCGGACACGGGCGGCCTGCTGTTCCACACCGCCGAGCAGAAGGACCTCTACCGGCAGGTCCGGGACAACCCCCATGCCGAGGCGTGCTTTGTGTCCCCGGACGGTCATCTCCAGGTGCGGGTACGCGGCGAGATGGAGGTGGTGGAGGACCTCGAGCTCAAGAAGGAGATGGTGGAGGCCAGGGAGTTCCTCCAGGCCTTCGTGTACGAAAACGGGTTCGACCTGCTCAAAGTGCTGCGCATGAAGAACTGCGTCGCCACACTCTGGACCTTTGATCTGAATTTCATGCCCAAGGTGTTCGTGGAGCTGTTCTGAGCTGAGGTCCACGACAGGTCGCCGTCATCACACGGTTCAGGAGGCTGCCCATGAAGCTCCGGCTTACGCAGATGGCGCCCCCGTGGCCGTCTTCAGGCAAGGCTGGCCTGTCAGGGGACGATCATCCCGGGCGACTTCGCCACGGTCGCAAGGTACCTGACGATCTCCCGGAGGAACTCGGGATTGTTGGTATAGATGGGCGAGGTGATGATGTTGCCGTCCCTGACCACGGGCACCTTGTGCTCGTAGTGCGCCCCTGCGTTGCGCAGGTCTTCCTCCAGGCTGGGGTAGGCGGTCACCCTCTTGCCCTTGACGACGCCGGCGTTGATGAGCACCCAGGGCCCGTGGCACATGGCTGCCAGGAGCTTGCCCCCCTTGAACATGTCGGCCACGAACCTGACCACCTCGGGGATGGCGCGGAGCTTGTCCGGGGCAGCCACGCCGCCGGGGATGACCACCAGATCGAAGGACTCCGCATCGAGGTCCGCAACCCTCATGGTGGCCCGGGCAGGCGTGCCGTATTCCCCGTGGACCGTATCGCCGCCCGGGGTTGCCACATCCACATGGCAGTCTGCCTCCTGCAGCCGGTAGTAGGGATAGATGAACTCCTCATCCTGGAAGCGGGGCGCAGTGATAATGACGGCGCTGGGCATGGTACAACCTCCTTGTGCGTGGTAGCGTCCTGATACAGATTCAGTATAAGGCCCGTGCGGGAGCCCTCCACGCCGGCCAGCACCCGGAGCCTCCTCGGGCGGGCGGGGGGCGCACCCTGCCCGCCCATGGTCCATGTCCAGGCCGGGACCACTGCCCGCATACGACGCGATCAGCCCTCTGCCGGGGCCCTCTCGGTGAAGAGGATGTCGAATCCCCCGTCGGTGATGAAGGTCCTGTTCGGGATGATGACGAAATCGCCATCCCTGTTCACACCGATCTCCTCCTGCTGGAAGTCCGTGAACAACACGCCGGGCTGGTTCCCGCCGGTCGTCCGGAAGCCCGTGCGCGTGACTGCGGTGTCACCGTCTCTCGGGACCGTGTCCAGGATGAAGCCCGTGAGGTCCACCCGGCCGTTGGTGAGGTCGTTGGCCAGAACGCCCGGGCTGTTTTCCCACTGATTGAAGAACCGCCACTGGAAGCTGTCCCCTGTGCTCACGTCGCCCTCCTCCGTGTCGTCCGACCAGATGAGGACCGCCGAGCCGACGACGGTGGTGCCCGGGTCTCCGTTCAGCGTGAGCCCTTCGCCTCCCACGGCCACGTACCCGTCTTCGCCCGTCTCTGCAGTGGCTGCCTCGAGCTCGCCTTGGTTGGCCAGGGCAAGGCTCACGGTCTGGGCCGACAGGGCAACCCCCTGGGCGAGCTGTTTGAGGACGATGTAGGAGAAGGCGGCCTTCTCCTGCCACGCCGGCACGGTGGAGTTGAGCAGGACCTCGAAGATATCGGGGCTCATGGGGGAGGGGATGCCCTCGTTCAGCCTGAGGCTCACGCCTTCGCCCTCGCCGGGCTCGCTGAAGACGACCGTGACCGTCTCGACCTGCCCCGGGGCCAGGGTCGAGGTCACGGTGTAGGAGCCGGACACCGGAGGGGCCTCCTCTGCCATCGTAATCCCCTGGGGGAAGGTCAGAGGCTGGAGCAGGGTGATGGTCAGGGCCCTGGTATCCTCGTTCCAGAAATTCCAGGCCGTGACGTTCAGCACATTGCCGCCGTTGAAGGTCACCTCCCCCGAAGTCACCTCCCCGGAGGTCTCGTCTTCCTGTCCGGGAGTGACGGTACCGCTGAGGGTCTGGGGGGTCATATCCGCCATCACCATGGCACGCTGGGGAACGTTCCTTCCCTGGGAGATAATGAAGGGTGACGACGTGGTAGCGTTCATGATGAGGTCGAAATCAAAGGATGCGGGTATTGCCAGCTTGCCTTCAGGCTCATCCGTTCCGGTGGGCACGACCTGGCCGTCGCCGGAGATCTGCTCCGAGCCCGTGACCGCGGGGTCGTCATCGTCGTCATGGCTGCAGCCGGCCAGGCCCAGGCCGAAAAGGATGATCCCCATCAGTGCGATCATGTACCATAACCTGATCTTCATGCCTTTCTCCTTTCTCCAGATTCTCCTCCGCCCCATCATGATCCACGGACCGGGCTGACCTGACAGGGAAGACCTGTCCTGCAGTCCGAAAAGAGATAAGACATGGGTGGGCCCGGACACCGCTGTGGAGAAAGCATAGCCCTGATCGAGCGCAGCAGAAGACGCAAGTGGGTGATGAATCGGCCCAAGGGAAGGAACCTCCTCCTTCACATTCGTCAACGAGAATTCAAAACATATAATAAAGGCCAGCCTGCCGGGCTCAACTCCTGCAGGCTCTCCTGAGAGGCCCCGGAATGGACCTCGTAAGGGGAAACGGGCTCGGGGGGCTGCGGGATCAGCTTCCGGTCTTCCGGTATTTTTGCGGCTCGATGGAGGGCAGGCCCATCATGTCCGGGTACTTTGCCGTGACGCCGGAGTAGAATCTCCGGATCTTTTCCATGTCCGCCGCGATATCGCCGGTGGGCACGAGCACGGGGCCGAGCCCGCAGAGCTTCTTCCGGTAGTCGATGAACCCCAGCACGATGGGGACGCCCGCGCCCACGGCGATGTGGTAGAACCCGGTCTTCCAGTGCTTTACCTTTTTCCGGGTGCCCTCGGGGGCCAGGGCCACGACGAGCCTCTCCCGGGCCCTGTAGATCTCCGTGATACGCTCCACCAGGTTCTGGGAGATGCTCCGGTTGATGGGGATGCCCCCTGTCCACCGGAAAAAGATGTCGAACGGGGCCCTGAAGAGGTTGTCCTTGCCGACCCAGTAGGCCTTAATCCTCAGCATGAAGGCGGCGGAGAGGCCGATGACGAAGTCCCAGTTCGAGGTATGGAACGCGCCGATGATCACGTACTTGGGCTGATCGGGAAGCTGGCCCACGACGCGCCAGCCCATGAGCTTCAGGCAGAGCTGCGAGATGAGCCGGAAGAACGGCCTGATGACCGGGGTGTCGAATACCGTCATGTGGTGCATGGGATGAAGCCCCTTTCTCGTGGCGCGATGGGAAATGCATGTCTATCATACACCCCTGAGGTCTGCTTGTAAAATGGAAGTGGTGGAGATCTTTTAAAAAATATACTGTCCCTCCTCCATCGGGGTCGGGGTCGATCCCGATATATTCCTTTCGACCCCGATACCGACCCCGACCCCGAATGAATCATGGTGCACAAAACGCCTCTCCGTTTCCCAGATAGAGGAAAACCCAGGCAGCCCTGCCCCGGGGCAAAGCCGACATCGGGGAACGTGCGCGATTCCCGTTTCCCTTAACCACGTTTTTCAGCTAGATAGGAAGGGCACCGGAACTCAAAAACTCACATGTGGAATGGCAGGCATGATACCACCGGAGATCCTGGGGACTGTTTTTGCGCTTCTCTCCGCAGCCGCGTGGGGCACGGGGGATTTCAGCGGCGGCGTGGCCACGAGGGGCACGGACCAGTACCGGGTGGTCTTCCTCATGACCCTGCCGGGCATCCTCGTCATCGGTCTCATCGCCGTCGGGCTGGGCGAGCCCTTCCCTCCCCCGAAAGATCTGTTCTGGGCCGTCTGCGCAGGGTCGTGCGGCACCTTCGGCATCGCGTCCCTGTACCGGGGGCTCTCCATCGGCAACGCGGCCATCGTGGCACCCACGGGTGCGGTGGTGGGCGCGGGCCTGCCCATCGCCTTCAGCTCGCTCAAGCTGGGCCTGCCCGGGACGAACGTGCTGCTGGGGTTCCTCCTGGCCATCATCGGCATCTGGTTCGTGTCGCGGCCGGGAAAGGTCCGCACGGACGGGTACGACAAGGGTCTCAAGTACGGGATCGCTTCAGGGGTGTGCTTCGGCGGCTACTTCATCTTCATGGGCCAGGTGCAGCAGGGGCTGGTTTTCGGGCCCATCACCTTCGCCAAGACCGCATCCCTGGTGATAACCGCCGTGATCCTCTTCTCCCGGCGCGAACAGATATCGGGATTCCTCTCGAACCCCCTGGCCCTCCTGGCCGGGGTGTTCGACGCCGGGGGCAACGCCTTCTACATGCTCGCCCGGCAGCACACCCGCCTCGACGTGGCAGCGGTGCTGTCCTCCATGTACCCCATCGTCACGGTGGTCCTGGCGCGCCTCATCCTGCGGGAGAAGGTAAGCACCGCCCAGTGGTGCGGCGTCGCCCTCTGCATGGCCGCCGTCGCGCTCATCACGATGTAGAGGGCCTACTCGAAGAAGACCATGGAGGCATAGGTCACGGCGCTTCGGGTGGTCTGCTCGTCGTAGGTCCCGTGGCCGAGAAGCTTCGAGGGGCAGGGCCCCAGGAGCCATGAGAACAG
Organism: Deltaproteobacteria bacterium; assembly: GCA_035352355.1. Classification (GTDB taxonomy): domain Bacteria; phylum Desulfobacterota; class Desulfomonilia; order UBA1062; family UBA1062; genus Phosphitivorax. Next base: position 42,903 of record DAOPXM010000017.1, on the reverse strand, counting down.
GAGCATCGCGGGCAGGCCGCAGACGTTGCAGAAATCGCGGGTGGCCGTTGCCTGGGCGAAGATACCTTCCGGGCTCCCCTCTCGGAGGGACTGGAGGATCCTCTCGTCGCCCGCCCGGGCCCCGGGAAGCAGCAGGTCAGCCGGCTGGTCGTGGCCGAACTTCAGACCCACGTGGGAAAAGTCGACCCCGGCCACCAGGAGCGTCCTGCCTCCCCTCTCCATGATCTCGTGCAGGGCTTGCCTCATGGCCAGGAAACGCCTGTCCGCAAGAGGGCTCTGCCCGGAGGAGACGAACTCGTGGATGCCGCCGCACAGGATGGGCACGATCCTCGCCCCTTCCCCCAGGTAGTGCCGGAGGAACACGGCCTGGAACTCCACCGAGTGCTCGTGCTTGTGGTCGAAGTCGTCCGGGGCGAGCGCTCCTTCCGGAATCCTCTCCTTGAGCCCGGCAATGAGCTCCCGGTGGGCCTTCAGGGTGCCGACGGGGGTGGCGTAGTCCTTGTCCGAGATGCTCCAGAGCCCGCCGGAGCCGTTGTGGTTTATCCCCAGGATGATCACCAGGTCGTATTCCCTGCCCGCGAGGCAGCGGTAGGCGCCCACGTAGGTGTCGTGGGCGACGCTGATGTCGATGTGCGGAGCCAGGATGCCGCGCACGCGCCCCGAGGCGATCTCTCCGTCCACCGGGCCGAGCCTCTCCTCGGCCTGACGGATCCCGGCCGTGATGGCCTCCGGCTCCGCGGGGTAGCTCCTGCCCGCAAGGCAGTGCCCCCGCTCGCTCAAGCGCTCGAACTCGTCCCTGACCGCCTGCTTTCGGGCGAGGAAAGACTCGCTCTCCAGGAGCCCCGACTCGTCCAGTGCGGCGACGAACGCCTCGAGCTCAGCCATGGGAATGATGGCCCCGTGGTTCAGACGCGCAAGCTGGACCTGGATGCCCCTGAGATCGCGGGTCCCGTCGAGGAGCATCAGGAGGGGGATGGCCCTGCCGTCGAGCGCTACCCCGGCCCTGGCCAGCCTCAAGGGGTCGTTGAACGAGACCATGCGCCTGCCCTCGGCCATGAAGGGCACGGGCTGGATATCCCTCCTCAACTGAGGATTCTTCATTCCTTGCTCCTTTGCTCCACAGGGGTGGGACGGGATACCCGTTCGCGCCCGTGTGCAGGGCTTTTACCGATCCAGCACCTCATCTTCGGGATGACGTCCGACCCCATGCCGGGATGCGGTTCAATCGCCCGCATTGCCGTTCCATGAAAGGGGGATGCCTGCTGTGTCGATCTCCTGCACGCCCGGGCTGTGGGGGCCTGCATGGCCGGCTTTCACCGCCGGCCGGAAGGGCTGCTTCTCTATCTCACTCCGATCCGGACTTGGCGCCTTTCTTCTTCATGCTCTTGGGCCTCGTCTTCCCGTTGGACTTTCTCCAGATCTTTCCTCGTTTGCTGCGTGCGTCACCCTTGCCCATGGGTTCCCTCCTCACGTCCTTTTCGTGTCTTCGTGCCGCACATCCCTGAAAGATGCGCCTGCTTGGGGATCAAGCACTATTGTTCGCAACAGCAGTGATTTGTCAAGTCCTTTGGCAGGCGCCGCGAGGCCTTCAGCCCATCTCCTCGAGCATGTGTTCCAGGTCTTCCCGGGGAAAGGCATAGGTCGTGCCGCAGAACTGGCAGGAGATCTCCACCGTCTCCCGGCCTTCGATGATGTGCCTGATCTCGTCGGCGCCCAGGGTGATGATGGCCTGCTCGATGCGGTCCCTGCTGCAGGAGCACTGGTAGAAGAGGGGCCTCTCCTCGATGACGTGGCAGGGTATCCCGTCGAAGATGGTCTTCAGGATGTCTTCCGGTAGCCTGCCCTCCCTGATCTGGGTGGTGACGCTCTCCATGCCCTCGATCCGCGAGATGACGGACTCGATGCGCCGCTCGTCTCCCGAAACGGGCAGGGACTGGACGAGGAAGCCCCCGGCTGCCGACACGCTCCCGTCCCTGTCCACGAAGACGCCCAGGCCCACCGCGGAGGGGATCTGCTCCGACTCGGAGTAGTAGTAGGCAATGTCAGAGGCGATCTCCCCGGTGTACAGGGAAACGATGCCCCGGTAGGGGTCCTTGAAGCCCAGGTCCTTGGTCACGGTGAGGAAGCCGTTTCTGCCCAGGGCGCCCGAGACGTCGAGCTTGCCGTTCTTCGGGGGCAGGTCCACATCGGGAACAACGGCGTACCCCCTCACCGCACCGGTCCCGTCCGCCTCTGCGATAACCGCCTTCATGGGGCCGTCGCCTTCGAGCTTGATGGCCACCCGCTGCTCCGGGTCGAGGAGCGAGGCCATGAGCCCGCACCCGGTGAGCGCCCTGCCCAGGGCGGCCGTGACGGTGGGATAGGTATGGTGCATGCCTGCCGCCTCGTTCACCAGGGACGTGGTCACGCAGGCCACCCCGATGATGTCCTTTTCGTCGGTCATGGTCTTTACGAGATAGTCGTTCATACAAGCTTTCCTGCCTGGTTTTTTCACGCCATACCTCATAGCACGGATGCCGCGGATGGGCTACAGCATATGAAAGGGGGCGACGGGGCGGATTTCCCTTTTGCATCCCCATTGCCCATATGACATATACAGGATATGACCTTCCAGCCGCCCGACCACGCGGAGATCATGCGGGCTCTCGGGGACGTCTCGGGACTCCCCCTGCCCATGCAGCGGGCCCTGCTCCCGGGCGACCACTTCGACCCCGTCCCCGCCCCCCACCCGGGCGACTGGCTGAGCGTCCAGCAGGAGCATGGGCAGACCTTCGACGAGTACGCCGGATCACACCCACGGAAGCCCGACGGCCTGAAGCGGGTGATCTACCTCGCGCCCCTGGGGCCCTTTTCTCAAGATACGAGCCCTTCATTGAGCCTGCTCAGGGATTGCGCTGAGGCGTACTTCTGCCTGGAGGCGAGGATCATGCCTGCCGTGAGCGGCGACAGCGCCCGCTTCACGGCCAGGACCAACCCCGTCACCGGGAACCGCCAGATCCTCACCGGAGACGTGCTCGCCTACCTGCGGAGGCGTTTCCCGCCGGATGCCTTCTGCGTGCTCGGCATCACCATGGAGGACCTCTACCCGGACGAGGACTGGAACTTCGTGTTCGGCCAGGCGTCCCTGAACGCCGGCATCGGCGTGTTCTCCTTCGCCCGCTACGATCCGGCCTTCTACGGCAACAGCCGTGAAAACGGCTACCTCGACATCCTGAACGCCCGGAGCTGCACGGTGCTCGTCCACGAGACGGCCCACATGTTCTCCCTTGCCCACTGCATCTACTTCCACTGTCTCATGAACGGCTCCAACCACCTCGCAGAGAGTGACGCGAGACCCATGCACCTCTGCCCTGTGTGCCTGCGCAAGCTCCACCACGCCATCGGCTTCGACCTGGTCCAGCGCTACCAGGCCATCTTTTACTTTTCCCGCCAGGCCGGCTTCGACAGGGAGGCCCGCTGGGTGAGGAGGAGGCTGGAGCATATTCTCGGGAGCTGATGCTGAAGGGAAACGGGAAAGAAGAGAGACATCAGAAGACGGAGCGGCCGTTCAGCAGCGGTTTTCATGGAACAGAGGCGGGGAAGCCTGAGACAAAGGGCTGACGGCTCAGCCACGGGCAAAAAAAAACCAAGAAGCTTGAGGCATCTTGGCAGTTATGAAGAGGGTATTGACGCTTTTATTCGTTTTTCTAATGTGTAGATACAGTTTTATTAAACGATAGTCAATATTAAAATCTTATTTTATATAGAGCGTAATCTATCAGATTGATTGATATATAATGCCTATCGTGCTATGCAGTGAAACGATGGAAGGTGGTGATGGTTCCCGTCAGTAAGGCACCGGGAAATCATTCGAGGCTGACGGACGGAGATCCGGCCATGCGTCCCGGTCGTCGAGCCGGAGGCCTACGGCGACTTCCTCATCAGGATCTGCGACGAGTGGATCATAAACGATGTGGGCAGGATCTTCGTGATGTACTTCTTTGTTGAGCCTGGGATCCTGGGCAGGCGAAGGGGCGGGTGCCCGAAGGCCGCTCCACCTTCTGACTTCTCTCTTCACTGTTCCCCTGTTCAGCTAGACTTCACGAAGCATCTATGCTATTGCCCCCATTGGCTGAACAGCTCACACAGATAAGGGAATATTCGAATGGCTCTCACCTCCATCATGACCTTCGTCAGTCTCGGCCTGATCCTGCTTTCCTGTTATGTCTTCGTCAATGCCGTGGAGCAGGCGGGAGAAAAGCTCAACCTCCACCAGGGCATCATCGGGAGCATCCTTGCGGCCGTGGGGACCGCCCTGCCCGAAACCATCATCCCCATCATGGCCATCCTCATCACCAACACCCCGGGCTCCCACCAGATCGGCATCGGCGCCATCGCAGGCGCCCCCTTCATGCTCTCGACCCTGGCCTTATTCGTCACCGGCGCAGCGGTGGTCATCTATTCCGCGCTGGGCAAGCGGACCCTGGCCATGAGCGTGGACATAAACCTGCTCCGAAAGGACCTGACGTTCTTCCTGGTCATCTACGGCATCGCCGTGCTCACCACCTTCGTGCACAACTTTACCGCGAGAAGCGTCATCGCCGTGGTGCTCATGCTCTCCTACGGCCTCTACCTGAAGCTGACCATTTCCGCGGACTGCCAGGCAAACGAGGTGTGCGAACCCCTCTACCTGTCGCGCCTCCTCAGGGTCGACGACCACCTCGGGTGGGTATCGACGCAGCTCCTGCTGGGGCTCGGCCTCATCATCGCAGGCTCCCACCTGTTCATCGGCTACGTGGAGCAGCTGTCCGTGAGTCTGGGCGTCTCCCCGCTCATCCTTTCCATCATCATCACGCCCATCGTCACCGAGCTGCCCGAGAAGGTGAACTCCATCATCTGGGTCGGCAGGGGCAAGGACACCCTGGCACTGGGCAACATCACCGGCGCCATGGTGTTCCAGAGCTGCTTCCCGGTGGTGTTCGGCATCCTGTTCACCCCGTGGAACCTCGCGGGCACGACCATGCTCTCGGCTATGCTGGCCTTCGGGGCGTCGCTGCTCGTGCTCCTGTGGATAACGGTCTTCAAGAGGCTCAACCCCTATGTCCTGCTCGTGGGGGGCCTGTTCTACGCCTCGTTCATCATGTCGGTGCTCACCTGAGGACTGCCGGGCTACCGAAGGCAGATTCCACAGCCGTACAGCGTTCCAGGACCCGGGGATGGCCCCTGAGCTGGGAAATGAAGCAGCCCGCGCCGAAGGCGGGGAGAAAGGGCATGGCGCTGCCGGAGTCCACCACCGGGATGTACAGGGTGGCTCTATGGAGCACCATGCATTCGGGGTCGGAGTCGGTATCGGGGTCGAAGGAGGAAATCGGGGCCCCTAGTTCAGGCGGATCTCCTGGCCGACGCTGGTCAGGCGCAGCACGGCCGGGTCGCAGACGATCCTGTTCTTGCCCGTGTTCTTTGCCCGGTAGAGGGCATCGTCCGCCCTTTTGAGGAGCGTGTCGATGTCTTCGATGGGCTGGTAGCCCGTGAGCCCCATGGACATGGTGATGCGGAATCCTTCGGGCAGGCCGGGGAAGGCCGTCTCCGAAACGAGGCGTCCCAGCCTCTCGACACATGCGAGCCCGTCCCTCAGCTCGGGATAAGAGAGGACGAGCACGAATTCCTCGCCGCCGTAGCGGGCGAGATAGTCTTCCTTGCGGATGTTGCCCATGATCTTCCCGCACAGAACCTTGAGCACCGTGTCGCCGGCCAGGTGTCCGAAGCTGTCGTTGACCCTCTTGAAGTCATCGAGGTCGAGCATGCACAGGCAGAACCTGGTTTCCCCGCGGTCGGCGAGGCTTTTCTCCCTCAGGAGGATGCTGAACAGATGGCCCCGGTTGAAGGCCCCGGTGAGGTCGTCGCGAATGGCCTGCTGCCTTATGCGCTCGTTAGCCTCTCCCAGCGCGGCGTTGATCTTGCCCAGCTCGCTGTTGGCCTTGCTCAGCTTCTTCCTCAGGCCGTTTATGTAGCTCCCCACAAAGGAGAACCATACGAGGACCGTAAAGAGCGTGCCCAGGGAGAAGATCTCGACCTTGAGGTTGACGCTTGAGGGGTCGTTGATGAGCAGGAGATCGACCACCCAGCCGTATCCGACCAGGGCAAAGACGGAGAGGATCCAGAACTGGCGCAGGTTCAGCTTGAACGTGCCGAAGATGAAGACCGTCATGTAGAGCAGGAGCACGATCTGCCGCCCCTCGTTGAGGCTGTACGCCACGATCATGGTCCACACCGTGGCCATGGCCATCTGGGTCATGGTGAGGCTCGGGTCCTTGAAGCGCCTGTTCAGGCCCGAGCGCAGCAGTGCGTACAAAACGAGGTTGGTGGTGAGGACGCCGGCGAAGACGAGGTATATGGGCCACATGAGCCGCGTGAAGAGACCGTCGTAGTAGCAGTACAGGGCCACGGCCATCCAGACGGCGTACGTACCGAACGCCATGAGAAACCGCTTGATCCTCAAGGCCTGTTGTCGGTCTTCCCCGGGGATGATGTGGAACATACGTTCAACCTGCCAATTTCAAAAACAGTTAGTATAGGTTTCGACATCTTGGATGAAAACATAAATACATGTGGTACCGGAACCTTGAAAAAGATATCCGGCAAGCGGGTCAAGGCAGGGAAACCCTGTTTCTCCTGTTGACAGGGACCTTTCAGGAATGCCAAACATAGTGCGGTCTGATTCCAGCACCATGGACCGGACGAAGGGGCTGAGGACAGGGACAGGGCATGAGAAAGTCCGCGCGAGGCAACCTGAAACACCTGATAATCGCATTCTTCATGACTGTGTTCGCGCCGCTCGTCGCAGAGAGCGCTCCGGCAGCCGTGCCTTCGTCGGCAATCAATATCAGCGTGGTGACATCCGCCGCCGACCTCGCAACGATCATCAACCGGTTTCTTCCTCAGGAGCTGTACAAGGGGGAGGGGGTGATGGGAACATCGGTCACGGTCCTCCGCACCGGCCCGGTGCTCGTGGCAGCCAAAGACAATTTCATTTTTTTCCGGCTGCCCATCCAGCTGACGAGCCGATACGCCGCATACGAGAGTTATCCCATCCGGACGGAGCTGGGGTTCAAGGCCACCGTGTCTGTCACAAAGGACTGGCGGCTGAAGACAGACCTGTACTACACGGGCTTGTCGGACAACTTGGCCGACTCTTTCAAACTCGGACCGATATCTCTGAAACCCAGGAGCATGGTGGAGGGTATCGTTCAACCGGTGCAGAGAATGCTCGCCCCCTACATCGACGGAAAGGTGAATGAAGCTGTCCAGCTCCGGGCAAAGGTTGCGCCCTTGTGGAACAATGCGTTTTCCCCGATCCTCGTCAGCAGGGAATTCAGCACCTGGCTCAGGCTGACGCCGGAACGGATTTACATGACCCCGCTGTCGGCGGCGAACAACCAGGTCCGCGTATCGATCGGGCTGATCACCGGCGCCGAGCTGACCATCGGACCGAAGCCCGCCGCAGCCCCGTCCAGGCCGTTGCCGCCTGTCCAGATATATTCGACCTTTGACAGGAATTTTCATATCCGGCTCGTTGCCGACGTCTTCTACGCCGATCTCGTGACCGCGCTGACCCCGGTTCTGGTCGACAAGACCTTCGGGGACGACAGGAAGATCACCGTAAAGGGTTTCAGCGTGAGAGGGGAAGACGACCGCCTGGCTGTCGTCCTCGCCACCAGTGGAGATTTTGACGGCGAGCTCACGGTATTCGCAAAACCGGTGTACCACCCCGAGAATAATTCGCTCACATTCGAGAATGTCGACTTCGACACAAGGAACACCGGATGGCTGATCGGGGCGGGAAGCTGGCTGTTCAGCAGTACGATTCGAAGCACCATCAAGGAGAAGCTCGACACCGCCGTAGTCGAGCAGTTGGAGATGGCCCGCCTGAAAGCGTGTGCCGCCTTGTCGTCCGTGCGGCTCGCCGACCATGTCCAGCTGACCGGCTCAGTCACGTCTCTGTCGCTGGGCGAGGCAGCCGTTGTGAATAAAGACCGGCTTTCGATACAGGTCATCGCCCAGGGCGAATCGAGCGTGGTGCTGAAATAAGGGCATCCTCCCACAACACCTTCGGTGCAGAAAAACAGCCCAAGGTAGTACCATTCAACATATCCAGTCATTTTTTACAGATTTCCTTTGACAAAAGGCCAGCGACATATTAAGGGCTCTCTATCTGAGACATGAATGTATCTACCTTGAATCTTATTTTTTGAATAATGCCTAAAAGTGATTTTTCCTGAAAATAATATTCTCGCGCCGATATCTTTATTGTTTTCAGAAATACAAAACGCAGATCTCCTGCACAGTCAGGCAGAGGTCTGGAACAAGAGGTATCATCATGGCAAAAGGAACAGTGAAGTGGTTCAATGATCAGAAAGGGTTCGGTTTCATAACGGCTGAAGATGGAAAAGAGGTGTTCGTTCACCATACCGCCATCAAAGAGAGTGGCTTCAGGTCTCTTGAAGAGGGCCAGAAGGTCACCTTCGACATAACCCAGGGAGCAAAGGGTCCCCAGGCTTCCAACGTTTACAAGGGTTAGAAAGATGGGGCAGGCTCGGCTTGCCCTTGCTCCACATTATCGAGAACACTGGCAGCCGCGTCGCTGTGCGGGAGTTGAAACGAACAAGCCATCAGGCCGGAAGGCCCGATACAGGTTGTCAGACACGTGATGCGTTTGTTGATGATGTCGCCCGCCGATTCCGGGCCGGCGTGACCGGGAAAACTGCAGATGGCAAGAAAAACGAATTATTCCTTCCAGAAGTCGGAACGCGAGAAGATCCGCCAGAAAAAGAAAAAGGAAAAGCTGGACAAAAAGCTTGAAGCAAAAAACCGCAAAGCCGCCCTCCAGAATGAAGGAGTCGATATCGACCCTGACATAGCGGATATCGAGCCAGGCCCGCAGACATCGAACGATTAGACCCATCCCTCCAGAGACAAACCCTTTGCCCGGAAAGACCGGCGCAAGGAACCCGATCTGAAGATACTCAGACAAAAAGACAAAGGAGTTTTATGAAATTTGATGCATTGCATCTTCACCAGGACATTCTTCGGGCGATCGCCCGCAACGGGTACGAAGAGCCAACCCCCATTCAGGCAGAAGCGATTCCCACAATACTGACAGGAAAGGATCTCCTTGGCCTCGCCCAGACGGGTACCGGCAAGACTGCGGCATTCGCGCTGCCGATCATTCATCGGCTGATGAAAAGCAAGGGCAGGCGCCTCCGTGCACTGATCCTCGCGCCGACGCGCGAACTGGCGGCCCAGATACATGAAGTCATACGGAATCTCGGCAGGGATACGAGCTTGAGAAGTGCGGTCATGTACGGCGGGGTGAGCATGACCCCCCAGACCGAGGCGCTCGATCGCGGCGTCGACATCGTCGTGGCCTGCCCGGGCCGGCTGCTTGACCATATTTCCCGGAGGAACATCGATTTCTCCGGGCTGGAGACCCTGGTTATCGACGAGGCGGACCGTATGTTCGACATGGGATTTCTCCCTGACATCCGGCGCATCGCCGGGCATCTCCCCCGAAAAAAGCAGACCCTGCTTTTTTCGGCTACCATGCCCGATGACATACGCCGTCTGGCCGATGACATGCTCCACGATGCGGTCACGGTGCAGATCGGCCATAAAAAGCCTGCAGCGACCGTTTCGCATGCACTGTATCCGGTCGAGCCCCACCTGAAGGCAGCGCTTCTGAGAGAGTTGCTGGCCGTGACCGATACGGACTCGGTTCTCGTCTTTACCCGAACGAAGCGCCGTGCCGAGCGTGTGGCCCGGCAGCTTTCGAAGGCAGGCTTTCGTGCAGCGTCGCTCCAGGGAGATCTCTCGCAGAACAGACGCGAGAAAGCCATCGAAGGCTTCCGCAGGGGGTCATACCAGATACTCGTGGCCACCGATATCGCTGCGCGGGGAATCGATGTGTCGGCAATCTCCCATGTGATAAACTTCGATATGCCTGATACCGCCGATGCGTACACTCACCGGATAGGCCGTACCGGGCGTGCGGAAAATACGGGTGATGCCTTTACCTTTGTCACACAGGACGATGCGGCCATGGTCAGAACCATCGAGCAGATCCTTGGTGAAACGCTTCAGCGGAAAACTCTGACGGGCTTTGATTACGACAAACCAAACGACGCTCCCGCCGAGGCAGGGAAACCGAAGCAAAGTCAGCGGCAAGGGACGGCACATTCCGCTTCCGGGCGTTCCGGCGCAGGCCGTTCGAGGAATGCAGGCCGAGTCAACCCGCAGGCTTCCTCCCGCTGAACGGCCATCGCCGGCCGTATGGCATGGCCGGGATAAGCTCACACTGCCCATCCCGGCTGCCATACCCGTTTCGATAAGCTGCCGGACGAACATGAACCCATGTCCTTCAGGGGGATGTTTAAACAATGTTCAGGGCGTAAACGTCGTTTGCCATCTTTGATATCTCCCAGCGGGTCTGCGTCAGCGCTCCAAGGAATCTCCGGTCATGGCTGATCAACAGCAAGGCGCACCGGCAGTCGGCCAAAGCGCTTCCCAGGCACTCGATCGACATCAGGTCGAGGTGATTGGTAGGCTCGTCCATCATCACCAGCCATGGCTCTTTCAACAGGCCGAGAGCAAGCATGATTTTCCGTGCCTCGCCGGGGCTGGGCAGCCTGCTTTCCAGAAGCGGCTCAGGCCTGGAGCCCAGGCGGCTCACGATATTCATCACCCAACCCAGCTTTTCTCCGGACATGCTGCGTAATTCTTCCAACAGCCTCATGGAATCTTCAATCCGTATTTCCTGAGGCAGATACGTCACCCGGTCGTCCGGCAGAGAAAGAGAAGAGAACATGGCAGTGATCAGGGTTGTTTTCCCGCATCCGTTGGGGCCTGTCAGTGCGACGCGGTCGCGGGGTCCCATGTTCAGGTCCGGAAACTTCAACCGGACCTGTTCGCCCAAAGGCAGATACCCTGCCGGAAGGTTCAGCACAGACACCCTCGGGCAAACACCGCCCAGGACGGTGATCCCTGTGGGATGCTCCTTTTTCACCGGGGTGGCACCAACCTCTTCTCTTGCCTTCCGCAGACGGCCGTCCATCTGCTTCTGCAATTTTCCCTGAACCGCGTCCTTGCCGGTCAGTTTTGCACCGTTCGCCTTTGCCCTTGCGTCGTGATCTTTCGGAGAGAGGTGCCTTTTGGGGTTCATTCGAGCCGATTTTGCCGCCATATGTTTCCGCCTGGCGTGCTCTCGCTCGATCCTGTCCAGCTTGTCTCTGGCGTCATTGTGCCGTTTCACCGCAGAGGCCTTCTCAAGTCGGGCCTGCTCCGCTCCTGATGAATAATTGCCCGGCCGCAGTATTGCAGCGGGAGGGTCAATAAAGACGCATTCCCTGCAGAGATTATCGAGCATCTCCCGATCGTGGCTGACGAGAAGACCGATGCCCTTGTATGTGCTCAGGGCACGGTACAGCAGACTGCGCGTGTCTGAATCCAGGTGATTGGTGGGTTCGTCCAGGGCAAGCAGATCGGGTCGCCCGTACAGCGCTGCCGCAATCTGAAAACGCTTCCGCTCGCCATGGCTCAACGTCTCCCAGCGGAGCAGGTCTTCCTGCTTCAGATCGAGATCGGCTTTCAATATGAGTGAATCGCGATCGCTGGCTGCCATGAGTGACGCTGCCCCTTCGGGCGGGTCGTCCGTGCGTTGCGGACAATAGCTGGATAAATCCGGGATGGCGATGAAGCCACGGTCAGGCCTGAGCTTTCCACAAGCCAATAACAGGAGCGTGGTCTTGCCGGTGCCGTTCGGGCCGACGATCCCTGTCCATCCGGTCGAAAAATGCATGTTTATCCCGCTGAGAAGTTCACTCGTCATAGACGGATAGGAAAAACTCACGTCCTCGAAACGTAACGTGGGATGATGTGTCATTGCCTGCACCTCTATGTTCAAACAGGCGGATTCAGGAAGGGATGATCCCACAGCGGCCCATGAACAGGTGCGATGGATGATTTGAATGGTGCTGAACAGCCGCTGTGCACGATCCCCGGCCTGAATGCCTGTGTTCAGGAAAAGCCGGTGGCTTTTCCTCGAATGTCTGCGGTCCGGGGACAAGTTCCTTTAGCGGCTGTTCTTCATCTTCGATTCACTCCGGATATGTTTGTTGAATAGAAATTACTTCAAGAATACACGCCTGTCAACTTCCACTCAACGGGAGTGTCAATCTGGATCAAAGGGTATTCTCCAGGGAATCCCCGATCCCGGCGCGGTATCATTAGTCCTGACCCGCTTGCCTGAGGCCTTCTCCCTGTGTGTACATCCCCTCGATGATGTCCCTGTAATTACCGATGATCGCCTTCTTCTTCGTCTTCTGGGTCGGCGTGAGAAGGCCGTTCTCCTCGGTAAAGCGGGCCGTGAGGATCGTGTAGCGCCTCACCTGCTCGAAGTCCTCCAGCCGGGCGTTCACCTCTGCCACGTCGTGCTCGATGAGCTCTTTGAGCCTGGGCTGGCTCACGAAATCCTCGCCCACCTGCGTGCAGACGCTCATGCCCCCGATCTGGCTGTACCTGAGGGCGCCCTTGTCGTACGGGATGCCCTCCTTCTCGAAGAGGTCGATGAAATAGCCGAAGTTGGGCACGACGAGGGCCGAGATGTAGTTGCGCTCGTCGCCGACGAAGAAGACCTGCTCCACCACGCTCGACAGGGCGAAGAGGTTCTCGAGCTTGGCAGGGGCGATGTTCTTGCCCACCGCGGTGCAGATGATGGCCTTCTTCCTGTCCACGATGCGGTAGTAGCCGTAGCCGTCGGGCTTGACGATGTCGCCGGTCTTGAACCAGCCGTCCGGCGTGAAGGCCTCGGCCGTTTCCCCGGCTAAGTTCAGGTACCCTGCGAAGATGCCCGCGCCTGAGACCTCGAGCTCGCCGTCCTCGGCCACCCGGGCATGGGACCCGCAGGCCTCGATGCCTACGAAGCCCGGCTTGCAGGCGGTGATGGGGTTCAGGATGCAGGCGCTGGCGGTCTCGGTTGACCCGTAGCCCTCCACCACCGCGAGCCCCAGGGTGTAGAAAAACCTGAGGAGGTCGGGGGAGATGCCAGCGCTGGCGGAGAAGGCGAAGCGGAACCGCCTGCCGAACAGGAAGCGCACCTGGGCGAACAGCCTGTCCGCCAGCCTGAACTGGATCTTCAGGCCAAGGGGGAGCCTGGCCTCGAGCTCGTAGTCAGGGGACATGTTGTAGGTCCCCCGGTGGTCCCTGCGGTAGTCGAGGGCCTTGCGCCCGGCATGGACCGCCAGGTCGAAGAGCTTCTTCCTCAGGGGGCTCTTCCCCACCCTCTCCTGGATGGAGACGTAGATCTTCTCGTAGAGCCTGGGCACGCAGTTGATCCAGGTGGGGTTGTAACGCTGCATGTCCTGGAGCAGGGTCGCAGGCCTGTCCGCGTACGCGATGCTCGCGCCCTGGCAGATGGCCAGCAGCTCGCACGAGCCCCGCTCGAAGATGTGGGAAAGCGGCAGATAGCACAGGGTGACGTCGTCCTGGGTGATGGCCATGCCGTGCGCGGAGAAGAACTCCCTGACCCCCTCGATGCGGGAGGACACGCACCGGTGGGTGAGGATGACGCCCTTGCCCGTGCCCGTGGTGCCCGAGGTGTAGAGGATGGTGTACCAGTCGTCCAGCTTCACGCCCGCCACGCGCTCCCGGTAGAGGTCGAGGTGCTCCTTCCTCCACCCCTTGCCCCGGCTCATGAGCTCCCAGAGGCTGATGACGAGCTCGCCGCTGCCCTCCTTACGCTCGAAGGAGAAGTCCATGACCACGATCTTCTCCAAACCTGGAAGCTCGTCCTTGTGCTCGAGAATCTTGCCCAGGTTCTCCTCCGTGTCTACGAAGAGGTACCTGCTCCCCGAGTCTTTCAGGATGTAGAGCGCCTCGCCGGCCGAGAGGGTCGAGTAGATCGTCACCACCACGCCCGCAGCCGACGCCACGGCCAGGTCGACCTGGGTCCAGTAGGGGGTGGTGCGGGACATGAGGGCCACCCTGTCCTGCCTGGCCATGCCCAAGCTCATGAGCCCGCAGGCTATGCACTCGACGCGGCCCCGCATCTCGTCATAGGTGAAGCGGCCGTTGTTGTCCCCCTGGTAGAGGTCGGCGCTGTAGCGCTGGGCTGGTCTCGAGGGGAACTGTTCGCAGGTCTGGTAAAAGTACTCCGGTACGGTCTTCAGGTCATGGCTGCCGTTCATGTGGCGCTCCTTCGTGGTGATGGGTTCCCAGGGCCTCCCTTATACCACAGGCGGCCGGCCAATCAATGGGAAAGCTAGGAGCAGACCTGGTTCCTCCCCCCCTTCTTGGCCCGGTACAGGGCCTTGTCGGCGGCCTTGATGACCTCCTGAGGGGTGGTGTTCCTCTCGTCGCGGCAGGCCAGGCCGATGCTCACGGTGACAGACACGGTCCTGACGGGAGCCTTGCTGACGCGCACGCTCCTGGGCTTCTTCCGGGGCCTCATGCGTCTGCGGATGACGAAGCCGGACGAGGCTATCTCCTTCCTGATCGCCTCGAGGTGGGCCCGGGCGTTGTCCGCGAACCTTCCAGGAAAGATCATGGTGAACTCCTCGCCCCCGTAGCGGAAGGCCTTGCCTCCCCCGGTCACCCGGGCAAGCTTCGCGGCCACCATGCGCAGCACCTGGTCGCCCACGTCGTGGCCGTAGGTGTCGTTGAACTTCTTGAAGTGGTCGATGTCCACCATGGCCAGGGCGTAGCGGTTGCCGAGCTTCAGGAGGTCCTCCTTGAGCGCCCTTCGGGCGGGCAGACCCGTGAGCTCGTCGCGGAAGGCCATGGCGTGGGAGGCCTCGATGAGGGACACCAGCAGGATGAGGCCGGCCACCGTAAGGTGGAACTCCGCAACGCTCCCCCTGCCCGCGGTGAGGAAGGCCGCGAGCAGCGTGAGGAGGGCCCAGAAGAACCCGCTCTCCTTGGCCCCCTTGTGGAGCGCGAACCTCAGGCCCACCACCACGCAGGCCAGAATGAAGACCACCAGGGAGAGCTGCGACACGGCCAGCCGGTCAAGGAAGCCCACGGGGACGAGGTGCGCCTTCAGGTACCCCAGCATGGCCGCGGCGTGGAGCCTGGAGAAGGCCAGTATCGTGACGGGCTGGATGAGGAGCAGAGACAGGCGGAATACCCCGTGGAAGGTGAAGACCCCCCGCTCCTTCATGACGCTCAAGGCCATGAGGTTCAGGGGGACCAGAAGGGTCATGGCGTGCCAGGCCACCTCGGAGCGGGGATCGTTTGCCGGCATCTGCATGACGGCCCTGCACAGGGCCAGGACGAGCATGGAGAAGATCAGGGCACTCCGGTTGAACCGCCACCCGATGAGCACCGCGGCAATGAACACGATGTACGGGGCCACGGCCGTCACGGAGGGGATGATCGAGCCCAGCCGCGGCACGGCGACCATGAGCAGGGCGCCGAGGAACAGGATGCCCCCGGGTATGAAAAACGCGATCCACCTCTTCATACCTTCCACGGCAGTCTCCTTGTCCTGTTTTCGCCGACGACTGAGGGCCTACCCTTACTTACGACCCGAAGGAGAGAGAACTTGAAGGAAAATCATCGCGGTTCGGAGATTCCCTTCAGGCCCTTCCCGTGGTACAGGTGAGTGAGAGCACGGGAAAGGACGGGATGTGGACATCTTTTTCTACGAGGCGTTTCTGGAAGAGGTGGATGCGCTGAAGAGGCACCTGCCCCCGAGCATCTCCGTGGGGTTCACCCCCATGACGGTCCAGGAGTCGTTTCACACCGAACCCCCCTGCCCCCTGGTGAGCATCCGCACCCAGTCCCTCATCCCCATCTCCTGGGCAGGCAGGCTCTCGGGCATCCTCACCCGGAGCACGGGATTCGACCACGTGAGGCGCTTCAGGCAGAGGTCGGGGGACGCCGTGCCGGCAGGGTATCTGCCCCTGTACTGCAGCAGGTCGGTGGCGGAGCACGCGCTGACGCTGTGGATGGGGCTGCTCAGGAAGGTGCCGGCCCAGATACGGCAGTTCGGGCGCTTCGACCGCGACGGCCTCACCGGGAGCGAATGCCTCGGCAAGACGCTTCTGGTGGTGGGTGTGGGGAACATCGGGATCGAGATCTGCCGCCTGGGATGTGCGCTGGGCATGAAGGTGCTGGGCGTGGACATCGTGGAGAGGCACCCGGACGTCTCTTACGTGAGCATCGAAGAGGGCATCGGCCGGGCCGACGTCATCGTCTGCGCCATGAGCCTGGGCGAGGGCAACCGGGGGTACTTCAACCACGGCCTGCTCAGGAAGGCCAGGTCCGGGGCGGTGTTCGTGAACGTGGCCCGCGGAGAGCTCTCCCCGCACGAGGACCTGCTCCGGCTCGTGGACGAAGGCCTGCTGGGCGGCGTGGCCCTCGACGTGTACGAGAACGAGGGCGAGCTCGCGGCGAGCCTGCGCAGCGGCACGCCTGCGGCCGACGGCAGGACCCGGGCGCTCATGGAGCTCCTCAGGCGCGACAACGTCATCCTCACCCCCCACAACGCCTTCAACACGGCCGAAGCCCTCGAGCGCAAGGCTGTCCAGTCCGCGGCCCAGGTGCAGAGCTTCCTGGCGAAGGGGAGGTTCGTCTGGGACGTGCCCGAATGAGGGCTATTCCACGAATCCTGCGGATATGTGGTAGATGACCCTGTCGTAGAGGAAGATGATGCGGTTGTTGAGCTCCAGGGTGATGTAGATCTCCAGGGGCGAGGAGAGGATCTTCTTCTGGACGACGTGCATCCAGATCCGCTTCCTGCTGAGCGCCAGGGCGTTGAGCACGAAGGGGAAGGCTATCCCCAGGCGCCTGATGTCCTTGCCCGTGTCCTTGAACTTGATGTAGCCCAGGCTGTCCGCCCGGCCCTGGAGCCCTTCCCTCACGCTCCTGAGCACCTTCCTGTTCACCTCGGAGAGGAAGTCCATGTGCACGGAGAGCGCGGGAATGGACGACCGCACCTCTGAGGCCCACTCCCGGGTGATCTCGTCCGCGTTCATCTCGATGAGCTTCACCAGGATGTTCGAGAGAAAGGTCTTCTGCTCCTGCGGCCCCGGCGAGACGCCCTCCAGGGACTGCACCTCGGGGAAGAGCTGCCGGTAGGAGTCCATCATGGCCCAGGTATCCCGGTAGAGCTCGAGGTAGATCCTCATGGCCTTCTCGTTGGACGACCAGGCCAAAGGCGGCAGCTCGTGGAGCGGGAAGAACCTCGTCTCCTCGGCGTCGTCACCCGGCTCGGGCGTGCCCCCGGTCACCCTGACCTCGTAGGTGACGATGGCGAGGCTGCCGTAGAAGTAGTTGTCCACGGTGTCCACGTCGATGAGCCTGACGATCTCGCCGTCAACGCCCGCCTCCTCCCTGAGCTCCCTCAGGGCCGCGTCCTTCATCTCCTCGCCCGTCTCGGCGAACCCGATGGGAAGGCACCACATGCCCTTGTAGGGGTCCTTGGCCCTCTTGACCAGCAGCACCTCCCGGTCCTCGTTGACCACGATGGAGCTCGCCACGGGCAGAGGGTTCTCATAGAAGACCTGGGAGCACTGCATGCAGAAATCCCGGATCTTCCCTTCCATGTGCCGGTGAACCACGGGCTCTCCGCAATAGGGGCAATAGATCCGCTGTTTTTTCAATCAAGACCTCTCCGCGAACGGGGACCTGCACCGGAAGACCGCATCGTCCTTGGTGATGACGACCTCGCCGTGCAGGCGGGCATGCTCGTAGAGCATGCCCTGGAAGTACAGTACCATATCCTCCAGCTTTTGGGGATGGGTTTCTGCAACGTCCTTCATGATGAGGTGGCGCTTCTTGTCGAGGTAGCTCACGCAGTCTTCCACGCCCTCGAGGGGAAAGAGCAGGGTGTTGGGGTAGACGATCCGCTCCACGGAAGCGAAGTGCCGGGAGAGCACCTCCCCTCCGTCCTCGAGACTGAACGCCTGGAAGAGCCTGTTGATGGCGATCTCCCCGGGAGGGACGATGCCCGCCTTTTCCATGCACAGGGGCACGAATCTCGTGACCTCATTGAGCGAGTACCTGCTGTGGGTGACCGCGATGAAGATGCCGTCTTTCGACAGGACCCGGGCGATCTCGCCTACGAGGTGTGGGAAGAAGTACAGCGAGTAGCTGGCGACGATCAGGTCGAACCGTCCTGTCTCGAAGTCCCTGATGAGGTCCGCGTGCCCGTGGATGAAGGTCCCCCGATAGTCCATGGAGCGGGCCGTCTGGAGGAACCGGTCCCGGTTGTGGCGGTCGATCACGTCGATGCCCAGGATGCCGGCCCCCTCGTGCAGCCTCCCCCCGAGCCTTTCCATGAAGAACCCGTAGCCGCACCCGAGGTCGAGGGCCTCCCTGACCCCGGAGAGATCCAGCCCCTCCAGGGCCACGTCCCTGATGTCCCGGTCGTTGCGGGCATACTTGAGGATGATGTCCCTGGTCAGGATGTGGTCGGTGATGGGCTCGTAGGTGTTCCGGATGTCCTCGTGGGAAAACAGGTTCCCCATATTCACCTCGATTCCAGCGGCATGCAGGCCGGGGCACGATACCCTTGCCATGTCCAATATTTCATGTGTATTACAGTAACGTCCATCCATTCAGTATCAAGGAGGTTTCCATGTCCCGATCTGATGTATATCGTGAGCTTTCGAAAAAGGTGTTAATGGAAAATTCGACGATCCTTCCCCGGATCTGGCGCATGCTGTGCTCGGAGCTGGAAGCCGATATCGTCAACGCGCTGCCCGCCTCGGCCGGGGAGCTCGCGGAGAAGTTCGGCATGCCTGAGGAGGAGATGCAGGTGATCCTGAACGGGCTCTTCCGCCGGGGCGTGGTCATCGATGCGGCGAAAAACGGTGTCACGCTGTACCGGATGCCCAAGCACGTGGTGCAGCTCCACGACTGGACCATCTCCTGGGAGGGGATCTCCGAAGAGCTCCTGGAGCTCTGGCGTGAGTTCGAGGAAAAGGACTACCCGGGCCTGCTCGAGCTCGTCACCATGATCAAGATGCCCTCGTTCATGCGGGTGGTGCCCATCGGCGAGACGGTCAGTACGAAGAACCAGGTGCTCGCCCATGAGGACGCGCTCAAGCTGCTCGAGTCCTCCAGCACCATCGCCATCACCGACTGCGTGTGCCGGAAGCTCATGAAGCGCTGCGACAAGCCGCTGGGCGTGTGCCTGCAGCTGAACCGCGCCGCGGAATTTGCCATCAAGCGGGGCACGGGCAGGCGGATCGGCATCGATGAGGCCATAGCCGTCCTGAAGCGCTCCCGGGATGCGGGCCTCGTTCACCTCACGGAAAACACGGCGGCCAGGACGAACGTGCTGTGCAACTGCTGCACCTGCTGCTGCGAGATGCTCAGGTTCGCGTCCGACGTGAAGACCAAGGGCGTGCTCGCCCCGAGCCGCTACCTGGCCTCGGTGGACGCGGATGCCTGCACCATGTGCGCGTTCTGCGAGGACGTCTGCCCCATGGGCGCCATCCGTGCGGACTCCGGGGACTGTGCGGTCGTGGAAGCGGAGACCTGCATCGGCTGCGGGCTGTGCGCCCACGAATGCCCGGCAGGCGCCATCGGCCTCGTGGAGACGAGGCCGGCCGACTTCATCCCGGCCTGAGGGGCGGGAAGGCTCAGACCAGGTAGCTGCGCACGATCCCGTGCAGGTCCTCGATAGCTGCCTCCATGGTGGAGGTGTTGAGGACGTAGGCGTCCGCCAGGGCGATGGGGATGGCCGCCCCGTAGTCGATCTCGCGCTTGTCGCGCCTGTCGAACTCCTCGGGGGAGTCGTCCGGCCTGCCCCGGGAGATGATGCGCGCCTTCCTCAGGGGCCTGGGCGCGAGGAAGGCCACCACCACGGCGTCGGCCTGCTCCCTGACGAGCTCGATCTCGGGCCAGGAGCGCATGCCCTCGAGGAACACCACCGGGCTGTCCTGCTCGAGCGCCCTGGCCAGCGCCCGCCTCGTCACCCCCATGCCGTCTTCCCCCCTGAGCTCGGTGGAGACCGAAGCCATGGTCTCGGGCCCCGGTTCGAGCCCCCGGATCTTGAGCTCCGCCCTCACGATGTCGCCCGTGGAAAAGATGGGATACCCCTCGGTCAGGGCGTACTCACCGGCAATGCTCTTGCCCGATGCAGGCATGCCCACGATGATGAAGATCTTCATAATCCCCCCCAATCACGCCTTGTTGAGCCACTCCGTACAGGCCTTCGAGATGTTCGCCCAGGGCCCGAAGAGCCGGTCGGACAGGTAGGCCGCCAGCAGGCTCTCGAAGAGCTGGACCCCGGTTTCCAGGAGCACCATGCGCTCGAAGAAGACCGCGTCCCGCTCCATGGCGGGATCGGTCATCTCGTCCTTCTCGATCTTCACCGGCGGGCAGGAAAAGGAGGCGAACGCGAAGATGTCGCCCTTGAGGCTCAGCTTCCACTTGAACATGTCCTTTTCGAAGTAGAGCGTTGCCTCGGTGATGTTCTTGCCGCTCTGGATGGCCTTTCGCGCCTCGGAGAAATCCTTCTGGGGGCCGGTGATGGAGCACTTGCGGTTGCCGTCCTCGTGCTCCTCGGTGAGCACGAAGCGGTCGTGGACAAAGGCGACGAACAGGTCGCCCACCTCCGCAGGACCTTCCTGCGTCACCTTGTACTCCGAGGATCCCTCGGAGCTCCGGTACATGAGCCACTGGAGAAACTCCCACCCGAGCCACCGGTTCTTCTTGATCTGCAGGAGCACATCCTTCGAGGACGCCTGGTTCAGCCGGTCGAGGGCCTGCCTCTGGTCGTCCGGAAGCGCCCGCTCCGCCCTCCTGATGGGGTGGATGGGGACGAGCGACAGGTCGTCAAAGGTCGCGGCAAACTCGTCCTCGATGCGGTCGAGGACCTTGGTGGAGATGTTCGCCACCGTGACGATGCCGGTTTCGAGGTTCCAGAGCACGTCGAAGACGGATGGCTCGGGCAGAGATTTGGCCAGCAGGGCGGCGTGGACGTTCTCCCTGATCTCCCGCTTCCGGGAATACGGCACCTTGTTCAGCTTGGGCCGCTCCTTGAGCCACTCGGCACACTCCTTTTCCACGAGGTTCTTCACCAGGGCGGCCGGCACCTTGCGCACGTCCCTGCGGAGAGAGAAGACGCAGTAGTCTTCGAAGTTGAACGAGCTCAAAAGTTCGAAGTCGGAGCTCGTGTTCTCGTCGAAGCGCACCCAGCCGGCCGACTCGGGGTCAGGGGTGGAATCGATGGGCTCGAACCGGTTCTCCATGAGGCGCTGCTGCACCCACAGCTTCGCGTCTTTGTCCGGTATCGTGCCCTGGACTTCGTACTGGTAGATGCTCACGGTATTCGACATGATTCCCATTGACCCCTCCTCCTGAAGCTTTCAAACAGGTCAACGGAATACACCATTGTCCCTGCTCAGGGCAACGGCAAAATCCGGGGCAGCAGCCCCGCCGTGGAGGGGGCAGGGCTGTTCGGTTTTCCACTTCCTGGAGGGATTGGAGACAATGATCCTGTGTACAGGTATCGAGAGGGGATACAGCCGGTACGACGGGGACCCGGCTTCGCTCAGGGCCCGACTCTGGGTCCCTGGCTTTCCTTGATCCAGGGGGCCTCGTTCCTCACGTGGTCGGACATGGCAGGGCCCTTGCTCCTGCTTGTGGAATAGTCGATGACGATGGAGATGCGGCGGTTCTTCGGCGACAGACGGTTGTCCTTGTCCAGGGGCCTGGTGTCGGCAAAGCCCGCCACCATGTCGATCTGGTCGGACCTGATGCCGTTCTGTTCGAGCTCGACACGTGCGCTCGACGCCCGCGCCGTGGAGAGCTCCCAGTTGGTCTGGCTCCTTCCGCTGTACTTCGAGGAGTCCGTGTGGCCCTCTATGATGATCTTGTTGTCCACACCGATGAGCAGGGTGGAGATATCCTTCAGAAGCGCCTTGCCGCTCTCGCTGATCACGGCGCTCCCGGGCATGAAGAAGGAGTCCCCGCTGGTGTCGGTGAGCTCGATTCTGAGCTTGCCGTTGTCGGTGATGACCATGACGCGGTCGCTGCTGTTCTTGGTCTTTTCCTTGATCTTCTCCTTGAGCTTGCTGGCCGCGTCGCTCACCGCCAGCGTCTTGGGCGCTACCTGAGTGGGGATGTTGGTGACGTCGAACACGCCGGGGCCCGGGATGTCCCGCGCCTTGCCCACCGCCGAGCCGCCGCCCCTCTCGAAGATCGAGTGGTTCTGGAAGTACTGGGAGAGCGCGATCTTCTTCTGCTCGGAGGTCATGTTCAGCAGCCACAGGAGCAGGAAGATCGCCATCATGGAGGTGATGAAGTCCGCGTAGGCCACCTTCCAGGACCCGCCATGCGGGGCTTCGCCCCTCTTCTTGAACTTCTTGATGATGACGGCCTGGTCGAACTTGTCGGACATGGCTTACTTCTTGCCTTTGACGATCCTTTCGAGCTCGTTGAAGCTCGGTCTCTCGCTCTCCGGGATGGCCCTGCGGGCGAACTCGATGGCGATCTGCGGCACCGAGCGGGCCACGAAGGATACCAGGGCGATGCGGATCACGTGATAGTACGACTCCTCTTCCTTGATCTTGTGCTCCATGAGCGAGGCCAGGGGTCCCACGAAGCCGTAGCACAGGAGCACGCCCAGGAAGGTGCCAACCAGGGCCGCGCCGATGGAATGGCCGAGCACCTCGGGGGGCTCGTTGATCTTGCCCATGGTGAGCACGACCCCCAGGACCGCGGCAACGATACCGAGTCCGGGCAGGGCGTCGGCCGCCTTGGCGACCCGGTGAACGGGATGGCTCTGCTCCTCGATGTTCGACTCGATGTCCACCTCCAGGAGATTGTCGAACTCGTAGGGCGTGATCTCGATCGAGAGCAGGGTCTTGATGCTGTCGCAGATGAAGTCCAGGGTGCGGTGGTTGCCGAGGATCTCGGGGTAGCGCTTGAAGATCTCGCTGTTCTCCGGTGCTTCCACGTGGGTCTCCACCGCGATGATGCCCTCTTTGCGCATCTTGTTGAAGATCTCGTAGAGGAGCGTGAGCACCTGGATGTACTTTTCCTTGTCGTAGGACTTTGAGCTCAGGGCGCCTTTGATTGCATAGAGGATTTCCTTGAAGACCTTCATGGGGGACATGATGAGGGTCGACCCGACCACCGCGCCCCCGATGATGAGCACCTCAACGGGCTGGAAGATCGTAGCAAGATTGCCGCGTTCGAGGACGAACCCGCCGAGTACGCTCACTATGACTATCGCAGCACCGATGATAACGTTCATTCTGGAACAACTATCGGCTGTTCGGAGAAAAAAATATAATCGAAAAAGCGGACTTTCAAAGGGGGGGAAGAAAGAAGAGAGGATTAAGGAAAGGCCGAATGTCCTTCCCGGCCTGCACCGATGGTCAGCGCAGGCCGGGAAGTGCGATCACTTTCACTGGGTCGGCGGTGTCAGGGGCGAGAGCTCCAGCTCCACCCTGCGGTTCTGCTGGCGGCCTTCGGGGGTATCGTTGGAGGCAATGGGCCTGGTCTCGCCGAAACCCACGGCGGCTATCCGGTCGGGAAGGACCTGATGAGAAATGAGATACTGGGCCACGCTCTGAGCCCTGCGCTCGGAGAGGCCCTGGTTGTACTCGTTGCTCCCGACGTTGTCCGTGTGGCCGTAGATATTTATGAGGGTCTTGTTGTACTCGTTGAGCACCAGGACAACGGAGTTGAGGACCTCATAGAAATTCGACTGGATGTCAGCGCGGTCGGTCATGAAGGTGATGTTGCCGGGCATGTTGAGGACGATCCGGTCGCCCTGCCTGGTGACGCTCACGCCGGTGCCCTGGAGCTTCTGGCGGAGCTGCGCCTCCTGCCTGTCCATGTAGTAGCCCACGCCGCCGCCGGCAAGCGCACCTACGCCCGCGCCGATGAGCGCATTCTTCCTGCGCGACTCGCTGTTGTGGCCAGTGAGCGCTCCCACGGCAGCACCTGTCGCCGCGCCGATGCCGCTCCCCCAGGCGGTCTTGCTCACCTTTTTCTCTCCCGTGTACGGGTCGATGGTGCACCCCTGCACGAGAAACACGATCAGTACCGATGCCAGTATCCCGTAGCTCATTCTCCTCATGCTCATTCTCCTTTTTTTTCCTTATAGTAACCTTTCAAACGGCACGTGAAAATACCCCGAACAGAATCTGCGCCGCAAGGACCATCATAAGCGAGCCGGCTGGAAGGGATCAACCCTTTTCTTGAGGGCCGCGTGCCGCCGGCTCGAGGTCGGCCTTCTCAGTGCCGCGCTGCGGGAGGGCGATCAGTGGAAGAAGAAGTAGGTTACGGCGGAAACAGCAGCGGCACAGGGGATGGTCAGGATCCACGCCCACACGATGCGGCCTGCCACGCCCCACCGGACCGCGCTCAGACGTCTCAGGGACCCCACCCCCATGATGGCGCCCGTGATGGTGTGGGTGGTGCTCACGGGTATGCCCATCGCCGTGGTGACGAACAGGGAAAAGGCGGCGCCGGTTTCGGCGCAGAAACCGTCCACGGGCCTGAGCTTCGCGATGCGCTGACCCATGGTCTTCACGATGCGCCAGCCGCCGAACATGGTGCCCAGGGCAATGGCCGCCTGACAGGAGATGACCACCCAGAAGGGGATGTAAAACTCCGTCCCCAGGAGCCCGGCGCTGAACAGGAGGCCCGCGATGATCCCCATGGTCTTCTGGGCGTCGTTTCCCCCGTGCCCCAGGCTGAACATGGCAGCGGATATGAGCTGACCCTTCCTGAAGATGTGGTCTACGCGGCTGGGCGTGGACCTCCTGAAGAAACGGTGTACGATCACCCCGAAACCCAGCCCCAGGCAGAGACCCACCACGGGGGAGATGAAGATGAACAGGATGATCTTGAAGATGCCCGAGTACACCAGTGCCGTGGGTCCGGTCTTGGCCAGGGCGGAACCGACGAGGCCGCCGATGAGCGCATGGGACGAGCTGGTGGGAAGCCCCACGTACCACGCGGCGATATCCCACAGACAGGCCCCCACGAGGGTCGCCAGGATCACGTTCGGATCGATGATGTTCACGTCCACCACGCCCTTGCCGATGGTGGTTGCCACGTGGAGCCCCAGGAAGAGAAAGGCGATGAAGTTGAAGAACGCCGCCCAGAGCACGGCACGGCGGGGCGAGAGCACTCGGGTGGATACGATGGTGGCGATGGAGTTGGCGGAGTCGTTGAATCCGTTCAGGAAATCGAATACCAGCGCCAGGAGGATGAGGAAGACGATGAAGGATGTCATCTCTTGTACGCGGGTCTCATGCCTGCTTCACGATAATGGACTCGATCACGTGGGCAACGTCCTCGCAGATATCCAGCACCGTTTCGGCGAACTGAAATATCTCCTTCCATTTGATGAGGTACACCGGGTCCGTCGCCGTCTCGAAGAGCTTGGCCAGGATGGCGTCCCGCATGTTGTCCCCGATGTTCTCGAGCCGGTTCACCTCGATGCAGGAATCCAGCGCACCCTGGGGGTGCTTCGTGTCCTTCAGGCTCTCGATGGCAACGGTGAGGGCCCGCACGGACTTGTCGATAACCTTTGCGAACTCCACGAGGTCGTGGTTGACCTCCTGGATCTTGTAGACCTTCATGCGGTTGGTGATGGTGTAGATCATGTCGATCACGCTGTCCAGTTCCTTGGTCAGCGTGTAGATGTCTTCCCGGTCGAAGGGGGTGATGAAGGTCTTGTTGAGCCGGTCGATGATGTCGTGGGTCACCTCGTCCGCCTGGTGCTCGAGGCTGCGCATCTTTTTTACGGCCTCTTCATCGTAGCTGCCCTTGGATGTAATCTCCAGGAACAAGGTCGCCGACATCACCGCAAGTTCGGCCTGCTTGCTGAAGAGTACGAAAAAATTCTCATCCTTGGGTAGAAAACTGAAACCCATCTAGGCCTCCTTGAGCTCATGCTTGCTGGTTAAGTTTCTGTGAAGACGTGCCATTCATAATAGGATTCTCGTGCCCAGTCAAGGTTGGATCCAGGGTGATTTGGTAAGGATACGCGAGAATATCGAAGAACACGGGGGGCATTGCCGGAACAGGCCCCACCCCGGCGGGCAGCCCTGACTGCACCTCGCCGGAAGCCTTCCGGCCGGACAGGCGACGACACCATCACCCTGGAATGAAAGGAGGAAAAGCAGCAGATATTTCATTATTTTCTCCCAAATCCTGGAGCACATTGCTTCCAGGGCCATGAAAAAGCCCCCGGCGTGGAGACCAGAGGCATGAATCCCGGGCAAGCCCTGATCCCTTGAGCGCTGCAAGCTGCTGGAGATCAGACCCTGCCTTCCCATCCTCCGGAGCGGACGGGAAGGAGGATTGAAATTATGAGGTGAGGGTACATCATTCATCTCATCGTGAGGTGAAGCCATGCCAGATGAAGAAAAAAAGCAGTCGTTCCCCCCCCAGCACCAGGAAAAGCATCCAGGCAGAAGGGAGGAGATGCTGCCGAAACCGAAGACCGACGATCCGGACTACCGACCGTCGGGAAAACTCAAGGGCAAAATGGCCCTGATCACGGGCGGAGACAGCGGGATAGGGAGGGCGGTGGCCATCCTCTTTGCCAAGGAAGGGGCGGACGTGACCATCGTGTATCTGGAAGAGCACGAGGATGCCCGGTCCACCAGCGCCGAGGTGGAAAAGCACGGCAGGCTCTGCCTGACCATCCCGGGCGACATCGGTGACGAGTCCTTCTGCAGGGATGCTGTGCAGAAAGGAGCGGAGCGGTTTGGACGGCTCGACATCCTCGTGAACAACGCAGCCGTGCAGTACATCCACGAAAGCCTCGAGGGGATCGGCTCCGAGGAATGGGACCGCACCTTCCGGACGAACATCTACGGCATGTTCTACATGACCAAGGCTGCGCTCAAGTACATGGGCAGCGGCGGCTCCATCATCAACACCACCTCGGTGGTGGCCTACCAGGGCCACCCTCTGCTCATCGACTACGGAGCCACCAAGGGAGCCATCGTGGGTTTCACCAGGTCGCTCTCCCTGAACCTGGCGCCGAAGGGCATCAGGGTGAACGGTGTGGCTCCCGGCCCCATCTGGACACCGCTCATCCCCTCATCGTTCGATGAGGAGCAGGTCAGAACCTTCGGGCTCAACACGCCCATGGGACGTGCGGGTGAGCCCGTGGATGTCGCACCGTGCTATCTCTTCCTTGCATCGGAGGACTCTTCCTACATGAGCGGGCAGGTACTGCATCCCAACGGCGGAAGGATCGTAAACGGCTAGACAGCCGGCTGTCCACGGAAACGCTCGAAGCATTGCTGACCCGGCAATCCATTCCAGGGATCACGATACAGCTCCTTTCCTTATGTTCTGTTCGATGATGTGGTTGCCGGATCGGTAAAATCTAACAAAGGGGTGTCTTATGGCTGATTCAGAAGTCCACGGACTGGAAACGACCATTCAGAAGACCAATGAATGGATCAATGAGATACAGGAAGAAGTAGGCTACATGGACAAGGAGGAAGCTTACCTTGCCCTGAGCTCCACGCTGCACGCACTGCGGGACCGCCTGATGCCCGAGGAGGCCGTCGACCTCGGCGCACAGCTGCCCATGATCATCCGCGGCCTCTACTACGAGGGGTATACCCTTTCGGGCAAGCCCCTCAGGATCAGGAGCAAGGACGATTTCCTCGCGCTCGTTGGCAGAGAGCTCAGGAGAAATCCCGAGATCGACCCCGAAGAGGCTGCCGAGGGGGTTTTCGCGGTACTGGACAAAAAGATCTCCAGGGGGGAGATCAAGGACATCAAGAGCCAGCTCCCCAGGGACATCAAGGAGCTCTGGCACTAGGAAACCCGAAGGGCCGGCCGCTCAGGGACCATGAAAGCGGCACTGAGGGGGGTCGGCCGCTTCCCGCCCTGACCCCGAACGTGCGGGGGTCTTCACGGCTTGCCAACCCTGTCAACCCCGTAGCGGGGGAAAACCTCCACCACCGCAATGCATCAGTGAATGGGATGGCTTGGTTGAGACACCTTCGAGAGTGCTTCTCCGCCCATTTTCTCCTTTGCCTGCGACTTGGTCGCAATATCGCCCAGGGAAACGATGCCCGCCAGCCTGCCTGAAGCGTCGGTGACTATGAGCCTGCGCACCTTGCTCTTTTCCATGGTCTGCACGGCCTCTTCGACGGGTGAATCCGCCGGGCAGGTGATGACGTCCGTGCTCATGATGTCGCTCACCCTGGTCTTCGAAGGGTCCTTGTTTTCCGCGAGCCCGCGCACCACGATGTCCCGGTCGGTGAGGATGCCCACGACCGAGTTGTCCCGCTCCACCGGCATGACTCCTACATCGAGGTCCTTCATCCTTTCCGCTGCATCCATGAGGGATGCGTCGAACGATATCATCTCGGGATTCGTCGTCATGATCTCCCGGATCTGCATGAGGTTCCTCCTTGTCAGGTATTCCCGGCCTCCCCTGTGCAAGCCTCCGTATCCATGCCCGCAGCCCACGCCAGCTTCCGTTCCTGATGCGCACCCTGAGATTCGAGGGAACAGGGGGTACTTGGGCAGTGTATTGGACCGGACACCGGATTGCCGCATCTCCGTGAGGCCAATCTTTGAAACTAAGGATATGGCACCCGTTTGCAATATCAACTTTGGGCCCATGGGAGCGCGCTTTCCGCCTTTTTTTCTTGCAGACCATACTGCGGCATCGCTGAGATCTCCCTTCCAGACAGCCGCTCATTCTCAAATCTTCCCGTGACTTAGCTTTATCCCCAAGACCCGGGAGCCTGTCCCCCGGATCCGCCCGCTGGAGGAGGCCCACTTGAGAAACACGCTGAAAACATCAAAAGAATCTTTTAGAGAGTATCACACCATGGCCGCTGGGGCCCGCTTCAGGCATCACGGGAATAACGGCCGTCACCCACGGTCCCCGTACCCGTCGGGGGCACTGAACGAAGGAGGTGATCAGGACAATCACAGGCTCTGGGTTGCCTCACACAGGGGGCGTTCAAGACAATATGAATGACAATTTTATATGAAAATCGATTTTTGAAGAAATATCAAAAATCGTTCATAAAAGCAAAGAAACCTTATGAGTCGGTACACTGGCGCCATCACCCTGCCCCAGCCATACGGTAGCTAACCCGGAGTGCCCATAGTCATCCTTGTCTTTTTCCATGGAAAGAGTATGAAGGCAGCAAATAACATAATATTTTCAGGAATTGTATAGGAGGGGTTCAGCATGGGTTCGAGATCGGTTGCGTATGCAGCAATTATATTCCTGGCTCTCTCTCTTGCAACAGTCGGATGCTCCTCGAAAAATCCTGCAAGCCAGACGGACGAGACGACAGCAGCCGGTCAGCAGCCGACTGGATCACCGGCACAGACCGAACAGGGAAAGGCCGGTGCAGACACTCAGGCAGCCGCACAGACCCAGGCAGGATTCGACAAGATAATCTACTTCGATTACGACAGCTACGAGCTCTCCCCAGAAGGAACCCAGACCCTCGCAGGTCTCGTGGATTTCCTGAAGGCAAACCCCACCCTCAAGGTCGAGGTGGCGGGCCACTGCGACGAGCGTGGAACAACCGAGTACAACATGGCCCTGGGTGACAGGAGGGCGAAGGCTGCACGGGACTACTGCGTTGCTCAGGGAATCGATGCGCAGAGGCTGACCGCCGTCAGCTACGGCGAGGAAAAACCCGCCGTCACCGGCAGCACCGAAGAAGCATGGGCAAAGAACCGGCGGGCCGAATTTCTGTTCAGCAAGTGATCACATAATAAATTAGGTGGTGATTTAAGCGCTATTATCTGCTATGAAAAAAATGGGCAGAAATAAATAAAGCATAGGAGAAAATGAGATGAAGAAGAGCTTTTTAACGGTTTGTCTTGTGGTTTTGGCGTTTGGGTTGATGTTCTCTCTTTCCAGCTGCCAGAAGAAGGCAGAAGAGCCTGCGGCACAGCCTGGCGTAACAGAGACCGCCCCGGCTCCTGACGCTGTTCCGGCTCCTGACGCCGTTCCGGCCCCTGAGGCTGCTCCGGCCCCTGACGCCGCCCCGGCTCCTGAGGCCGCTCCGGCTCCTGACACGGAAGTTCCGGAACCGCCCAAGCAGTAAAGTGTAATTGGGGAAGTAGGGAGGGTGTCAGGGCTCCTGACACCCTACCCCCTTTAGCAACATCCTTTGAAATTCCGGTTTATCCTCCAAGAAAACATCTTTTCTTTTCATTCAGACCAAGGCTGAGGGCACGGCATACGTCAGGGGATTCCTGCGCCCCGGCCCCGCACGCTCCATCGAGACAGGGCGAGATGCCCGGTATGCCCCTGGTTCAGAACAGCCACCTCACGAGGGGGAGCTTGAACCGGTAGGGCACATACCTCAACGGTATGTCGAAGAGCATGGTGTTCTTCACGATGCTCTTGGTGTGGCTGAAGGTGTCGAAACCCGTCTTTCCGTGATAGGCACCCATGCCGCTTTCGCCCACACCGCCGAAGGGGAGATACTGGGACACGAACTGCACCGTGGCGTCGTTGATGACGTATCCTCCCGAGGAGGTCTCCTTCCTCACCTGCTCCTGCCTGTCCCTGTCCCTGCTGAAGAGGTAGAGAGAAAGCGGTTTCGGCCGGGAGTTCACGAAATCGAGGGCAGCAGGGAGATCGTCGTAGGCGAGCACCGGCAGGATGGGACCGAAGATCTCCTCCTGCATCATGGGCGCATCCACGGGCACGTCGTCCATGACAGTGGGGGAGATGTAGAGCTCCTGGGCAAGGGCCTTGCCTCCGACGATGACGTTCCCCTGGTCCAGGAACGAGCACAGGCGGTCGAAGTGGGCCCGGTTGACGATCCTGGCATAGTCCGGGCTCTGCCTGGGGTCCTGCCCGTAGAATCTCGTGACCGCGCTTTTCAGGGCATCGATGAAAGGGCCCCTGATCTCCCGGTCCACCAGGACGTAGTCCGGTGCAACACACGTCTGCCCGGCATTGAAAAACTTGGCCCAGGCGATCCTCCGGGCCGCATACGGGATGGTGATGTCCCGGTCCACGATGCAGGGGTTCTTCCCCCCCAGCTCCAGCGTCACCGGGGTGAGGGTGCGTGCTGCGGCCTCCATGACGTACCGGGCGACCCGCGTGCCCCCGGTGTAAAAGATATGGTCGAAGCGCACCCCCAGGAGCTCCCTCGCCACCTCGGGCCCCCCGGTGACCACCGAGATGTACGCCGGATCGATGTTGCGGCCGATGAGCTCTTCGATGGCGGCGGCAGTGTGGGGGGGAGACCTCTGACGGCTTGACCAGGGCGCAGTTACCTGCGGCCACCGCGCTGACCAGAGGAACCATGGCGAGCATGAACGGGTAGTTCCATGGCGCCATGATGAGGGTTACGCCCAGGGGCTCCGGTACGGTGCAGCACGACGAGGGCAGCAGGGGCAAGGGGGTCATGACCCTCCTGGGCCGTGCCCAGGTATCGAGCTTGCGCAGCGCAAGCCTGATCTCGTTGAGCGTGATGGCGATGTCCCCTGCGTAGGCCTCGAGGGCCGGCTTCGACATGTCCTTTTTCAGGGCATCCATGATGTAGCCCTCTTCCTTGCGGATCAGGGAAAAGAGCTTTTTCAGCATCTCCTTGCGGTGATGCAGATCCTTCGTGACCCCTGATCTGAAATACTCCCTCTGCCTGTCAACGATACCGGCAATCCCCATTGCCCCCTCCTTCCTGCGTGCTATAAGTAATTATACATGAGCCCTACCCTTCGCCAAGGGCAGGGGTTCCCGAAAAGGCCGCGTATCCAGGTGGTGAGCATGCTCGCATGCGTCGGGACATCGGGATGGAATTACGATCACTGGAAGGGGCTCTTCTATCCTGCAGGCCTTCCCAGGTCCAGGTGGCTCGACCACTACGCCTCCACCTTCACCACCGTGGAGGTGAATGCGACCTTCTACCGCCAGGTGGGTGCGGGCACGTTCGAAAAATGGAGAAGCGGGACCCCGGATGGTTTCGTCTGGGCGGTGAAGGCGCACCGATTCATCACCCATACCAGGAGGCTCAGCGGGGTCGAAGGGCCCGTGAAGACGTTCCTCGATGCCGCCTGCAACCTCGGGGACAAGCTCGGGCCCATCCTCTTCCAGCTCCCCCCGTCCCTTGCCTTCGACGCCCGGACCGCAGCCGCCTTCTTCTCCCTTCTCCCGGAAGGGCTCCGGTATGTCCTGGAGGCCAGGCACGCAAGCTGGACAGCCCCCGATGCCCTGGCCATGCTGGAAGGTCACGGCATTGCCTGGTGCATCTCTGACACCGCAGGCCGCTACCTCTGCCTGGAGGCCCTCACCGCCCCCTTCACCTACCTCAGGCTCCACGGCTCCCGAAGGCTCTACGCCTCCGAATACTCCCCTGCCGAGATATCGGGCTGGGCGGAGAAGATCCGTGCCTGGAACCTCCCGGCCTATGTGTACTTCGACAACGACTACATGGCGTATGCAGTGAAGAATGCGCTTGAGATGAGAGAGGAGCTCAGCAGGGACGGGGAACAATGAGGGGGGTCGCCAGTGCGGCTTATCAAGAAAGGGGAAGGAACAAGGTGGAGCGCTTCTGCTCAGGAGCGCTCTTCCGTTGCAGCTTGAAAAAGAACCGGCCGTTCTTACACGGATTGGCCTTCCTGGTGCGGCTTTTCATCTTTTGAACACGTGGATGAGGCAGACTCCGCCTGCGCCGACCATGTGGGCCAGGGCGTAATCGACCCGCTTGGGGATCTGCCGGTAGCCGCACTGCCCCCGCATCTGCCAGAGGATCTCGGCCACCTGGCCTACACCTGTTGGACCCACGGGATGCCCCATTGAGATCAGGCCGCCGCTCGTATTGACTGGGTGCTTACCGGTGATGGCCGTCACGCCGTCCTCGACCAGCTTTCCCCCCTGCCCCGTCGGGCATAGGCCAAGCGCTTCGAGGTAGATGATCTCTTCGATGGTGAAGGCGTCGTGCAGTTCGATCAGATCCAGGTCTTCCGGACCGATGCCGGCCTTGTCACAGGCTTCCCTCGAGGCCAGTCTGGTCAGGGTGACGAAGAAATCGCCGTCGGGGGGGGTGCTTCTGTTCACGGACGCGGCCACGGTCGGGCACGGCTTGTCAGTGAATTTCCTCGCCATCTCTTTTGCGCACACCACCACCGCCGCAGCACCGTCATCCATGGGACAGCAGTGCAGCACGGTCAGGGGATCCACCACCATGCGGGCATTATTGGCCTGCTCCAGCGTGCATGGCTTCTGAAAGTGCGCGTAAGGGTTCAGGCTGGCGTTGAAATGGCTCTTGACCGAAACCTGGCCCAACTGCTCCCTTGTTACGCCGTATTCTTTCATGTAGTGCCGGGCCAGGTCGGCAAAGTACTGGACCGGCAACACCTTCCTGAACTTTACATCCACCCGTTCGTCCTGTTCCTGCCCCTGCCGGGACGGTTCAGGTTCGGGCGGCGCAACGTTTTCCTGCTTCTTCAGGGGTTGGCCTGAAACGGGCGGGGCAACCTGGAGCTGAGAGCCGAGCTTGTCGACACCGAAGGCGAGCACGATATCGTTCTCTCCGGAGGCCACGGACAGGTACGCCTCCCTGAACGCGGACGACCCGCTGGCGGATGCGTTTTCCACAAGGGTGATGCCCAGACCCGTACACCCCATGCTGTTGCAGATGGCATGCCCCCCGGACACGCCGGGCTGTACCGTGCCACAGTACGCGGCCTCGATGTCTTTCCAGGCCATGCCGGCATCCTTCAGCGCGCTCGAAATCGCCTCCGTGCCCATCTCGATGCTGGTCCTGTCAGGAAACATCCCATAGCGATGAAGCCCGGCGCCGATGACAACGACATCCCTCATGATCTACCCCTTCCTGCTGCAAAGATGCGTGCGTTACACACAGTACATCGAAACAGAACCGTCTCTATTCTCCTCCGGTTCAGACAGGCATGCCGAGGCTGTCATCCCAGCCCCTGGCAACCCTCTCTTATTAACCGAATCCACGATAATTTTGCAATATATTTAGACATTATTTTGTATGACAATAGGTCAACCCTTGCATCCCGTACCTGTGCTCTCTGCAAGCGTTTCCAGAAAGCAAATCCCCTCATGTGCCGGAATCTATCGGAGAACGGAATGTCCAGGCTCAAGACATGGACATAGCCACGCACCCCTCTTTCTTGAAAACGCTGCGGACAAAGGCCGCTCCGGCCCCCGGCTTCCGATCCCTCGCCTTGACCAGCTTACGTGGCGACTTCTTCTTCCCTGCCCTCGCTCCCATGCGTATTTGCCATCCCACCACACGGAGCTATTATATGAAATGGTGCACCATCCATCCTCACGAGCACCAAGGGGGTGAAACAATGGAGATCAAGAGTCCCGCATTCGCCATGGGCGCGATGATCCCAAGGAAATATTCCTGTGAAGGCGAGAACGTATCGCCGCCCCTCATGTGGAAGGAAGTCCCGGAGAGAACCGAGAGCATAGCCCTCATCGCCGACGATCCCGACGCACCCATTGGCTCCTGGGTGCACTGGGTGTACTACGACATCCCGCCCCATGTCCAGGGGCTGGGAGAGGGGGTTCCCCAGGTGAGGAATCCCCCGGACGGCGGCGTCCAGGGCATGAACGATTCCCGCAACCTGGGCTATGACGGGCCCTGTCCCCCCTCGGGCACGCACCGGTACTATTTCAAGGTCTACGCCCTCGACAGGAAGCTGGGATTGCCTCCCGGAGCCGGCAAGGGCGAAGTCCTCGATGCCATGGACGGGCACGTCCTGGGGGAAAGCGTGCTCATGGGCTGGTTCGCGAGGTGATCACCGGGGCTTGATGAGCCTCTCCGAATCCGGTACATATCCCTGATGTCCATGAGAGATCCGTCCTATGTGTCCCTCTTCAGAACAGGGGAACTCGCATCCAGGACCCGGGAGGCACTCAAGGCCCTCGAAGACTGCTGCCTGTGCCCCAGGCAGTGCCATGCGGACCGCACCAAGGGCGCCGAAGGGGCCTGCAGAACAGGGAGATACGCCCGCGTGGCGAGCTTCTCCCCCCACTTCGGGGAAGAGCGTCCCCTGGTGGGATCATCGGGATCGGGGACGATCTTCTTTTCCTCGTGCACCCTGAGGTGCTCCTTCTGCCAGAACTACGACATCAGCCACCTGAACGAGGGTGCCGAGGTGGGCCCTGCGGAGCTCGCCGGCATGATGATGAGCCTCATGAGGGCCGGGTGCTGCAACGTCAACTTCGTCAGCCCCTCCCACGTCGTGCCCCAGATCCTCGAAGCGCTCCTCCTGGCCGTGGAGTCAGGCCTGAACCTGCCCCTGGTGTACAATACGGGCGGATACGACCGGGTGGAGACCCTGAGACTCCTCGACGGGGTCTTCGACATCTACATGCCCGACTTCAAGTTCTGGGACGAGGCTTTGGCGAAGAGATACTGTTCGGTTCCCGATTACCCCGGGAAGGCCAGGGAGGCCCTCAGGGAGATGCATTCACAGGTGGGTGACCTGGTCCTGGACGGGCAGGGCATCGCCCGCAGGGGCCTCCTGGTGAGGCACCTAGTCATGCCCGGGGGTATCGCCGGCACCAGGGAGATCATGGGCTTCCTCGCCCGCGAGATCTCGAAAAACACCTATGTGAACGTCATGGACCAGTATCACCCCTGTTTCAAGGCCGTGCATGACGACACCCTCTCCCGGAGGATCACGAGGGAGGAGTACGACCAGGCGCTGTACTGGGCGGCGCAGGCGGGCATAACCCGCATTGACGGGAGGGCCGGGCTCAGGATTTCCGGAGACTGACCCAGGCGCCGGCCTGTGAATGTCCCTGAAGGTCTTGATTTCCGGACCTTCGCGCCTAAAAGATGGCAATGGGCACAGAAAAGAAAAACAGGCTGGGGTCCTCAATGAGCCCCTACCTCCTCCAGCACGCGGAAAATCCCGTGGCTTGGCTTCCCTGGGGCGAGGAGGCCTTCGGGCTGGCCCGGAAGGAAGACAAGCCTGTCTTCCTCTCCATCGGCTATTCCTCCTGCCACTGGTGCCACGTCATGGCCCACGAGTGCTTCGAGGACGCGGAGGTTGCCGCCCTCATGAACGAGGCCTTCATCTCCGTCAAGGTGGACCGGGAAGAGCTTCCCCATGTCGACCACATCTACATGCGCATTGCCCAGATGATGACCGGGAGCGGGGGTTGGCCCCTGACCATCATCATGACCCCGGAAAAGGAGCCCTTCTTTGCCGCAACCTTCCTGCCCAAGCATACGAGGGGAGGCCTCATGGGCATGATGGAGCTCGTGCCGCTCATCAGGGAGGCTTGGAAAAAGGACAGGACAGAGGTGGAGGCCGTCGCACGGAGGGTGGCCAGGGCGGCGAGCGAGCCCGTTCCCCGGCAGGGAAGCGAAGCGCCCTTACCGGACCTGGTGCAGGGCGCGTTCAGCTCCCTGTTCCGGATGTTCCAGCCCGACACCGGAGGATTCAGCCAGGCGCCAAAATTCCCCTCCGCTCACCACCTGATGTTTCTCCTCAGGTACCACCGCAGCACCGGCTCCGCACAGGCCCTGGACATGGTGGAGAAGACGCTCGACGACATGAGCCGGGGAGGGATCTACGACCACCTCGGCCACGGCTTCCACCGCTATGCAACGGACAGCCTCTGGC
The DNA here is from genome assembly GCA_035352355.1 of Deltaproteobacteria bacterium. Lineage (GTDB taxonomy): Bacteria > Desulfobacterota > Desulfomonilia > UBA1062 > UBA1062 > Phosphitivorax. The sequence continues at coordinate 6,318 of DAOPXM010000017.1, read as the reverse complement.
GCATCCCCCACTTCGAGAAGATGCTCTATGACCAGGCACTCCTGGCCATGGCCTATACAGAGGCCTTCCTGGTGACCGGCAGACCCCTCTACCGCAGGATTGCCACCGGAACCCTCGACTTCGTGCTGCGGGACATGAGGTCGGAAGACGGCCTCTTCTACAGCGCCCTGGACGCGGACACCGGGAGAGAGGAAGGGGGGTACTATCTCTGGACCGTGCCCGAGCTCCAGTCCGTCCTGGGAGCGGAGGACTACAGGCTGTTCTCGGAGGTCTTTGCCGTAGAGCTCGGGGGAAACTTCCCGGAAGGCCGCCTCCACGGGAAGAACATCCTCTTCATGAAAGAGAGCGTATCCGAGATCGCCCGCAGGAAAGGCATCCCCGGCGACGTGCTCCAGGAGGCTGTCGACAGGATGTCCGGGACCCTGCTGGTTGCGAGGGGCAAAAGGCCTGCCCCCTACCGGGACGAAAAGGCACTGACCGACTGGAACGGGCTCATGATCGCCGCCCTGGCGAAGGCCGGAGCCGCCTTTGACGAGCCGCGGTACACGGAGGCCGCGTGCCGCGCCACCGACTTCATCCTCGGAAACGTCCACGACTCTGGCGGCCGCCTCCTCCACGCCTATCGGGAAGGCCGCGCCGATCACCGCGCTCTGCTCGACGACTACGCCTTCCTGGCCTGGGGTCTCATCGAGATCTACCAGGCGGCCTTCAGGCCCGCCTACCTCGAGAAGGCGCTGGCGCTCACACACGAGAGCCTCAGGCTGTTCTGGGACAGGAAGGAGGGAGGCTTCTTCCTCACCCCGGACGACATGGACGTGGTGATCACCCGTCCCAAGGAGCTTTTCGACAACGCGCTCCCCTCTGGCAACTCCGTGTCGCTCACGAACCTCATCCGTCTCTGGCGCCTCACCGGCGAGAGCGCCCTCGAAGAAAAGGCATCTCAGACCGCCCGGGCCGCGTCCGGGCCGCTGTCGACCGTCCCCGCCGCCGCAAGCTTTCTCATGGCCGGGCTCCTGCTTGTCTCAGGTCCTTCCCGCGAGGTGGTGATCGCGGGCAGGCCCGGGTCTGAGGACACCCTGTCACTGCTGAAGGCCGCAAGGTCGCTCTTTCGCCCGGAAGGCGTCATTGCGCTGAACACCGGGGACGATGAGGGGCCTGCCCTGGCACGGGACAAGCGCCCCTTCGAGGGACGCGCCGCTGCCTACGTCTGCCAGGGCAGCACCTGCCTGCCGCCCGTGACCGACCCCGGGGAGCTCCTGGAGGTGCTGTCCCGAAAGGCATGACCCTGGATTTCACCAGGCTCGGGCTTATTGTACCAGTATGATCGCAAGTGTTCATTCGGCGTATCTGTGGGGCACAGACGCCTTGAGTGTGGTGGTGGAGGCTGACATCCAGTTCGGCATACCGGGCTTCTCGATAGTGGGCCTGCCGGACAATGCGGTGAAGGAGAGCAAGGACCGCATCCGCTCGGCCATCCGCAATTCCGGGTTCGACTTCCCGCCGCGCCGCATCACGGTCAATCTCGCCCCTGCGGACCGGAAGAAGGAAGGGGGCATCTTCGACCTCCCCATCTGCGTTGCCATCCTCACGGCCCTGGGCGTCATCCCTCAGGAACGTGTGAAAGGCATCCTGTTCGTGGGAGAGCTGGGCCTCACTGGCGAGGTCCGGCCCGTGAGGGGGGCCATCTCGTCCGCCTTCCTGGCCAGGCAGAGGGGGCTTGCCGGGATCGTGTGCCCCGAGCCCAATGCCCGGGAGGCATGCCTGTCCGGCGCACGCGTGTGGCCGGTGGGAGACCTCAAGGAGATCGTGAGCCTCCTCAGGGGTCCTCTTCCAGAGCCCGCTGAGGTCCCCGATGGACATGCGGACCCGGGGGTGGCCGACGTTCCCGGCCTATCGGACGTCGTGGGGCAGGAGCTTCCCAAGAGGGCGCTGACGGTCGCCGCGGCCGGCGTCCACAATGTTCTGTTCATCGGCCCGCCCGGCGCGGGGAAATCGATGCTGGCCAGGCGGCTGCCCTCACTGCTGCCTGCCCTGTCCCAAGAGGAGGTCCTCGAGTGCACCCGCATCTACTCGGCAGCAGGCAAGCTCGGGAACGCCCCCCTCATCGGCACGCGGCCTTTTCGTGCCCCCCACCATACCATTTCGGACGTAGGTCTCATCGGCGGGGGCTCCATCCCGGCCCCTGGAGAGGTCACGCTGGCCCACAACGGGGTGCTGTTCCTGGACGAGCTCCCCGAATTCAGGAGGGCAGCGCTCGAGAGCCTGCGGCAGCCTCTCGAGGACGGTGTCGTCACCATCTCCCGGGCCCTGGCCGCCGTCACCTTCCCGTCGAGGTTCCAGCTCGTCGCCGCCATGAACCCCTGCCCCTGCGGGTTTCTCGGCCATCCCGCCAAGGAGTGCCGCTGCACCCCGGTGCAGGTGTCCCGGTACCGGAGCCGCGTCTCCGGCCCACTCCTGGACCGGATCGACATCCATGTGTGGGTCGATCCGGTGGATGCGTCCCACATCCTGTCGTCCGCCCACCCTTCCTCGCCTTCCCGCATCAAGGACCAGGTGGCCGCCGCCCGCTCCCTGCAGCGGGAACGGGGGTTCCTCAATGCACGCATCCCGGATGGGGAGATGGAGAGGCTCTGCAGCATCGACTCCCGGGGCAGGGGCCTGCTCGTCCATGCCATGAAGAGCTGCCACCTGAGCATGCGGGGCTTCAAACGGGTGATCAAGGTCGCCCGCTCCATAGCCGACCTCGAAGGCTCCCCCTCCATCGGGCACGACCACTTGGCGGAGGCGCTTCAGTACCGGCCTGACGGGGCGTCCCTGCTCATGGCCGTGTAGCCGGGACCGGCCCTGCCGGTCATCCGCGGGAGGCCTTCGCGGGCTCCTTTACGGCCACGGCCGCGCAGGCTCCCGCACCCCGTGCACCCGTGATGGCACCTCTCGAAATATCCCATTAATTTTTTCGTAATAATAAGACGATAGTTCGTCAATGAGCACAGGGAGCCACGTATCCAGTGGGTCGGCAGCATGAAGACGGGAGGAAACGTGTACGGCAGGGGATTTAAGTCGAAGCGGGGGATTCATCTGGCCGTAATGGGGCTTCTGGTGACCCTCGCATCCTCCTGGATCATGGAGTCGACATCCCATGCGACCGTGCAGCTGGAGAACGGCTCACCGGGCGGTACGGTGCCCACCCTGCCCCCCCATTTCACCGTGATGTGCCTGGTCTTTATCCTGCTGGCCGCCATCTTCGCCGTCTATTCATTCGTGCTGTGGAAAAGGCAGGCAAGAGGACTGGCAGTGCTGCGTGAGAGCGAGAACCAGAACTTCAGCTTCGTAAAGGCCCTCCAGGAGAGCGAAGAGAAGTTCCGGGCCCTGGCCCAGACAACACCCACGGCCGTCATGCTCTACCAGGACGACCGGTGGGTCTATGCAAACCCGGCTGCCCAGACCATCTGCGCGTACACCATGGATGAGCTCCGGAACATGAACTTCTGGGACTTCGTGCACCCGGACTACCTGTCCTTTGTCCGCAGCGAGGGCATGAAGCGCCAGCAGGGCCTTTCCGCCACCAGGCGCTACGAGCTCAGGATCATAGCAAAGGACGGCCGGGAGCTCTGGGTGGACCTCTCCGGCGCCTCCACCATGCTCGGAGGACGCCCGGCAGGGATCATCTCCGTTATGGACATCACCCAGCGCAAAGCCTCCGAGCTTGCTTGCCGGCAGAGCGAAGCGAAATACCGGAACATCCTCGAGATCATCGAAGAAGGCTATTTCGAGCTCGACCTCGAGGGCCGGTTCACCTTCTTCAACTCATCACTGTGCAGGATCCTCGGCTACACCCGGGAGACGCTCACCGGCATGGACTGTCGGGAGCTCATGGAGCCCGCCGTCAGGAGAAAGATCACCATCTCCGCCAAGATGATGTACGAGACCAGGCAGCCCCAGGAGGTCATCAATTCCGAGGTCATACGCGGAGACAAGACCACGGCCACCCTGGAGATGTCGCTGTCGCTCATCCTGGACCACGAGGAAAAGCCGGCGGGCTTCAGGGGCATCGTCCGTGACATCACGGAGCGCAGGCGCCTGGAGACACAGCTCCTGCAGGCCCAGAAGATGGAGGCCATCGGCACTCTGGCCGGCGGCATCGCACACGACTTCAACAATCTCCTCATGGCCATCCAAGGCAACATTTCTCTTCTGGGCATGGAGATCGAACAGTCCCATCCCTCCTACAGGAGGATCAGGCAGATCGAGGAGTGCATCCAGAGTGGCTCGGCACTGACCAAGCAGCTCCTGGGCTTTGCCCGGGGGGGCAAGTACGAGGTCAGGCCCTTGGACGTCACCGCACTGGTCCTGAAGACCTCGGAGATGTTCGAGCAGACGAGGAAAGAGATCAAGGTCCACCGGAAGCTCCAGGAGGGCATCGGGGGTATCGAGGTGGACAAGGGCCAGATCGAGCAGGTGCTGCTGAACCTCTACCTGAACGCATGGCAGGCCATGCCCGAGGGCGGGGAGCTCTTCCTCGAGACATCCCGGGTCACGGTGGACAAAGGCCTGGCCCTCTCGTACGACGCACGTCCGGGGAGCTACATCAGGATAACCGTCGCAGATACCGGTACAGGGATGGACGAAAACACCATGAGAAGGGTCTTCGAGCCCTTCTTCACCACCAAGGAGGTCTCCCGGGGGTCCGGCCTCGGCCTTGCCTCAGCGTACGGCATCGTCAGGAATCACGGGGGATTCATCTCCGTGTCCAGCAGGAAAGGCCAGGGAAGCATCTTCGATGTCTATCTCCCGGCATCCGACAAGACCGTGTCCGAGGAAGAGACAGGCAGGCAGACCCATACGCTCACCGGTTTCGAAACCATCCTCCTGGTGGATGACGAGGTCATGATCCTCGAGGTGGGCACCGAGCTCCTGAAAGGCCTGGGCTATCAGGTGGTCACGGCCGGGAGCGGTCACGAGGCGGCCAGGATGTTCGAAGCCGACGGGGACTCAATCGACCTTGTCATCCTGGACATGATCATGCCCGGGATCAGCGGCTCGGAGACGTTCGACCGGATCAGGCAGGTGCGCCCGGACGCGAAGATCATCCTCAGCAGCGGCTACAGCTTGGACGGCCACGCCGCCGACATCCTGAACCGGGGGTGCAGCGGATTCATCCAGAAGCCCTTCGACCTCGTGACGCTCTCCCGCAAGATACGCGAAGTCCTCGATCCCCTGCAGCCCTCAGCCGGGAGCTGACCGGGATCAAACCTTCTGCGCCGTCGTATCGTTCCAGAGGAACAGCTCGCTGACGGACTCGTCGCGATAGATCCGCTTGATGGCCTCGGCCAGGAGGGGTGCCACGCTCAGGACCGTAATCTTTTTACAGCCGATGGCCTCACCCTTGAGCGGGATTGTGTCCGTGACCACGAGCTCCTCCAGCGGCGAGGCATTGAGCCGGTGGATGGCCGGTCCCGAGAGCACCGGATGGGTACAGCAGGCCAGCACCTTCGTCGCACCCGCGTCCTTCAGAGCAACGGCGGCATTGGTGAGGGTGCCCGCGGTGTCCACGATGTCGTCGATGAGCAGGCAGACTTTGTCCTTCACATCGCCGATGATGTGCATGACATCGGACTCGTTTGCGCGCTCGCGCTTCTTGTCGATGATCGCCAGGTCGGCCTTCAGCGGCTTCGCGTACGCCCGGGCCCTCTCTACGCCGCCTGCGTCCGGAGAGACTACGCAGAGGTGGTTCATGAACCTGTTCTTGATGTAGTTCAGGACCACCGGCTTTGCAAAGAGGTTGTCCACCGGGATGTCGAAAAAGCCCTGGATCTGGCCCGCATGCAGGTCCATGGTCAGGACCCTGTCAGCCCCTGCGACCGTAAACAGGTCGGCGACGAGCTTGGCCGTGATGGGTGTACGCGGCGAGGCCTTGCGGTCCTGGCGCGCATACCCGAAGTAGGGCACGACAGCCGTGATGGTATGTGCAGAAGCGCGCTTTACAGCATCCAGCATGATGAGCAGCTCCATGAGATGCTCGTTTGCAGGAGAGCACGTGGACTGGACGAGGTAGATGTCCTTGCCACGGATGCTCTGGTGGATATCCACGGAGGTTTCGCCGTCGGAGAATCGCTTCACCTCGGCGCTGCCCAGTTCTATCCCCAGTATACTGCAAATACTTTCTGCCAAAGGCCGATTGGAATTTCCGGAAAAGACACAGATGCTCGTCTCCATGAACCCACGTTCTCCTTAGTATGCCAAATTGGCTGGGACGGGTGGACTCGAACCACCATAACGAGATCCAAAATCTCGTGTCCTGCCATTAGACGACATCCC
>DAOPXM010000016.1:0-75838 GCA_035352355.1 Deltaproteobacteria bacterium | reverse complement strand
TGGTCGGGAAGCGGGGATTTGAACCCCGGGCCCCAGCGTCCCGAACGCTGTGCTCTACCAGACTGAGCCACTTCCCGATACCGTCGTACTCTATAGAAGAGAAATCACTCCGAAGTCAAGGACGATGATGGTTTATCTGCTCTGCTCATACGTTATGAACGGCTCCCGCACGACCCGGTGGTCGAGCTGGCTGTTCACGTTGAGGGGATACTGGCCCCGGTCGAACCTGAAGAGGTCCTCTCCCAGACGCTTCATGGGGATGGTCACCTCGACCTTGGCAAAGATCTCGCCGCGGTCGTTCCTGCCGGACTCCAGCGCATCGTTCCTGCCGCCGAAGTACAGCGAGACGGCCCTCACGGGCTTCACCTGCACCATGAGGCTCACACCCTTCATGTTGCTCCGATCTTCCCCGTTGTAGAAATAGGCCCCGGGCCATACAACGACAAAGGGAGCGCTGGGCACCGGGATGCCGAAGGCCACGTCGACGCCGGGAAGCGCCTCCTCCCCGTCGTGCTCGTTCGAGAAGGGGAGATAGAGGTTGAGGTGGGCGGAGAAGTTGGGGTGGAAGAATTCCGCCCCGGTCCCCACGCGCCTGTGGTTGTTGTCCGTGGTGTAGTCGAAGAACATGTTGTACCCGGCGACGGCCTTTCCTGCAAGGACCGGGACCCGCGCGCCGATGCCCAGGTTCAGTCCCAGCTCGCTTTCCCTGACGAAGGCGGTGGGGTTCGTGAACAGGTACAGGTTGTCCACCTGGGCAAGGGAGACGAAGACGTCGCCCATGTACGCCGGGGCAGACTCGTCGGCAAGCCTCAGGCCGCCGCCTGCCCATATGACCTCGGGCGCTTCGGCCGCCTGTGCCGCTACCGCCCAGAAGCTCAGAATCCCCATCAGGACCAGTGCCGTCTTCTTCATCGTTGAACCCCCTCGAGAAAATTTCTCAAGCATCTCAAGAACGCCAGAATGCTTGTAAGTCTTTACATATATCCTCTGGCTTCAGCGTGGTCAATGTCTCATCGTGCAGCATCTTCATGTAGTTGACCTGGCTGGTGCCGAACGGCGGGATGCTCAGCCGCGGACAGATCCTCACGTGGGGCACGAAGAGCGGGTTGCCCCCCAGAAAGTAGAGCGACATGTTCAGCGAGCCCATGTTGAGCGAATCGATGTACCTCAGGACGAGCAGGATCCCCCGGGCCAGCTCGCGCAGGGTCCCTGCCTTGATGTCCCCGGGCTTCCTGACTTCGTGGAGGATGCCCAGGACATCGAACACCCCGAGCGGCGCAAAGGCGGCGAGCCAGGTGATGCCGTCGGCCGCGGAGATGTACCGCTCCCCGTTCCTCTGCTCCTCGTCCCGCAGGTCCGTCCAGTAGTCCCTCCCCGTCTCAGCCTTGTACCGGGCCAGGTTCGGCACGATCTCGGCATAGTAATTCGTTGACGAGCTCGATGCGGTTATCTGCAGGTGAGGGTGGATGAGCGAGCCCCCGGCCAGGGGCATGTAGTTCCAGTTCACGGACTGATAGATCATGTCCGGCTGCCTGAGAACCACATCCTCGAGGTATTCGAAGCAGCAGGCGAGAGAATCCTCCAGGATGCCCTCGGTAAATGAGGTCAGGGGCAGGTAGTGCTCGCTGCACATGACGCACACGGCCCCGTTCTCGTCGTAGGGGAAGGCGTTGGGCACGCAGAGGGCCTCGCCCCTCGAGTATCTCTCCTTGCTCGTGAGGTCGGGATGGAACTTGGGCGTGACGGTCTGGACCACCTCGGGACAGAACGGGCAGAAGCCCTTCGAGAGCTCGACCTCGGCCGAGACGTCCGTCCTGACCACCTCCCTGATGGGGAAGTCCAGGACCCGGCTCGTGCGGCCGGTGAGCGGGTCCACCCGCACCTCGGAATATCGCTCCGTCTCTGAAAACCCCTGGGCGGGGTCCAGAAACCTGGACGTTTTTACAACTCTCACGAACTCCATGAACCCACCTTGAAAATTCAATACAATATGATCCGCATCGGGTCAAGGTCATCGCCGCCCGCACAGGGTCGTTTCCCGCCCTCTCGGCCCGCTTGATAATGCGCACCCGAGCCTGTATAGTGGGGAGGATGATGAAACCGGACCCGCTCATCGCACGGCAGCACATGGTCAAGGAGCAGCTCGAAGGCCGCGGCATCCACGACGCCAGGGTGCTGGGCGCCTTCCTCGAGGTGCCGAGGCACAAGTTCGTAGAGGAATACCTCAAGTACAAGGCCCACGAGGACTACCCCCTCTCGATAGGCTACGGTCAGACGATCTCGCAGCCCTACATGGTGGCCCTCATGACCCAGGCGCTCCAGCCCGGCCCAGGGGACAAGATCCTCGAGATCGGCACCGGCTCTGGCTACCAGGCAGCCATCCTCTCGAGGCTCTGCAGGGTGGTGTTTTCCATCGAGCGGATCAGCGCCCTGGCGTCGAGGGCGCGGAAGACCCACGACGAGCTGGGCTACTACAACATCCACGTCCGCATCGGGGACGGGACCCAGGGCCTCCCCCGGGAGGCGCCCTTCGACGGAATCGTGGTCACGGCAGGTGCGCCCTCCCTGCCGGAGGTCCTCATCGATCAGCTGGCCGTCGGGGGAAGGCTCATCATCCCGGTGGGCAGCGAAACGCTTCAAGAGCTCAAGCGCTTCACCAGGAGGGAGGACGGCGTGCGCGAGGAATCCCTGGGCGGGTGCAGGTTCGTCAAGCTCATCGGCAAGAACGGCTGGGGAAGCTGAGCTCACTGCCCCCCGACCGGCACGGGGACGCTGCTCGCCTCGCTCGTGCCGTTGCCGAGCTGGCCCCTGTCGTTGGCGCCCCAGGCCCACAAGCTCCCGTCCGACCTGATGGCAACGCTGAACCCCAGGCCTGCGCTCACCACGGTCCAGTCGGCGTCCATGCCCACCTGCACGGGCACGGAGCTGCTTTCGGTGGAGCCGTTCCCCAGCCGGCCGTCGGCGCCCAGGCCCCAGGCCCACAGCGTGCCGTCTTCCCTGATGGCCAGGCTGTGGTGGACGCCCGCGCTCACCGCCTTCCACGTGCCCGCCCCATCGACCTGCACGGGCTCGCTCCTGTCTTCGTTCGTGCCGTCGCCGAGCTGCCCATGGTCGTTGCGGCCCCAGGCCCACAAGCTCCCGTCCGACCTGATGGCCAGGCTGTGGCCCTCCCCCGCGCTGAACGCCGCGGTCCAATCCGATTTCGACCCCACCTGGACGGGAAGCCCCTGGCTGTCGGTCGTGCCGATGCCGAGCTGTCCGGAATCGTTCTGCCCCCAGGCCCACAACGTGCCGCTCGTCTTGAGGGCGAGGTTGTGGATGCCTCCGGCTTCCACGGCAGCCCAGTCGGTGTCGGTGCCGACCTGGGCAAGCGAATAACTGATGTCGCCGGTGCTGTCCGGATTGAGCATCTTGAGGCCGCAGATCCAGATCGTGCCGTTTTCCTTGAGCACCAGGGTGTGCAGCCTGCCGGCGCTCACCGCAGACCAGTCCGCGTCGTAGGTGGTCTGCGCCGGGACGTTCGTCCTCAGGACCCGTCGGTCGTCCCCGAGCTGGCCGTAGGCAGCATATCCCCAGGAATACGGCCGCTCGTTGGTGTTCAGGGCAAAGGTGTGGCTGTCGCCGGCGCTCACCTCAGTCCAGGTATCGGTGCCCACCTGCTCGGGAAGGGCCTTGTTCGCCCAGGTGTCGAGGCCGAGCTGGCCTTCGGCGTTCCCGCCCCAGGTCCACAGCGTGCCGTCGCTCTTGAGGGCGGCAACGTGCACGTCGCCCGCGCTCACGTCCGTCCAGACCGCGGCCTCTTCTGCGACGGCGCTCGAATCGTCGTCATCGTCATCGTCGTCCCAGAACGACCAGTCGCATCCGGCGACGGTACAAGCGAGCACTACAAGCATCAGGAACAGGAAACGTCTCATGGCATACCTCCTCGACATTGCATGGTGATTGAAATGCAAAGATACTCAACTGAATATAATGATAATCAATTATTTGTGGAAATCAAAGGCCCTGGCGGGCGGGGGTACAACGGCCGGCTTTGGTTTCCCCCCGACCCCGACGGCATTACGGTGTATAGGGAGAGCCTCTGCCTCACAAGCATAGGAAGAAATGAACAGCCATGCGGTTGAAGGGAGAGGATCGGTAGCTCACTCAGCCCCGACAGGAACAGGCACAGTGCTCGAGACGGTGGTGCCGTTGCCCAACTGGCCGTAGACGTTGTTGCCCCAGGCCCACAGGCTGCCGCCGGACCTGATGCCCATGCTGAAGCTCCCGCCTGCGCTCACGCTGACCCAGTCGGCCTCCGAGCCCACCTGCACGGGCATGGGGCTGCTTTCGGTCGATCCGTTTCCGAGCTGGCCGTAGGCATTGAAACCCCAAGCCCAGAGCGTGCCGTCTTCCCTGATGGCGAGGGTGTGGTACAATCCGGCGCTTACGCTCTTCCACCGGCTGGTGTCTTCAACGAGGACCGGTTCGTCCCTGGATACCGTCGTGCCGTCGCCGAGCTGGCCGTAGGTATTGAGACCCCACGCCCACAGCGAGCCGTCCGTCCTGATGGCGGCACAATGGTATACGCCTGCGCTGAACCTGTCGGACCAGTCCGCATGAGAGCCCACCCGGACCGGCAGCTCCTGGTCGTCGGCCGTGCCTATGCCGAGCTGCCCGACGTCGTTGTCCCCCCACGCCCACAGCGTGCCGTCGGATTTGAGGGCAAGGTCATGGTACCCGCCTGCGTCGATGGCGGCCCAGTCCGCATCGGACCCCACCTGGGTGAAGACATAGAGGCGGAAGAGCGAGCGGTCCGGGAGAGATCTGTAGATCCCGCTCCTCCAGACCGTGCCGTCGTCCTTGAGCACCAGGGTGTGGCCGTAGCCGGCGCTCACCGATGCCCAGTCCTTGTCATAGGTCACTCGTATGGGCTTGTTGGACCCGAACAGCCCGCTGGGGGATATCCCGAGCTGCCCGAAGATGCCGCTTCCCCAGCACCAGGTCTGCCCGTTGGTATTGACGGCAAAGGTGTGCAGATCCCCCGCGCTCGCCTGCTCCCATCTCTCGGAGCCGAGCCTTGTCGGCTGATGGATGTCCACCCAGGTCTCGAGGCCGAGCTGGCCGCTGCCGTTGCCCCCCCACACCCACAGCGAGCCGTCGCTCTTGACGGCCGCCGTATGCGCACCCCCGGCGCTGACCGCCGCCCATACAGGCACCTCCTCGCCGCCGGCACTGGAGCCGCCGTCGTGGCTGTCGTCCTCCCAGGGCCAGCTGCAGCCCGCGGCAAAGCCCAGAGCAAGGATGAATATCGCCAGAAAAGCCCACCGTTTCATCAATGATAACCTCACCAGCACAGAGTGGCCGGGCTCAGAATGAACAGAGAAACTCAATAATTATAATGCAATATGTGTGCAAAATCAAAGCGTTTGAAATCATGACAACTTTGCAGGACGCCCTGCCCGCGGCGGCGTCGCATAAGAAATTCTTTTCACAGAAAGGATGAAATCTTTTACCCCTCCACCAGACCGGGAAGGGCGGCTCACCGGGTCTTCCTTCCCGGGAGCGTTTACCCCGGACAGCCGTCCCAGAAGGAGAAGTTTTGGAGCATCCTCAGGCCGGGCCTGCCGCTCTTTTCCGGGTGGAACTGGGTGGCCACCACGTTGTCCCGGGCGATGACCGAGGCGAACTCGATGCCGTAGGATGTCGTGGCCATGGCAAAACCCTGCCCCGCCGGGTCGGGATAGTACGAGTGCACGAAATAGAACTGGGCCTGAGCGTCCACGCCCTCGAAGATGGGGTGCGTGCGGCAGTGTTTCAAGGTGTTCCAGCCAATGTGGGGTATTTTGAGGCCCATGTCCGGGAACCTCCTGGCCGCGCCCGGGATGATGCCCAGGCAGCGGGCCCCGTCTTCTTCGCTTTCCTCGAGGATGATCTGCGTGCCCAGGCAGATGCCCAGGAAAGGCGTGCCCCGCTCGACCACGGCGCGGATCACCTCGTCGAGGCCCAGGGAGACGATGGTCTCCATGGCCTTGCCGGCGGCCCCGACACCGGGGAAGATCACCCGCCGGGCATCCAGGATCTTCCGGCTGTCGCTCGTAATGGCGCATTCGAGGCCGAGGTGCCTCAGCGCCCGCTCGACCGAACGCAGATTCCCGGCACGGTAGTCAATGATGGCGATCATCCCATTCACCTGCAGGCGCTCATATTCTCACGAAGGCAGGAACCCTGTCCACCGGAAGATCCGAACAGCGGTGCCCGGAGCCCCAGGCCCGGGATCAGGTGGCGACCCACGCGCCGAAATAGGCGAGGATGAGCCCGATGATCATGCCCAGGCTTCCGAGCTGGAACCTGGTCTCCGCGTTGGAAAGCAGGCCCAGGATCTTCAGGAGGGACCCGTCCTGGCCCTGGGAGGGGTTGAGCATCTGGGAAACCGTCCGGATGGTGTCCGATATCTTCTTGAAGGTCTGCTCCTTGACCATGAGCGCAATGCAGCTCGCAACGATGACGAAATAGGCATTCAGCAGCAGGAAGGTCCCGAAGATGAACCCGGACAGGCCCACCCTCTCCTGGATATTCTCCGTGGACACCTCGAGCTGGACCGGGACCCCTGACCCTCCGATCTCGTCGTGATGGCCGCACCCCGCAAGGGAAAGGAAGGTTAGAACGAACATAACAAGCAGACAGACCCTCATCTTCTGCACAAACGGCCTCCCGGATTGAAATTTTGGCTGATTTATACCTGTATTGTATATTTTCTGTCAACAAACTTTAAAGTAAGAACCTGATCCCTGCCGATGTAGAGAGAAGATTATATCCCGGGAGGAGCCTGGCGTGGGTGATTTTGACGATCTCATGGAAGAATTCGTTACCGAATCGAGAGAGCACATCGCAGACATCGAAGAAGACCTCATCAAGATCGAGGCGGACATGGAGAACGTCGATCCCGAGGTCATCAACCGGGTGTTCCGTGCAGCCCACTCCATCAAAGGCTCGGCCAAGTTCCTCGACCTGACCAACATCGGAGACCTGGCCCACAAGCTCGAAGACGTCCTGAACCTCATCCGCTCGGGCAAGGTGGTCCCCACGAGCCAGGTGGCGAACCCGCTCCTCCAGGCGGCGGACATGCTCAAGAACATGTTCGAGGACGTCACCTCCAGCAACGACATGGACATCTCCGAGCACTTGAGCGAGCTCCAGGCCATCATCGACGGAGCGGGCTCCTCATCCGGGCCGAAGGGAAAGGCCGCAGCCGCTCGGAAGGACGGGGACCTCCTGACGTCCTTCGGCGTGGACAGGCAGGTGGTGGCCAGGAAGCTGGAGTCCAGCCAGGTGTTCGTCGTGAACGTGCACCTCGGCGCCGAAGAGCTCGACGAGCTCACGGGCACCCTGGACAGCCTCGGGGAGGTCCTCGGTTCGTGCCGGAAGGGCAAGGACGCACACTCCATCCTCTTCTCCACCATCATGGAGAGGGACATGATCCCGCTGGCCCTGAGGGTGTCCCCTGACGCGGTGACTCAGGTCGATGCCGGCATGCTGAGGGATGCGCAGCCTCAGTCCCAGCAGCGCAAGGCCCAGGAGACTCAGCCCCAGCCGAAAAGACAAGCAGCACCCGCCCCCAGGGCATTGGCAGACGACACGGACGACGAGGGGGAAAGGGAGGCTTTCAGCAAAGCAAAAGAGGAGAAGCCCCTTCCCATGAAAGACAGGACCCTGCCCAAAAAAGAGGACGAAGAGGAAAAGAAGGAAGAGAACACCTCGTTCATCACCTTCTCCCTCGAGAACGAAACCTATGCCGTGCCCATCCAGGCCATCGAAGAGATCATCGGATACCAGGACATCAGCCTGCTCCCCAACGTGCCGAGCTTCATCAAGGGCGTCATCAACCTGAGGGGCGAGCTGGTGCCCGTCATGGACCTCAGGCTCAAGTTCAGGCTGGAGCCGAGGGAATACAACCCCCTGACCGTGTTCCTCATCGTAAGGGTGGAGGATAAAGTCATGGGACTGGTGGTGGACAACGTGGCGGACGTTCTGGTCATCGATCCCGCCCGGGTCCAGAAGACCCCGGTATTCTCGGCGAAGATCTCCACGGACTTCATCGAGGGCGTGTACAAGGACGCGCAGAACCAGATGGTGATCCTGGTGGATGTGGCGGCCCTCACGAAGCCCGAGGAGTGGGACGTGGCGGCCTGAGGGCCTACTCCTCTTCCTTCGGCATCGTGAAGATGTGGAAGAGGAGCCCCAGCATCCCTATGGAGATGTAGGTGTCCGCCAGGTTGAACGCCGGCCACCTGAACCTTCCTATGTAGACGCTCAGAAAATCCACCACCTCGCCGTGGATGAACCGGTCGGTGAGGTTCCCCAGCGCACCCGCGATGATCAGGCAGAACACCAGCTTGAGCAGCAGCGACTTCTCCCGGGCCCGCACGAAGACCACGAACATGGCGATGAACGCGATGATGGTGATGCCCAGGAAGAAGTAGGTGCGGAACGGCTCGGGGAAGCCATGGAGCATGCCGAAGGCGGCCCCGGTGTTGCGCACGTGGATGATGTCGAAGAACCCGGGGATGACGTTGAACCCGGTCCCCAGCTCCACGGTCCTGACGATGATGCCCTTGGTGATCTGGTCGGCTGCGTAGCAGAAGAGGACGAGCAGCAGCGCCCAGGGCAAAAACGACCTCCCCCTTTTCCCCTTCGACTCCTCGAGCTCCTCGGGAAGCTCCTCCTCCCCTTCCAGCAGCTCCAGAATCTCTTCCTCTTTCAGCGTTTCCTTGCCTTTGTCCTTGCGCTTGCCTGCCACCTGAGCGTCCCTTCGTTCTGCACGAAAACCGTCTGTGTCCGTACTCCTGTCCCGGCTGAATTGCCGGAACGGCATCCATATGCCCCTTGAATATACAATGGTCCCCGCCCCTCGCGCAAGAGGAGCGGGGACCGGAATCTCGCTGCGGACGAACGCTTACCCGAGCTGAGAGGCACAGCGGCCGCACACCTCCGCGAACTCGGGTGTCTTCCCGATGTCTTCGCGGTAGTGCCAGCACCGGGGGCACTTGCCGCCCGGCGCCTTCGACACGGCGATGCGCATCATGGGGAAGGCCTCGCTCGCGCCGTAATTGCCGTCGCCCTGCTCCACCACGACCCCGGAGCAGATGAAGATGTCCTCGAGCATGGGCTCCACCCCCTTGAGGAAATCAAGGGTGGGGCCTTCGGCGGACAGAGTGATCCTCGCGTCCAGGGGATGGCCGATGACCTTGTCCCTCCGGGCGGTCTCCATCTCCTTGGAAACCTCCTGCCTGAGCGCGATGATGCGCTCCCACTTCGCCTCGAGCTCCCGGTTCACCAGGGCGGGGTCAGCCACCGGCATGGTGGTCAGGTGAACGCTCTCCTCCTTGCCAGTGAACTTCGGCATGTGGTCCCAGATCTCCTCCGCCGTGAAGGCCAGGATTGGGGCCAGCAGCCGGGTCAGGTCCATGATGATCCGGAAGATGGCGCTCTGGGCGGACCGCCTCTCCAGGGAGGCCTTCTTGTAGACGTAGAGCCTGTCCTTGAGGATGTCGAGGTAGAAGGCGCTCATATCCACCACGCAGAAGTTGTGCACCTGCTGGTAGATGACATAGGGCTCGAAGTCCGTATACGCCTTGCGTACCTTTTCGATCAGCTTCATGGTGACGTGGAGCGCGTAGCGGTCGAGCTCTAGCATGTCCTCATAGGGCACCATGTCCCTGTCCGGATCGAAGTCGTGGAGGTTGCCCAGCATGAACCGGGAGGTGTTCCTGATCCTCCGGTAGGTCTCCACGAGGCGGCTCACGATCTCGTCCGAGATCCTGATGTCGTTCCTGTAGTCCTGGGCGCTCGTCCAGAGCCTGAGGATCTCGGCTCCGTACTTGGTGATGATCTCCTGGGGCGAGATGGTGTTGCCCAGGGACTTGGACATCTTCCTGCCCTCGCCGTCCACCACGAACCCGTGGGTGAGCACGCTTTTATAGGGCGCCCTGCCCCTGGTTCCCACCGAGGCGAGCAGGGTGGAGTGGAACCAGCCGCGGTGCTGATCAGACCCTTCGAGGTACATCTCCACGGGCATGTCGAGCCGCGGGTCCTTCTCGCACACAGCAGCGTAGCTCACGCCCGAGTCGAACCACACGTCCACGATGTCTTCTTCCTTCGTGAACTCGCCCTTGCCGCAGGCGCTGCACGTCGTGCCCGGGGGCAGGAGCTCGGAGGCGGTGTGCGCGAACCAGGCGTCCGACCCTTCCTTCTCGAAGATGTCCGCCACGCGGTCTGCGATCTCCTGGGACATGAGGATCTCCCCGCACTCTCTGCACACGAACACCGGGATGGGGACGCCCCACACCCTCTGGCGCGAGATGCACCAGTCGGGCCGGTTCTCCACCATGTTGTAGATCCTGTCCCTGCCCCAGGAGGGGATCCATTTCACCCGGTTGATCTCATCGAGGGCCTTCTGCCTGAGGCCCGTCTTCTCCATGGAGATGAACCACTGGCTGGTGGAGCGGAAGATGATGGGGTTCTTGCACCGCCAGCAGTAGGGGTAGGAGTGCTCGTACGTGGACACGTTGAGCAGGGCACCCACCCGCTGAAGGGCCTTGTTCACGCCCTCGTTGGCGTCGAACACGAACTGGCCCGCGAACTCCTCGACCTCCTTGGTGAACTTCCCCTCGTTGTCCACGGGCGCATACACCTCGAGCCCGTAGGCCTTGCCGATCTCGTAGTCCTCCTCGCCGTGGCCCGGCGCGATGTGCACGAGCCCGGAGCCGGCCTCCAGGGTGACGAAGGGCGCGAGGATGAGGATGGACTCCCGGTCGTAGAGGGGGTGCTTTGCCTTCAGGCCCTCGAGCAGGCTGCCCTTGAACACGGCGAGCGTGGTGAACCCGCTCACCCCGACCTGCTTCATCACGTCCTCCACAAGGTCAGTGGCCAGGACGAGCACGCTGTATTCCTCTGTTTTCACCGCCGAGTATTCGAGGTCCGGATGCAGCGCGATGGCGAGGTTCGCGGGGATGGTCCAGGGGGTGGTGGTCCAGATCACCATGTACACGTCGTCACGCACGTCCTTCAGCTCGGGCACCTTCTCCGAGATGTCCGAGATCATCTTGAACCTCACGAAGATGGCCGGCGTGGCCTGGTCGTTGTACTCCACCTCGGCCTCGGCCAGGGCGGTCCCGCAGGTGGCGCACCAATAGACGGGCTTGCGCGCCTTGTAGATGGACCCGTTGCCGATGAACTTGCCCAGCTCCCGGACGATGGTGGCCTCGTAGCCGTAGTCCATGGTGATGTAGGGGTCCTGCCACACGCCGAACCCGCCGAGCCGCTTGAACTCCTCCCTCTGGATGTCGAGGAACTTGTTCGCATACGCCCTGCAGCGCTTGCGGATCTCCACCTTGGTCATCTTCGCGGCAGCCTCCCTGCCCACCTCGATCTCCACCTGGTGCTCGATGGGCAGCCCGTGGCAGTCCCAGCCGGGGCGGTAGAACGTGTCGTACCCCATCATGAAGAGAGACTTCACGATAATGTCTTTCAATATCTTGTTCAGGGCGGTGCCCAGGTGAATGTGGCCGTTGGCATAGGGCGGACCGTCGTGGAGGATGAACTTCTCCCGGCCCTTCGATCTGTCCATGATCCGCGCGTAGATGTCCCCGTCCTCCCAGCGCTTGAGCATCTCGGGCTCCCTTGCCGAAAGGGACGCCTTCATGGGGAAGTCGGTCTGGGGAAGACACATCGTATGCTTGTAATCCATCCTATCCTCCTTGTTGTTTCACGAGTGAAGAATCTATCCCAGGACAAGAAGGATTGTCAATGTTTCTAAAACATGATAATGCTTTAAGATCTTAAAACACGGACGTACATCATGACCCGCAAAGCGTGCCTGTTGGCGATCTTCATCCTGGCGAGCCTCACCGTGTCTCCCGGACTCCAGGCCGATGTGGTGCTGGACGGCTACACCTTCTCGAACGACAGCACCGAGCTCTGGGGCAACCCCTTCTTCGACACGTTCTACCGGAGGGTTGACCTGGGCATGTCGCTCACCCCCTACGGCGGCTTCGGGAACAATCCCCTGACCCAGGCCTTCACCCAGACCTTCACCGTGGCCGGCATCGAGTGCGACGTGCTCCTCGAGGAGGCGTACTACCCCACCTGGTCCGAGGCCGCGCGCCGGTTCGAGATGGACCACTACAACGGCTACATCTACCTGGCCAAGGACACCGAAAACAACATCCACATCCTCACCCTGGTGTACTACATGCCCGACGGGTCGACGGTGGGCTGGGACTACACCGACCTGGGCCCGGGCGACACCACCCTCCTCTACCCGGCGGAACCGTACGCAGGGCAGAAGGTGTTCTGCGGACAGGTGGAAGACGTCGGCCTGGAGGTGGGCAGCGTCAAGGGCTGCATGACCGTCGCCTTCGACTCCCTGCCCCAGTTCCCCTCCAGGACGGTGACAGCCTACCTGAGGCCGGGTATCGGCGTCATGGCCCTTTCCTACAACTGGGAAGGGCGGCTCAACGGGTTTTCCCTCGACGGGGTCGCCCCGGAGCACGCCGATGACGACGACCTGAGCGGCTGGGAGGAGCTCAAGGAAAAGGCCTGCTTCATCTCCGCCTGCTCGCCCGGGAGGCCCCCCCTGGAGAGCACCTTCGAAACCCTCGCCCGGTGGTGCCGAAGCGCCTGGGAAAGGGCAAGAATCGCCTTGACTTCCGCCTTGGATATAGAGTGAAATACGGTATCGTTCCCGGCCGTTCATACCGGCCTGGATGGGTTGAAAATCTACTCAAGGCAGGTGGGATATGATCGCATATCAGCTCACGGTACCCGTCGACAACACCCCTGGAAAGCTTGCACGGGTGTCCGGCGTCCTGGCCAGGGAAAAGATCAACATCAGGGCCATCACCATCTCCTCCTTCGGGGAGCGGGGATTCTTCAACATCCTCGTGGACGACCCCACGCTCGCACGGAAGGCCCTCGAGAAGGCGGGCATAAAGACCGACCTCAAGGAGGTCATCGCGGTGCTCATCGACGACAGACCGGGCGGCATGGACAGGCTCGCCCAGCTCCTGGGCGCCGAGGGCATCAACATCGAGAACGCCTACGGCTTCGTGCTCGAGAGCAGCAAGTCCGCGGTGCTCGTGGTGGACGTAAACGACCTGGAAAAAACCCAGAAGATCCTCAAGGAGCACAAGTTCAAGACCCTGAGCCCCGAGGCCCTGGCCGCCATCGAGCCGTTCCACTACATGAAGTACTGATCACTGCCGGCCTTTGCCCCATGGCGGGATCCCGCTTTCAGTGATTCGTTTGCCGGATCAGAAAAAAGCCCTGTGGTTTCCACAGGGCTTTTTATTATTTCAGATCCCCTGCCCTATTTGACGAGGCTGGGCAGGTAGGTCGCGAGCTGAGGGAACGGGATGAGGAGGAAGGTCAGGATGACCATGGCGATGAGCAGGGGCATGGCGCCCTTGAAGATGACGTGCAGGGGCACGTCCCGGGCGACGCCTCCCACCACGTAGACGTTCACCCCCACCGGCGGCGTGATGACCCCCATCTGGGTGACGAGCACGATGATGACCCCGAACCAGATGGGGTCGAACCCGTAATGCAGCACCACGGGGTAGAAGATGGGGATGGTGAGCATGATGAGCGCCAGCGAGTCGATGAAGCAGCCGCCCACCAGGTAGATCCCGATGATGATGCTCATGATGGCCCACGGCGGGAGGTTGAAGGACGAGATCCAGCTGGCGATGTCGTAGGGGATTCGCGACACGGCCAGGAAGTGTCCGAAGATGGTGGCGCCCGCCACGATGACCATGATCATGGCCGAGATCCGGGTGGTCTCCTCGAGGGCCTGGACAAATCCCTTCCAGTCGATGTTGCGCTTGACTATGGCCACCACCAGGGTGGCGAAGGCGCCCATGCCCCCGGCCTCGGTGGGGGTGAAGAGCCCCGCGAAGAGCCCGCCCATGACGAACACGAAGATGACGAGGATCTCCACCGTGCCGGGCAGGGACGCGATCCGTTCCTTCCAGGTGCTCTTCGGGCCCTTGGGGCCGAGCTCGGGCCTGAGCGTGACCCAGATGAGGATGGCGGCGATGAAGAAGACGGTGAGCAGGATGCCCGGCAGGATGCCGGAGATGAAGAGCTTGCCAATGGACTGCTCGGTGAGAATGCCGTACACGATGAAGATGACGCTGGGCGGTATGAGGATGCCCAGGCCTCCCCCCGCCGCCACCACGCCGGTGGCCAGCTCGGGCTTGTAGTTGTAGCGCTTCATCTCGGGCAGGGTCGCGGCGGCCATGGTGGCGGCTGTCGCGTTCGTGGATCCGCAGATGGCGGAGAAGGCCGCGCACGCGCCGATCGTGGCGATGGCGAGCCCGCCCGGCAGGTGCCCGATGAACTTGTAGGCCGTGTCGAAGAGCCGCGACGAGATGCCCGCGTGGAAGGCGATCTGCCCCATGAGCACGAAGAGAGGGATCACGGTGAGGTTGTACGACGCGAACACCGCGAAGACGTCCTTGGCCACGAGGCTCAAGGCCGAGTCGTAGGAGACGATGGAGCCGAAGCCGATGAAGCCGATGAGGGCCATGAGGAAGCCCACGGGCATCCTGCTGAAGAGCAGGACGACCAGTGCAAGAAGTCCGATGACGCCAATGGTTGTAGGACTCATTCGATCTCAGCCCCCCTGAACTGCCGCAGGAACTCGATGAACAGCACGACGCAGAGCATGCCGCACCCGACCGCCACGCCGTAGATGAACGGGTACACCGGCATCTGGAGCGTGGGCGAGACCTCTCCCGAAGCCATCAGGCTGTTCGCATAGATCACGCTCTGCCACGCGATGATGCCGAACAGGACCATGGACACGAAGGCATTGACCGCGTACACGATCACCCGCACGAGCCAGGGCATCCTCATCATGAGGACGTCCACCGCGATGTGCCCGTTCCGGACCGAGGTGTACGGGAGCGCGAACGAGATGATCACCGCGCCCACGAACCCCACGAGCTCGAAGGTCCCGGGGACGGGGCGGCCGAAGAGCCGGCCGATCACGTCCGCCACCGTGAGGAACATGATGAAGGCCACGGCTGCCGACGCGACCCAGTTCACCTTTTCCGCCAAGGCATTGACGAACTTCTCTATGCGCAGAAAGGAAATCATGGTAGCGCCCTTTCAATGAGCATGGCCGGGCCTCCGGCGCTGCAAGGCCGGGAGGCCCGGACCGGGCTCATTGGATTCAGATTGTATGGTACACGGTTACTGCTTCCCGAACTTCGCGATCTTGTCCGTCAGGGACGCAACGTACTTGTCGCCCTCGAGGCCCTTCTCCTTCGCGGCCTTGACGTAGCCGTCGATCACGGGCTTCACGGCCGCCTTCCACTTCTCGGCCTCCGCTGCGGGCAGGGTGAGAATGCCGTTGCCGAGGCCCTTGACGAAGTTCAGGCCTTCGGCGTCCGCGTCGTCCCAGGCCTTGCCATGGATGGCGACGTACTCGGCGCTCACGTCGGTGAAGACCTTCTTCACGTCCTCGGGCAGCGCGTCCCACTTGGCCTTGTTCATGACCACGAACATGGCCGTGGTGTAGCCGATGTTCTGGCAGTCCGTGGTGGACTTCACCACCTCTCCCTGCTTCCAGCCCTTCATGGTCTCCATGGGGGCGAAGGTCCCGTCCACCACGCCCTTCTGGAGCGCCTCATAGGTGCCGGGCTGCGGCATGGCCACCGGGACGCCGCCTAATGCCTCCACCAGCTTGGCGCTCAGGCCGGTCGATCTGATCTTCACGCCCTTGATGTCCTTGAGGGTGGTCACGGGCTTCTTGGTGTGGAGCAGGCCCGGGCCGTGGGCGTGGATGTAGAGCACGTGGACGTCGTCGAGCTCCTTGGGCTTCACTTCGCTGTAGAACTCGTTGGCGATCTGCGTCGCCGCGGTCCCGCTGGGGTAGCCCAGCGGCAGGTCGAGGACCTCCATGACCGGGAACCGACCCCTGGTGTACGCGAAGCAGGACATGCCGATATCCGAGATCCCCCTCACCACGCCGTCGTAGCAGTCGTTGGCGCTCGTGAGCGTACCGCCGGGGAACACGTTGATCTTCACCGCGCCGTTCGTACGCTTCTCGATCTCCCGGGCCCACTCCTCACCGGCCTTTGCCTGGGCATGGGTGGGGGGGAAGAAGATGCTGTAGGTGAGCTCCACCGGCTTGATCTGCGGGGCCGCCTCAGAGGTCGCCGACCCCTCCTCGGACTTCCTGCCGCACGACGTGCAGAGCAGCAGGACAACCAGAATACCGACGAGACCGACACCGAGCTTTTTCATGAACCCTCCTCTCCCTTCCTTTTCAGTAAAGTGTGTTTCGTAATGTCAATCCGCTTATCTTCACGGAAAGGGCATGCCCCCTTCCGGGAAAGACCCCCTATCCCCTGCTCCCTCCCGCAGGCGGCTCGAAGTCTGCGCTGCAGTGGGGGCATTTGACGTTGTCCGGATACACGAGGCTGCCGCAGTCCGAGCACACGGAGATGGTGCCTTCCGTCATCCCGGAGATGGCGCCCTTGTACGGCAGGCCCGCGATCCTCTTGAGCAGGATGATGACCTCGGCCAGCGCGCCGAAGAGAACGAAGAACGCGGCCCCGAGGACAAGGCACCCGATGCCTGAGACCAGCCACAGGAAGGATGCGGTGAGGATGGTCGCCACCACGCCCGAGAGCGCCGCCAGGATGCCCGCCACGAGGAAGATCCGCCCGATGACCGGCAGGGCCGCCTCCCTGCCCTCCGTGTCCTTGAAGGGCTGGGTGACGATGCGGGCCATCTCACGGCCCTGCTCGAGGTTCGCGTCCATGGCTTAGAGCCCGTAGACCTTCTCGCCGGGCAGGACCGTGAATCCGCCCTTCAGGAGCACGTCGATGGCCTGGTCCGTGGCGTCGAACCGGAAGATGATGACCGCGTTCTCGCCGCTGCGCTCCACGAAGGCGTACATGTATTCGACGTTGACCCCCTGGCCCGTGAGCGCCTCGAGGATGCTGTTGAGCCCGCCCGGCCTGTCCGGGACCTCCACCGCCACCACGTGGGTCTTGCCCACGGCGAAGCCCGCGGCGTTCAGCACCTCCTTGGCCCTGGCCACGTTGTCCACGATGAGCCGCAGGATCCCGAAATCGGACGTGTCGGCGAGCGAGAGGGCCCTGATGTTGATCCCCGCGTCGCTCAACGCCTTGGTGACGCTGGACAGACCGCCCGGCTTGTTCTCCAGAAAGATCGAAATCTGCTCCACCTTCATGAGAAACCTCCTAAATATTCCTCTTGTCAATAACCCTGACAGCCTTGCCCTCGAACCGCTGGAGCGTCTTGGACTCCACCAGCTTCACCTTGGCCGTGACCCCGAGCAGATCCTTGACGTCCTTCTTGATGCGCTTCTCGAGATTCTGCAGCTGGCGGATCTCGTCCGAGAATATCCGTTCGCTGACCTCGACCTGGATCTCCAGGGTGTCCAGCGAGCCTTCCCGGTCCACGATGAGCTGGTAGTGGGGCTCGAGACCATCGATCTCCATGATGACGCTTTCGATCTGCGAGGGGAACACGTTGACGCCCCTGATGATGAGCATGTCGTCGCTCCTGCCGGTGACGCGCTCCATGCGGACAAAGGTCCTGCCGCACTTGCACACCTCGGGCATGAGCCGGGTGATGTCCTTGGTCCGGTAGCGGATGAGGGGGAAGGCCTCCTTGGTGATGGTGGTGAACACGAGCTCGCCCTTCTCGCCGTAGGGCAGGACCTCGCCGGTCGCCGGGTCGATGATCTCGGCGATGAAGTGGTCCTCGAAGATGTGCAGCCCGTTTCTCCCCTCGATGCACTCCATGGAGACGCCCGGGCCCATGACCTCGGAGAGGCCGTAGATGTTCATGGCCGCGATGTCGAGCACGCTCTCGATCTGCTCGCGCATCCGCTCGCTCCAGGGCTCGGCGCCCAGAATGCCCACCCGCAGGCGGAGCGATTTCATGTCCACGCCCATCTCCCTTCCCGCCTCGGCCAGGAAGAGCAGGTACGACGGCGTGCAGCAGATGGCCGTGGGGCCGAAGTCCTGCAGGAGCATGATCTGCTTCTTCGTGGACCCGCCGGACATGGGGATGACGCTCGCGCCGAGCTTCTCCGCGCCGTAGTGGGCGCCAAGGCCCCCGGTGAAGAGCCCGTAGCCGTAGGAGTTGTGGATGATGTCGTTGCGGGTCAGCCCTGCGGCCGCGAACGAGCGGGCCATGAGGGTCGCCCAGGTGTCGATGTCCCGCTTGGTGTAGCCCACCACCGTGGGCTTTCCCGTGGTGCCGGACGAGGCGTGCAGGCGCACGATGTTGGACATGGGCACGCTGAAGAGCCCGAAGGGGTAGTTGTCTCTCAGGTCCTGCTTGGTGGTGAAGGGCAGGCGCCTGAGGTCGTCGAGGCTTTTGATGTCCTCAGGGGTCACGCCCGCGTTGTCGAACGCCTTCTTGTAGAATCCCACGGTGTGGTAGACCCTGCTCACCACCTGCTGGAGCCTCTTGAGCTGCAGCGCCTCGATGGCCTCCCTCGGCAGTGTTTCGAACTCTTCGTTGTAGATCATGGATTAACCTCCCTTGTGTAAGCGATTATGCCTGTCTGCCCCGCCTGAAGCCCTCGATGTTCGCCGCGCGGATCTTCTCCTTGAGCATGGAGTTCAGGGACTCGATCCAGAGGGCCTCATCGGCCTCGAGGAAGGTGGAGAGCTTTCCCAGCAGGATGATGTTGACGCCCTTGGCGTTGCCCATCGCCTCGGCGATGGAGTTGCCGTCCACCATCACGATGTTGTCCGTCTTCTCCCGGATGATGGGAATGACGTCCGGATAGGGCTCCTTGCCGGATATCACCGAGGGCGGAGAGAGCCGGTAGCGGTTGATGATCACGGTGGCGCCCTTTTTCAGGTACTGGACGTAGCGCGCGGCCTCCAGCTCCTCGAAGGACAGCAGGATGTCGCAGGCGCCCAACGGGATGAGGGGAGAGGCCACCCGCTCCGCGTACCGCACGTGGGACATCACCGACCCCCCGCGCTGGGCCATGCCGTGGATCTCCGACTTCTTCACGTCGAATCCGGCGCGCATCATCACGTCCGAGAGCATGTCAGAGGCAAGGATGATGCCCTGCCCTCCCACGCCTGTCATGAGCACGTTCATTTGCCACCTCCGATCGCGCCCTGGGGGCACAGCTCTTCGCACACGCCGCAGCCCGCACAGCTTGAATTGATGAAGGACTTCTCCTCCCTGAACTCGATGGCAGGGCACCCGAGCCCGATGCACACCTTGCAGCCGATGCACTTCTCCGTGTCCACGACCAGGGGCTTGCCCGTGACGATCCTGGACTTCAGGAGCACGCAGGGCGCCTTCGAGATGATGACCGAGGGTCCGTCGTGGGCCAGGGCCTCCTTGATGGTCTTCCTCGTTTTCTTGACCTCGTAGGGGTTCACGGTCTTGACCCAGTCTATGCCCAGACACTTCACGAGCTTCTTCAGGTCGAGGTTGACGGTCTGATCGCCCCGGATGGTGATGCCCGTGCCCGGGTGGTTCTGGGCGCCGGTCATGGCCGTGGTGGAGTTGTCGAGGATCACGATGAGCGCCGCGCCCTTGTTGTACGCGAGGTTGGCCAGCCCGGTGATGCCCGAGTGGTAGAAGGTGGAGTCGCCGATGACCGCTGCGATCTTTTCCTTGCCCTGGCCGAAGACCGTTGCCATGCCGTGGGCGTGGTTGATGCCCGCGCCCATGCACAGGCAGGTGTCGATGGCGTCCAGCGGCGGGAGGAAGCCCAGGGTGTAGCAGCCGATGTCGCCGGCGATGAAGGCCTTGTTCCTTCTCAAGGCCCACAGGAGGCTCCGGTGGGGGCAGCCGGGGCACATGCTCGGCGGCCTTCCGGGGAGCGTGGGCTTCTGGAAGGGCTCGGGCTCGACGCCGGAGACGGCGGCCCTGATGATGTCCGGGTTGAGCTCGCCGCACAGGGACAGCCTGTCCTTGCCGCGGCAGCGTATGCCCATGGCCTTGATCTGGTCTTCCATGAAGGGGTCGAGCTCCTCCACGACCCAGAGCTCCTCGACCTGAGAGGCGAACTCCCTGATCAGCCTGTCGGGCAGGGGGTACGTCATGCCCAGCTTCAGGAAGGACGCCTCCGGGAATGCCTCCTTTGCGTACTGGAAGGCAACGCCCGAGGAGATTATCCCGAGCTTTTTGTCCTTCATTTCAATGACGTTGAAGGGGTGTGTGTTGGAGTAGTCCTTCAGGTCGCAGATGCGCTTTTCGATGACGGGGTGGCGGGCCCGGGCGTTGGCGGGCAGCATGACCCACTCGGCCGGGTGCCGCTCTATGGAGGGGACCGGCTGCGGCTGGGCCTCGCCCAGCTCCACGACGCCCATGGAGTGGGAGATCCGCGTGGTGGTGCGCAGCAGGACCGGGGTCCCGAACCGCTCGCTCATCATTACGGCCTCCACCATGAAGTCCTTGGCCTCCTGGGAGGACGAGGGCTCCAGCATGGGGATCTTGGCAAAGCGTGCGTAGTGCCGGTTGTCCTGCTCGTTCTGCGAGGAGAACAGCTCCGGGTCGTCGGCGCTCACCAGCACGAGCCCGCCCCTGATCAGGGTGTAGGGCAGGGTCATGAGGGGGTCGGCGGCCACGTTCACGCCCACGTGCTTCATGATGGCCATGGCCCGGGCCCCTGTATAGGATGCGCCGGCGGCCACCTCCAGGGCGACCTTTTCATTGGGTGTCCATTCGGCATGGATGCCGGGGTACTCGGCGGCGATCTCTTCGAGGACCTCGGTGGAGGGTGTGCCGGGGTATGCCGAGGCAAATGCCACGCCAGCTTCGAACGCCCCCCGGGCAATCGCCTCGTTTCCGCTCAAAATCTTCTTCATCACGTATTCCCCTTGGGCAATGATGTATATTCAGAGGACAGGCCTCCTGAAGTCGCTGCCTGCCCCGTTTCTGCAGAAGTCAATCAGCAGCCCCGGCCGTGCTCGCCTGGAGCCGGAATCCGGGGTATAATAAAAAAGGCCATGGATTTTGTCCACGGCCTTTTTCCTGTCCGGTGAGCGCCCCAGGCCTATGGACACGAGCTCCTGCAATAATAAAAGTAAAAGTAATAGGTCCTGGGTTCGGATATGCTCTTCGTCATGATGGCTGATTATATTCTACAGAAGTGCTCGCAGTGTCAAGCATATTCAGGGGCACTCCCTTTTCGGACGCTTTCGACCCCGATACCGATACCGACCCCGATGAAAGGAAGGGGGGAATGCGGGACCCTTCGGCCTGTTGCAGGATGACCTTTGATTGAACGTTCTTTCGAACCGCTCGATGTTTCTTTCAATGCACAGGGGGTCGCCTTGGCTGAATGATGGGATTCCTCTCCCGCAATTTTTCCTGTTTCCTTTCTGATATCATAAAGTTGAAATCTTTTTTACGATTTTCGAAAATATGGCACGGATATTTCTAATATCATTGCAGAACGGAGCGAAAGACAGGACATGAAAAAGGAGGACAGGCCATGAAAACGAAAACGACCGGAAAAAAGGCGTACAATAAGAACCTCAACCACATCATCATGATGAGCGCATGGAGCTTCACCATGGTCGCGTCCTCCTTCCTCTTCCTCTACGTGGGCCGCCTCATCGACGTGAGATTCAATACGGAGCCCACCTTCATGCTCGGGCTGTTCGTCCTCGCCATCGGGCTCTGCATCGGGAGGATGTACGACGACTACGCCGGGATGAGGGAGAAAATGAAGCGCGTGCGCAAGCCGAGGACCCTCGAAGAAGTGACGCACGGCGCTCATTGACAGCAGCAGGGAAACACAAGGAACAGAGGCCGCGGGCCGGGGGCACTCCCCGGCCCGCGGCCTTTTTTCATGACAGGAACACCTGGTTTCCGGGCAGCCTCAAGGCTTCCGCTCTATGTCCACCTCGAAGGTCATGAGGAGCGAGCTCACCATGACGTAGCACCCGATGGCGATGGTGAGCTCCACCATCTCCTCGTGGGAGAGCCGGGCCTCCACCGCCCTGAAGGTCTCCTCGCCCGCCTTCCTGTTCAGCACGATCTCCTCGGTGAACTTCAGCACGAGCCTCTCCACGTCGGTAAAGGCCGGGGAGGACGATCCCACGGAGAGGGCCTCGATCTTTTCTTCGGGCATGGCCATCCTCCGGGCCATCTTCGTATGCTGGAACACCTCGTACTCGGACCCGCACAGGATCCCGGTCCTGATGATGGCCAACTCCCTCAGGGAGGGGTCGAGCCTGCCCGCACCGAGGATGGACGCCACCAGGCCCACGAACCCCTCGAGCACGGGGTAGGTCGCATGGGCCATGATCCTCATCACGTTCAGCTTCGGGGCCCTGCCCAGAAGCGCC
This sequence comes from Deltaproteobacteria bacterium, assembly GCA_035352355.1. Taxonomy (GTDB): domain Bacteria; phylum Desulfobacterota; class Desulfomonilia; order UBA1062; family UBA1062; genus Phosphitivorax. The sequence continues at coordinate 53,480 of DAOPXM010000016.1, read as the reverse complement.
GTCTTGTCCGTGTCCGTATCCTTGAGCTCGTAATAGGGTATGCGTACCATATCGACCTCCCAATGATATATTTATGTATATTCATATCCCCCACCATCCCATCGGGCAACAGGCAGTGTGGAGGACAGCGCTGAACCATTTCGTAAACACAGGCCCCCTCTCCTCCTGGCTGCAGGGCTGTTCGATTATCCCTGTGGCCGGGAAACGGAGGAGCGCCCGATGGAGTGCACCGCGGTCGGGGTCGGGGTCGGTATCGGGGTCGAAGGGCACCGAAAAAGGAACTCGGAATCGACCCCGATACCGATACCGACCACGACCCCGATGAAGGCAGCCTGTGTGAAATGGAGAAAGTAAGCAGCCCCCCCAGGGGAGAGGAGTGCTGGGCCTTCACCGCAGCTCCGCTGCGTGTTTCCATCGATTGAATCCTTTTGATAACAGAAAGCATCTTGACATGGACTGACCAGTTCCGATAGTTTCCCAAATTCGAAGAGCAGGTGGAATGGACCGTACAGAAGTATGGGTTACCCTGGACCTCATCCACGGCATCGGGCACACCCGGGTGTGCAAGCTTCTCGAGATCTTTGAGAGTCCTGAAACATTGCTTTCCGCCCCCACGGCCAAGGTCAGGGAGACGGGCATCCTGACCCCTGCCCAGGTGCAGAGCCTTGCCAGAGGCCCCGACACCCGGGCGGTGAAGGAGGCCGTGGAGGCCCTGAAGGCGCACGGCGCACGCGCCGTGGGGATCACGGACCCGGGGTATCCCGAGGCGCTGAAAAACATCGACGACCCGCCCTTCGTGCTGTACGTGAAGGGATCGCTTCAGGACATCGAGCCGGCCGTGGCCATCGTGGGCACCCGCTCCCCTTCGCACTACGGCAGGGAAACGGCCTGGCTCATGGCCCGGGACCTGAGCGACATGGGGTTCACGGTGGTGTCCGGGCTTGCCAGGGGGATCGATTCCGCAGCCCACGCCGGGGCGCTGGAAGGAAGCACGAACACGGTGGCCGTCCTGGGGACCGGGATCGACGTGGCCTACCCCCCGGAGAACGTGGGCCTGGCCGCGCGGATCGCGCAGAGAGGCGCGATCGTCACCGAGTACCCTCCGGGCACGCCGCCGGACCCGGGAAACTTCCCCCGGAGGAACCGGATCATCTCCGGGCTCTCGGCAGGGGTCGTGGTGGTGGAGGCTGCGTTGAAGTCAGGCGCGCTCATCACCGCCAGGCTCGCGGGCGAGCAGGGGAAACTCCTCATGGCGGTGCCCGGCACGGTGACGAACGCGCGCTCCCAGGGTCCGCACCACCTCATCAGGCAAGGTGCCGTGCTCGTGAGAGGCGCCGACGACGTGGTCATGGAGATCGCGCCCCAGGTAAAGAGAATGGTGCAGGATGTCGAAAGAGACGGGCAGACCCGCGATGAGATCCTGGAGCTCGTCGCCGGTGATCCTCTGAGCATCGATGACATTGCCCGGGAGCTTGACCTTGATATTATTGAAACTACTAAGAGGATCAGCCTGCTGGAGCTGACGGGAAAGATCCGGAGGATCGAGGGCGGCAGATTTACGGCAAGGAGCACGAATGGGTAAATCACTCGTTATTGTGGAGTCTCCCACAAAGGCGAAGACTATTAAACGCTACCTCGGCAAGGAATACGAGGTGCATGCCACCATGGGCCACATCAAGGACCTGCCCAAGAGCACCCTGGGAGTGGACATCGAATCGGGCTTCGAGCCCAGCTACAAGGTGAAGCCCGAGAAGCGCGACGTGGTGAAGAAGCTCAGGAAGCTCGCCGAAGAGGCGGATCGCATCTACCTGGCGTCGGACCCTGACCGCGAGGGAGAGGCCATTGCCTGGCACATCAGCGAGGAGCTGAAGAAGGCCAACGGCGCCGTGGGCAGGATCATCTTCCACGAGATCACCAAAAAGGCCATCGACCAGGCCATCAAGGAGCCCCTGCCCCTGAACAAGTCCCTCTACGACGCCCAGAAGGCCAGGCGCGTCATGGACCGGATCGTGGGCTACACCATGAGCCCGCTGTTGTGGAAGCGGGTGAAGCGGGGCCTCTCCGGGGGCCGGGTCCAGTCCGTGGCGGTGCGGCTCATCTGCCTGCGCCAGGAGGAGATCGAGCGCTTCGTCGCCCAGGAGTACTGGACCATCGATGCGAAACTGCTGACGCCCGGCGGTGAAGAGCTCTCGGCCCGCGTGGTGGACCCCAAGGAGATCGGAAACGAGGAGGAGTCGCACCGGGTGGCTGCCGCCATCAGGGATGCGCAGAAGATCGTGGTGGAGAAGATCAAGAAGCAGGTCAGGCAGAAGCACCCGCTCCCACCCTTCATCACCTCCACCATGCAGCAGGCCGCCTCCTCGCGCCTGCGCTTCTCGGCGAAAAAGACCATGATGATCGCCCAGCAGCTCTACGAGGGGCTCGCCCTGGGCGACAGCGAAGTGACCGGCCTCATCACCTACATGAGGACCGACTCCCCCACGGTCTCCGGCGAGGCCATCGGCCAGGCCAGGGGCTTCATCCCCGAGGCGTTCGGAAAGGACTACCTGCCGGCAAAGCCCCGGCAGTACCAGGCCAAGAAGACCGCGCAGCAGGCTCACGAGGCCATCCGCCCCACGGACGTGAGGCATACCCCGGAGCGGGTCAAGGCCCACCTCACGAAGGACCAGCACGCGCTCTACGAGCTCATCTGGCAGCGCTTCATCTCGTCCCAGATGGCCAGCGCCGTGTACGACCAGACCTCGGTGGACATCTCGGCGGGCGGCGTGGGCTTGAGGGCCAACGGGTCCATCCTGCGCTTCGACGGGTTCCTCAAGGTCTACGGCCAGCAGGACGAGAAGGACGCCCTGCTGCCCGACTCGCTGGCCGAAGGCGATGCGCTTGCCCTGAAGGACCTCTGCGAAAAGCAGCACTTCACCCAGCCGCCCCCCCGCTACACCGAAGCGAGTCTCATCAAGGAGCTCGAGGAGCGGGGCATCGGCAGGCCGAGTACGTATGCGCCCATCATCTCCACCATCCAGGACCGCGGGTACGTGACCCTGGAACAGCGGGCCTTCCAGCCCACCGAGCTCGGGCGGGACGTGAACGACCTGCTCGTGAAGCACTACCCCCAGATCCTCGACATCGGGTTCACGGCGAAGATGGAAGACTCCCTCGACGAGCTCGAAGACGGCAAGACCGACTACGTGAAGACCATGAGCTCCTTCTACGATACCTACAACAGGGAGCACGAGCAGGCGGCCACCGAGATGGAGAACTTGAGGGCGTCCCACCGGCCGTCCGGCGTCACCTGCGAGCTCTGCGGCAAGGAGCTGCTCATCAAGCTCGGCAAGAACGGCTACTTCCTCGGGTGCGCCGGCTATCCCGAGTGCAAGAACACCCGGGAGTTCACCCGGGACGAGAACGGCAGGATCCTTTCCGTCGCATCGCCGGAGCCCGAGCCCACGGACATGACCTGCGAGAAGTGCGGGTCCCCCATGGTGCTGAAGAAGGGCAGGTTCGGGCCGTTCTACGCCTGCTCGGCCTACCCCTCCTGCACCTTCACCAAGCCGGCCGTCAAGACCGAGACCACGGACAAGAAGTGCGACAAGTGCGGGTCGGCCATGGTGGTGAAGCAGGGCAGGTTCGGCCCGTTCCTGGCCTGCAGCAACTACCCCGCGTGCAAGAACATCCAGCCCCTGCCGCTGGGCCTGAAGTGCCCCATGCCCGGGTGCGAAGGCGAGATCCAGCAGCAGAGGTCACGGAAGGGCAAGATGTACTATTCCTGCTCCAACAAGGACTGCCGGTTCATCTCCTGGTCGAAGCCGGTGGCCAAGGCCTGCCCCAAGTGCAGCGCGGGCTTCCTTATCAAGAAGGGAAAGACGCTCATCTGCCCGAACCCGGAATGCGGCCATCATGAAGACGAAGGCTAGGGTCGTGGGCGCCGGCCTCGCCGGCGTCGAGGCGGCCCATCTCCTCGCCGGCCGCGGGATATCCGTCGCTCTCTACGAGATGCGCCCTCATCAGACCACGCCCGCACACAAGACCGCTCTTTTGGGCGAGCTCGTGTGCAGCAACTCGCTCAAGGGCACCGACCCCCAGACCGCCCACGGCCTCCTGAAGAGGGAGATGGAGCTCCTGGGCTCCCTGGTGATGCGGGTGGCCTGCGAAACGAGGGTGCCGGCGGGCAAGGCCCTGGCGGTGGACCGGGATGCCTTCGCGGCCGCGCTCACAAACAGCATCGAGTCCCTTAAGAACGTCACCCTCATCCGCGAGGAGGTCCATGAGATCGACCCGGACGTGCCCACGGTCATCGCCACCGGGCCGCTCACCTCGGACAGGCTCGCGGATGCGCTCGCCTCGATGACCGGCAGCGAACGGCTCTTCTTCTACGACGCCATCGCGCCCATCGTCGACGCATCGAGCATCGACTACAGCCGCGCCTTCTTCGGATCCCGGTGGTCGAAGGACGGGCACGACGAAGACTACCTGAACTGCCCCCTCGACAAAGACGGGTACGAGACCTTTGTCCGGGAGCTCCTGGAGGGTGACCGGGTGAATGCCCGGAGCTTCGAGGACGCCCGGTTCTTCGAGGCGTGCCTTCCGGTGGAGGTGATGGCGGAGCGCGGCCCGGAGTCGCTCAGGTACGGCCCCATGAGGCCGGTGGGCATGGTCGACCCGTCAAGCGGCAGGAGGCCCTACGCGGTGGTCCAGCTCCGCAGGGAAAACCTCAAAGGGGATGCCTTCAACATGGTGGGGTTCCAGACGAGACTCACCTACCCCGAGCAGAGGCGGATCTTCTCCCTCATCCCCGCGCTCGCCAACGCAGAGTACCTGCGCTACGGCAGCATCCACAGGAATACCTTCCTCGATTCGCCCCGGGTCCTTCTGCCAGACTTGAGCCTGAGGGGGTTTCCGAACACCTATGCGGCAGGGCAGATCACGGGCGTGGAAGGATACATGGAATCCGCCTCGATGGGGATGGCGGCAGCCTTCTCCCTCCTCGCGCGCCTTGACGGCAGGGACTTTGTCCCCCCGCCCGCCGACACGGCGATCGGTGCCTTGATTCAGTACATCACACAGTCCGCGGCTGACGTGTTTCAGCCCACGAACATCAATTTCGGAATAATGGAAGAGCCTGATGCTCCAAAAAAGTACAGGAAACAGAAGCGTCTCGAACAGGAATCACGATCGTTTGAGAGGTGGATGATGTCCTTGAATTCACGATCCGGTCTGATTTAAATAAAATCAACATCAATCGACGCACTGAAAAATAAATACCGGGCAGGCCCGAAAGCCTGCCCGGTAATTGTTCAGGCTAGGATTTTGTTACGTTGGCTGCCTGCGGCCCCTTGGGTCCTTTGACCACTTCGAATGTTACCTTGTCTCCCTCTGCAAGTGTTTTGAATCCATCTTCCTTGATGGCTGAGTAATGGACGAACACGTCGTTGCCGCCATCCTCAGTGATGAAACCGAAGCCCTTTTTCTCATTGAACCACTTTACTGTTCCTGTAGCCATGTAATACCTCCATCTTGCAGTCCCCTTCTCTGGCAAGGAGAATAGGGCCGTAATGCTGTTGTCTGGAAAAACGATATTCCCAGAAACCTGAGGAAAACTTACAGAGGGTTTTGCCGCGGGTTACTGTGGTCATTGCGTCTCCAGCTAAAAAATCTATAAACCCAAATAAATTACCTGTCAAGAATGAACTGTCCTATAATATTCAGCAAATGACAGTCTTATGTATGACTGTCTTTCGGACGTCCCGGGCGCCCTCCCCAGGGGCCCTGAGGGTCTGCCGGCAGGCGTTCCTTCAGGAATGATTGGGACTTGAAGGGTATGAACGGAGTTGATATGCAGGCCATGAGAAGATACATAATGATGAAAGACCATCAAGAGCAGAGGAGCAGCTGCAGACCATGAACGCAATAGAGGGACTCAAACCGGCGAACGTGTGGCGGTTCTTCCAGGAGATCTCCCTGATCCCCCGGGAATCGAAGCACGAGGAGAAGATCAGAGGGTACGTGGAAAACAAGGCCAGAGAGCTGGGCCTGAGACATCGCACGGACGAGGCGGGCAACGTGGTGGTGTACAAGCCCGGGACCGACCCCGGCAGCCCGGTCATCCTCCAGGCGCACCTCGACATGGTGTGCGAACAGGACAGGGGCACGGGGCACGATTTCGGGAACGACCCCATCAGGCTCGTCCGTGACGGCGAATGGATCCGTGCCGACGGCACCACCCTGGGCGCGGACAACGGCGTCGGGGTGGCGGCCATGCTCGCCATCATGGAAGACAGGACGCTCACCCACCCCGACCTGGAGCTCCTCTTCACCATCGACGAGGAGACCGGGCTCACCGGGGCAAACCTCCTCGACCCCGGGTTGCTCACGGGCAGGACGCTCCTCAACCTCGACTCCGAGGAGGATGGGGTCCTGATCATCGGCTGCGCAGGGGGCAGGAGCACGGACCTGTCCCTGGAGGTGAAGCTCGAGCCCGCGCCGCTGCGCCACACCCCGGTCCTGGTGAAGGTCACGGGCCTCAGGGGCGGCCATTCCGGGACGGACATCCACCGCGGGCGGGGCAATGCCGTCAAGCTCCTGGTGCGGTTCCTCAAGCGCCTCGACCCCCAGCGCTACCACCTCGCCTCCATCTCGGGCGGGAGCAAGCACAACGTCATACCCCGGGAGGCTCAAGCCCTGATCCTCGTGGGCCCCAACTCCCTGCCCGGCCTCAACGAGCTGGCCCTGTTCATGACCCGGTCCCTGGTATCCGAGCTGAGCGGCATCGACGAGGGCGTGAGGGTGAAGCTGCAGGCGGAACCCACGGCGCCTGAGATGGTGGTGAGCCGCGACGACACCGCACGGATCCTGGACCTCCTTCACGGCCTGCCCCACGGGGCCGTGCAGATGAGCGCGGAGGAGAACGGAAGCTTCGTGGTGTCCTCCACGAACCTCGCCATCTGTGGACTGGACGGCTCCCGGTTCAGCATCCTCACCAACCAGAGGAGCGCCTACAAGTCCTCCATCGATGACATCTCAGAGATGGTGGCCTCCATCGGCAGGCTCGCGGGCGCTTCGGTGGTCAAGGGCGACGATTACCCCGCCTGGAAGCCGGACTGCTCCTCGAAGGTCCTTGCCCTGTCGAAGGGCGTCTACACGAGGCTCTTCGGCGAGGAGCCGGAGGTCAGGGTCATCCACGCAGGGCTCGAGTGCGCGGTCTTCGGCGAGAAGATGCCGGGGCTCGACATGATCTCGCTGGGGCCCACCATCGAGCAGGCCCACTCGCCTTCGGAGCGCCTGCGCATCGCGGACGTGGAGCGGATGTGGAACTTCCTCACCGCGCTCCTCGCCGAACTCTCGGCTTAAGCTTCGCAGAAGCCCGCTAAAGGGAGCACTCCGGCGGAACCAGGTAGTACCAGCAGCAGAAGTCCTCGAGGTTCACGCCAACCCAGGGGTCTGCCATCTTCCCGAACAGGGAGCGGATCTCCCGGGTGGTGTTGTTCATGATGGTGTGGTGCCCCTCGACGTTCTCCCAGGTGCTGCCGTAAAACCAGCCGTTCTCCCGCCCGGAGTTCAGGAAGTCGATCATCCACCCGGCGGAGCGCTCGCTCGGGGTTTCCGGGTCAGGCCCGAAGAACTCGGCGGCGCCGCCGCAATCGATGGCGTCCTGAATATAGCTCAGTTGCGTCTCGTAGCGCCACACCGACTCAGGCAGCGGCTCGATGCGGTACATGAGCCAGATGAGCGGCTGGAACTCGGTGAACCGCATGCGCGGCAGGATGAAGTGGTTGGTGGCCACCAGGACATCCGGGTCGTTCTCCACCTGGTCCGGGAAGTAGAACCAGAGGTAGGTGGTGTCGAGGCTGTCGAAAAACGGGTCCGGCACGGGGATGCCGATGTTGACCTTCGTGAATTCCTTCGGGTACGTCCACGTGGACCCGCGGGTGAGCACGCCGCGGTCCGGCAGGGGCTGGTCCTTGAGCATCGCGGTGTACCCGCAGGCGGCGAGGAGGTCCTGCTCCCAGAGCGGGAGCGTGTCGGGACCGGTGAAGGGCCCGCTCCTCCCTGTTTCCAGCTCCACGCCGCAGCCATGGACCGGGTGGCGCTCGTCGTCGGCCAGGACGTAGATCCACGGGACGCCCTTCTCCAGGCCCTTCACCGCATCGATCGACTCGTCTAGGTCGGCGCACGTATCGAGCACGTGCCTGGCCACGAGCATGCACCCCACCCCCAGGTTCTCCCCGTAGGCGGCCCCCTGGCACACGTCCATGCCGATGGAGAGCCCCATGGCGTTTATGCCCACGCTGTGGCCCACGAAGCCTGCGGGGTCGACAGTGGCGAAGGGTATGCCCTTCTCGGGCAGGTACACCATGACGCAGGCTGCGTCCTGGTACACGCCCGCGGTGGGGAACATGAAGTCTCTGCCGTGGAAGGTCTGCCCGTCCTTCGTGAGGCCGCCCCCGATGACGAACTCGTTGCAGCCCGCCCGGGGATAGTCGTCGAACACCCCCTCGCTCTTCACGAGGAGGGTGTCGCCCTTCACGGCGTAGGTATTTTCGGGCCTGCCCATGATGCCCAGGATCTTGACGAACGCCTCCACCGCCTTCTTCGAGCATTCCCTGTCCTGGGTCACGCCCACGAGGCTGAGCAGCAGGTAATAGGTGCTGTCCACGCCCTGGTTGAGCACCAGCACGTCGTCATAGGTGACGTCCGGATACCCGGCGTCGTGCATCCCGTCGACCACCCCCTGCATCTCGCACCTGAGGTCCTCCGGGATGAACCGCTCGCTGGCCCGGCACTCGTCCCGCAGGATAGAGTAGAGGAGGTCGTAGACCTTCTGACCCTTTGCCGAGAACGGATCCACCGCGATGCCGATCTGCTTGAGCTGCTCGAGGCCGATGATCCGCATGAACCGGGTGAGCATCTCGTAGGTGTGCCCGGGTCTGAGGCGCGCCGCTTGGTAGCCCATGCTGTAGGGCGTGCCCGTGAGCACGAGGCAGTACTTCGGTATCCCCGGGGTCTTCTTCAGGCTGCAGAATCTCGCCCGGTACCCGGTGTACCCGCTCGACTCCTCCGTCACCGACTCCTCGAGCGCCAGTCCCCGGCTCGATAAGAACGCCTTGACGTCCTCAGGGGTATGCCCCTTCGCCAGGGGGCCTGTCAGCGGGAGAAGGGACCCCTCGCCCCCTGTACCTTGGGACCCGGAGTCGTGGGAGGAAGAGCAGCCCGCCATGACCAGGAACACCACAGGGACAATGCACGAGACAACAGACTTGAAACGCATAGAGACCTCCTCATTCGATATCTTCCCGGAAGAATTTTCGGGGCAAGCCCGAAAGAAACAATGAACAGCACTATAATTTCAGTATACGATGTTAAAGTCGGTAATCAATCATGCGCCCGCGGTCAGCCCGGCACGCCCCTCAGGGCTTGGCGAGGAATTCTTCGGCCGAGATCACTTGCGCATAGGTGCCGTTCAGGGCTGCAAGGAAGGCGTGATGGACGTGAGAGGCCTGGACGGTCAGGCCTCCAAAGGCGAGATCCTTCGTGGCGCAGGCATCGTGCACCACGGTACAGGCGAAACCCAGGTCCCATGCTGCGCGGGTGGTGGCGTCGATGCACATGTGGGTCATCATGCCCGCGATAACCAGCCCACCGGTCCCCAGCGCCTTCAGATGCTCCAGGAGCCCGGTCTCCCGGAAGCTGTTGGGGAAGTGCTTCCTGAACACGGCCTCCCCTTCGACGGGACTGACGGCCTCATGGATCTCCACGCCCTCGGTGTCCGGGAGGAAAAAGGTGGCTCCCTGGCGCAGCGACACGTGCTGGATGTGGACCACGGGCAGGCCTGTGGCGCGGAAGTGCGCCAGCAGGGCCCGGGCGTGCCCGCTCGCCTCGATGCTCCCCTGAAGCTCCATCTTGCCGCCGGGGAAGTAGTCCTTCTGTATGTCAACGATGAGCAGGGCTGTATTCATGATGCTCCTTCCATGTCCATGGGGCGGATGCGCCAGGTATCGATCAGCCGGGCCCCTAGCGCTCGGCACCGAGCCAGACCCGCGCCAGACTGCCGTCGCCGAACACGATGACCACCTCGGGGAAGTGCAGGATGGACATGCCCTCGTAGAACTTGGCCAGGTCCCAGGTATGGGCGTCGTCCATGGGCACCACGATCCCGCAGCGGTGCTTCGTGTGGGGGACCAGGAGGCCCTTGCGCCGCTCGATGACCTTTTCCATATCACGCCTGGTGACGCCTTTCAAGGAGTCCCTCCTGATCTCGAAGAGCTCCGAGACTGGCGGCCTGATGCGCTCGTCAATGGCATGGGCGATCTCATAGTCCACGAAATCCTCGGCGGTGACGGGATCGAACGCGACGGCGTGGATGAAATGCCCGTCGTCCGAAACGCTGTACTCTATCGGCATACCCTTCTCCTTCCCGTTCAAAACAACGATCGGCAGAATACGTCCCCGCAAAACCCTGCATAATAATCTATTATTCTTATACCATTTATCACCCTTTGGGGGAAGCCTTCAGGTCGGTGCGGCCGATCACGCCCACTTTCTCGACACGGCCGCCTCGAACCTGGAGACGGCCAGGGAGAGGGTGAAGGTGAGCGTGAAGTACAGGGCTGCCACCGTGATCCAGATCTCGAAGGTGAGGTAGGTGGCGGACATGACCTCCATGCCCTGGAAGGTGAGCTCCTGGATGGAGATGACCGAGACGATGGCCGAGTCCTTGATGGTGGAAACCAGCTGGCCCGCGAGCGGGGGCAGGATCCTGGGCAGGGCCTGGGGAAAGACGATGTGGCGTATGAGCTGCCTGCGGCTCAGGCCCAGCGCCCTGGCCGCCTCCCGCTGCCCCTGCCCCACCGACTGGATGCCCGCCCTGATGATCTCCGTGATGTACGCCCCCTCGTAGAGGGACAGGGTGATGAGCGCGGTGGTGAACAGGGAGAACTGGGCAGGCCGAGCGTAGAGGGCCGCCATGACTTCCTGCGCCTCCGGCGAGAGCCCCTGGAGGAAGGCATCGACCCCCAGGGCTGCCATGATCTGGTCGCTGATGAAGTAATAGGTGATGAACACCAGGACCAGAGGCGGCAGGTTGCGCACGAGCTCCACGTAGGAGCGCCCGACCATGCGTCTGAAGAGCCTGGGGCTGGTCCGGAACAGGGCCATGGCGAGGCCGATGGCCGTTGCCGGGACCATGGCCCAGAAGCTGAGCCTCACCGTGGTGAGGAAGCCCTCGAGGAGGAGGTTCGGCACGTACCTCCCCGCCTCGGCGTCGTACCGGAGGAGATACGTGAGCACGGTCTCCCAGTTCCACCGGTAGCCGAGCCCTGCCCCGGCCCGGAGCATGAGCCACGCCGCCCCCGCGGCGAGCAGGGGGATGAGCAGGCAGTCGAGGATGGTGAATCGGGCCCTTCCTTCCATGACCGCCCTAGGCCGACCCCCTCGTCACTGGACCCTCTTCTCCCAGTCCCTGGTCTCGAACCAGTAGGTCTTCCTCTCCTCGAGCCAGCCTTCCGCCTCCACCACGGTGATCCAGCTGTCCAGGAAATTGAGCGTGTCGATGTCGCCCTTGACAACGGCAAACCCGATGGGCTCTTTCGTGAACGTGCCCTTCATGGGCAGGAAGAGCTTTTCAGGGTGCTTCAGGGCCAGCTCTGCCTGCAGAGGCGCCGAGGCGATCAGGGCATGCACCCTGCCGTTCAGGAGCTCGCTCACGGCCTGGGACTCGTCGTCGAACAGCCTCAAGCCCGCCTTCGGGCAGTGCTTCTTCGCCGCGGCCGCCGCGGTGGTCCCGATCCGCGCCGCAATGGTCACCTCGGGCGCGTTGAACTGCTCCAGGGTACGAAAGCCGGATGCCAGCTTCCTGCCGGCCACGATGGCCATGCCCGTATAGTCGTAGGGCTTCGAGAAGTTCACCTTGAGGTTGCGCTCGGGCCTGATGCCCATGCCGCCGATGATGATGTCGAACTTCCCGGTGAGCAGCGCCGGGATGATGCCCGACCACCTGGTGGGCACGAACTCCACCTTCACCCCCATGTCTTGGGCGAGCCTCCGGGCAACGTCGATCTCGAACCCGATGAGGCCCCCGCTCTTGTCCCGCATGGCCCAGGGCACGAAGGTCGACATCCCCACCCTGAGCACCCCCCGCTTCTGAACCTGCTCGATGGTGCTCTCGCTCACGAGCCCGGACCTCACCCCCCGAGCCTGGGCCGCGCCGGAGCACAGTGCCAGCACCGCGCACAGGAGAACCGCCCCTGCAATGAAACCCTTCATCCTCATGAAACCCCCTCTCCACGCGTTCATTCTTGCGTCTTCGTTGTTCTCCAAAAACACCCCTTACGCCGGATGCCCTGCAGACCTCTCGAGTCCGTGGGCCAGGGCCGAGAGCGTGAGCGTGACGGCCAGGTAGATCGCCGCCACCACAAACCAGACCTCGAAGGTCAGGAAGGTCTCGGCCACGATGGCCTGGCCCTGCATGGTGAGGTCGTAGATGGCTATGGTGCTCACCAGGGCCGAGTCCTTCACGAGTGAGATGGCCTGGGAAGCCAGGGGCGGCAGCACGCTCCGGAATGCCTGGGGGAGCACGACGAAGCGGTACGACTCCCAGGGGCTCAGGCCCAGGCTCAAGCCTGCCTCCCACTGCCCCTTGGGGACCCCCAAGATACCCGCCCGCAGGATCTCCGAGACATAGGCACCCTCGAACAGGCTCAAGGCGAGCACGGCCGTGAAGAAGGCGCTCATGCCGAGAACCGGGGCGATGGCGAAGTAGAGGAAGAAGAGCTGGATGAGGAGCGGGGTGTTCCGGATGAGCTCGAGGTAGACCCGGGAGACGGCCCGGCCCGTGAACGAGCCCGAGAGCCTCAGGAGCACTGCGGCAAGCCCGAAGAGAAAGGCCAGGACCAGGCTCGAGGCCGTGATGCGAAGGGTCACCAGCAGGCCCTTCGGGAGGGGCCCTGCGATGAATCCCTGTTCTGTGAGTTCGAAGAGGTACCTGGGCACGCGGTACCACTGCCAGTAGTATCCCAGCGACGCCACGCCCCTGGCCACGAGATAGACCAGGAGGGAAAGGGCCAGGGCGTACTTGAGCACGTCCACTGCCCCGCGGGCCGAGATTCCTGCTCTGCTCCTCATATCTGCACGTGCCACGCCTCGACGGGCCGCCCCTGTCCGGGATGGGCTCAGGGCAGGCCCTCAGACCGGTGCCTTCATCCGGCTCAGACCCCTGCCCCTTTGAACACGGACGAGATGATCTCCACAGCCTCCTGCTCTATCCTTTTAAGGTGGTCTTCGCCCTTGAACGACTCGGCGTAGATCTTGTAGATGTCTTCGGTGCCCGAGGGCCTGGCGGCGAACCACCCGTTCTTCGCCACCACCTTGATGCCGCCGATGGGTGAGCAGTTGCCCGGGGCTTCGGTGAGGCGGGCGACGATCGGCTCACCGGCCAGGGTGCCGGTGGCGATCATCTCGGGGGAGAGCCTCTTCAGGACCGCCTTCTGCCCGGCATTGGCCGGGGCGTCGATACGCTCGTACACCGGCGATCCGAACAGCTCTTCGAGGCCCCGGTAGTGCTGGGCAGGGTCCTGGCCCGTGCGCGCGAGGATCTCCGCGGCCAGCAGGTCCATGATGAAGCCGTCCTTGTCCGTTGACCAGACCGTGCCGTCCTTTCTCAGGAACGACGCGCCCGCGCTCTCTTCCCCGCCGAAGCCGCACCGCGAGGAGATGAGGTGCTCCACGAACCATTTGAACCCCACCGGCACCTCGTAGACCCTCCGGTTCAGGTGCTCGGCCACCAGGTCGATCATGGAGGAGCTCACGAGGGTCTTGCCCACCATGGCGTCGGCGGGCCAGCGCTTCCTGGCCGTGAACAGGTAGTCGATGGCCACGGAGAGGAAGTGGTTCGGGTTCATGAGGCCCGCGCTCCTGGTGACGATGCCGTGGCGGTCGAAGTCCGGGTCGTTGCCGAAGGAGATGTCGTACTTGTCCTTGAGCCCGATGAGCTTGGCCATGGCGTGGGGCGACGAGCAGTCCATGCGGATCCTGCCATCGTGATCGAGGGTCATGAAGCTGAAGGTGGGATCCGGGACGTCGTCCAGCACGTCGATCTTGAGGCCGTAGCGCTCGGCGATGCGCCCCCAGTAGGCCAGCCCCGCCCCCCCCAGGGCGTCGGCGCAGATGGACACGGCCGCGTCCCGGATGGCGCCCATCTCGATGATGGCGTCCAGGTCGTCGATGTAGGGGCCGGCGAAGTCGTGCTGGCGCGTGGTGGATGTGTGGAAGGCCTTCCTGTAGGGGATACGCCTGACCTCCTCGTTGCGGCGGTCCATGAGCTCGTTGGCCTTCCTCGCGATCCAGTCGGTCACGAGGGTGTCGGCAGGGCCGCCCTCGGGGGGGTTGTACTTGAAGCCGCCGTCCTCGGGAGGGTTGTGGGAGGGGGTCACCACGATGCCGTCCGCGAGCCCGTCCGACCTTCCCCGGTTGTAGGAGAGGATGGCGTGGGAGATCACCGGCGTCGGGGTGAACCCGCCCTCCTCCTGGATCATGACCGTGACCCCGTTGGCCGCCAGGACTTCGAGGGCCGTTTCCTGGGCCGGTCCGGACAGGGCATGGGTGTCCTTGCCCATGAACAAAGGCCCGGTGATGCCCTGCTGCCTGCGGTAGAAGCAGATGGCCTGGGTGACGGCCAGGATGTGGGCCTCGTTGAACTCGCCCTTGAGCGACGTGCCACGGTGGCCGGACGTGCCGAAGGAGACCTTCTGGGAAGGGTCCTCAAGGTCGACGGGATAGGAATAGTACGCATCGATGAGGGCCACGGGGTCGATGAGCATGCTTTTGTCGGGACGGGTTCCGGCGAGCTCGTGTACGGTCATTGTCGTTCCTCCCTTCGTATTGCACCAAAGCGCCTGATATTCCAACGACTGGAATTCATTGTACCTGATGGGAGCACCCCAAGACAACACCCTGGTGACTATACTATTAACGTTAACGCCTGCGACCGGAAATGGAACATCCGCACTGCGTCAGGCTTTCAGGGAGTTGCCCGAAAAAACGAAAAGGGTTATGATGGGAAATAAAAGCTCCGATAGTATGATAATGCTATAGAAAGGGATTCGATCGTACGAGAGAAAGGAAATGAAGATCAGAGAGTACACGTTCGAAGAGTACCTGGAGAAAGTCAAGGAGTTCCATGGAAGTGTCGATCCCGGAGTGGTCGCGGGGTATGTCATGCTCAACGTCGCGAAGGACAACCTCCCCGATGGGGAGGCCTTCGACGTCATCTGCGAAACAGCCCACAGCCTCCCGGATGCGGTGCAGCTCCTCACGCCCTGCACCCTCGGCAACGGGCGGCTCAGGGTCGTCGAGACCAGCCGCTTTGCCCTGACCGTGTACGAGAACGGCAAGGGCGAGGGCATCCGCGTCTTCCTCGACCTCACGAAGCTCGACATCTGGCCCGAGATCAGGAGCTGGCTCCTCAAGGAGCGGCCCAGGCACAAGCCGGACAACCACCTCATCGTCACGGAGCTCAGGGAGGCAGAGGACTCGATCTTCTCCCTGGAGCGGGTCAGGCTGAAGCCCGAGATCCTCGATGCCTGGAAAAGGCACGGCTTTGCCGTAAAACCCTGCCCCGCCTGCGGCGAGGCGTACCGTTCGGAGCTGGGTGACCTCTGCCCGGCCTGCAGGGGCAAGGGGCCGTATCTCGACAGGTAGCCGCCCCCTGCCGGCACGATGGCGAGGGTTGTTCCTGTGGCGGGAAAGAAGTGAGAACCCAGGAGAAGGAGCGGCTGACCTGCCGCTCCTTTTTCGCATTCACTTAAGCCCGATCCTTCAGATCGAGGATACAGGGCTGCAATGAGACAGAGCGGCTCGTCCCGACAGCAGTCCTCATAGCAAAACAGAGCGTCGTTATCCATACTCCCTGAATAATCCGTTTACCGATCCGGAAAACAGATCACTATGATTTAAAAGCTGGATTCCGGCATGAGCTGGATACCGTTCGCGGCATTTATGCCGGGTCAATAAGGATTGTCATCCCGCTTCATCGGCAACCACTGGCGGTTCCGTGCCAGGTATGCTATGTCCCTATGATCAGACAGGGCGAAATATTATGAGGCATGGTTTCGACCGGTAAACCGGTAAAGGAGTTCTTGGGCATGAAAAGATCAATTCTGTTCTCTCTTGTGATTTTAATCATCGGTTTTGCGTTTACGTCGACGGCGGCTGCCACGACCGCTGAATCGGTTGTACAGGGGCTGGTCCTGGATAAGGTCCAGGCATGGAAGCGAGCCGATGGACAATCCCGTCGCACCATCATCGTCCGGAATTCAGGGGGATCAGCGCTCACGACGCAGATAGGCCAGGTTTACCTCCAGTTCTGGCAGCTCATCGGTTCGACCTGGCAGCCTGCGGGATTTGAGACTCTTGGTTATCTTGCTCCCGGCGCTTCCTATAAACGCGAGGACCTGCCCTTCCCGAACCAGGGAGCTTCGCACTACAAAGCCACCATCGTTTTCAATGAGCGAGTATTCGCGGAAAAGGTGGTGCCGGTCCAGGCCGGTGAACCGGCTCAGGCGGCCGCGGGCGTGCTCGAGGGCCGCGCCGTTGCCCAGGCCGCCACGCTCGAAGGGTTCTCGCCCCTGATCGACGCTAATTCGAGATCGATCTTCAATCTGACTGTCAGAAACAATACGGATCTGACTTTTTCGGAAGCAAAGAACGGCTTGATGTTGCTGCAGCTTCAGATCAACGATGCCGGTATGTGGCGGTCGCTGAACACGATCATCAAAATAACCAGTCTCACGCCCCGCGGCGTAGTGGTATTTACCGGCCACCCTTTCCCGGACAACGGCTACAATCAGCTCAGGGCCGTGCTGGTCTATGATAAAGGCCAATATGCCGCTGTCACAGCCCCGATTGCAGGGACTGCGGAACGCGACCAGAGGGCGAACAGGATTATCAGCAGCCTGACCGTGCAGAGTTTTGATGCCTGGCGCCTCAATGACGGTTCCGGGAGATTTACGCTGGTTGTCAAAAACAATGTTCCCGAGGCCTTTGTTCCTTCCATGGGACCGATCGTTGTTCAGAATTCCGGGCTGGCAGGGCAGTCATGGACACCGGCGGGCGGCTGGACGATCAGCAGCATTCCTGCAAACGGCACGGCGGAACTCCGCGAACTGGCCTTCAATGCCCTCGGCGCAACCAGGCTGGCCTCCGAATTACGACACAAAGATAAACTGATAGCCCGGCAGGAAAAAGCTATTGCGGCTTCACAGGGTTCGACCGCCGCGACGAATCAGACCGTGGTGAAGATAGCGTTGAAATCGGTGGCAAACGGAAAGCTCGTCTGTGCCGAAGATGGCGGCGGGAAGGCGCTGATCGCCAACCGAACCGTTGTCGGTCCCTGGGAAACCTTTCAGATGATAACGGTCGGGACGGGAAAAATCGCATTGAAATCGCTTACCAATGGTAAATATGTCTGCGCGGAAAATGCCGGAGCCCAGCCGCTGATCGCCAATCGTACGCAAATCGGTCCCTGGGAGACCTTTGAAAAAGTGGACAGGGGAGGCGGGATGATCGCCTTGAAATCCATGGCAAACGGCAAATACGTGTGCGCGGAAAACGCTGGAGCCCAGCCGCTGATCGCCAATCGCACGGCCATCGGCCCCTGGGAGATGTTCATACCAGTCGTGGTCCCATGACCCTGGCGGCGAGACCGGCTCCCGCACGGCGACTCTCGGGACTTGGGAAAGCCAGTGCATAATGGGGGGTCAGATCTTGTATTGTTACATTTTGCCACGGAATGTGAGAATGCAAGACCTGCCCCCATTTTGGGTGTCTCGCCACGAATGATGTTATAACCCGGGGCACCTGATAACCCGGCCTTCCCGGCTCTATCCATTCATAAAAAGCATCCGCGGACGGACGTAAAGTCCGACCCACGGATTCCTTCCCCGGCTTCAATGTTCTTCTTGCTTTTCTTCAAGAAATCAATATTCAGCCCCTCCTTCCAGATAGATCTTCCGGAGCAGCTCCCGGTCAACGGTGTCCGCTTCCACATAGTGGTTGGGTTCTGCGCCGCAGTAGGGGCAGTTGTTGTCAGGGTCGGTGATGATCTCTCCGCAGATGCCGCATACGAGCTCTTTCATGGGTTTGTGTCCTCCTTGTTTTCTGCCTGTCTGTGCATGACGGCGGTCATGCTCACTCCATGTTTTAACGGGAAACGGGGCAAAGTCAATCAACGATGGTCCTCCCCTCCCGCTGCCGTGCACGGGAGACGCGCTCACGCCACGGGGTCATGGCAGGTGCCGCTCCCATCCTTCAGGAATTTCCGGGCCGCGTTGAAGCCGCACATGCCGTGGACTCCGCCGCCCGGGGGCGAGGACGCGGAGCAGATGGAGATCCCGGGGGCCAGGGTGTAGGGGTCCGGCGAGGCCAGCGGCCTGAACAGGATCTGGGCCACGCTGTTCGCACCGCCCGCGATGTCGCCTCCCACGAGGTTTGGGTTCAAGCCCTCGAACCCGGCCGGGGAAAGCACCCGGCGTGCGAGGATCCTGTCCCGGAAACCCGGGGCGAAGCGCTCTACCTGGGCCTCGATGCGGGCGGTCATGTCGGCCGTGGACCCGTTGGGCACGTGGCAGTACGCCCAGGCCGTGTGTTTCCCGGCAGGCGCCCTCGACGGGTCGAAGAGGCTCGGCTGCACGAGGATGACGAAGGGCTTGACCGGGTGGGTGCTCAGGTGCACCAGGCGCTCGGAGAGCATGATCTCCTCGAACGAGCCCCCGAGGTGCACGGTGGCCGCCCGGTGGCACGCGGGGGCCTTCCAGGGGATGGGACCGTCCAGGGCCCAGTCGACCTTGAAGACCCCCGGCCCGTACCGGTAGCCGGCGAGCCTGCGCCGGACGAACCCGGTCAGGCGCTCAGGGCATATGGCCAGGATCTGCCTGGGCGTCAGGTCGAAGAAGACGTGCCTGCCGAAGCCCAGATCGTCCATGGACCCCACCGGGTGCGAGGTCCTGATCTCCACCCCCAGAGACCGGGCGAACCCCGCCAGGGCCGAGGCGACGGCCCCTGCCCCGCCCGCGGGGACAGGCCAGCCCGTGGCATGAGCGGACGCGCACATGAACAGGGCAAACGAGCTCGTGAGGGGGCTCTCCAGCGGCATGACCGAGTGGGCGCCCATGCCGGCGAAGAAGGCCTTAGCCTTCGGCGTTCCGAACATGACCCTGGCGGTCAGGCCAGCGGGCCAGATCCCCCGCGCCCCGAAGCGCGCCAGCAGCAGCGGAGAGCGCGGCACATGGAGGGGAGGTTTGAGGATCTCGGCTGCCAGGTCCTCCCAAGAGCTGGCGAAGCCGTCGAGGTACCGCCGGTAGGCGGGCCCGTCTTCCCCCAGTGCGTGTGCGGTCTCGTCCAGGGACCGCGACACCTGGACGCAGGTCCCGTCATCGAAGGGATGGGCCAGTGCTGCGGGCGGGACGACCCACTCGGGCAGGGAGGGGACATCCCTGAAGAACGGGGTGCCCAGGGCCATGGGGAAGATGGCGGAGCCGGTGTCGTGGATGAACCCAGGCAGGGTGGCCTCGTCGGACCGCACGCATCCTCCCGGGGTGTCGGCCCCTTCGAGCACGCACACCGACCTGCCCGCCCGGGCAAGGGTGATGGCCGCGGCAAGCCCGTTGGGCCCGGAGCCTATCACGACGGCGTCATGGGTGCAGGTCCTGCGCATGCGTCCCCGGGCGCCAGCCCCTAGAGGCCGGCCATGCCCCTGACCGTGTGGACCATGGTCATCATCTGGGCGTTCTTGAGGATGTTCAGGGCACGGTCCCACTGATAGTCGCAGGCCACGCACGTCTTCCGCACGGTGACCCTGCCCTCGACGCCGAAATGGCGGGCAAGGGAGGTCAGGACGTGGCGCCAGATGGTCTCCTGCTCGCGGGCCCCCATGAGGACGAAGGCCGCCTCGTAGACCGGGTCGCTGGAACGTGCGAAGCCCTGGATCTGGGCAGTGACGACCCCCTGGTCCTCGAAGGCGGTGAAGCTGACCCAGCCGGATTCGGGATGACCCTCGGGGGCCATGAAGGTGAACGAAAGGTCGTCCGCCTGGAGCACCCACACCCCGGTGACGATGAGGCCGGCAGGGGTGCGCGCGTTGATGATCACGATCTCGCCCGGGGCTATGCCCGCAGGTGACGGGAAGAACCGGTTCCTTTCCGGCTGGAGGGCCGGGAAGTTCTCCTTCATCGCCCTGACCACCTCGGCAGGTGTTTTGCCGATGCCCGGGAGCGCCACCCGGTAGGTCTTCTCCCAGAGGTGGCCGAAGCCCTGGATGGGCCCGGCCGGCCGTCGGCCGTCGATGTTGAGGTTGATGGCCCCCTCGGGAACGGGGGATACCTTCAGCCCCTGCGTCGGGACGGCCCAGCCGGGGAGCGCGGCCTGCCCGTCCGAAGACCTGGGGCCGGACGGGATGGCCTCGTCGATGCGGGTGGAGGCGAACACCTCCCTGAGCGCGGGGGAGAGCCCCCTGGCCGTCAGGCGGACACCGTCCCCCTGTGCCCTGACCACGAGCTTCACGAGGGTGTTGACCCCGGAGATGTCCAGGGACTCCGTCCGGGAGAGGTCGAGGGCGACCGCGCTCCCCCCGGACCGTTCATAGGCGTTCATGAGATCGGGCTCGACGAGCGAGGTGACCTCTCCCTCAAGGAAGATCGCTCTCGGCTCCGCACTGACGGCAAAGTCTTCTTTCCTTTCCTGGGCCATCGTATGCAACCTCCGTATCTGTCTGGTTATTATGCTTCTATGATAGCGATTCTCCGGTGGCCGTCAACCGTTACCTTGGCCCCGGCCCTGCTCAACGGTTCACCGGTCCTCTTCGCATTCGCTCTTTTCTTCCCTCAGGCCTTTGTGGTACAGGTATATCTGCAACAAGTCCTTCTCCTCATGGGGAGGAAGCATACCGTACCAGAAAGGGTGCTGCGGCTGGAAGGAAGGCCGCGCAGGACAAGGATGGTCGGGCCGCCATCCAGGGTCGCGGCAGGGTTGAACCTGCCGGAAACCCGTGCGGCTGCATGCCGCAGGGCACGCTCTGGAGGCACCGCACCCATGGACAAGGAACCTCGTCAGGATAATTCTCAACCCTCGAACTCCACGCCCCTCGGACGCTTCGTCCGCCTCACCTGGAAGACGCTGGGCACCCTGCTGCTCTTCCTGCTCCTCATCCTGATCGTCATCACCCCTGAAGGGACGGCGAAGACCCTCCAGGGGGTATTCTGGCTCGTGGTGGCGGGGCTCGTGGTGCTGCGCTACCTGGACATGACGGTATTTCGCGGGCAGACCGGAGACGACAAGCCGGCAACCATGAGCGACTGGCTTCGCTATTCGGCAGGCCTCGTCCTGATGTCCGGGTTCTTCTGGTTCCTCGCCCAGGCCATACGGCTGCGGACCCACTAGAAGCCGGCGCAGGGCCCGAGCTTCAAGGCAGGGCCGGGGCCATGCCCCCTTGCCTCCGACCCCCTTTCCGCCTCCCCTGACGGCCAGCGGCGGGAGGCCAGCCACGTCGACGGTCTGGGATGCAATCCCGATACCCGCCTCCCGGAAGGAGCGGATAGGGTACGTATACCTTTTCGCCTGCACCGGCTGCCGCCCGGCACAAACAGCCCCTTCCCGGCCGACTGGCGCCGGTGCGTTGCGCCTCACGCCTCGTGCGCCGGAAGCGGCGCCACCCCTGCCGGGCATTGACAAAGGGGCGGCGCGTGGGCTTGTATGGAGCACAGGCATCCACGCCCACGTGCCGGAGGTGATGGTGAAGAAGATTCTCGCAGCCGCTGTACTGCTCACAGCCGTGTCGCTGCCCCTGGGCCGCCTGGGAGCCGGAGAGCTTCCGGCCTGCCTGCAGCTGGGCACGGCGCCCACGGTCAGGTCGGCCATCGAGGCCGGCGGCGTTGCCGAAGAGGAGGTGCTCACGAGGCTCGTCTACGCGGAGAGCGTATCCACCGGCCACGCAGACGACCCCGCGGTGTACGAGGCCATTGCGTGGGGGGTCATGAACCGGGTCAGCCTGGCAGAGGCCTTTCCCTCGAAGGAGAGGATCTACGGCAGGGGGATCAGCGGGGTGATCTTCAAGCCGGGCCAGTTCAACCCCGCCGTGTCGAAGCGCTCCCGGTTCTCGAAGGAGTTCCTCTGCCCGTCCGACCCGGCACGGTGGCGCATGGCCGGGCAGGCGGCCCGGAAGGCGCTGGCCGGCGCCGGCAACCCCCTCATCGAAACCCCCTGGGAAAAGCAGCACGGCCTGTCGCTGGTGGTGGGCTTCTACTACCCGGACTCGGTCCAGGCCAGAACCAGGCTGGCACCCTGGGAAGGCAGCAGGGCGCTGAAGTTCATCGGCGACGTAAAGGTGGGGGATGCGGTCCTGTCCTCCCGCAAGGTGCGGTTCTACCGGCTCACCTCCGCCCCCCGGGACCCCGGGCGTTGACGGCCCCCCAGTTCGTGATGGATCTCCCGGAATAAATCATATATGAATTTGTTTATGGACAGCGGCCAGGGAAAAGTCATTGCATTCATGGACATGGGAACCAACTCCATGCGCCTCATGATCGTGCGCATCGACCCGGACCACACCTACACCATCCTCTCCCGGCAGAAGGAGATGATCCGCCTCGGCGAAGGGGAGTTCGAGCACGGCTACATCCTCGAGGAGTCCATGGACCGGGCGGTCGCAGTATGCAAGCGATTCAAGGACATGGCATCCTCGTTCAAGGCCGACGAGATCGTCTCCGTGGCCACCTCGGCGACCCGTGACGCGAACAACCAGAAGGAGTTCCTCGCACGGATCAGGCAGGAGGCGGGGCTCGACATCCACGTGGTGTCCGGCACCGAGGAGGCCCGCCTGGTCTACCTGGGCGTATCGCGGGGCACCAGCGTCAGGGAACGCTCGCTCTTCATCGACATCGGCGGCGGCAGCACCGAGCTCATCGTGGGCGACGCGAAGCGCTACGAGTACCTCGACAGCGTGAAGATGGGGGCCATACGCCTGAGCATGCTCCTGCTCTACGACACGAGCGCGCCCATCTCCACCACGAGCTACCTCATGCTCCAGGACTACGTGCGCAACAAGAGCATCCGCTCCTTCCAGTGGATCAGGTCGCTGAACTTAAACAGCGCCTACGGCAGCTCGGGCACGGTGCAAAACCTGGCCGAGATCTGCTGCCAGACCCTGCACGGCGGGAACCCCGAAAAGAGGGAAACCCTGGCGCTGGCCGACCTCAAGCAGATCGTGGCCCTCCTGTGCAGCCTTCCCCTCGAGGAGCGCAAGCTCGTCCCCGGCATCAATCCCAGCAGGGCTGACATCATCATCGGCGGGGCGGCCATCCTCGACACGATCCTCACGGACCTGGACATCAGGGAGCTAAAGGTCAGCAACCGCGAGCTGAGGGACGGCCTGCTCGTGGACTACCTTTCCCGCACGGACCGGCACACGGTGAGCGATGAGTCTTCGGTCAGGCAGACGAGCGTGCTCAAGCTGGGCCGCAGAAGCGACTTCGACGAGGCCCACGCCCGGACCGTGGCGCGTCTCGGGCTCGAGCTGTTCGACAGCGCCAGGGGGCTGGGCCTGCACGGGCAGAGCCGCTGGGAGCGCGAGCTCTTTTTCTACGCCGCCCTGCTGCACGACGTGGGGAGGGTCCTCTCGTACACCAACCACCACGCAAACAGCGCCTGGTTCATCCGCCACGCCGACCTCCTGGGCTTCAGCCAGGAAGAGCTCTCCATCATGGCCGCCACGGCCTTTTACCACCGCAAGGAGCTGCCCGGCGATAAGTTCCCGGACTTCCTCTCCCTGAGCGAAAGGGCGAAGGGCACGGTCAGGGGCCAGTTCATCTTCCTGCGCATCGCCGAGAGCCTCGACCGGAGCCACGCCGGAAACGTGGAGAGCGCCCGCTTCCTGAACGGCAAACGGGGGGATTTCGTCCTGGAGGTGTGCTCCTCGAAGGACTGCCAGCTCGAGCTCTGGGGCATCGAAAAGCACTGCGAGGCCTTCGAGGCGGTGTACGGCAGGCCGCTCGCCATAGCCCACGTCCAGACGAACACCGCGTCGTCCCTGCACCAGGAGCTGGGATAGAACGGGAACGCATACACCACAACGCCTGGAGGCCGTCATGCATGCGAGGGTTGACAGCCGCTGGGGCCGTTCTATATTTTCTTGCAGGTGAAAAGGACAAGCTTACCGAAAACCCAGAAGGCAAACCAGTCGACAGGCTCCATGAACCGCCGCGAGTTTCTCAGGACCGGAATGCTGGCCCTGGGCGGCTGCCTGTGCCCGCAGGTCCTCATGGGGGCCGCGCGAAGGTACCGCCAGCACGAGCGCTGGCTCTCCTTCTACAACCAGCACACCGGCGAGACGCTCAGGACCGTGTACTGGTCGGCGGGCCGCTACATCCCCGAGGCGCTCTCGGACATCAACCGCATCCTGCGGGACTTCCGCACCGGGGAGGTCAAGCCCATCGATCCCGCCCTGCTCGACCTGCTCCACGCGCTGAGGACGCGCCTGGAGACCCGGGACACGCTGCACGTCATCTCCGGCTACCGGTCCCCGCGCACGAACGCCGGCCTCATCAATCGCGGACACGCGGCGTCCAGCAGGAGCCTCCACACGAAGGGAAAGGCCATCGACATCCGCCTGCCGGGATACAGCCTCAAGGCCCTGCACAAGGCGGCCGTGTCCCTGCGGGCTGGGGGCGTGGGGTACTACCCCGTACCCGAGTTCGTGCACGTGGACATCGGCCGGGTGCGGTACTGGTAGGCCCCGTGCGCACGCCCCGCAGCCTGGCCGCGCTCCTGCTGCTGTGCAGCCTGCTCCTCCCGGGCGGGCTTCCCCGGGCAGAGGCCGACCCGGTGGCAGAGGCGCTGTGCCAGAGGCTGGAGGCGATGGAGGCCGACAGCGCGCTCAGCGTGGGCTCCTGCCGGGTCGCATCGTGGCCCATCCTGCAGAAGCTCTACGGGCGCAGGGGGTACCGCCCGGTCTGGACCAGGCCGGAAAGCGTGGCCCGGCTCGTCAGGGCCATCGAGGAGTCGTACCACGAAGGACTCAACCCCAAGGACTACCACCTGGCATGGATCAGGAGCACGCTCGAGGAAAACGCCGCGGGCCGGCCGTTCGACCCGTCCCGGGCCGCTTCCCTCGACCTGCTCCTCACGGACGCCTTCATCCGGCTCTCGGGCGACTCTACGTGCGGCAGGGAGGACCCGGCCGTTCACCAGGTCGAATGGAGCTACAAGAGGACCTTCGGCGGCCGTGACCCCGCAGCCTTTTTCGAGCAGGCCCTGGCCTCGGCGTCCATCGACCGGACCATCGAATCGTGGCGGATACACCACCCGTACTACGAGCGCCTGAAGCAGGCCCTCGCCAGGTACCGGGCCATCCGTGCGGAGGGCGGCTGGGGGCAGCTGCACGACGGCGCGGCCCTGGGGATGGGCTCGTCCGGTCCCCGGGTGAAGGCCCTCCGAAAACGGATCGAGGCCGAATACCCCGGGCTCGGGGAGGCGGCAGACCCCATGCGTTTCGACAAAGGCCTCCATCGGGCCGTCGTGCGCTTTCAGGAGCTCCACGCCCTCAAGCCGGACGGCGTCGTGGGCCCGCAGACCCTGGCGGCCCTGAACGTACCGGTGGAGGACCGCATCGACCAGATCCGGATCAACCTCGAGCGGTGCAGGTGGGTGCTCAAGGACCTGGGCGACACCTTTGTCCTGGTGGACGCAGCTGCGTTCATGGTCCATTTCCATAAGCGGGGCAGGACCGTGTGGACCGGAAGGGCGGTGGTGGGGCAGCCCTACCGCGACACGCCGGTGCTGAGGTCGAAGATCACCTACCTGATGATCAACCCCACCTGGACCATCCCCCCCACCATACGCGACGAGGACGTCATCCCTGCCTACCTTGAGGACCCGTTCTACCTGAGCACGCACGGGATCACCATCATTGACAGGCAGGGCCGTGCCGTGCACCCCGACACCATCGACTGGTCGCTGTACCCCGGGGAGCCCTTCCCCTACCGGCTCGTGCAGGGGTCGGGCCCTCACAATCCGCTGGGCCGCATCAAGATCTTCTTTCCCAACAGGCACTACATCTACCTGCACGACACCCCGGAGAAGGGGCTGTTCGACCAGGAGGACCGGAGGGTGAGCTCGGGGTGCATCAGGATCGAGCGGCCCTTCGTGCTGGCCGCGTGGCTCATGGACAACCACAACGGGTGGACCGCGGAGCGGCTCATGAAGTCTGCGGACACCGGCATGACCTGGAGGCTCAACCTCCCGGAGCCCGTCCCGGTGCTGGTCATGTACCCGACCGTGACCGTGGACGACGAGGGCGCCGTCTCCTTCGGAAGGGACCCCTACGACCGGGACCCGGCCATGCTGGAGGGCCTGGGCCGGGAAACGGACATCAGCCCCGCTCCCTGAGCCCCCGGCTCGAGCCTGCCCCGCGGAAAGCCCACAGCCCTGGCGTACTTGAACGGGGTGGAGAACGTCCTGAGGGTCGTCTTCTCCCCGGGCCTGAGGATGCGGCCTTCCTCCTTCGCCCGGATCACCCCACGCTGGCGGATGGTGTCGATGATGAGCTCACGCAGCGGCAGGCCGGTCTTCACGTACTCCCTGCCCTTGAACACGACGTGGCCGTCGCCGCCCGTGGACAGGAAGTCCGGGACGGCCACGGTGTAGAGGGCGGCCGGATCGATGGGCGCCGCGCCCACCCGGACGTCCCGGGGCTGCCCGTGCGCAACCGTAAACGAGATGCCCGACACCTGCAGGAAGCCCCCGTCCTCCTCGCCCCTGGAGCCCTTCACCGAGCGCTCCAGGATCTGCACGATCTCCCTGCCCGTGAGCTTCGTGGTCATGAGCTCGTTGGGATAGGGCACGGCCTTGAAGACGTCCTCCACCGTGACCGGACCCTGTCTGATGCTTGCCCTCAGACCCCCTGAGTTCATGAAGGCGATCTGCGCGCCGGTGTGCGCGCGCATGATGTCCGTGACGAAGTTCCCCAGGCTCGTCTCCTCGTAGCGGATCCTGCCCCGCTCGCCGTCCAGGAAGCTCTCCGAGCGGCCGATCACCTCCTTGAACTGCTCGCCCAGGCGCCGGTCGTAATCCTTCACGATGGCCGCCACCAGCGGGTCCTCGGGCATGCCGGCCACAATGGGGATGTAGGTGCTGCCCGCAAGCTTCGCCTCCCCTGTCTTCCGGTCCACCTCGAAGTCGATGCGGCCCAGGTAGCGGCCCTTCTCGAAGGCCTGGAACACGGGCACGGCGCCCACCTGCCGGTGGGGCGACAGGAGGATCTGGTCGTGGCCGCCGATGATGGCGGCAAGGCCGGGCATGGTCAGGGCGATGTCCCGGTCCGTCTGGTGGCGGCTGTGGGACAGCACCACCACCGGCCCTTTGCCCTGCACACCGTCGTAGATCCCCTTCACCGCGGCCACGGGGTCGAGCACCTCCAGGGAGGCCACGTTGTCGGCCCTGGTGGTGGTGAGCAGCTCCTCGGTGGTGACCCCGATGACGGTGAGCACGAGGCCGCCGTCGAGGGGGACCGTGTGGTAAGCCCGGCAGAGCGGGTCCCCCTTGCCCTTGAGCACGATGTTCGCGCTCAGGAAGGGGAAGGCCGCCGTGCGCTCGAGCTTCAGGAAATTGTCCAGGCCGAAGTCGAACTCGTGGTTGCCCACGGCCGAGGCGTCGAGCTTCATGGCGTTGAGGCACAGCACGTCCGGCTCGCCCATGAACACCGTGGACATGGGCGTGCCCTGGAGCAGGTCGCCGGCCATGAGGACAACGGTTTCAGCCCCCCCAGCCCGGTTCTCCGCCCGTATCCCGTCGATGAGGGCAGCCATGCGGGCGATGCCGCCCACCTCCCGGGTCTCCTGGCCGTCCTTGACCTCGAAGGGCTTCAGGTGGCCGTGGAGGTCGTTGAAGAAGAGGATCGAAAGCCGGACCGGCTCCGGGTCTTCCTTCCCAAGATGGGCGCAGCCAGGCGCCAGGCCGACGAGAATGAATAAAACGAGGATGCGCAGACGAACGGAGACAGGGCGGAGATCCATCTTCCCTCCTTCAGGTATAAGTACTGGCATTGCTTCATTTTTATCAGGTTCTGTGTCTTTGTTCAAGGCGGGATGCCGGGCTGTCTTTCCAGTGGGTGGGAGTTGGAGCGCCCGATACATCGTGATGCAGTTGGGGTTGGGGTCGGGGTCGGGGTCGATCCCGATATTTTTTTCGACCCCGATACCGATACCGACCCCGACCCCGATGAAGAGAGGGAAACATCTGAGCCCACCAGGGGGAAGCCCCATCCGTAAGGAAAACTGACCGGCATGCTGCCGCCGCTCCCCTTCCTTGGTTGACACTTTTCCCGGTTATCTTATTATTATCTGGAGCTGTCATTGAACCATTGCAATGGAGCACAGGAGGTCCGAATGGAGAGTATGGAGAGAAGCAGGCTGGATGCGGACATGCCCCTTGATGGCCGGGGGGACGAAGCACGGCTGAAGGTCCTGAAGGTCCAGCGCACCTGCGTCCACGACGGGCCCGGCATCCGCACCACGGTCTTTTTCCAGGGCTGCGGCCTGCGGTGCGCGTGGTGCCAGAACCCCGAGTCCCTGCCCTTCGGCCCCGGGTCCCCGAACGGCGATCACTCCGTCGACAGCCTGCTGGAGGTGGTCTCCCGGGACAGGGAATACTACGCTCAGACCGGGGGCGGGGTGACGCTGAGCGGCGGCGAGCCCTTCCTCCAGGACCCGGAGGCCCTGGTCCCCTTCCTGAAGGCCCTGAAGGGCGAGGGCATCCACGTGAGCGCCGAGACCTCCCTGCACGCGCCCTGGAAGAACGTGGAGGCGGCAGCGCCATATATCGACCTCTTCCTCGTGGACCTCAAGGTCGTGGGCGACACCGGGCTCCACAAACGGTGCACCGGGCAGGACGGCTCGCTCATCCGGGACAACATTAAAAGGCTCCTGGCCATCCGCCCCGGCATCAGGTTCCGCATGGCCGTGGTGCCCGGGTTCAACGACACCGGGGACAACCTCAGGGCCACGGCAAGCTTCCTGAAGGCCTCGGGCCACGCCTCCATCGAGCTCCTCAAGTACCACGCCATGTACGAGGACAAGGCCAGGCGCCTGAGCCTGGCCGTCGAGCCCCTGAACATCACGCCCGAGAGGAGCTCTACGGCCCTGCAGGCCGCTGCCGGAACCTTCGCGGAGTGCGGCATCGAGGCCTCGTGCACCGAGCTCTGCCCCTCCCGACGCATGGCCGTGTTCACCCCGCGCGTCCACGCGATCAGGAAGGCCATCCGGGAGAGCGACCGCCACCTCTGCTTCGAGGTGTCGAAGCTGAAGACCGAGTACTACCGGAAGAACGGCTTCAGCAAGCCGACACCCATCCACCGGTCCGAGCGCCTCGCCCATGTGCTGGGAAACAAGAGCGTGATCGTCTACCCCCACGAGCTGCTCGTGGGCAACTTCACGTCGAAGCGGGTGGGGGGCCAGGTGTGGGAGGAGCACTACGGCGTGCTCTTCGCCTCCATCCTCCACCAGATCCACCGCCAGACGCCGGTGGCGTTCAAGTGCTCCTGGCAGGACCGGATCGACTTCTTTAAAAACACCCTGCCCTTCTGGGCCAGGCACTCCCTCATGATGAAGGTGAACGACACGTTCAGGAAGCTCCTGATCACCGTTGCCCGTACCTCGGAGAACGTGGCCGGGTTCAACAACAACATGGCGGCCATCGCCCACTTCACGGTGAACTACGAGCGCATGCTGAGGCTGGGCACCACGGGGATCATCGCGGAGATCGAGGCCGCCAGGCAGGGCATGTCCGAGGGCAGCCAGGCCTTCTACGAGGGCGCGATCATCGCGCTCAAGGCCCTCGAAACCTTTGCAGAGCGCTACGCCGACGCCCTTTCAGAGCTGAGCGGGCAGGAGCGGGACCCGGAGCGCCGCAGGGAGCTCGAAGGCATGGCCGCGATCTGCAGGCACGTGCCGAGGTACCCAGCCCGCACCTTCCACGAGGCGCTCCAGAGCATGCTCTTCCTCCAGATCGCGCTCTGCATCGAGTCGTACGAGAACGCGGTGTCCCACGGCCGCCTCGACCAGGTCCTGAACCCCTACTACGAAAGCGACTGCAGGGCCGGCCTCATCGACTACGTGAAGGCCAAGGAGCTGCTTGCCCTGTTCATCCTCAAGATGGACGAGGCCATCCTCGTGAACGACGGCGACACCTACCTGCGGATCGGCAGGCTCTTCGAGACCATGTCCACGGACCAGGCCGTGACCGCAGGGGGCCTGAGACCGGACGGCACCGACGGGACGAACGACGTGACGTACATGCTCCTCGACATCTGCGAGCTGCAGCCCTATGCCTGCAACATGACGGCGCGCATCCACCGGAACAGCCCGCCCGAGTACCTCGAGCGGCTTGCCGAGGTGTACCTGGGCGGTGCGCCCATGCCGGCCCTGTACAACGACGAGGTCTACCTAGACACCATGGCACGGCACTACCCGGACACGCCCGTTGAGGACCTGAGGAACTACGCGGTGATCGGGTGCGTGGAGCCCAACGCCTCGGACGACCACTACGGCAACACCGACTGCGCCAACGTAAACGTGGTCCTGCCCTTTCTCCAGGCCCTCAGGGGCGAGGAGGACGACCTCTGGAACTTCGGCTTCCTCGACGGGCTGGAGAAGGTGACCACAAAGTTCTTCGAGTACAACTGCAGGCGGGACGACAAAGTCTCGCGGTTCGTGCTCGCGAAGTACACCGCGGCGCGGAAGTGGTTCAGGAGGAAGCGGGCGTCGCGCCTCGACCCGACCGCGAGCATGGACGTGCTCATCGAGCGCTTCCAGAAGCGCCTGAACGACCTCACCGCGGCCATCCTGTCCGACCACCAGAAGATCGAAGAGGCCATCCGGAAGGACTTCACCACACCGCTCGCTTCCACACTCTTCCCGGGGTGCATCGCCAGGGGCAGGGACGTGTGCGAAGGCGGAGCCACCATCAACAGCAGCGGCATCCAGGCCGTGGGCATCACGGACGTGGCGGACTCGCTCTTCGCCCTGGACGAGGTGGTGTTCAGGCAGAAGCTCTTCACCATGCACGAGGTCATCGAGGCCCTCGAGGGCGACTTCACGGGCGAGCAGGGGCAGCGCGTCCGGGAGGCCCTGCTCGGGGTGCCCAAGTTCGGCCAGGACGACTCCCGCGAGGCGGTGCAGTGGGTGAACCGGACCCTGAACATCTACGTAAACGCGCTTCGATCGGTGAAGGGCTGCCCCCGAAACGGCATCTACACCGCCGGTTACTACGCCCTGAACGTGAACGACGTGTACGGGAAGAAGACGCCCGCCCTGCCCTCGGGCAGGCTCGCGGGCGCGCCGCTCGCCAACAGCATCACGCCCCACTACGGCATGCAGGCCGGAGACCTGACATCGTCCTTAAACGCCGTGGCCGGGGTCGACTACGCTTCCTACGCGCCCAACGGCACCACGGTTACCTTCACCATCGACTCGGCCCTGTTTCCGGGCTCCGAGGGGGTGAAGAAACTGGCGGCCATCTTCAAGACCTTCTTCATGAAGGGCGGCATGCAGTTCCAGCCCAACGTCATCAACCGCGAGATCCTCCTCGACGCCTACCACCACCCGGAGAAGTACCCCCACCTCCTGGTCCGCGTGGCCGGCTACTGCTCCTACTTCAACGACCTCTCCGACGACCTCAAGAAGATCATCATCAACCGGACGTGCTACGGCTGATTTGAGGACGATCGGGGAGAAGGGCTGCTCAGCTCTCCTCCACACGTGCCAACCCGACCCCCTGCCCCCGGCACGGGGGAGGGACAGGGGCGCTTACGCTCTCCTCACTGCATGGGAATCATCTCATGACACCTGGCTTACGTTTTACCCCGCCTTCATCGAGGTCGGCATCGGGGTCGAAAGGAATATATGGGGATCGACCCCGATACCGACCCCGACCCCGATGAAGATCGAGAAGGACGTCCATATGCAAACCGGTTCATGAATAACGAGTGAACTACTGATGGACGTCCCCTGTAGCTACTGCAGCCCTTACCCCTCTCCCTGTCCCTCTCTTACAAGGGGAGAAGGGACGTTGTTTTCATGGGATGGGGAGAACGTGGCAGCCCTGCCCTTCCGCAGCCTTTCCTTCAGGAAGTCCGTCAGGGGGCGCTCCAGGGTGAAGTGCAGGACGAGAGCCGCGGCGACGGCGGCGGCAAGGTAGAACGCCGTGAGGGGGATCGCGAGGGCGTACGTGTCGATGGGCAGCATCCGCACGACCTTCCCGCAGGCAGGGACAGCGAGGACCTGGATGAGGTAGAGGGAATAGGACGCATCGCCCAGGACGTGGAGCGCCCTGAAGTTCAGCATCTCCCTGCGGCAGAGGACCACCCCGCTGAAGATCAGGGCCATGGGAATCCCCAGGCTCAGCAGCCTCGTGGAGCCGTCCAGTACGGGGAACAGGAACATTCCTGCCGCCACGAGCCCGGCCGCTGCGGGAACGCCGACCCGGAAGCCTCTTCGGAAGGCGGAAAACAGGAGCATACCCATGACGAACTCGAGGAGCAGCTCTGAGGCGAGCAGGTTGAACACCGGGTAGACCAGGTACTCGGGCCAGATCAACCCGACGAGCGAAGAGGCCGAGAGGAAGGCGGCCACCCAGTATAGCCTCGCTCTGAGCCCGGCGGCCAGGAAGGCCGTAAGGAGCACGTAGAAGTACATCTCGTAGACGAGCGTCCACCCCGTCCTGATCACGGGCAGGCTGTCCTGGGGGACGAAAAGGTACGACCGGAGGGCGTGCCAGGGTTCGAAGACGTACTGCCTGAACATGGAGGGGAAGAGCAGCGCCAGGGCGAGGAAGAACGTCGTGGCGACCCAGTACAGCGGCACGATCCTGACGATCCTGCGGGCCATGAACAGCCGGGCGCCCATGGCAGGGGCCGCGTGGATCGAGTGCAGCATGATGAAGCCGCTGATGATGAAGAACAGGTCGACCCCGCCGTTGCCGTACGCGAAGGGGTTTGCGTACGCACCGGGGTATTCGTGCGCAAACCAGCCGCCGCTCGTGAGGAGCACGACGCAAAGAGCCGCCACAGCCCTGAGTGACTGGATACTTCTGATCAAATGAAACCGCCTCTCCAACGGGCAGCGGGACAGACCCTGAATCGGTCCCGGGCAAGCCGAATGTGCCCTATGAGAGGTAATGGTAACGCCTGCCCGGCGGATTTAAAGTTCTCATGAACATGACCAGTGTTCTCGGCAGGTTGAGCCGTGTTCAGGACTGACGGCGCCATGCTTTACAGGGGCAGGCCTACATCATGGCCGGGACAAAGATGCCCAGATCAGTATATTTTCATTCTGTTGGGGAGAGGTGGCTTGATGGGTGATCAGGCATTCTTCCCGAACGGTATCCCTAACTTGCGCATCCGGTGCCTTAAGGTATTCGGTTTGATCCCGAGCAGGTCCGCGGCACCACCCGGCCCCTGAACCTTCCCTCCCGCCTTTTTGAGCGT
The DNA here is from genome assembly GCA_035352355.1 of Deltaproteobacteria bacterium. Classification (GTDB taxonomy): domain Bacteria; phylum Desulfobacterota; class Desulfomonilia; order UBA1062; family UBA1062; genus Phosphitivorax. The sequence goes on along the minus strand of DAOPXM010000016.1, from coordinate 19,966 downwards.
TTTCCGGATATGCTCCCTCATTGCATCGTCCAGGGAAGGTCCGGCTCCAATCTCTTCGGCTGGCCGGGCTCTCAACGAGCACACGGGGGATGGGATTTCCGAAAAGAAATCCTCAAAACCGAGGGGCCGCATCGGATCAAGGACCCGCCTCCTGATCAGGGCGCGCTCCACGATATTCTCCAGCTCACGGACGTTTCCCGGCCAGTCATATGACATGAGCTGCTCGATGGTTCCTGCGAGAATGAGCGGGACGCTCCTTAAATTCATTTCACGGGACTTTTTCTCGATGAAGTGGTGAACCAGCTCCGGGATGTCTGATTCCCGCTCCCTGAGCGGCGGTATGACGATGGGGAACACGCTCAGCCTGAACAGGAGATCCTGCCTGAACGTTCCCTTGCCCACCAGCTCTTCCAGGTCCCTGTTCGTCGCGGCGATGACCCGCACGTCCGCCTTTACCGGCTTCGTTCCCCCCACGCGCCAGAACTCCTTTTCCTGAAGCACTCTCAGGAGGGCCGCCTGCGCATGGGCAGGCAGGTCCCCGACTTCGTCAAGGAAGATCGTGCCTCCATGGGCAAGCTCGAAGGTCCCGGGTTTCCTGTTCAGGGCCCCGGAAAAAGCGCCTTTCTCATGGCCGAACATCTCGGTGTTGATGAGCCCCTCGGGGATGGCCCCGCAGTTGACTGCGATAAAGGGCCCGTCTCTGCGCGGCGATGAATTATGGATGGAGTGGGCGATGACCTCCTTGCCCACCCCCGTTTCTCCAAGAAGAAGCACGCTGCTTTCCAGCGAAGCCACCTGCTCCACCGCATTCATGACGTCCTTGAGACCACCGTGCGCGCCGATGATCTTGGTGCCGTTCGTCCCGTGCAGCGCGTTTCTCAAGGACCGGTTGTCTTCCGACAGCAGCTCCTTGATGTTGACGATCTCCCGGTACTGCAGGGCGTTCGCCAGGGCGATGGAAAAGGGACGGTAAAGCTGGCTGATGAGGTCTGCATGCTCGCTGGTATACCTGTCCCGCCCCATGCAGAAGAAATCGATCTGTCCCAACCTCTTGCCCATGAACGTCACCCTGAGCAGCAGACTCGACGTGTTCAGGAGGCCCAGGGATTTCCACGCCTCCATGTGCAGCGGGGGTTTTTCCGGCTCGTTGAATATGTGAACGGGCTCGGCGAGACTCGATTTGTTCCGAACATACCAATCAGTTAAGTCCTGGGGGATCTGGATAACCTTGTTGCCGTTCAGGTTCAGAGGGATCCTCGTTGCAGCGGCAAGGTAGATGAGACAGCTGTTCTTCTCGTCGTAGTGAGTGATCAGGATCCCATCCAGCGGGATGTAATCCTTGAGATACTCAAGGCAGTCCTCTGCCACGGACTCGATATCCAGGCTTCCGCATATGCGCAGGGTGGCCTCGCGAAAGAACGTGCTCATATCCGCCATCGTGATGCCCCCTTTCATGATGAGGTACCTGTGATCCCTCTGATGAACCATATGACACTTTCATGAATCATCTACCACATATTTCACCCGCGCTGCAATATTTGGGAGCCGCCCCTGGGGTATACCATATATCATATTGATATAACTGGTTTATTAACATGGCAAGCTTGTTGCTCAAACAATGGCAGATGTTGGTACGCCGCATCTCGAGGCCAAAGAAGGAACATGCCTGTCCTCCTTGGTAAAGGATTGCGGCCCTGAACGGCTCTGCACAGGGGAGCGTACAGGAAAGCGAACAAGCAACTGAAAAAAAACTGCAGCAGGAGGGTAAGCAGCATGAGTGAAAAAGACGAGAAACTGAACTCGCGTCGCAATTTCTTGAAAGGGGCGGGCTTGCTCGCCGGCGGTGCGGCCCTGATGTCCACTCTGCCTCCGGTGGCCACCGAGGCTGTCGCCAAAACAACCGGCGGGAAGACATCGGCTGGTGAACCTGCCTACGAGGTGTACAACACCGACGTCCTCGTCATCGGCGGAGGGATAGCGGCGACCACCGCAGCGCTTCAGGCCTTCGGCGAAGGGGTCAACGTGATGATGGTGGACAAGGGTCCGTTCAGGCAGTCCGGCGGCGGCGGCATGAACTGGGCCGTTATCACCGGATGGATCGACGACGTCGCACGGGCCTTCAGGTACAACATCTACAACTCCGAGGGCATGATCAACCAGAAGGTGGGAAAGACGCTTCACGAGGAATGGGCGAGCGAGAACCTGCTCGCACTGCTCGGCCAGCGCGGCACCTCGGTCTTCAGAAGGCATCCCGACGGCAAGTTCTGGGTCCTGAACGCGGCCTACGGGAACATGTTCGAGGACTACTTCCCCAGGCACGACATGGACGTGGCCAAGGGCTACGGCCTGAAGGTCATGGACAAGACCATGATCACCGAGTTCCTGGTCCAGGACGGACGGTGCATCGGCGCCATGGGCATCTATCTGCCCACCGGCACCTTCCGCGTCTTCAGGGCGAAGGCGGTGGTTGCGGCCGCGGGCCCCTATCCGTGGATCTACGGCTGGAACACCGTTGCTCCCCAGTCCATCCACAGCCCCGACTGCACGGGCGACCTGGATGCCATCGCCTACCGGCACGGCTGCAGGCTGCAGGACATGGAGTTCTGGGAGAACGATCTCATCAGCATCGAGCCCTCGGGGCTTTCATGCAGCTATAACGGCGGCATCGGCGCCGACGCACAGGGCGCCTACCACTACGTGTGCGACAAGGACGGGGTCTACTGGATGAAGGACATCCCCGAGGCCGAGATGACCAGGGGCAAGTTCATCCGTGAGATCGCCAAGAGGATCGAGCAGGGCAAAGGCAGCCCCAACGGCGGGGTGTACCTCGACCTGCGCGCCGGCGAGGAGATCATCAAGACCATGAGGGTCCACTACTCCCGCAACATCGTGCCGTTCAGAGAGAAGTTCGGCATCGACGTCAGGAACCAGCTGCTCGAGGTTGCCATCGAGTGGGCTGAAAACCATGGGCATCCCGTGGTCGACGAGAACTTCGAGAGCGACCTCAAGGGCATCTTCTACCCCGTGGGCGGCGGAGTCAGGGGCGCGCGCATCAACCACACCTGCCAGGGTCCGATCATCGGCGGCAAAGTGTCCGGCAGAAACGCGGCCAAGCTCGCCAAGAAGGCCCCCGAGCTGAAGAGCATCGACTGGAAGCAGGTGAACGAGGAGTATGCACGCATCCATGCGCTCCGGACCAGGAAGCCATCCAATCCGCTCACCGTTCATGATGTGAGACACGCGATCCAGAGGGCATGTTTCAAAGCCCTGGGTCCGATCAGGAAGGGCTCTGCCATCGAGCAGTCCATCAGGGAGCTCGAGCGCATCAGGAAGAACGACCTCCCGAGAATGGCTCTGCGTGACAACGTGCAGCAGTACAACATCGAATGGAAGCAGGCCATAGAGAACTACAACATGATCGATGTCGCCGAGGCGTGCTGCAAGGCGACGCTCATGAGGACAGAGACCAGGGGCTCCCACTACCGGAGCGACTATCCCCAGCGGGATGATGAGAACTGGCTGTGCAACATCGTCATAAAAAAGACCAATAGCGGCATGAAGCTCACCAAGACACCGATCGTCACCTCGGAATTATCTCCCGAGCAGATCAAGAAGATGCTGAAAACCGGCTGGAAGAAAGAATATGCGAAGGAGGTATAGCCGATGAAAGTCAAAATTCAGAAATTCAACCCGGCAAAGGACGCCAAACCCTACTACAAGACGTTCGATGTTCCCTGGAAGAAGAACATGACCGTGCTGGAAGCGCTCATGTACGTGTACGAGAACTTCGACCCCATCGCCTTCGACTACAGCTGCCACGGCGGAAGGGTATGCGGGCGGTGCGGCGTGATGGTGAACGGCAAGCCTGTCATGGCCTGCTTCACCCCTATCGAGAAGGGCACGGACATTACCGTCGAGCCGCAGAAAGGCAGCCCGGTGGAGCGTGACCTCATCGTGGACAGGACCGAGATGCAGGACAGAATCTCGAACATCGAGAGGAGGATCAGATCGAAGCCTCTGGAGCCCAAGGACCTGCAGAAGGACTTCGACCCCGTGGTGAAGCAGAAGCTGGACGACCTCGAGTGGTGCTGCCGCTGCCTTTCGTGCAATGCCGGCTGCCCTGTTCTCAATGACATGTCCGATCCGGAGAAGTACATCGGTCCGGCAGGCATGCGCGCCATCGGCCTGCGCCACTTCGACCCGAACGACGAGGGCGACAGGGTGCTGGAGGCGGTGCAGAACGGTCTCTACAACTGCATCCTCTGCGGTCAGTGCGACAAGAACTGCCCAGCCAGCGAGATCAAGCATGTGGAGCTGTTCAAGGAGCTGCGAGCGGAAGCGGAGAAAAGGGGACTGAAGCACTAGTGCGGCAGGCCGGCAAGAAGGAGCTGCAGGCAGTCCCGACAATACAAAACTGTCTTTCATGATGGACGTGGGTAATCCCACGGAGCGGGCCGGGCTTCAGCATGGGGCCCGGCCCGCTCGAACTTCGAAGAAGAGGTGCATCATGCCTGGAGCAAGGACACCGGAACAGCTCATCATCACGCCAATCCTGCTGATGATCTCTGGAGCCGGGAATTGCCCGGGACAGTGTCGGGCCTGGCTGAAGGAATCGGTAATTTCAATACATCGAGGAGAAAACAACATGAAGAGACATCTCGTGGTCTATCTGGTCCTGGTTGGAGCGGTGCTGCTCTTTTCCGTGCCGGTTTTCGCGGAAGACAGAACTCTGGAGGAGCGTGTCACCGATCTGGAAAAAACGTTCGGAGGCATCAAGTTCTATGGCAGCATGCGGATGGGGACGTTCTACAATGACATGGACACCGGTCCCGGTATGGACGATAGAAGCTTCAAAGCGGATCTCCAGTCGAATTCGAGAATAGGCGCGACGTTCACAAGGGACAAGCTCATCGGCCTGTATGAGCTCGGTCTGGATGACGATAATTCCGTGATCACCAGGAAGCTCTACGGCGTCTATGATATGGGGTGGGGCTCGCTGCTCGTGGGCCAGAACAACCCGATATTCGGAAACATGTTCTACAGCAACCAGGTGGTCGTTGACGATCTCGACCTCTGCGGGTGGGGCGCGATTTTCGAAACCAGGCTTCCCCAGGTCAAGCTGAAGGTAAAGGGCCTGGAGATCGCCCTGATCAGGGATAAAAGCTCTTCCGCGCTGAATGCCGCCACCGGTACGGGCAACAGCGGAGACGTGGACGTGCTCATGCCGAAGATCGAGGTCGGCTACCACATCGACCAGGCTCGATTCTTCGCCGATGTATTCGGCGGGGCCTTCTCGTTCAAAGTCCAGGACGTCACGTTGAGCGGCGTCAACTACGGCGATGAGACCGTAAACTGCTGGGTGGCAGGCGTCGGCGGCGGCCTCAAGCTTGACCCGGCATATGTCAAGGCCCAGGTCTACTATGCGCAGAACGGCAAGAACTTCGGCATCATCCAGCAGGACGCAGTGGGCGCACAGTTTGACGCAGCGGGCAGCGTGGTGAATGAAACGAACGTAGGCACCCATCTCGTCGTTGGCTCAAAGGTCGGCGCGTGCACTGTCGAGGCTGGTTTCGGTTATGCCTACTCGCAGCTGGAGGACCCGGTGGGCACGTACAGTGACGGCAAGAATACCGTCATGTCCTACTACCTCAATGCGGTTGTCCCGGTGTACGGAGCGTTCTTCATAGTGCCCGAGGTGGGCGTGCTCGATTATGGAGACAATTCCTTCGGAGACGACGAGAAGAAGAGCACCAGATATATCGGCGCCAAATGGCAGGTCGACTTCTGAGCAGGATCAGCACATGAAAGCCGGGGCGCCCGCCCCGGCTGCAGCGAAGGGGCGCAAGTGATATGAAGACATGGAGAAAACCAATCCTTCTGGCATGCGGGATCATCCTGGTCAGCGTCGTGCTCAGCGTCGCCGTCACCGCCGGCGGTCCGCCGCTCAAGGCCGATTCGTGCGGCGTCTGTCACCAGGACTACGGTAAAATAATGCCCGGGAAGCATCCGGATGTCGGCAAGGCCGCGGCCTGCCTGACCTGCCATGCCCCGGACCCGGCAAAAAACGAAGCGACGAGCTTCTCGACAAACATCCACTCGGTTCACCAGGGAGGGAAGACGAAGCTGGAATGCTCGTCCTGTCATGCCCTGTAAGGTTCGGGATGTTCCGGAACACGGGCATGAAACATGAGCGAAGCAACATAAAGGAGACAGGTTATGTTGGGTGGAATCGGCATGACGGAACTGATCATCATTCTTGTGATCGTTATGATAATCTTCGGTGCCGGGAAGCTTCCCGAGGTGGGCAGATCCCTGGGGGCCGGCATCAGGGAGCTCAAGTCATCACTGTCCGACAACCATATGGACAATCAGGCTCAAGGCGCTATCGAAGAGAAGAGCAAGGCAGGCGCTTGATTGCGCACCTGGTACTGCAGCGGCGAAGCCTCATAAACGGGTTTACGGTACGCCTTTTCCTGTAGTGGCAATACCGGGCAGCAGACTTTGCTCAGGAAACACCAAAGCTGTCGAAAGCATATGTTCTCTCTCAGTTGGGGGAGCCACCTGTTTCGCATGCACCTTCGGCTCTACCAATTATAAGCTTGTTTGCATGAAACTGCCGCATCTCTCATCAAGTTTTTGTTTTGATAAAAAGCCGGGCGCTTACATCCTGCCCGGCTTTCTTACTCGAACCTCCGGGAACTCCATGGGCCCCCTCCGGTTCCTCTGCATGATGAGCAGGCTGACGAAGGAGGAAATACTCCGAAGACGAGGGACCTGAATCAAAAGCGCGAAAGATTGTTGACACTACCCCAGGACAGGACACAATCCAGGCCATTACCGGAAGAACCGTTGATGTCCTGCATGAAAGCGGACCGTTGTAAATTATTCGATATTACTCACAGGCTGTTTCGCGATACAGCTCCCGCTTATAGCGATGACGTCTTCGATCGGACTGACAGTACGATGCCGGCCGTTCCAGCGACAACGAGGCCCAGGTCCTGGTGCACCCCCAGGAGGAACGCGGCCTGCGTCCCAACCAGGCACCACAGAACCGGGACGATAAAAGGGCTGCGCGGATATGGGGGCACGAGGAAGGCAAGCAGGCCGATCGTGAATATGGTGGTGGGACAGGGAAGCCCGAACGTAGGCATATCCGGATAGGCATGGCCTCCATACCGGGACCAGAGCGGATACAGGATAAGCGCGAAAACGATGAGACCGGAGCCCGCGAGTGCGCGAATGCCGCCACCCCAGGCAAACCGGAGCCGACGGCGTATGACCCCCTGCCACACAAAAATGAGCGCTCCCACCAGCGACACGGCTGAGAACACATGGGCCAGCGGATTGATGCGCGCAAAGAATCCCAGATGGTACACAAGCGCGATCCATGCCCACAGAAAGGCGAGAATGACCGAGATCCCGACACCGGAGGGGCGCCGTGGTTTGAGCACCAGAGCGAAAGCCGCGAGCGCAAGCCCGAACAGAACAATCTGGACCGGCCACAAGGTTTCATTGTATGCGCGGAATATCCCAAAGAATTCATCGACAGTGAACGGAAGCTGCATGCAGTGGTTCTCCTGATGTATGGTTTCCTAGCGCATAATGGGCGTCAGGTCTTGTACTGTTACATTCTGCCGTAGAACGCAGGAATGCAAGACCTGCCCCCCATCCTTCCCTTGAAATCATTGTCCCTTGCCGTGGCGTCGGCTGCCATGAACAATCGATTTTTCAGTCGAGGTCATAGTTTCCGATGCCGGCGGCGAAGGGGCAGATGAGGTTGTCGACCTCGCGGAGCCTCTGTTCGGCCGTGCTGGTTGCATAGGCTGCCAGCGAGTACTTGTACCGCCCGCAATAGTTCTGGATGCAGGACCACCGGCTGTCAGGCTCCTTCTTCATGGCCTTGTCGAGGCAGGTGAGCCCGATGATGACCTCGAGGATCTCGTAGCCCAGCGAGGAGGCGGCGCTGATGGCGGACTCCTCGTCCACCGGCGTACAGTCCGACGAATCTATGCCCCTGTACTCGTCCTTGCGGTAGGGATGGCTGTGGAACGTGCCCAGGAACTGGTACATCGGATACGCCTGGATCACTGTCCTGATCCTCTCGAAATGCCTTGAAGAGGGGTGCACCAGGGCAGGGGTCCTGTCCGAGAGTATCTGCATGGGGATGGCGATGCTGGCGTGGTAGACGTCGTTGCTTTTCTTGCAGATGCTCTGTCCGAACAGCAGCCCGTACACCTCCCCCTCCGGAAACGACTTCCTCGGCTTCTTTCTGCCCTCGTACTTCGACGGGAAGGCCTCTATGGCCGACACGAGGATGGACAGGAAGGCCGTTTCGGTTATGTGAACGATGGTCGCCATATGATTCCTCTGATAACTCTCATTTATGAATTAATAAAGTACTTTTCAGAGACGGCACCCCCGAGGGGATGTTCCCGGCATTCCCGGCATGGGCAGGGCTGCTTGCGTTCTTCCTGTGCCTGCGAGGCGAAGGAGCACACTGCGCTCGGGGTCGGTATCGGGGTCGATCCTGATATATTCCTTTCGACCCCGATACCGATACCGACCCCGATGAAGGCAGGGGTGAGAGGGGGTTTTCCGGGATGCCCGTGCGGTTCGCTAGTCCTATATCGACTTCTTCTCCAAGGCCCTGACCGTGACCAGGCGCTTCAGGTAGGGGCCGGTCCTGGTGCCTTCGCCCAGGCGCAGGTCGGAGACCACCACGCGGTTCACCACCCGCTGGCGGTCGCCCTCCGGGGTGGGCTCGAAGTATGCCTGCATGTCGTGGATGGCGTACGGGTTGCCGCCCACGCTGCCCAGGAAGAGCATGATGTGCCCGTTCATGTGGAGGATGCTGATCCCGGCGCAGGAATTGTCCTGGAGAACGCTCAGGCGCTGCTCGTCGGACACCGCGCTGTTGAACTTCGCGATGAGCCTGCCCACCTTGGCCTGCTGGAGGGAATTCCTCGGGAGCTGGATGCCCACCGTGGCGAAGATCTTCTCGATGAACCGCGAGCAGTCCTGCTCGCCGTACATGTCGCCCCAGCCGTAGGGCGCGTGGAGGAGCTTGAACGCCTGGAGGATGATGGTGCGGGGGGTGTATTCGAGGTAGCCCAGGCTCACGTCCCTGCCCGAGACGTAGGCATCCCTGAACCCGCAGCTCCCGTCATCCTTCCGGAAGGGGATGGTGATGAGGTACGGGTCTTCCTCCCCGGCATCCTTCGTGGGGAAGCGGCGGCCCATCTTCACGTACCCGTGATACTGCCTCATGCCGTCGTCCAGGAACAGGTCGGTCTTGGTCCCGGTGGTGACTACGAAGGGTTCGGCTTTGAGGTACCCGGCCATCTCCTCGCGGCTCACGAACCCTGCGTGCTCGGCCCTCATCCAGCCCTCGCTCAAGGGGGAGATGGCGTAGAGCCATTTACCGTCCCTGCTGGCATGGATCACCGCAAGCGGCGTCCCGATGTCCAGGGAGCTGTTCTGGAGCCGGTCGATGTAGATGCTCTTGATATTCGAATACAGCTCAGTGCCTGTGGGCAGCAGGCGCTGCGGCGTGTAGGCGGTGACGAACGCGAGCCGGACGTTCACCCGCTGGGGTATGGAGGACAGGGCCATCTGCTCCTCGATGTCTTTGAAAAACCCCTTGTCGGCGAGGCTGCCGTCCTGCCGGACATATTTCCTGGTGGAGAGGTGCCTCAGGCTGTTCCTGAGCATGTCGGCCACCACGGCGCCCCTGACCGTCGCGGGGTACGCGGTGATGTCCTGGACCATCCTGGTCTCGGTCCGGATGGACCTGTTGAAGCCCTCGATTTCGTTCACAGGGATGACGACCCGGTCGGGGTCGGGGTGGATCCCGATCCAGAAGCCTGGCGTGGTCATCTCGGAGGCGGTCCCGGGCAGCAGCACGGGCGCCGCGTTGGAGATGTGGGGAGTGGCGGCTTCCTCCTTCTGGAGTTGTGCGCAACCGGTCATGACGAGCAGGGAGAACAGACAGAAACCGATGAAATGTCTGATGGATGTGATCATCGCTGCTACCTCTTCCGGTGAAACTCAGAGCTGCATAGGGTATTCTTCGGCAACCGGGTACTATTGTATTAGCCCGAAGAGGGGCCTTGAAGCAAGCCCAAAGGGGTTTTTTCCAGGACCGAAGATAAGGTCGGGAATTCAGAAGGTGATTATGATGGCGCGGTTCGGGCACTTTTCCGCGGCCTCGAGCGTCTTGGCCTCGTACTCGGGGGGAACCACGTCCATCTGAACGTAGGCCTTCTTGTTGCCCGGGTGGAAGCGGAAGACCTGCGGGCAGATCTTCACGCAGACCCCTATAGTGCCGCACCTGATCTGGTCGACCTCGGCCCTCATCCTCCCTCCTGGCTGAGCCCTGCGCCTGGGGGCAGGGCCGTCACAAGCATTCTTATAGAGCCCTCGGGCTTAAAAACAAGGTCACTCCTCGAACCCCGGGGGCAGGCTTCCCTCGGGAAGAGAGACCTCCCCGGGTGCCCGGGACGGACCCTCCACCTCGAACCTCAGGCCCGCGGCCCTTCCGGCCCTGATGTACGAGCCTTCCGCCATCCGCAGAGCGCCCTTCGGCTCCACGATCACGGCCGAAGGCCCTGCCACGGGGCAGTAGTACTCGCAGAACCCGCACCCGTTGCAGCGGCTGGCGTCCACAAAAGGCACGCTGACTTTGACCCCTTCGGCGCGCCTGAGGTCGATGGCCCCGAAGGGGCACACCTCGTCGCACACGAGACACTCCTTGTCCTTGTCCCAGGCAAGGCACAGGTGCCTGACGATGAGCGCGGTCCCGATCTTGGCCCAGACCTTCTCGTGGGCCGGGAGCTCCCTGATGGCGCCCGTGGGACAGGCCCGGCCGCAGCGCGTGCACCCGGGCTCGCAGGGGCCGGTGCGGGGCACCACCACCGGGCTGAAGAACCTTGCCAACCCGCCGGTCAGGCTCGAGGGCTGCAGGGTGTTCGTGGGGCAGGCCCGCATGCACGCCCCGCACCGCACGCAGCCCGCGAGGAAATCCGTTTCCGGCAGGGCGCCCGGGGGCCGGATAGGGGGGCCGGCCGCAGACCCGGCAGAGGAGGACCCGGGCAGCGCGAAACCCACCGCAGCCCCCCCGGCCCCGAAGACGCCGGACAGCACCAGTGTCCTGCGGCCCTTCGAGAAGCCCGAGGGACCATCCGGGCAGGTGGATCGGAAGAAACCACCTCCCCTTCCCTGAACGCCAGGTTCCCCTGGGGGATTATTCCGCCCGGTCCCTGAACCCCCGAAGGGAGCCAATGGCTTCCGGAGGCGGAAGGTCACGGCCTCCCGGGGACAGGATTGCGCGCACTTCCGGCACACGATGCATTCGGCAGTACTCGCATCCCTCGGGTCCTGCCCCACGGCGCCCATGGGGCAGGCCCTGCGGCAGGCGCTGCAGTCCGTGCAGGCGCCCGACACCTCCCTCTTCAGGCTTCGGCCCAGCGACAGCAGGGCGAACAGGGCGCCGCCCGGGCAGAGACAGCGGCACCAGAACCGCGGGACCACCAGGCCCAGGGCCAGGATCGGGACCACCAGCCCCAGGGTTGCCCAGGCAAGCGAATATTTAGGAACGGGCACAGAGAGGTACGCGAAGGCCCCGATCCCCAGCAGGTCGCCCGCCTGCCTCACCAGCCCCGCACCGAGGTTCAACCCCGAGGCGAGGACCGGGTAGAGCACGAGGCCGTAGAACCGGGTGGCGAGACTCACGGGAGAGACCATGAGAAAGAGGGACGACCCTGCCAGGACCGAGCCCGCCGCGAAGGAGAGCACCAGGTACTTCCACGCCCGCGCCCTTCCGGGCACGCGGCCCTTGAGCCTCTTCCTGAGCCTCCGGAAGAGCCGGTCCGTCAGGTCGATCGTCGTGCCCAGGGGGCACAGGGTGGAGCAGAAGAACCTACCCAGCACGAGGGTGAGCAGGATCACCATAAGCCCCGGCAGAAGCAGGGTCAGAGTGGCGTTGCCACCTGCCAGGGACCCGAGGAGGACCAGCGGGTCCATGCGCAGGAACAGGTCGGGCCGGACGTGCTCCATGAGCGCGCCCGGCGAAAGGGCGAGCAGGACGAGAAAGAGGGCGAGGCTCACCCCCTGGATAAGTGCCCTCCCGATCCGGGGAAACCTTCTCCGGGTCACCTATGGCCCCTTGCCGGAAACCGGTCCGATACCTTCTGTGCCGGGCCAGTAGGCTTCATCAGACGCGTTTCTTCCCGATGGTCAGCGCCTCGAGGTCCATGCGCCCCAGGCCGCGCTCGTGGGCGAGCCTGATGTGCTTGACCTGCCTCGGCTCCATGCGCCGGCCGTACCACTCGAACATGGCCACGGCCTGGGCATCCGCGGCCACCATGTCCCGCGACGCGATGATGGTGTCGTACCGGACGACCTTGCCCGGGCCCCCGGGGCCCTTGGTGGTGAGGACCCTGCTGCCGTCGACCACCACGAGCTTCGGTTTCAGCAGGGAAGCCAGGTCCACCACCGCGGTGCTCAGGTCGTGGAGGTAGTGCATGACGCCCCGGTCGTACACGAGGCCCATCATGCCCTTCAGGGACAGGGACACGCCCGTGCTGCCGTGGGACTTGGCCACCGGGGCTGCGATGAGGACGTCCGCTTCGAGCACGTCCTTCATGACGTCGGTCTTGCGCAGGGTCTTTGCGCCGGGCACCCTCACCTCGCGATAGAAGGACTCCTCCTCCAGGGCATAGACCATGTCGTTCGAGATGGGACCGCAGGCGTCGCGGATGTCCTTGACGCAGAGGTCGTTGGGACGCAAGGGGTGGTCGAGGACCCGCACCTTCGAGGCGCCCACAGCCCTGCACAGGAGCACCAGCTCACGCACCACCTCGGGGCTCGTGTTCGTGGCGCTCTCAATACCCCGGGCAAAGCTCATGTTGGGCTTGATCACCACCTTGTCGCCCTTCTTCACGAACGCGGACATGCCGCCCAGCATCTCAACGGCGGCGCGGGTGGCAGCGGCGGCGCTCCCGGTGACCACGGCCAGCTCGGGGAAGGCCGCGGCATCGGCCCGGACCGGCTTCAGAAGAGGAGCGCCCGCGGCAAGGGCGAGCGCCGCCCCGGAGGAGAGTCTCAGGAAATGCCTGCGGGCCATGGGCCGGCCGAGGAACGCCTCCCACATTGCCTTTACGTATCGATCGTTCACGGGGCACCTTCCTTTATTTCAGCCAGATGAGCCTGGCCTTACCCATACATTATAACCGTAGCGGAGCTGTTTTTGAAGGGCCGGGTAAAGGTTCAGGGCCGGACTGATCCCGGTGTGATCACCCCGTGCTACTCGTAGCCGATCTCTTTCGATAAAGGGATCCTGCTTCTCATGAAGAGACCGTTGCCGCGTCCGATCTCCCTTTCGTGGGAGTCGTGGAGAACCGCCTCCGCTATGAACTGTGTGCGGTTTCGATTCACCACCCTTCCCACGGCACGGATGGTGCCTTCCGAGACGGGCCTCGTCAGGTAGGTGGTGAAGCTCGTGGTGAGCACGAAGACGTCTTCGACCAGCGAGTTCACGGCAAAGAAGGCGGCATTGTCCAGCGCGAGAAAATAGAGGGCGCCGTGCAGCGCGCCTGCCGCATGGAACAGATCCCTCCTCACCGGGATGGTGAGAACCGCTTCCCCATGGGTAATGCTTACCCTGGCCCCTGTAAGCACGACAATCGGAGCGGAATGCATCATGTTTTCCAGCTTTCTGAAGTGCTCATGGTTCACTGTCCCGCATGCTTGAGGCTGAAGCCCTCCTCCGGGCACTTCCGCCCTTTCATGCCGGCCGCACATCCCGGTGCCCCGATTCATAAGAACCTCGCTATGACGTTTTTCTGGATCTCCGACGTGCCTCCTGCGTACAGCGACAGGTAGCTTTCCCGTAGGTACCTCTGCATCCGGTATTCCATGGAATACCCTCTCCCGCCGAAGATCTGCATGCCCTTTCTCGCTATGTCGTTCAGCGTCTCCGAGCAGAACAGCTTGGCCATGCAGATCTCCTTGAAGCATTCCCTTCCCACGGACTGCATCCAGGCCGCATGGTAGGTCATCCATCTCATCGCCTCCATCTGTGTGGCGATGTCGGCCAAAGCGTGCTGTATCGCCTGGAACTTCATGATGGGCTTGTTGAACTGCTGGCGGTTCTTCGCGAACTCGGTGCATTCCTGCAGGATGGCTTCGGCGCCGCCCAGGCAGCTCGCCGCGACGCATATCCTTTCGTACGCCGCTGTCCCGAACAATTGGAGAAGCCCGTTATGCAGCCACTCGGGCCCTCCGAGGATGTCCTCTTTGCCGACGGCCACGTCCCGGTACTTCACTTCGCATGAGGGGTAGGCGTTCCCCGCCAGCTTGGGGATCGGGGTGACACTCAAGCCTTCGCCTTTCGTGGGGACGAGGAACACGCTCATCGCCCTGGAGGGGTCTGTTTCTGCACCTGTGCGCACCACGGTGATGATGTAGTCCGAGACAGTGGCCCCGGATGTCCAGTATTTCGTTCCGGATATGAAAAAACGATCGCCCCGGGCTGCCGCCGATGTCTTTATGGAACGGGCATCGGACCCTGCATCCGGCTCGGTAAGGGCAAAGGAAAACCGGAGCCCTCCGTTCAGGAGCTTCGGGAGGAAGGCCTTCTTCTGTGCCTCGCTTCCACTGTTGAGGATCATGCTCCCTGCGAAGACGACATTGACCAGATACAGGTACACGGCTGTATAGCTGGTCCTGGCAAGCCCCTCTGCGATGAGCACGACATCCAGGATGCACCCTTGAGTCCCTCCGTATTCTTCAGGAAAAGAGACCCTCAACAGGCCGCTGTCGGCCATTTTCCCATAGAGCTCCTCCGGAAAGACGCCTCCCTGATCCAGTGAGGTCTCGAATTCAGGAGGGCACTCCCGTGCGCAGAAATCCATGACCTTCTGCTGGAGCGCCTGCTGTTCGGGGGATAATTCCATATCCATGCCGACCTCCTTTTTATTTAGAGAATCTGCTTATGATCTTCTGCAGGATCATGCTGAAGGTACTGATCTCCGCCTCGGACAACCCTTCCTTGATCGCACTGTTGAATTCCTTCGTTACGCCCAGGCATTTCTGCGCCGCGGCCTTGCCTGCCCCTGTCAGCCGTATGCTGATCGCCCTGCGATCGGAGGCGGTCCTGCACCGCTCCACGAGACCCTTGTTCTCCAATCTGTCCACCAATCCCGTGATGGCCGATTTGTCGAGCATCAGGGCCCTGCTCAGCTCGTTCAGGAGGCACCCGTCGTGCTCCATCAGATAATAGAGCGCCCCGGACTGGGCCGCGGTGATCCCCGCGGTCTGCATGAGCGCCTGGTCCAGGCGGGTGAAGAGACGGTGCTGGGCTTGGCCGATGAGGAAGATGAACCGCTCGTCCTTTTTCACATTCACCCCTGTTCATCGATGGTATGCATAACGTTTATATCTAAATTGTTTATATGTCAACTTTATTGTGATCTACGAGAGAAACAATCGCGCGGGAAGGAGGCGGAAACGGCAGGAGCGCCCGCTCCGGCGGCTTGGGGAGGAGACAGCCTAGAGCCCCAGGGCCTTCCGGAAGTCCCGGATGTCCCCGTCCGTGAGACAGGCGGCCTCGATGCCCAGGTCCCTGCGCAGGGCGTCGAAGTCCTCGGGGATGACGAGCCCTTCTTCGGGGCTCCAGAGGAGCTCTACGCTGATGTCCGGGTCGTCGCCAGAGCCGTAGAGCCGGTAGCGGTAGAGCTCGATGGGCACGGCGATGGTCTCGCTGCACAGCCCCGGTGCGTCCGCTGGCAGCTCCTGGGAGAGGATGACCAGACGCAGCGGCAGGGAGAGGTCGATCTCGTCGCGGCCGTAGACCCGGGACAGGAACTCGTGGTTCTCCCGGAACCAGCGGTAGCCCGTGAGCGAGCGGAACAGGTCGTGGGCGAAGTCGGCCGTGCCGATGGTAACGAGACAGTTGCGGGTCCCGTCCGTGGCCAGGAGGTCGATCCTGCCGGTGAAGGCGTTCCCGAGGTCGTACTCCACCGCTCTGAGGCCCTGGCTCTCCCTGAAGTACTGGGCGCAGATCTGGCCCAGGTACTTGGCGGCCTTGCCGGAGACGGGCTTCAGGATCCTGGTCATGGGTCAGTCCTCCCCCGGCAGGAGGCGGCCCGCCTCCCTGCAGAAGGCCCGGCAGACGTCCGTGAGGCTGTCCCGGGCAGCCGATGCGTCGTGCGAGAGGACCAGGGGCATGCCCTCGCCTGCCGACCGCTCGAGGGCCTCGTCGCGCTCCAGCACACCGAGCCAGGTCAGGGAGCCCAGGGACCGCGCGCTGACGAACCCGTCCAGGCGCTCGAAGATCTCCCGGGCCCGCTCACCGGACGGGGGGCTGTCGAAGACCAGGGAGATCCTGCTTGCTGGGTCGCTTTCCCGGATGACCTTGATGAAGGCAAAGACCTTCAGGAGCTCCCTCTCTTCGAGGGGGCAGAGCATGACGGCGTCAAAGGGGGTTGCCCCCCGGATGATGGACTCCACCGTGTCCGGCAGGCTGATGAGCAGGTAGTCCTGCCCGCCAGGGGTCGAGGCCTTCGCGACGAGCTCTTCGAACCTGCCCTCGCCCTGGGAGGCCGCCTCGTGGAGAAGGATGTCCGGAAGGCCGTAGAGACTCACCGTCAGGGCATCGGGCACGGCGCCCTGGCGGACCAGGCCTCCCATCATGTCGCACACGCAGGCGTTCTCCCCTTCCCTTGCTTCCCACACCGAGACCCGGCAGCGCCTGCGCGCCAGCTCCAGGGCGAAGTTCGCGATGAACAGCGACTTCGCGACGGGCGAGGAAGGGTGGAATACCCGGACGATGCGCCGCTCGGCGGGCGCAGGCTCCGGCTCACTGATCGCCCCTTCCCTGGGGCTCCCGGAGAGGTAGAACCGGGACACCTCTTCGAGCCCTCTTCCCAATCTCGTTCTCTCTTCCATGGTCAGTCTACTTCCAGGTACGAATTCTCTCCCAGTTCGTTGCGCTTCGTCCGTGGGTTGCCGGGGTCGGTAATCCAGGAACCGTCCACAAGGAACTTGTATTCGTACGCGCCCTTCTTCAGGGGCACGCTGAGCTTCCACACGCCGCTGCCCTCCACCTGCTCCATGGGGGCCTCTCCCACTTTCCAGTCATTGAAATCCGCCACGACATACACGTCCTTCGCGCCCGGGGCGTGAAGCGAGAACACGACCTCCCCGCCTGCGCTCCCGCCCTTCCCTGCGGCCTTCCGGGCCTTATGCCCTCTCGCCTTCATCCCGAGGACCTCACCTGCGAGGTCGAGGTAGTCTCTGGCCCCGGTGGAGCCGGGGTCGTAGGCGATGATTGGCTGGCCGTGGCCGGCAGCCTCCTTGAGCCTGACGTTGAGCCCGATGACCGTGGTGAACACGGCATCGCCCATGTGCTTTCCGATCTCGTCCAGGGATTCCCGGGAGATCCTGGTCCTGCGATCGTACAGGGTGAGCAGGGCATTGGCCCTGATCTTCACGGACCGCTTGTCTTCCACGAGCTTGACCGTCTCCATGAGCCTCGCCAGCCCGTGCATGGCAAAGAGTCCCGTCTCCATGGGGATGATGGCCTCGCTGCATGCGAAGAGCGCGTTGAAGGTCAGGATCCCGATGTTGGGCGGGCAGTCGATGACGGCAATGTCGTACCGCTCCCCGAGCGGGGCGAGGATATCTGCGAGGCCGTACTCCCGGTGCTCCTTTCCCAGGAGGGCGGGCTCTGCCGCGGAGAGAATCACGTCGGAGGGGAGGAGGTGGAGCCTGGCCGTCAGGGGGATGATGACGTCGTCGACCGTGACCCCCCTGCCTTCGTCCACCAGGAGATCGAAGACGCTGTTCGGGTACGTGCCGGGGGTGAACCCCAGCCCGAGGGTCGCGTGCGCCTGGGGATCCATGTCCACCACGAGGACCTTCCTGCCCTTGAACGCCAGGCAGGCCGCCAGGTTAATGGCCGTGGTCGTCTTGCCGCAACCGCCTTTCTGATTGATAACAGCTATGGTTTTCATATCGACCCTCCCAGGTCTCATGGAAACATAACCCTGTTACCCCGCACCGCAGGATGGACCGGCGCATCGCCGGCATCCTCCTCACCCGAACACCATCATGCAGAGGCACCATTACATCTGGAAAAAAGGGACCATTGCTTAAGAATACGGCAATATAGCAATTTGTGCTGGAAATACCATGACCTACCCGGAAGGTCAATAGATATGATGCAGGAACTCTATTACGGCCTGGACATGGCGGCGGGGGGACGACAGGGCTGTCCCCCCGGTCTTTCCCCTATCCGTCCAGAGAGCCGCGCTCGGTTCTCCTGAGCCAGCCCTCGGGGTCTTTCAGATACTCCTCGGCGTCCTTGAGCGCCAGGTAGTGCTCGCGCTCGATCCCGGAGAGCATGGCGAAAAAGGCCTTTTCCCTGGGGTCGGTGGATTCGTCCCTGAGCCTGGCGTAGAAGTCCACGCCCTTTGCCTCGAACTCCGCGGCCACCCTGAGGGCCTCCAGATCGTCCTCCGAGGTCTGCCCCGCGTCGGGTGCGCTGTTCAGGGCGTCGATGAGGCTCCTGACCTTGGTCTGCTTCACGGAGAGCGGCACGCTCTCGGGCCACATCTTCCTGTCTTTCAGCTTCTCGTGGAGATCCTTGAGCCTCTCGTAGTGCTCCAGCTCGTCGTCGGCGATCATGAGGAACATCTCTTTGCCCAGAGGGTTCCCTGTCTTGCGCGCGTGGGCGAGGTAGAACTCCCGCTCGCTCGTCTCGTTGCTCAGGGCGACATCCAGTGCGTCCAGCCTGTTATCCATGCATTCTCCTCCATTTCGCCCGGGTAAGCAAAAGGGCGTTTTCTGTTCCGGTGTACTCACCCTATCATATTATCCCCAAGGTCTTACAAATCAATGGAATGTTGGTCTTTTTTTTCATCAGGCTTCCTTGGGGGCGGTGAATCATGATATTCAAGCGAAATGACGATATGACGGCAGGGGGGCACGCGCCTTCCCGGGCGTTCATACCTGGAGTGGAGGGAAAACAAACCCATGAGCAGGACATTCTGTGCGTACCACCCCACCACGCCGGCGTCGTTCTACTGCGACGCCTGCGGCGCATACTACTGCAGCGGGTGCATCAGCCGCCGCGACATCGGCGGCATGGGCAGGAAGAACGTCATGTACCTGTGCCCGAAATGCTCGTGCGTATCCGAAAAGCTCGCGGTCCAGAACCTCGTGGAACCCTTCTGGAACCGGCTGCCGAAGTTCTTCGCCTATCCCTTCAACCCGGCGGTCATCGTGTTCATGCTCGTCGTCGCCGGCCTGTCCGCCGTGTTCGCGGTCCGGTCGATCCTGTCCTTCTTCATCATGCTCTTCCTCATCACCGTGCCGCTGAAGTACTGCTTCGCCGTGCTCAAGGAAACGGCCAGGGGCAACATGCTGCCCCCGAAGATCGATGAGCGGACACTCACGGGCGACATCAACATCGTCTTCAAGTACTGGGGGATGTACGTCATCCTGAGCATCGTGACCGTTCTGGTCATAGGATTCGCCATCAGGCTTGCCTACACCACCTCCCCCTATGCGATTCTCGTCATCCTCGGACTGTACAGTATCTGCGCGATGTTCCTCCTCCCTGCCATGATCATCGTGTTCGCCACCACGGGAAGCCCCGTGAAGGCCCTGAACCCGTTCATGTTCCTGGGTATCGTGTCCAGGCTCGGGAAATCCTACTTCATCATGTTCTTCCTGCTCTTCTTCCTCTACGCCGCGCCGGGCATGGTGGCGTACTTCGTCAGACCCCTCCTCCCCGAGTTCCTGTTCAACTTCGTCGTGGCCCTGGCGAACGTCTACTACTCCATCGTGATGCACCACCTCATGGGGTACGTGGTGCTCCAGCACCACGATGACCTCGGGTACGAGGTGGAGGTGAGCGAGGACGAGGCGGACCGCATCTCCGGGCACACCCGCCCCCGCGACG
>DAOPXM010000015.1:0-79394 GCA_035352355.1 Deltaproteobacteria bacterium | reverse complement strand
GGATCGTGGCGTACAGCACGTCCAGGGTGGGGCTGAAGGTCAGGCCGTGCCAGGCGGATGAGCCGGGTAACTCGGTGTAGGGGCTCCAGTCCGTCTCGGTCAGCTCGCCGGTGTCGATGTCGATCCGGTAGCCGTAGGTCCTCGAGGTCGCAAGCTCGCCCTTCATGAACACATACTCACCCGTGGGGTTCACCGCCACGCCCATGGGGTTGGAGGGCACAGCCAGGGCGTAGGGGGACCCATCCGCCACGGTCAGGGCCCCGGTGGCCTCGTCGATGGCGAAGACGTGCAGCACGTCCGTGTTTTTCCCCGCCGTGAAGAGATAACGCCCCGAAGGGTGGACGACCACGTCCGAATGTGAGCCGGAGGCGGCAAAAGGGGACCCTGCAAGGGGCGTCAGGGCGCCGGTGGCGTCGTCCAGGGTGAACCCGGACACGCTGTGGCTGCCGGAATTGGCCACGTACACGAGCTTCGGGACAAAGGTCTGCACCGTCATGGTCACGGTGGCGGTAGCCGAGCCGCCAGGGCTGGTGGCCGTCAGAGTGTAGGTGGTGGTGGCCGTGGGGCTCACCGCCACGCTGCTGCCTTGGACCTCGCCCACGCCCTGGTCGATGCTCACCGTAGCGCCCTTCCCAGTCGCGGTCCAGGCCAGCAGCGTGCCCTGGCCAAGGGTGATGGTGGACGGGCTGGCGCTGAAGCTGGAAATGGTCGGCTGCTCGTAATAGACCGGAGACGACGAATGCCGGCACGCGGATGCCATGAGGCCTATGGCGAGAACAAGGGTGAGGATGAAAAACCCTTTGCAGAAGGATGCCCTGCTGTACATGATGTCCTCCACTCGTGTTGTCGTATACTCGGCTGGTGCGTGGATCGGTCAGCTGAAAGGTTGCGCTGTCACCGGTATTATCACTCCATGCCCGCGTTCTGCAGTGGCTTCCTGGCATGGAGTGCCAGAGTGGTTATCGGCAGGAGGGTTGCCCTTGTAAAGGGATGAGAATAAATACTATGAAGTACAGGCAAATACAGGTTAAAAACGGGGTCGACCATGAAATCCGTGCTCATCCTTCTGTCAAACGGGTTCGAGATGTACGAGGCGTCCGTGTTCACCGATGTGCTCGGCTGGGCCGACGCCTTCGGTGACGAGCGCATCCGGGTGGTGACGGCGGGCCTGCACGGCGAGCTGACCACCGCCTTCGGCCTGCGGGTGCTGCCCGGGTCCCTTGTGGAGGCCCTGGACCTCGACGGGTTCGACGCCCTGGCCATGCCTGGAGGCTTCGGCACGGCCGGTTTTTACGAAGATGCCTTTGCCGAGGATTTCCTCGCCGTGGCCCGCCATTTCCACGAGAGGGAAAAGCCCATCGCCTCGGTGTGCGTGGCCTCGCTCAGCCTCGGCCGCAGCGGCATCCTCGCAGGCAGGCGTGCCACCACCTACCTCCTCGAGGCGCGCAAGAGGGATCTCCTCGCCGGCATGGGTGCGCTCGTGCAGGATGAGCCTCTCGTGAGGGACGGGCACCTCATCACCTCGTCTTCCCCGGGGGACGCCCTCGACGTGGCCTTCCTGCTCCTGGCCATGCTCACCTCGCAAAGCAATGCCGAGCGCATCAGGGGGCTCATGGGTGCGGCCCGTCCGGGCGGTTCTCCCCAAGGGACCGGGAACCGGGGCGGTTGAAGTGAGGCGGATCAGTTCGCGTACCTGATCCGGTATTCCTCCATCACACTCTCGACCGTCCTGCCGTCTGCACCGCATTCGGTCTCGACCATGTCGATGAGGTCAGCGGAAAAGGCCTTGTCGCCCCTGATCCTGGCGCAGAGGTTTTTGTCCGCAACCACCTTGTCCAGGTAGACGAGATACACCTGTGACGTTGCCTGCCTGTTGCTCTCGTACGAGCTGCCCGTGCTCACGATGCCCCTCACGATCGACCTGTCGGCGTCCACGATGGCCTTGAGGGCGGCCTTGTCCTTCACGTACTGCTGGAGCCGGTGGATGAAGATGGTCTTCGTGGCCTCCTCGCTGTGGGCGCGCGCGTCGATGCCCTTCTCTTCCTCCGTGCCCCGCGCGGCTTCCGCATACTTCCTGTCCTGCACCAGGGTCTTGAGCGCCTTGAGGGTCTTGAACGGATAGTTTTTCATGACCGAGTACGACATCCCGATGGTGACGGGGAAGCTCACGTTCGGGTCCACCAGGAGCCTGTACACGAACTTGGTCTTGCCCCTGCCCAGGTATTCCATGTCGTAGACGCCCCGCATGGTTTCGAGACGCACGCACCCCTTCCTGGGCGGGACGTTGACCTCGTTCGTGGTGGCGAACGATATGGTGGCCTTGCCGTGGTCCCAGTCGTAGACGGCCTTGTCCTTGAGCACAAGGTCGCGCTCCTTGATGATGGGGGGCTCCAGGGCCATGTAGATGACCATGGTGTTCCGGTCGTAGAGCTTCTCGAC
Source organism: Deltaproteobacteria bacterium (assembly GCA_035352355.1). GTDB lineage: Bacteria > Desulfobacterota > Desulfomonilia > UBA1062 > UBA1062 > Phosphitivorax. The sequence goes on along the minus strand of DAOPXM010000015.1, from coordinate 76,955 downwards.
CCGCGCGGTGCTGCAGTCAGTGATCCATTTCGGATACGCCGGAACGTCGCGAAGGGCCTCGCCGATGACCTCCATCTTCGCGTCGATCACGGTGACGGCCATGAACTCCTTGAGCTTGGTGCCCGGGACCGGGCGTTCATAGGACTTGATGCCGTCCTCGTTCTTGAGCTGGACCCAGCCTCCGGCAGCGTCCGCCGGAGAGACAGCGGCAAGGACGAACAACGGGCAAAGGAATACCAGGACAAACTTATTCATGTGAAATCGCCTCCTACATTCAAGATTTATCTTCAAAGGTGCACAGATAAATCAAAGCATAACGCACATAAGGATATAATGCCTTCGGCCCGAAAGCAGTCAAGGGGTGATCAGGGATTATCTATTTCAGAACAGGCCTCTGCAGGAGAGGGGAGACGCCCGATGGAGCGCACTGCGTTCGGGGTCGGGGTCGGTATCGGGGTCGATCTATCTTCCTTTCGACCCCGACCCCGATGAAGACCGGAGGAGGGGACGGGCGCACGCGGCCCGGGCTCCTTCCCGGCCCTCCGGCGTCGGGAAGACTCACACCGGGGAGAACTCGCTTTTGCCGAGGCCGCACAGGGGGCAGGTCCATTCGTCGGGCAGGGCCTCGAAGGACGTCCCGGCGGGGATGCCTGCATCCGGATCGCCGACCTCGGGGTCGTAGATGTAGCCGCACACGTCACACACATACTTCTGCATAGGGTCCTCCGCTGTTTTTTATTTCCTGTATACCGGTCATGAGAAATGAATACCTTGACCTGGGTCAAATGCAAAGGGGGCCGCCCCGGGGAAGAGGTGCCGGGGAGGCAGGCGCCCTTCGTGAAAAAAGGGGTGCCTCCCCGGACAGGGGGGCACCCCTCGCGCGAGTCCGATGAATCTTCCTGCTAGCCGAGCCGCTTCCTGAGCTCTTCGAGCTGCGCCTTCATCCGCTCCGGCAGACGGTCGCCGAACTGCTCGAAGTGCTTCTCGATGCTCCCGACCTCAGCCTTCCAGGCCTCGGCGTCTACGGTGAGGATCTCCCTGATGTTCTCCTCGGGCACGTTCAGGCCCGTAAGATCGAGCCCTCCCTCTTCGGGCAGCAGGCCGATGGCGGTCTTCCGAGCTCCGGTCTTGCCCTCGATGCGCTCGCACATCCACTTGAGCACCCTGCTGTTCTCGCCGAAGCCCGGCCAGAGGAACTTGCCGGCAGCGTTCTTGCGGAACCAGTTGACGTAGAAGATCCGCGGGGCCTTGTCCCCGAGCCTGTCGCCCATGGCGAGCCAGTGTGCGAAGTAGTCGGCCATGTTGTACCCGCAGAAGGGCTTCATGGCGAACGGATCGCGCCTGAGGTCGCCCACGCTGCCGATGTTGGCCGCCGTGGTCTCGGAGGACGCGGTGGCGCCGAGGAAGACCCCGTGGTCCCAGCTGAAGGCCTCGTTCACCAGCGGGACAACGCCTGCCCGCCTGCCGCCGAAGATGAAGATGTCGATGGGGACGCCCTCGGGCTTCTCCCAGTCCTTTGAGATGACGGGGCACTGCCGTGCCGGCGCGGTGAAGCGGGCGTTGGCGTGGGCTGCCACCTCCTTGCTCTCGGGGGTCCAGTCCCTGCCCTTCCAGTCGATGGCGTGGGCGGGCGGGGGGCCGTCGAAGCCTTCCCACCAGATGTCGCCGTCGTCGGTGAGCGCGCAGTTGGTGAAGATGATGTTTTCATGGAGCGTCTCCATGGCCATGGGGTTCGAGCCGTACGACGTGCCCGGGGCCACGCCGAAGAAGCCCGCCTCGGGGTTGATGGCGTAGAGCCTGCCGTCCGGGCCGATCTTCATCCAGGCGATATCGTCGCCGATGGTCTCGCACTTCCAGCCCTCCACCGTGCACTGGAGCATGGCCAGGTTGGTCTTGCCGCAGGCGGAGGGGAAGGCCGCGGCGATGTGGTACTGCTTGCCCTCAGGGTTCGTGAGCCGCAATATGAGCATGTGCTCGGCCATCCAGCCTTCCCTCCTGGCCATGGCCGAGGCGATGCGCAGGGCCAGGCACTTCTTGCCCAGCAGCGCGTTGCCGCCGTAGCCGGAGCCGTAGGACCAGATGAGGTTCTCCTCCGGGAAGTGGCTGATGTACTTCTTTTCGATGGGAGCGCAGGGCCAGGATACGTCCTTCTGCCCGGGCGCGAGCGGCGCGCCGATGGAGTGGAGGCAGGGGATGAACTCGCCGTCCGGGCCCAGCGTCTCGAGCACCCTGGTGCCCACCCGGGTCATGATGTGCATGTTGCACACCACGTAGGGGCTGTCCGTGATCTCGATGCCGATCTTGGCGATGGGAGAGCCGATGGGCCCCATGGAGAAGGGGATCACGTACATGGTGCGGCCCTTCATGCAGCCCTTGTAGAGGTCCTTCATGGTCGCCTTGAGCTCGTTCGGCTCGACCCAGTTGTTCGTGGGGCCGGCGTCGGCCTGGTCAGGCGTGGAGATATAGGTCCTGTCTTCCACCCGCGCCACGTCGCTGGGATCGGAGCGGAACAGGAAGCTGTTCGGCCTCTTTGCGAGCGGGATTGCGCTGCCGCTCTTCACCATCAGGGCCATCAGCCGGTCGTACTCCTCCGTGCTGCCGTCGCAGACATAGATCTCGTCCGGCCCGCACATGGCGGCTGTCTCGTCTATCCAGGCCCTGAGTTTTTCATGTTTGATAACTGCACTCATGTTCGGATTTCCCCTTTCATCAGAAGTCGAGTTCCGTATTATACAGAATGAATTCTCAATTTTCAATATGTGTCAACAGATACTTGCTTTTTTCCATCGCATTAAGGAATCGTTCTGTCATCATTCCTTCGAGGTCTTTTGCAAGGGATAGGGCTGCTTCCCCTTTTCCGGTTTTCATCCTTCAGTCGGGACGGAAATATCAATCGATTTTGCCGTATCCCAAAAAGCCTCCCGGAGCCGCCGTCAGGCAGCGGCCTGCTCGCCTGAAGCGGCCGCCCGGAGCGCGGCGCGGTCGAGGATGCGGATCGTCCGGCCGCTGACGCTCAGGATACCTTCGTCGCCCAGCTTGCGGAGCACCCTTGAAAGGGTCTCGGGCGTGGCGCCGATGATCTTGGCCAGCTCCCGCTGGGAGAAGCGGAGCTCCACCGTGTCGCCCTGCCCGCCGCTCTCCAGCGCATGGGACAGAAAGGCGGCCAGGCGCTGCGGGATCTCCTTCAGGGAAAGGGATTCGATGAGGACCATGGCCTCTTTGAGCCGTCTGGAGAGGGCTTTCAGGAGGCCGAAGACGAGCGACGGCTCTCTCATGGCGACCCCCTCCATGACCTCTGACGGGAAGTACAGGATGCGCGTGTCCTCGAGCGCGGTGGCATTCGCGGGGGTGTACTCGTCCACAAAGGCCGTGAGGCAGAAGAGCTCGCCCGGGCCGAACACGAAGATGGTCTGCTCCTTGCCCTCGGGTGAGCTCTTGAAGATCTTCACGCTTCCCCACACCACGAGGTACAGGCCCGGGGAGCGCTCCATGTCCTCGAAGACCAGCCTGCCGGGCCTCACGCTCTTCTGCCGGGCGCACTCGGCCAGGACCCTCAGCTGGTCTTCAGGCAGGTTCCCGAATATGGGCATGTGCCTCAACACCTCGAAATTGTCCATCTTGTTCTCCCCTGCACTGAAATCTTGATATGGATCAATGAATTTTTATCCCAATTGGGAGAAATATGGTAATGGAAATACCACCAGGGCGAATGACGCCATCACAAGGAGGATTCATGGTTACTCTGACCCAGTCGGGCAGAAAGCAGCTCGACAAGCATTTCGACGGGAAGGCGGCCCCGCACCTGCGCATCTACATGACCTTCGGCTGAGGGGGTCCGCAGCTGCGGCTGGCTCAGGATGAGCCAAAAGACGGAGATCACCGGTTCGAGGCGGACGGATACCGCTTCATCGTTGCGCAGGACGTACAGGATCTTGCGGGCGACATCACCATTGACGCATCCTTTTCCGGCATCAAGATCAAATCGAAGCTCAATGCCGGGGGTGCAGGAAACTGCTGCTCGTAGCAGACGAACACCTGGTGCCGGCAGGGACGTACCTGCCGGCACCATCCCCAGCGATCACCCCCTCCCCTTTCCAGCATCCGGATGACTGCCAGCCCCGGGTGTGGTATGCTGCCCCGCAGCGTTTTTTTTCATACCCACGGAGGACGGCCTCATGACCGAGCACGGAACCGGAACGATCCGCCCCTGCATCGGGGACGACCTCGCCGCCATGGAGGAGATCATCAACGACGCGGCCCGGGCCTACCGGGGCAGGATCCCCGCGGACTGCTGGAAGGAGCCGTATATGGACCCCGGCGAGCTGCGCTCCGAAATCGAGGACGGCGTCGTCTTCTACGGGTTCGAGGAGGCGGGAAGGCTCGTCGGCGTGATGGGCCTCCAGGACAGGGGTGATGTCTGCCTCATCCGCCACGCCTATGTCCTGACCCCCTGCAGGAGGAGAGGCATCGGCGAGAAGCTCCTTGCGCACCTGCGGTGCCTCACGGAAAAACCCGTCCTCGTGGGGACCTGGAAGGACGCAACCTGGGCGGTCTCCTTCTACGAAAAGCACGGCTTCAGGCTCCTCGATCCGGACGAGAAGGACCGGGTGCTCCGCACCTACTGGTCCATCTCCGAGCGGCAGGTGGAGACCTCGGTGGTCCTGGGCGACGGGGGCTGGTTCCTGCACCCGCGGAAAAGGCCCTGATCGCTGGAGCATATTGACTCTCCCCGTTTCTCCGTTATATGAAATGGAAAGCCTATGTCCAAGGTCGAGCATCCCATCACCCAGGCAGTGCGGTTCCTGAGGGCGAACAGCATCCCGTTCACACCCCGGCTCTACCCCTACGAGGATCACGGCGGCACCGGGCGGGCCTCCGAGATGCTCGGCGTGCCCGAGCACCGGGTGATCAAGACCCTCGTCATGGAGTCCGACGCGAAGCACCCCTTCATCGTACTCATGCACGGGGACCGGGAGGTGTCCACCAAGGGGCTCGCCCGGCAGCTGGGGGTCAAGCAGGTCCATCCGTGCGACATGAAAGATGCGGAGCGCCTCACAGGCTACCAGGTGGGCGGCATCAGTCCCTTCGGCACCAGGACGAGGCTCAGGGTCTATGTCGAGTCCACCATCCTCGAGCTGGACAGGATCTACATCAACTGCGGCAAGCGGGGGTTCCTCGCGGAGCTCGATCCCGCCGACCTCGAGAAGGCGTTGAAGCCGGAGCGGGTCGCGGTTGCCATCACCCCGTGAGAGGGGCACCCATGATCAGTGAGCGCTGCCATCCATGAACAGGCCCAGAAGCGAGAACCCCAACCTCATCGAGATCAACGCCTTCGCCTTCATGGACAGGATGCGGAAGCGCCACGGCTCCCAAATCACCCTGGGGACCGTTCCCGCAGGCGTCTGGGAAGACCTCGCGGCACAGGGGTTCGGCCTCGTCTGGCTCATGGGCGTGTGGGAGCGCAGCCCCGGGTCGCGGGCGTGCGCCCTGGCTGAGGAGCCCCTCAGGCAGGCCTACGATACAGCCCTGCCCGGCTGGACCGATGACGACGTACTGGGCTCGCCCTACGCCGTCTTCTCCTACACCCCCGACCCGAGGCTCGGCGACGAAGGCGACCTGCTCCGCCTCAGGGAGACGCTCAACTCCCTGGGCATGGGGCTCGTCCTCGACTTCGTGCCGAACCACCTCGCCTTCGACCACCCCTGGACCTCGAGCCATCCCGAGTGGTTCATCGGGGGCACCGATGAGAGCCTCAGGGAAGACCCGGCCCTGTTCTTCAGGACGGATGGCGGCTCCGTCCTCGCCCACGGCAAGGACCCGTTCTTTCCTCCCTGGAGCGACACGGTCCAGCTGAACTATTTCTCTCCCGAGGCCAGAAGCGCGCTCGTCTCCGAGCTCGGGCGCATCGCAGGGCTCTGCGACGGGGTCAGGTGCGACATGGCCATGCTCGTGCTGAACGACGTATTCGCCGAGCACTGGGGAAGGCATCTCGCCGGGAGCCCCCGGCCGGGGACCGAGTTCTGGGCCGACGCCATCCGGGAGGTCAAGCGGGAGAACCGCAGCTTCACCTTCATCGCCGAGGCGTACTGGGACCTCGAGTACCGGCTCCAGCTCCTGGGCTTCGACTTCACCTACGACAAGAAGCTCTACGACCTCATGCTCAACGCCTCGTGCCAGGAGGTGAAAGGCCACCTCTCGGGGGACGAGTCCTTCGGCGGGAAGTGCGCGAGGTTCATAGAGAACCACGACGAGAGGCGCGCCGCCGTCGCCTTCGGCAGGGAGCGCAGCCTGGCCGCGGCCGTGATCATGGCCACCACGCCGGGCCTCCACCTCTTCCACGACGGCCAGATGGACGGGGAGACCGTCCGCCTGCCCGTCCAGCTCGGCCGGAAGATCGAAGAGCAGGGGGACCCGCAGGTCCGGGAGTTCTACGGCCGCCTCCTGTCGTTCGCCTCGGGTGTGCCCCTGGGAACAGGCACGTGGAAGCTCCTCGACGTCGGGCAGGCCTGGGACGGCAACTTCAGCTGCGACAACCTCCTCTCCTGGGTCTGGCACGACAGGGCCTCCCTGAAGCTCGTGTGCGTGAACTTTTCCGGTCTCACCTGCCAGGGCAGGCTGCGCATCCCGCCCGACCTCATCCAGGCAGGACCCATGACCTTCCGGGACGTCGCCACGGACGAGATCTACGTCAGGACCACCGAAGAGATCCTGAGCGGCGGGCTCTTCGTCGAGCTGCCGCCGTGGAGATGCCACCTGCTGGATCTGCTCTGACAGGGAGAAGGTTCAAGGGAGATCCTCAAGAAAGGGCAAGCCAGGAGCCGGACGAGAGGGTACGTCCTGAGGTTTCACCATATGCCGGCTTCCCCTGCCGTGATCGGCTTCCCGGCGCACTTCTTCCCTGACCCTTCCCACAAGCGCAAAACTAGCCAAACCGCCATCTTTCATTACTATCTATATTCAGTAAGGAGGACCACATGCCCAAACTGCTCAACGACAAACTGAAGAAGGAGATCAAGGCGATATTCGAAGGCCTGAAGGATCCGGTGAGGGTGCTGTTCTTCACCCAGGAGGTCGCCTGCGAGTCCTGCCGGCAGCAGGAAGAGCTCCTCAGCGACGTCGCCGGGCTGTCCGACAAGCTCAGGCTCGAGGTGCACGACCTCATCAAGGAGGCCAAGCTGGCGCACCAGTTCGGGATCAACAAGGTCCCGGCCACGGCGGTCATGGGCGAGAAGGACTACGGCATCCGCTTCTACGGGGTCACGGCGGGCTACGAGTTCTCCTCCCTCATCGAGGCCTTCCGCATGGTCTCCCGGGGTGAGTCTGGACTGAGCCGGCCCCTGGAAGACCTCCTCCTGCTCATCGACGTGCCGGTGCACCTGGAGGTCATGGTGACGCTCACCTGCCCCTACTGCCCCAAGATGGTGCACCTTGCCCACCAGATGGCCTTTGCCAACGACAACATAGGCGCTGACATGATCGATGCGTCCGAGTTCCCCCAGCTCGTGCAGCGCTACTCCGTACAGGGCGTACCCAGGACCGTGATCAACGAGATCTCGGCGTTCGAAGGGGCCCTGCCGCCTGTCGACGCCATCATGGAGGTCCTGAAGGTGGTCAAGCCCAAGGTGTACGACCGCCTGGACGCGGAGATGCGCAAGTCCCGGGGAGAGATGCTCGCAGACAGGGTCGACGCACGGGAGACCTACCAGGTGGCCATCGTGGGCGCCGGGCCCGCGGCCCTGTCGGCCGCCGTCTACGCAGCCCGTAAGGACCTCAAGGTGGCCCTCATAGGCGAGCACGTCGGCGGCCAGGTGACCGACACCGCCAACGTGGAGAACTGGCTGGGCACTCCCAGCATCAGCGGCAAGGACCTCTCGGAGGCTTTCCGCGATCACGTGGAGAGCTTTGCCATCGACGAGCTCCTGGACGTGACCGTAACGTCCGTGAAAAGAAACGGCAACCTCTTCCACCTGGAGTCGTCGGACGGCAAGACCTACAAGGCCCAGAGCGTCATCTTCTGCTCAGGCAAGCAGTACCGCAGGCTGGAAGTCCCCGGCGAAAGCCGCTTCATCGGCAAGGGCATCGCGTTCTGCGCCACCTGCGACGCGCCGCTGTACCGCGGAAAGACCGTTGCCGTGGTGGGCGGCGGGAACTCGGCCTTCACCGCGGCAAGGGACCTCCTCCCCTTTGCCAGGGAGATCCACCTCATCGACATCATGAACCAGTTCCAGGCAGATCCCCCCCTCATCGCCGAGGTGACGGGCTCGCCGCACGTGCACGTTCACCAGGGCATGCAGGTCAAGGAATTCTACGGCAGGGACAAGCTCCAGGGAATCCGCGTGGAGTCCAACGACGGCCAGGAGCGGTTCGATATCCAGGTGCAGGGCGTGTTCCTGGAGGTCGGCCTCGTGCCCAACACCGATGCGGTCAAGGGGCTTCTCGCGCTCAACGAGAAGGGGGAGATCCCCGTGGGCAGGGACCAGTCGACCACGGTCCCGGGCTTCTTCGCCGCAGGGGACGTCACGGACGAGCCCGTGAAGCAGATCGTCGTGGCATCCGGCGCAGGCGCCAAGGCAGCGCTCTCAGCCTATGACTACGTCCTGAAGAATTCGCTCACAGTGCCGAGCGGTTGACCCGCCTCCTCCGGCGCTGCAGGAGGCCGCGAGGCGCGCCCATGCCGCGCCCGCGTTCTCCCACCGGCACACGATGCTCCTGTATGTGCTTGCATTCCCTGCAGATAAGCTTTAGAAAACAAGGAGTATCTTTCATCGGCAGGAGGTGCATTCCATGGAAATTCAGGAGATAACACTGGACCGACTCGATCCTGTCGAGTTCATCGCACGGAAGTCGCAGGAGCTGTCCGCCGCAGTGGGTGAAGGGCTTGCGATCAACGCCCTGTCCGGCGGCGTGGACTCGTCGGTGGTGACGGCGCTCGGCCACAAGGCGCTGGGGAACAGGCTCAAGACCTATGTCATCGACAACGGCATCATGCGCAAGGATGAGCCCGCCCAGATCGCCGAGCAGTTCCGGAGCATCGGCATACCCATCGAGGTCGTCGACGCCAGGGAGCAGTTCTATTCCGCCCTCAAGGGGCTTACCGATCCGGAAGAAAAACGGGAAGCCATCACGCAGACCTTCTACAGGGAGGTGTTCGGCGATCTCGTGAAGCGCAGCGGGGCGCGGTTCCTGCTGCAGGGGACCATCTTCACGGACGTGGAAGAGACGGTCGCCGGCGTGAAGCGCCAGCACAACATCCTGTCCCAGCTGGGCATCGACACGGTGGAGCAGTTCGGCTACGAGGTCATCGAGCCGCTCATCGAGCTGCGCAAGCCAGGCGTCCGGATGATCGGCGAGGCTCTCGGCCTGCCGCACGGCATGTACAACCGGCCGCCCTTCCCGGGACCGGCCCTGGCGGCGCGGATCATCGGAGAGGTCACCCCCGAACGTGTCGCCCTCGTGCGCGAGGCGACCGCCATCGTGGAGGAGGAGCTCGCCGGCAGCGGGGCCTTCCAGTACCTCGCGATCCTGCACGAGGACAGGGTGACGGGCATCAGGGACGGCAGGAGGGACTACGGCAACCAGATCGAGGTCCGGTGCTGGGAGAGCAAGGACGCGAAGACGGCCACCCCCACCAGGCTCGACTACGACATCCTCCAGAGGATCGCTTCGCGCATGACCTCCGAGGTCCCGGGGGTGGTGAGCGTGACCTACAACATCACCTCCAAGCCCACCTCGACCATCGAGGCCATTTAGGAAAAGGGGGAGAGCGCGGCGCGGGTCAGGCGCACTTGATGACGGCCCTGACCTTGTTGCCCTTGCCGAGATATTCGAGGTGGTGGAAGCTGTAGTTGCCCGCGATGGCGATTCCCCGGCCATGGGTGTCGAACACGCGGTCGGGGCTGAAGTCCAGGAAGGGTTTCCAGTCGAAGCCTGGGCCCATGTCCTCGATGGTGATGACGATCTCGCTGTTCGTGCGCTCGAAGTGGACGTTGACCTTGAGCCCTGCGTTTTCCGGGAGCCGGGTCCTCCTGTCCACCTCCTGGCGCCAGATGTTCCGCTGCAGGAGCTCGGACTTCTCCTCGTAGGAGATGTTCAGGTTCCCGTGCTCGACAGCGTTGATGAGGAGCTCCCACAGGCCGAGCACCACCTTGTCCGGCTCGGGGCAGATATTGGCGAGCAGGGCCGCCAGGTTGTCCGCCTCCTCGAGGTGCTGGACCGTGAAATCCCCGTTGTTGAGGAGGCCGATGGCGCCCATGGTCTGGTTCGTCTCCTGCCTGAGCGTGATGTACTGGATGTGGTCCGCCACCGCGGTCTTGACCACCGCGATAAGCTTCTCCCTCCGGTAGGGCTTGGTGAGGTAGTAGTAGGCGCCCGCCTGAATGCCCTCGAGGATCTCGTCCTCCCGGGTCATGGCGGTCTGGAAGATCACGGGCACGGTCTTGAGCTCGTCGTGCCCCTTCATGCGCCTGAGCACCTCCAGGCCGTCGATGCCGGGCATTATCCTGTCCATGAGGACCGCATCGAAGCCCGAAGGGGATCTCTCCATCAGCTCCCAGGCCTCTTCGCCGCTCGTGGCCACGGAGATCCGGTAGTTCTCCTTCTGGAGCATGCCCACCATGAGTCTGACATTCAGGGGCTCGTCGTCCACGACGAGGACCGAGGCCTGCACTTCACCCAGATTCCCTGACGCGTCGAAATCTTCGTACAATTCTTCCATACCCTGCACTCCCCACCTATCTCATCGTACTTTTGCGCTTTATTATTTAACGCAGTTTCATCATGCCTGCCGCGGCTGCAGCCGCCCGGGCAAGGCAGCCCCGGAACCTCCGGACTGAGCACCCCTTGAAGGCTCTGTCTGCAGGAACGACAGGGGCAGTACAAGGCGGGCAAACGCGATTCCGAAAAATTACTGATCCGGCAAACAGATCACTGAAAGCGGGGTGCCGGGTCAAAAAAGGCGCAGCACCCATGAGGTGCCGCGCCTCTCCTTCTTCGGCTGCAATCTTCTGTCTCCCTCAATCCTTGTCCCCGCCGGCATACATGCTCTCGATCTCCTTGGCATACTTGGTGTTGACGACCCTGCGCTTGACCTTGAGCGTCGGGGTGAGCTCGTCCGTTGCCTGAGACCACTCCACGTCCAGGAGCTTGAACCTCCTGATCTGCTCCACCCGGGCGAACATCTTGGTATATTCCTTGATCTCGGCCTCGATGAGCTCATTCACCCGGGGATGGTCGATGAGCTCCCTGCGCGAGCCGAAGGGGACACCGTTGGCCCTTGCCCAGTTCTCGAGCTCTGCAAAGGCAGGCACCACCAGGGCTGAAAGGTAGTTCCTGTTGTCGCCGATTACGGCCACCTGCTCGATGTACTTGGAGGTCTTGAGGCTGTTTTCGATATTCTGGGGCGAGATGTTCTTGCCTCCTGAGGTGATGATGAGGTCCTTGATCCTCCCGGTGATCTTCAGGTAGCCTTCGCTGTCGATCTCACCGATGTCTCCGGTCTTGAAGAAGCCGTCGTCGGTGAAGACCTCCTTCGTGGCCGCCTCGTTCTTGTAGTAGCCCATCATGACCTGGGGTCCCTTGATGAGGACCTCGCCGCCCTCGCCGATCTTGATGAGGGTGTCCTCCACGGCGGGCCCCACGGTCCCGGGTTTGATGTGGCACGGCTTGTTGCCGTTGGTCACCGGCGTTGTCTCGCTCAGGCCGAAGCCCTCGCACACCTTGATGCCCATACCCAGGAAGAACTCCGCGTCGCTCACCGACAGCGGCCCTCCCCCGGACAGGGCGAAGCGCAGCCTGTCCAGGCCCAGCGTGTGCTTGAGCTTGGAGAAGATGAGCTTGTCGGCCAGGGCGTACTGGAGGGCGAACAGGCCTGTGCGGGGCTTGTCGTCGCAGATGTAGGGGAGGTTCCTCCGGGCGATGGACATGGCCCAGTCGAAGAGGGCCCGCTTCACGGGCGGAGCGCCGGAGATCTTGGCGAGGACGCCGGCGTGGATCTTCTCGTAGAGCCTCGGCACCGAGACGATGATGTTTGGCCTCACCTCGCCCAGGTTCTGGGGGAGCTTCGTAAAGTCCTCCGCGAACACCACCTTGTGCCCGCAGCTCAGGGGCAGATAGTACCCCACGGTCCGCTCGAGGGAGTGCGACAGGGGCAGGAAGGAGAGGTACAGGAGGTCCTGCCTGAACAGATCGAAGTCAACGGAGTGGATCTGCCGCACGTTTGATATGAAGTTGTTGTGGGACAGCATCACCCCCTTGGGGTCGCCGGTGGTGCCCGAGGTGTAGATGATGGTCGCCATCTCCTTGGGATCGATGGCGTCTATGCGCTTTTCGAACTCCTCCCTGAAAGGCGCCGCAGCCCCCTGCTTCATGGCCGTCTTCAGGTCCACCACACCGTCCACCGGAGAGGCCAGGTCGTTGAACACGATGATGTCCCGCAGCTTGGGGAGCACGCCCTTGACCTCGAGGACCTTGTCGAGGTGGCTCTTTTCGCCCGCGAAGCACACCACCGAGTCCGAGTTCTCGATGATGTACCTGGCTTCCTGAGCCGAATTGGTTGCGTAGATCGGGACGTTCACGGCCCCCACCGAGAGTATGGCAAGGTCCGTCACCCACCACTCGTACCTGTTGGGGGAGAACAGGGCCACCTTCTCGCCGGGCTTCACCCCCTGAGCAATGAGATAGTAGGCGAGGTTGCGCACCATCTCGTCCATCTGGCTCCACGAGATGTCCTGGTACACGCCCTGGGAATTCTTGAACGCCACGCACGCCCTGTCGCCAAGCTCCTGAACCTTGTTCTGAAAAATCGCCGCCATGGATTTTTCCTGATACCTGCCCATTGCATATCCTCTCTTTCAAGGGTTATTGGTACCCATGCCCGATCCTGCCGGGTATGGATACAGTAACTGATCGGCATTTTAATAGTAGATTATTATATTCGTTAGTTTTTGATATGTTGGTATGCTCAGCTTACTGAAATCACCACGTCGCCCTGTCCGCACCCCGCTCAGGACCTGTTCAGTCTCCTGAACAGGGAGCGGTTCCTGTGGTAGATCCGGGTGAAGGCGCTGAAGAGCTCGTCGTAGACGCCCCGGTTCTCCCTGTCGGGCGTGAAGGTGCACTGATACTGCATGAGGCCCGGGATGTCGTCGAAGGAGATCTCGCCGAGGCCCACGGAGGCGATGAAGGCCGCACCCCGGGCGTTCGCCTGCAGGGGATCCACTGTCTTTCGCACCCGCCTGTCCATCACGTCCGCGAAGATCTGGCACCACAGGTCGGAGCGGGCCCCGCCGCCGATGATGGTGAGGGGGTCGAGCTCCCTGCCCGCGAACCTCTCCACGTACTTCAGGCTCCAGCGGGTGTTGTATGCGACCCCTTCCAGGAAGGCCCGGGCCAGGTGGTGGAAGGTGGTGGTCTTCGAGATGTTGTAGATCACCGCCCGGGCGGACGTGTCGTCCACCGGCGTCCGCTCCCCGTTGAGCCAGGGCGTGAAGATGAGCTTGCGGCTGCCCGCCGGGACGCCTTCGGCCATGCGGGTGAGCTCGCCGTAGGGATCTTCCGGCCGCGCCCCGGGTGCCACCCCCTCGGGGCCGTACATGATGTTGTTCAGAAGGAAATCGAGGCTCCCGCCGGCGATGTCCTGCTCGTTGACGCTCTGGTACTTGCCCGGGATGGCGGTGGGGAAGGAGGCGATGGAGTGCAGGACATCGGTCTTCTTGAACGGCACGATGCACTGCACCCACGAGGAGGTGCCGATGTAGACGTGCCCCTCGAAGTCCTGCACCGCGCCCGATCCGATGAGCGCGCACTGGTGGTCCGGAGAGCCCATGACCACCTGCACGCCCCGCTTCAGGCCCATTTCGTCCGCCACGTCCCCGAGCACGGGCCCGAGGATGTCGATGGACTGCCTCAAGGTGGGCAGCTTCGCCTTGTCGACGCCGGAGAGCGAAATGAGGCTTTCGTCGTAGGAGATGCGGTTCACGTCGCGGATGTCCGTGAGCCAGAACAGATGGACCGCGTCGAAGGACGACGCCAGCTCGCCGGTGAGCCTGGCGTTCAGGCAGTCCTTGCTGGGCAGGAACTTGTATGCCCTCTCGTAGACCTCGGGCCGCTCGTTCTTCCAGAAGAGCACGTGGGCGATGTCGTCCTTGCCCGAGAGCGTGGGTCCCCCTGCGGTCTTGGGCAGCCACCTGAGGATCTTCGAAAGGCCGTAGCCCTCGAAGCTCGGGAACCCCTTCATAAGCCTCTGCACGTGGGGGGCGCCCCGGGAGTCCATCCAGGTGAGCGCGGGCGCGATGTGCCTGCCCTGTCTGTCCACGGCCACGGTGGTGGAAAAGGTGCTCGACACGCACACTGCCGCGATGTCCTCCGGCATCACGGACTTCCGGGAGGTGAGCCTGCGGGCAGTGGCGAGCACGCCCTGCCACCAGGCCTCAGGGTCCTGCTCCGCGCCGCCGCCCTCGAGGAAGCGGATGGGGGTGGGGTGGAAATCCGAGTCCATGACCTCGCCCCTGGTGGAGACGATGGAGGCCTTGATGCCCGAGGTGCCGTGATCGATCGCCAGGACGTATCGCCCTCTTTCCATCCGTCCCTCAGATGTCGAGCTTCTCGACTCGGCCGGCCTCATCGATGCGCTCCACGATCACGCCGCCGAAGGAATCGCCGCCTTCCTTCTTCTCGTCGAGCTTCATGACCTTCGAGATGAGCCCGATGAAATCGAGCGGGTCCACGCAGGCCTCTGGCGGGAGGATGCCGGGTCTCTGGACCTTGCCCATCGCCATGAGCATGACGCCCATGGCGGCGGGGATGCCGGTGCCCTCGCCCAGGGCCTGGGAGCGTGAGGCCATGTGGAAGCGGTACTCCTGGTATTTCCCGTCTTTGAGACCCTTGGCCACCACGGAGCAGCAGCCGCAGGGCCTGTCGAACCCGGTGGCCTTCAGGATCTCCGCGCGCTTCTTGATGATGTAGGCGGTCGTGAAGTCGTGGGGCACAACCTTCACCCCCCTCACCTCGACGGGTTCGCGGGAGCTTAAGCCCAGGGCGCAGAGGTCCTTGGTCAGGTTGTAGTACTCGATGGGGAGCACGGAACCCTTATTGGTGACGTTCCTGACCTTGAGGTGCCTGGGCAGGGTCACCTGCTCGGGGTGCGGATAGGGGAAGATGGGCACGTTATTGCCCACCGCGGGGAAGTCGAAGGTCTGGCGCAGGGCGATGCCGTCCTCCTCGAAGAACTTCACGTGCACGAGCCGGCCGTCGAGGAACATGGGGATGTCGATGCTCATGCAGTGGAAGCGGTGCCCGATGACCCCCTCCCCCTCGAAGGCCTCGCCGCCGTGGGTGTGAAAGATGTCGATGGAGTCGGTCTTGTCCAGCAGGGATGTGCTGGCGAACTTGGCCAGGAGGTTGGTGGCGCCCGGCGAGCTCCCCATGCCGATGAGGGCCTTCACCCCCTTCTGCCGTGCCAGGGCGTCCATGTCGAGGAGCTCGATGGTCACGTCCACGTCGTCGCACACGTCCACGTAGTTTATGCCCAGCTCAAGCACCGCGTTCACGACCGTCTTCACGCTCCGGTAGAAGGGGCCCACACAGTTGAGCACCACGTCGCTGCCCTGCATGGCCGCCTTGAGGCTTGAGGGGTCCTCGGCGTCGACCTCGAGGGCCGTTACCTTGCCGCCCCCGATCTCCGAGGCGAGCGCCCTGGCCCGGGCCACGTCGCGGTCCCCAATGACCACGTGCGTGAACATATCCTGCGCCGCGAGCGTCCTGACAGCCACGCTTCCCACTGCCCCGCACCCGCCGAGAACAATGACCTTCGCCATGAGTACCTCCCCTGTGCATCTCAATTTTATAAATTTAACTTTGTTAATTTTAATGCGGCCTGTCAAGGGGAATGATTCAGCGCCTCACGCCCAAGGGGATGAGCATGGCTCAGCCGATGGGGCAGACTTCAGTCTTATGGTGGTGCCGGAACGAACGACTTGTTGCAGGACCTTGCATTCTAGCTGGGTTTGCGAGTTCTTATAGACATAGAAATTTGATTATGTATCCCGCTTGCTTAGTCTGCGAAGGATATCTTCGGGTTTGTGTATCTGTCTATTTATATTAAGATGCGTCGAGCAGGGTTTCCCAAAGGCATAGTGAATCTCTTACGACTGGCCTCACCATTTGGAAATCCGCAGAGCCCTCATCCTGGAGTAGAGGCTCGTGCGCTTCATGCCGAGGATTTCTGCAGCCCCGCCGGGTCCGCTTATTCGCCCTTTCGTTAGGGCAAGCACATGCTGGATGTACCGCCTCTGCAGTTCGGCCAGGGTGGGCGTGTCTTCGAAAGGACCGCAGGAACCGGACAGAGGATTTGCGAACGAGAGGTGAAGGTTCATCTCACCGGAGCTGGAGAGGATGATACCCCTCTCGATGATGTTCTGCAGTTCCCGGACATTCCCTGGCCAGTGATACTTCATGAGCATTTCCTCGTCCTTTTTGGAAAGGGTCACGTGGTGGTGTCCGTACTCGCGCGAATAGTGTTCGATGAAATGCCTGGCCAGATCACCGATATCCGCACCTCGCTCCCTGAGCGGAGGCATGGTGATGGGGAAAATACTAATGCGGTAGAAGAGGTCCTCCCGGAAGCGGCCCTGGGCCACCTCTTCCTTGAGGGCGCGGTTTGTTGCGACGATGAGTCGGAAGTCAGACCGTATGACCTTTCCACCGCCGATCCTGAAGAAGGCTTTCTCTTCGAGGGTCTTGAGAAGCTTTATCTGCACCTGAGGCGGTATCTCGCCGATTTCATCCAGGAAGAGCGTCCCCTTGTGCGCCAGCTCGAAGCGCCCGAGCTTCTGCCGGTCAGCCCCGGTGAAGGCGCCCTTCTCATATCCGAAGAGCTCACTTTCGAACAGGTTCTCGGGGATGGTCGTGCAGTCCACTACGACAAACGGCGCCCCTGCCCGGGTGCTCTTTTCGTGGATCCACCGGGCAAGTAGGCCCTTCCCTGTCCCGGTCTCGCCCATGATGAGGATCGTAGTGTCCGTGGCCGCAGCCTGGTTGGCCATGGCGATCATTGCCGTCATGGCGGGCGAGTTCCCGATGAGCCCGCATGTGGTGAGCCTCTGGGGGTCAGTCCCGTTCCCCCTGGGCAGCCTCTCATTCTCTTCCCTGATCCTCAGGCCGTTGAGGATGAAATTAACGAGGGTGCTCGTGTGGCGGCCCAGGAGCTTCATCATGGCAGGGTTCAGATGGTCGAAGGCATCTGGGAGGTATGAGTTGTCGTGGTACAGGACGCAGCGTACCCTGCCCTGCACCTCCACAGGGATGCACAGGACCGACAGGATCCTTCCTTCAGGCAGCGGCCCGCACTGATCGTTCTTGAGAACCAGGGGGTTGCCCGACTGAAAGGCCTTGCACACCAGATCGTAATAAGGCCGGAACTGCCGGGAGCACACCTCATCCTTCCTGAGGTTCACAGCCGCCATGAGCTGCGGCCGCTTCTCGTTCCTGCCTTTTGGGAACCAGAACAGACCCCCGCGCTCGGCGCCGAAAAATTGATTGGTGGACGCGATAGTCTTGCCCAGGATCTCCTCCTGCCCCATGCTTGCCCTGATGCTGTTCATCAGGTCGAAGTACCGTGTCAGCAGGTCGTCCTTCTGGTAACCTGCCACGGCGGACTTGTTGAGGAGGGATTTGTACTGGTCAGGGAAAAGGTCCTGGGCGTATCCGCCGTACAGGCGCCAGGCTTCGTTGGCGTACTCCACGGCCTTTTTCCTGTTTTTACCCAACAGCTCGAGGTGCGCCATCTCGAGCACGGTCTTGGCAACCTGAATGGAGTCGCCCGACATCTCGAGGCACCTCTGGCTTTCCCTGAGGTCGGACATGACCGATTCCTTGTCATGATCTCCCAGATCCATCTTGGACCTGGCCTGCAGCCTGTACGCGACACCCTTCAAATGCACGTTGATACCGCTGAGCAGGCCTTCGAGCATATCCTCGTAGCGTATCCCCAGGAAGGGCTTGAACCCTGCACGGAAGAATTCATACCCTACCTCCACGACCCAGGGGGATGCGAAGGCGACCATGAGGCCCCGTTCCGAGCCTTTGGAGACGGCATCTGAAAAGAGCTCGTAGGCCTTCTCGAGGTCGCCCTTCGTGAAGGAGAGCAGTCCGAGCCCGCCCCCCGAGTAATAGTACCCGAGGATGTTGCCGGAGGACAGCGCCCGCGTCCTGGCCTTGTGAAGGATGGTCTCTGCCTCCTGGTAGCGCTTCAGGAGTATGAGGGTGGTGCCCAGGATGCTTCCCAGGACCGAGGACAGGCTGTCATTGCCGTTCTCCTCGGCGAGGCGCAGTCCTGCATCGAGAAACCCGATCACCTTGTGGAACTGCCCCAGGTAGATGCCGCAGTAGCTGTACAGCTGGTTGAAAAACGGCCTGAGGATCTCGGTGTTCACATCAACCAGCCTATCGGCCTGCTCGAGGTAGTCCATGGCCTCGAGGAACTGGCCTTTCATGAAATAATACGCACCGATGAACTCTGCGGACTGGGCAACGATGTCGTTGTCACCCAGTTCGTCCACCTCCTTCAGACCCTTCGAAAGTGTCTCAATGGCCTTGTCCGTGCGCCCCTCGGCCCAGTGCATCCTGCCCATGTGAAAATCAATGAGCAGGCTCGAACGCCGGTCCCCCAGCTTTTTGGAATGCTCTCGGGCCACGTCCAGGACCTCCCGGAACTCATTGATGCCCCTGCCGACGAGCAGGCTAAGGTTCGACAGCTTCATGGCCTGCACGATGAAAAACGGACTCGTATCCCGGTTGAATTTCAGGCCCCTCAGCCTATTCACGGCCTTCTTGAGATGGCACAGCGCGGTTTCATAGTTCTGGGCCAGAAGCTCTCGGTCCGCTGTCTCGCACTCGAGCCGGGCGGATTCGAAGACGTTTCCCGATTTCTCGTGGAGCAGGGCAAGGGTGTCCGGGGCGAACCGGTCTTGAATGCCGTACTTTGTAATTATATCGATGAGCCCGGACAGAAACTCCCTGCCGCAGGTCTCATCGAGCTTTTTCCCCACGGTTTTAGGAAGCGGCTTGGCGAGGAAGAAAGAGCTGTCTTCCGTCTGCTCGATCAGCTTCGTATCTTTTGATCTATGCATGAGATCGAAGAGCCTTCCTGGCGTGAGGGGCGCTAGGATATCGAGGATCTCGATCCTGACGCTGGAGCCCATGGCGTGTAGAACAGCGAGGAAACGCCACTGGTCAGGGCTCAGCACGGGGAGTCTTTCTTCCAAGGACCACCTCCAAAAACAGTCATTTCACAAGGACCAATATCCTAAAGATACTATCGGCAGAAAGGATGTTCAATATTGAAAAGGGGATTCCCCGTTTATTGAGCATCCCATTACCGGGAAAGAGGGGAAAAATGTCTCAATATGAACAGGGCCTGTCTCATTCAAGACAGATCAGGAATGCAGTAAATATATTCAAGTAATATTAATCAATTAGACAACGGCTTCCTTGGTACGCTCCTTGCTTTATGAGAATCATGAAAGACGTCCCTCCAGTGCTGATGCAGGAGGGAGGGTGTAATGCAAGGGTTTTATCAAGGAGGTCTCATGCTCAACTGCCCGGAACTATCCATGCTCCTGGACGCCTATCCCAGGTCTGAAAACGCCATGCCCGAACTCGAGTACGAGGCAGGGGTGTCCAGGGCCATTGCCATGAAGCACAAGGATGGTGCGGTCAGGGCCACCTTCACCCTCTTTGTGGAAGAGTTTCCCAGGACCGAGACCTTCAGGATAAGGAAGGGCGGGCTTAAAACCACGGGGGTGACACCGGATACCTTAGATATGGGAGCCGCGTGATCGCAGAGATCAAATCGGAGGTTGCAGTGCATGCTCAGAGGCATTGCTCGAGTATACCCATTCCTTTCATGGTTGGGCTTGAAAAGAGTCCTTGTGTAACAGGATGAGGAGGAAATGAAAATGTCTGATATAAATCTCACGAAGGAAGAGAAAGCGTATTACCTGTCTCAGGAGCCGCTACTGAAGCACATGTTTCAGCATCTCCAGGCCCTGAAGAAGCTCGCCCATTCGGATAAGACAGTGATTGCCGCCATTGAGACGGCAATCGCCTATGCAAGGAAGTTCAACGACAAGGTGATCCGGCCCGTCTATAAGCAGATCGACCTCGAGGTTGCCAGGAACCCGGATTACCTGGCGTGGGATTTTGTGCAAAAGGCGAGCGAATGGGGACTGTACACACTCTTTATCCCCAAGATGTGTGGGGGCACGGGCCTCAACACTGTTGCGATCAATCCATTCCTTGAAGAGCTGGCCTCTGTCTGTCCCGGCCTGGCACTCACAGTGGGCGCCCATTATCTCGGGTGGGGGGCGCTTGTCACCTGCTGGAACTTCCCGCTCACTGTCAAGATGTCGCGCATGATCAAGGAGGAAGAACAAAAGGGAAATCCCATGCTGTTTTGTGCAGCCATGACCGAAACCGACAAAGGCACGGACACCGAAGAGATGGATCTCCTGGAAAAAGGCAAGCCCGCGATAACGGTCGCCAGGAAAGTGAATGGCGGATATATCCTCAACGGCCAGAAGATATTCATCACAAACGGTCATTACTGCACCTGGCACATGGTGTGCGCTTTCACCGACAGGAACAAGCCGGTCGGCTCGCTTGTCGGGGCCATGGTGCATAAGGACTGGAAGGGGTTCAGCCATGGCCGGATAGAGCGTAAGATGGGGCAGAAATCCGGCATCGCAAGCGAGCTCATTCTCGAAGACGTTTTTGTACCTGATGAATATATTGCCGTCAACCTGGAGAATTTTCCGGAAACCTCTACGCGCAGCCGCCGCCTGCTCCAGCAGATGATGGTGGATTACATCATTTCAACTGCCCGTTTCAATGTCGCAGCCTTTGCCATCGGTTTGGCCCGCGGTGCCTACGACACGGCGCTCGAATATGCACGCTCGAAAAAGGTCAACGGCACCCCGCTGATCCAGTATCAATGGGCGCAGATGCTGCTCGCAGATATGTACAAGAACATCAACATCGCACGGCAGACCGTTTCCGAGGCCAATTATGCAGCCCAGCTGTACGGGATTTCCTCAATCATGCATACCCCGCTGATCGCCTTCATGGAAAAGTATGTGCCCGAAACCGTCTGGAAGCTGTGGACCCCGTTCATGACCCTGAAGCTTACCTCATGGATATTGAGAAAATGGACCTACTACTGGCACCCGATTGACAATTTCCAGACGCAGACCGTGAACTCGTCCATCGCCAAGCTCACGGCCAGCGACATCGGGGTATTGAACAGCCAGCTTGCAATGGAGCTCATGGGCATCGACGGCTGCCGCCATGACATCGGCGCAGAGAAATACCTGCGAGATGCGAAGCTCGTCAATATCTACGAGGGCACCAACCAGCTCCAGAAGTTGAACATAGGCAATTACAGGATATTCAGGAATATGGATGAAGTGAGGGTTTTCGAATAGGCAGCACGTGTGGTGGTAGAACAATAATCATTCCCGGAGGAATACCATGAGTATGAAAACAGCCGTCGCTCCAGTGGGCTTGAGCGAAGAAATAAAGGCATTCAGAGATCTGGCAGAAGGGTTTGCCGGCAAGGAGCTGGCGAGAAACAGGGAGCAGAATGATCATTATCCATTCGGCATCCTGTTCACGGATGCCATAAGGAAAGCATCCGAGGTCGGGTTCTTCCATGTGAACATCCCCTCGGAATCCGGGGGCATCGGAATGGGAGATACAGCGCTTGCATATATCCTGGAAGAGATAAGCAAGGCGGATGCAAGCATGGCCGGCGTTATCTTCACCAACGCAGCTGCCGTGGAGGTCATAAACCAGGCATCATTGGATGCCGATTGCAGCGCCGTGTATGAGAAGCTCTTTGCCCAGGATGCATTCCCCCTGTCGTTCCATTCATTTACCGCACCGAGTGAAATGGAACTGCCGGTCGTTGATGCGAGGGGAAGGATTTCAGGAAAAATCATGTTCCTCACCTTGGGGGAGATCTCCCGATACGCGGTCATTCCGGCAAAGTCCGCCGGTGCATCACTCTCCTACTATTTCATAGATCTGGGTGATGCCGGGGTCGCAAAATCCAACACGGTCTACAGCATAGGCCTCCATGCATGCCCTTCCCTGGATGTCACGTTTACACAGGTGCCGGCTATGCTCATCGGGAGAGAGGGACAAGCCTTGAAATATTTCCTCGCCATGCAGTCGCACCTGTCCATAGGCGCCGCAGCGATAGGCCTGGGCATCATGGAAGGATCTTTCACGGATGCACTGCAGTACACGAAAGACCGCTTCCAGGGCGGGAGGCAGATCATTGACTGGCCCGAGGTACGTATGATCCTTGCCAATATGGCGATCGAGATCGAGGTTGGCAGATCCTGCCTGGAAGATGCCTGTTCGGGACAGGATGCGGGCCGGGAGGGTTGGGAGAAAAGGGCGCGCTCAGCGGCGGTGCACATTGCGGAGATGTCCCGGCGCGTTACGAACGATGGCGTTCAGCTGCTGGGAGGCTGCGGGTATATGCAGGACTTTCCGCAAGAAAAGCGGATGCGAGATGCCCACCAGTCGATCAACTTCCTCGGCATGCCGCTGGTGAGAAAGATGGAATTCATAAACGGCATCATAGCCGAAAGCTGACAAATCAGAGAAGTGCCAGACTGAAGCATCATCCAGCGGCTGATCCCCGCGGCTGCCGAGAGGCAAAGCCGCAGGTTCGCCAACAGAGAGACAGTCAAGCATCACATCGTGTTAAACCAGGCCCCAATGGCTGCATGTCGCCCACCATGGATTAGCACTTCGTGTACGCAACTCAAATACTTTGTCACCTGAAAATATGGTGAGAGGAGATCATAAATGACCAGGATACTGCTCGTTCAGCCGAAGAGGCCCAACAATATATGGAGAGTTCTATCGCTTCCCAAAGTAACGGGGAAGACCGATCTGCTGCCGCCGTTATCTCTTGCCACCATCGCTGCCCTGACCCCAAAGGACAATGGCATCACGGTGGATCTCCATGAGGAAAACCTCCAGGGAGAGATAGATGACACATTCCCCTTCCATGAGTACGACATCATCGGCATAACCGCCATAACCCCTGTGTTCCCGCAGGTGCGTAAACTGGCCGATATCTTCCACAGGCATGGGAAGCTGGTTGTTATCGGAAGAGCCGGCATCACCTCATATCCCGAGTATTATCGTGACGTCGCCGATGTGATGTTCATCGGAGAGGCGGAAAAAACATGGCCGCAGTTCGTCCTCGACTGGCAGAACGGAAATCATAAAAAGAGATATCAGCAGTTTGAGAAGATCTCCATGGACCTTGTTCCCATTCCCCAATGGGAGCTCATCGGGAAGGAAAAACTGCAGAATTATTTTCTCGGAGCGGTCCAGTTTTCCCGAGGCTGCAATTTCAAATGCGACTTCTGTGAGGTCGTGCATAGGCTCGGCCAGGGGATGAGGTATAAATCGATCGAACAGGGGATGAAAGAAATCAAGATTCTCCAGGGCTTCGGGTTTGACAACATCTTCATGTGCGACGATAACCTTGCAGGTAATCCCCAGTACCTGAAAGAGTTCCTTCGCGAAATCATAAAATTCAACAGGACGTTGAAGCTCCCCTTGTCGTTCTCGACCCAGATAAGCCTGAACATTGCCAAGGATGATGAACTGCTGGAATTGCTGGCGGATGCGAACTTCAAGAGCATGCTCGTCGGCATAGAAAGTCCTGATCCGGATGCACTGCGGTCGGTAAACAAAAGCTATAATCTGAAAACCGATATCGTGAAGGACATAGAAAAGATCCACTCATACGGGATGCCGGTGACCCCGTCCATGATAGTCGGATTGGATACGGATACGGTGAAGACATTCACCAGCATGAGAAAATTCATCTCGACCGAGCAGATTCTGGTGAACTGCGCCAATATGTTTACCGCCCCTCCAGGAACCGAGTTGTTCTATCGGCTGGCAAGAGAAAAACGGGTCGTCGTCACAAAGGAAACGAGCAGTACGATCATGAACCCGAACATCATTCCAAAGAACATGACGAGAAGGGAGCTGTTTGAGAGTTTTATTGATTTCCACACGAGCCTATGGGCTGACCTCGACAATTACCTGATGAGGGTGAAACGGTACTATGGATCTATCCGAAGAAAGCCCAGGGTAAAAATGAAAACGTGGAGGCTGCTGCAGAAATATCATACGGTCATATTACGATTAACGGCATATTACCTTTTTTCATGGAACAGGAGTAAGCTGAGCTATCTGCATGGCCTGATGAAGCTGACGCACTACAGACTCAACAGCATGATGGATACGTACTGGTTCTACTTCGTCGGGCCTTTCCAGGACGAGGTACGAGACTGGGTGTTTCCTTATCTGAAGAACAAGATCAGAGAAGAGGCAGAAAATCCTCCTGACCTTATCAACCTTGATGACTATTTCACCATCGTGGACCGTTTCCCCTTCGATGAATTGAGAGATTTGATACAGGAGTCCTACATTCTTCTTTACAAGAGATTTAGAGACATCCAGAAAACGAACGACACGCTCTTTGAGGTATTACAGGAATTCATCGAAAGTCAAAAAGACAGTTTCCCCAGACCTGAGCATATGCATACCGGCCATATCCTTCGATTGTGCGCCGAAAATTCACAGATTCCCGAAGAGTATCCCTCGAGCGTCATCACCGATGAGGAAGTATTGAATCTTATACGAAAGCACAAGCTCGACAGGGAGCTATATGATGCGGTCTGCAAGGAGCTGAGAATGAAGTATACAAAGTACAGCCCGCAGCCCCCTTCGCGGCATTTTAGATCTCATGCCGCACCTGCTGTGCTGGTATCAAGTGCCAGATAAGGGGTGGCGTTCGAAGCAGGGTGATTGAGTATCCCTTATGCCGGGCTTCAATGAATACCTTCCCACGAGAAAACACCTCCTGGGTATGCCACCGAATCTCAGGGGTATATCGGCCTGATTCTGGACATGGGTGGGATTGGCGACAGGAATAAGGAATTCAGTGCCACCTCCATCCACTTGCACCTCACCCCGGAAGGCATGCCCACGGTAGAAGCCCGAAACAGGTAAAGATAAAGAAGCCGTTATCATCCACGGAATAAATTCCCCGAAAGGGTCGTGAGTATACTCGTGCCGCAAGGTGGACTGCTTCATACAGCGTTGCATGGGCATCGATGCAGTGCACAAACACGAAAGTTTTCTCAGCAACAGAAAACTTATGCTCTCGTGAGGGGATCTGTAGTTTTAAATATGGTAGCTAAGACCCGATCTGACAGGTGGTACCCTCTCTGAAGTTCTGTCTCGTCAGATCTGAGCTGTCAGATGGTCATCGGTAAGGAAACCATCGACTCCAACTGCAGTGCCTTCTCCAGAAGCCTCTTCGTCAGATCCTTGAGAAGCCCGTTCTTGCCTGTCAGATCCTCGGGCTTTTCGTAGCCTTTCATCAATTCTTCAATCAATTCATCTTTAATGGTCATAACTCATCCTACCAGAGTCGTTGGCCATTTACACTAAATTCTGGACACCACCCCGGACTCAGGAGACCACGGACTCGATGAGCTCCTCGAGGATCCTGTGGTAGACGGCCTGGGTGTCTCCGGCCACGTACCCCACGATGTGGCTGTTGCACAGGGACACCATGCCGTGGAGCGTGCACCAGACCTTCACCACGTCCTTCGTGTGGCCCTCCCTGCCCTTCCGGCCTTCGCCGCCGTTCACCTCCGCCACCGCTCTCTCCGCAAGGGCAACGATCTCCATGGAGATGGCGTATTCGATGCGGGAGAGCCTCTCGTGGGGGGTGCCCACGTAGTCGTTGTACTTGGGCGTGGCCCGGGTGAACATGATGTCGTAGTAGGCGCTGTTCTCGATGCCGAACCGGACGTAGGCCTCCATGAGCGCGTGCGCCCGCCTCACCGGGTCATCGGAGCTGGCGTACGCCCCCTTGAGCTCCCCGTGGAGCTTCTCGAAGCCCGTGATGACGAGGGTGAGGTAGATCTCGTCCTTGTTGGCGAAGTAGTTGTACAGGTTCGGCGCGGTCATGCCGGAGCGGGCCGCGAGCCTTCTCACGGTCAGCGCATCGAAGCCCTGGGTCGCGATGATGGACAGGGCCTCGTCCAGGATCCTCTTCCTGACCTGCTCGAGTTCGTGGGCGCTTCGTGCAACCTTCATGCTGCCCAAGGACTAACTTTGTTCAGGTGAAGAAGTCAAGACCCTTCAAAGCTATGAACCCCGGGGCAGGGCTGTAATGTTCTTCCCATGTCCGGTAGACAGAGAAGCGCTCTCCGCAACGCAATGTATTCGGGGTCGGGGTCGGTATCGGGGTCGAAGAGAAACAGACGATACCGACCCGGATACCGACCCCGATGAAGGACCGAAAAGGGGACAGATTTATTTTTGGTGAAATGGGGGAAAAACGGAAAAAAATCTGTTCTTTTTTCAGCCCCCGGGGTGCCTTCAGGAGAGCAGGGACCGCCCGAGCTTTTCCTGCCTGAGCCTGGCTACGTTGCCCGCGATCTTCATGGACGATACCAGGTCGTTGGTGAGCGAGGTGTACCCGTGCCCCAGGTCAAGGCCGGTCATGGAAACGACCCTGTTCAGGCCTTCCTCGATGTCCTGGACAGACTGCCTCATGAAGAGCACCAGCTGCAGGAGCCCCGGGTGGTCCGGCCCTCCGGTGTCGAGCATCCGGGCGCCCTCTGCGGCGAGGATCTCCATAGTGTCCGCGGCAGCCTTCACCCAGCCCAGGGCCGCAGCCGCATCGCGGCCGGGATCCGCCCCCCGCTCCCTCAGGCCCGAGGCGAGCATCCTGATCTGGGCCTGCGCGCCTCCCATGAAGGGCGCCATCATCATCACGTCCTCGACCTGCCTGAAGGGCAGCGCCACGTCGGCATAGGCATGGTGTTCCCGCCCCAGGACATTGCCCGCAGGGACACGGCACCCGTCGAGGACGATCCCCCCGTGGGGAGAGGGCCTCAGGAAGCCCAGGTCCATGGGCTCGGTCTTCGTAAGCCCCGGTGTGTCCGCGGGTACGATGAAGGCCGTGTAGCCCTTCCTGCCGTTCGCCTCGGCGGTGACGGCGAGCACCACGAACAGATCGGCGATGGGGCCGTTGGTGAGGTAGGCCTTTTCCCCGGAGATGACATAGGTGTCGCCATCCCGCTTCGCCGCCGTGGTGAGTTTTTTCGGATGGCCTCCCACGCCCGGCTCCGATATGGCCAGGCAGGGGATCCTGCGCCCCGAAGCCAGGCCCGGCAGGTACTCGAGCTTCTGGGCGTCGGTCGCCATGCCCAGGAACACGAAGCGGGAGATGAGGGTGTGCATGAGCCAGGAAAGGGATACGCCGAGGCTCAGGCCGTGCTCCACGATGGCCTGCGCCGCCGCGCCCATGTGCAGCCACCCTCCCCCCATGCCCTCGTACGCCCTGGGGACCCCGATGCCGAACAGGCCCAGCTTCGCCATGGCCTCGCGCAGGTCAGCGGGGAAGACGACGAGGTCCTTCAGGTCGGTTCTCGTGGCGATCTCCTCCCGGGCGAACCGGGACACCATGTCCTTCAGGGCCGTCAGCTCGTTGTCTTCCGTCATGGTCCCACCTCACAGTAGATCGTGCGGTGAAGGATTAACGGCGTTCCCGTCAGCTCATTGTCTGCCGTCATGGCCCCACCTCACTGGTCTATAAAATAAGCTCTTCCACGAAAGCCACAAGCTGGTTCAGATTCCGGCACTCTCTGAGCTCGTGGCAGTGCGCCTTGTAGGCGAACATCTCCGAGTCCCCCGTGTTCCAGGCGCTCTCGGGCTCCGGGTTGAGCCAGATGAGCCTGCGGCACTTCTCCCGCATCTCTTCGAGGATCCTGTCCTCCGGGTGAAAGTAGTTCGACCGGGCGTCGCCGATGATGATGAGGGTGGTCTTCTTGTTCAGGGTGTCCATGTGGTGCTTCCTGAACTGGCGGAAGGTCTCGCCGTAGTCGGTCTGGGCGGTGTAGTCGATGGGCATCTCCTTGAGGACCTTCTCGATGGCGTGGTTGATCTCCTCCTCCTCGAGGACCTTCGAAACCTCCACGAGCCCGCTCACGAAGATGAAGGAGTTGACCTTGGTGAAGCACTCCTGGAGGGAGTAGAGGATGTTGAGCATGAAGCGCGCAGCGGAGAAGACCGAGGAGGAGATGTCGCAGAGCGTGACGACCTTGCCCTTCTTGGGGGGCTTCCTTCGGAACCTGATGTCGATGGGAACGCCGTCGTACTTGCCCGCCTTCCTGATGGTCTTCTTCACGTCGAGCACGCCCCGGGAGCTCGAGGCGTAGCGCCTGCTCATGATGTCCTTGAGCTTGCGCACGAGCCGGTCGATGACCTCGCGCACCCGCTCGATCTCCTGGGGCGTGAGCGCGGAGAAGGGCCGGTCGCCCAGCTGGCCCAGGTACTGCTCGTGGGTCCGCTGCTGGACCCCCTCGTTGTGGGGCCTGGGCTCGCGGAGCAGGATCTCGTAGGCCCTGTTCATCTGCTCGCCGAACCGTCTCCTGAGGTTGCCCCTGGTCTCCTCGCCGTAGAGGAAGGGGTTTTCCTCGATGACGCGTTCGATGCGGGTCCTGGTGTCGTTGAGCTGAACCATGACCATGAGGCGCGATGCCAGCGGGCCCAGGTTGAACTTCCTGCCCTGCGCCGGGTCCGCCTCCTCGGTCTGGATCCTGCGGATGAGCTCCAGGAAGCCCATGGGGTCGCCGGAGAGGAAGTCGAGGATGGCCTCGTGGTTCTCGCTCCCGCGGACCTGCTGGGAGAGCTTCTCGATGATCTCGTCCATCTTCCGGGGGGTATCGTCGGTGTCGTCGAGGTCGATGTCCTGCCTGAGCTCGTGGAAGAAGAGGTGGTAGAGCCGGTCGAACTGGGCCTGCTCGCGCCTGCTCTTGGCGAAGTTGGCCCGCAGCACGGAACGGAACTCGTCTTCGTTGAGCATGTTGATGAGGGTGAGCTGGGAGATGCAGTCCACCACCTCGGAGGTGGAAACCCGGTAGCCCGCTGTCCTGCAGCATGCCACGAACTTCAGGATGGCATTGACCATGAATGGCCCCTACTTGAGCACGCTCGCCACATTGGCCTTCACGAGCTGGGCGTCAGCCCGGTACTTGCAGATCATGTTCAGGGTGTCGGCCAGGACGTGGGCGTCGAGGCTCTCCACCGAGAGAGCGACGAGCGACCTGGCCCAGTCGATGGTCTCGGAGATGCACGGGTTCTTCTTGAGCCCGAGCTCACGGATGGCGCGCACCGCGTCCACGATCCTGGCCGCCAGCACGTCGCTGATCTCCGGGAGCTTGAGCTTGACGATCCGGTATTCGAGGTCGCGCTCGGGGTAGTCGATGTAGATGTGGATGCAGCGGCGCTTCAGCGCGTCGCTCATGTCCCGGTAGTTGTTCGAGGTGAGCAGCACGTAGGGGATGACCCGGGCGGTCTTGGTGCCCAGCTCTGGGATGGTCACCTGGTAGTCGCTCAGGAGCTCCAGGAGGAAGGCCTCGAACTCGGGGTCGGCCTTGTCCACCTCGTCCACGAGCAGCACGACCCGCTCGTCGGAGGTGATGGCCTGCAGCAGCGGCCTGGGCTGGATGAAGCGCTCCGAGAAGAAGGCGTCTTCATGGCAGGCGATCTTTTCCACCGCGTCCTTGAGCGTGAGCGCGCCCTCGATGACGTCCCCGATCTTTTCCTTGACCATCTGGGTGTAGAGGAGCTGCTTGGCGTACTCCCACTCGTAGAGGGCCTTTGACTCGTCGAGTCCCTCGTAGCACTGAAGGCGGATGAGCTGGAGCCCCAGCGCCCGGGAGATGGCCTTCGCCAGCTCGGTCTTGCCCACGCCGGCAGGCCCTTCCACCAGGATGGGCTTGTCCGTCACGGATGCGAGGAACACCACCGTGGCGATCTCCCTCGACGTCACATATCCTGCGTTCTCCAGCTTTTCGATCACATCTGCTACATCATGGAAACTCATGGTGCACATCCTCTTCTTAAAAAAGTTATGAAACGTATCCTAGCATGTTTCTCAGACCAAATACAGGAACATGCCATATGGTGTGAAAAATAGTGTGCTCAGTTGTTCCAGTCGAGGTCGTCGACGCTGACCGGGAAGTCGTTCACCCGGTAGAATCCCAGGCAGTCCTCGCTGTCCTCCGTGATGTAGCTCAGCGCGCCCGCGCCGCCGGGCGGGGCCGTGCCAGCATTGAAGATCGCCTTTTCCGTCCCGGCGCTGAATTCCGCAAGGGTCATCGAGGTATAGTACTTCACATCGGATCCCCCGGTGTCGTCGTTCCTGGCCATGAAGGCCATGGCTGAGCCGGAGGTCTCCACGCTCCCCCCTCCCATGACCTGCCAGTTGCCGCCCGCGTCGCTGGACAGGGAGATCCTGAACGTCCCCTCCCCCATGTCGCCGTCCCACATGAACTGGACGCCGTTGTTGGTGTCGGTCACGCTGGCGTGCCACACCCCGAGGTAGTTCCCGTCACGGATGGCGTAAAAGACCCCGGCATCGGAGTTCCCGTCGGTGTACTGCTCGACGATGACCTCCCTGCCGCCGCTGACCCGGAAGGCCATGTGCACGGTGAGCGTCCCGGAGGTCACCGTGACCACCCGGTCCACGGGCACGCTCATGGGCTCCCGGAAGGACCAGCCCATGAAGGGGACGTTCACCTCGGAGACCGTGGTGACCACCTTTGCCGTGTCGTCGCCTATGGTGTGGCTGCCCGGGTCGTCGAAGCTGTCCGTGAAGGCGTTCACCAGGGCGATATGCTCGTCCAGGGTCTCCAGGTGGGTGTAGATGCTCTGGTAGTCGCCAAGGGTCGTGTTGAAGACCTTTCCCATCACGCCGTTGGCGTTGTTCCGTTTCCAGCCCGTCCACGAGTTCAGCGCGCTGCTCTCGGAGGTGAAGGCAAAGTCGTCTATGGAGGGAGTGCACTGCTTCACGTCGCCCGTGAAGGCATCCAGCGTCACGCCTCTGAGCGAGCGGCTGCCTGCCGTATCGTCGTCATCCGTCGAGTCGTCGCGGCACCCGGCAAGCAATACGGCCGCGATGAGCGCCACAAGCAGAACATTCTTTTTCATAGGTGCCCCTTGCTGCGGGAGTGCCCGCATGGCGCATTATATACCAATCCGTGGCGGCGTGCCAGCAGGCAGTGACCGGACCGCCCTCACTGCCTGGGCACGAAAAGCTCGAGCTGGGGGAAGTCGTTGAGGTCCTTGGCGATGCCTGCCCTGAGAAAGGAGTTGACCCACTTCACGATGTCGTTGCGCTGGATGGAGGCCCGCATCCTCCTCATCATCATGCACCTGGTCTCGTGCGGCATGGTGAAGGCCTCATAGATGGCGTCGGCCACGCCGGTCAGGTCGTAGGGATTCACCAGCAGGGCGTTGGGGTAAAGCTGGGCCGCCGCCCCCGCGAACTCGCTCAGGATGAGCACCCCGTTTTCCTCCACCGAGGACGCGCAGTACTCCTTGGCCACCAGGTTCATCCCGTCCTTGAGCGGCGTCACCAGGGCGATCTCGCAGGTCCGGTAGTATGCCACCAGCTCCTTGCGGGGGAGCGCGCGGAATATGTAGTGCACAGGCGTCCACCCCACCTCCGTATACCTGCCGTTGATCTCGCCCACCAGGCGCTCGATCTCCTGCTTGAGCTTCTCGTAGCCCTCCACGTCCCCCCTGCTGGGGACCACCACCTGGAGCAGGGTTATCTTCCTGCGCATGTCCGGGTAGCGCGCCAGGGCGTTCTCGAAAGCGAGCAGGCGGTGGATGATGCCCTTGGTGTAGTCGAGCCGGTCCACGCCCAGGATGATCTGCATGCCGGGGAAGTTCGCATGGGTGATCCAGGCCTGCTCGGCGACCTCCTGGGTCCTGGCGTATTCGTCGAACTCGCGGTAGTCGATGGAGATGGGGAACACCCCTGCGAGCACCTTCTTCAGGTCGGTGTGAATGGTCTGGACGTGCCCCCTGCCCGTCACCCTGTACCCGTTCAGAGCCCGCACGCACCCGATGAAGTTCTTTCGGTCCCGCACGGTCTGGAACCCGATGAGGTCGTACTCGAGGAAGGCCTCGAGGATCTGGAACCGCCAGGGCAGCTTCAGGAAGATGTCCAGCGGGGGGAAGGGTATGTGGAGGAAGAAGCCCAGGCGCCGGGTGCAGCCGAGGCGCCTGAGCTCCCTGGCAACGAGGATGAGCTGGTAGTCGTGGACCCACACGTAGTCGTCCCGGCATGTCCGGGAAACGACCATCTCGGCGAACTTCCGGTTGACCTTCTGGTAGCCTTCCCAGTAGCTCTGGTCGAAGTTGCAGTGGCTGAAGAGGTCGTGGAACAGGGGCCAGACGATCTCGTTGGAAAAGCCGTCATAGTACGTCACCACCTCCTCCCTGCTCAGGTGCAGGTGCTGGAGGGAATAGCCGGACTGGCTCGTGCCGGCCAGGACGAGGTCCCTGAGGTACTCCTCGCTGGGACAGTCGTTTTCCGGCAGCCCCAGCCAGCCGATCCACAGGCCGCCTCGATGCCTGAGCACCGGCCCCATGGCGGTGACGAGCCCGCCGGAGCCTGACCGTATCTCCCATTCCCGGCTCCCCGTCCTCGCGATCACGATGGGCAGCCTGTTGGAGACGACGACCAGCCGGCCTTTCATGGCTATCCCTCCCGGCCGTGCTCGAGGCAGGACCACGCCTCGAGGAAGTCCCTCACCGCCTGCACGTCGGGAAGACACCCCCTGGCCTCGGAAGCCGGCCATGGGCCGCCGACCCTGATGCCGATGCCCTGGCTTCGGATGGCGCGGAAGGCGTCCTCGTCGGTGAGATCGTCTCCGATGTAGACGCAGAAGGTCCCCTCGGGCTCGTGCCCGAGCAGCTCCAGAAGGGCCCTGCCCTTGTCCCAGCCCGGGGCGCGGATCTCGAGCCCACGGTTAAACCTCATCACGTGGAGCCCCCGTTCCCGGGAGATCGCCCGCCAGGCTGCGCCCACCTCGTCCTCGATGAGGCAGGCCTCGTCTTCGGGAAGCCCCCTGGTGTGAAGGGCCACGCTGGCGAGCTTGGTTTCAAGACGCCCCCCGAGGCCCTTCCCGACGGCCAGCTCATAGGCGGCCTTCAGCCCATCGAGCTGCAGCCTGTCAGGCATACTGACCTCCACCCCACCTCCGGGGAAGCGCTTTTCGAACCCGTGACTCCCGACCATCAGCCCGTCCCACGGGCTCAGGAGGGTCTGGAGGTCGCCGATGGGGCGTCCGGATATGACGGCGACCGTCGTATCGCCCCTGCGGGAGATCTCCTCGAGGAGCCCGACGATGCCTTCCAGGGGGAGGGCCTGCATGCGGTCCACCCGAAACGGCGCCAGCGTGCCGTCGTAGTCGAGGGCGAGGAGCTTGCGGCCCGTGCGGGGGACGGTGTCCCAGAAACGCTCGAGGTTTGCGACTTCAGGCTTCTCCCCTGCGCAGGCGCTTCTCATAGCAGCTCTATCCTGTCGTTCGCCCCGTAGGCGATGGCAACCATCAAGGTGAGGTATTCCCTCAGGTTCCGGGTGATGAGAAAGTTTTCCCGGACGAACTCCCGGGCCTTGTCGCCCATGGCCTTCAGGGTCTCCCGGTGCTTCAGGAGGTACCTGAGGCGCAGCGCAGCGCCTTCAGGGGTATTCACCAGGAAGCCGGTGTGGTAGTTGATGACCTGGAGCCTGATGCCCCCTGTGTCCCCGCCGATCACGGGCTTGGCTTTCCACATGGCCTCCGACACCGTCAGCCCGAAGCCTTCCCTCAGAGATTTCTGAAGCACGATGTCCGATACCCGCTGCAGGGCGTTGATGGTGAGGTTGTCGTCCGGCGGGAGCATCAGGATGTGGATGTCAGGGTCGTCCCCCGCGCTCTCCATGACCTCGCTGTACACCTCCTGGCCCTCGGGGTCGTCCGTTGCCCCGCCGCCCGCGAGCACGAGCTGGATGGGGACGAACTCCTTCACCAGCCGGTAGGCGTAGATCACCCCCAGAGGGTCCTTGAACCGGTCGAACCGGGAGATCTGCGTGATGATGGGCCGGAAGGGATCGAGCCCCCACCTCTCATAGGTCTTCTCCAGCTCTTCGCGGGGGAGCTCGCAGTTCTTGTCGCTCAAGGGGTCGATGCTCGGCGTCATGAGGTACATGGGGTGCGGCAGCCTCTGGGCGAACTCCGAGAGCGACCAGACGCTCGCGTCGTACGCCTGGACGTACTTGCGCAGGAAGGTCCACACGGGACGGTAGGGATGCCCCACGTCGATGTGGCACCGCCAGATCCACTTCCCCCTGCGCGACGGCAGGCTGCTGATCATCGCCGCCGGCTGCGGGTCGTGGATGAACACGATGTCCGCGTCCTCGAGGCTGCTCCTGAGCATGGTGAAGTTTTCCCGGTTGATGATCTCGTAGTGTCTGAGCAGGGCCGTGGTGATGTCCATGCGCTTGCCCTGGAGGGTGTTGTGCATGAGCTTGGTGCACTGGAAGAAGTCGTCGTCCCCGGTGATGGTTTCCCACTGGGCGTCTATCCCCAGCTCACGCATGAGGGGCACGATCCGGTGGAGGATCTCGGCGACCCCTCCGCCTGCCTTGGTGGAGTTGACGTGCAGCACCCTCTTCCCCTCCAGGAGCTTGGCCAGCTGCCTGAGCTGGTCGATGTTCTCGGGGCCCACAATGCCTTCGAACTGTTCCAGCAGCGTTGTCACAGCGCCTCCGTTTCCGGTGCATTCTGCCTGAATGCGTGTATCAGCTCCTCGCGAAGCTCCATCAGGGTGATGAAGTACGGGTCGATGTGCGATATCCGTTCGGTGAGCAGGTAGTGCTCGTCGCCGAAGCCCGAGAGCCACTGGGTGAAGTCGTCCCTCCCCAGGTGCGTGCGCCGCCTGGCATCGATGAAATGGTAGAAGATGCTCCCCAGGGACAAGTGGGGAACGTGCTCTCCCAGCTCCTCAGGGGTGGCGGCCACCCGCTTGGTGTCGAAGATCACGATCTGGGACCGAATGAAATGAAAGCTCTGCAGGGCCTTGATCCAGGGGAGGACCTCGCTCTCGTCCATCCGCTCTTCGATGAGGTCAACGAGCTCCCTGCGGAGCACCTCCAGGTCGGGGTAGTCGGTGGGGTTCACCAGGGCCAGCCGCTCCGCCAGGGTCTTGTCGTGGATGGCGTGGCGTGTCCACATGGCAAAGTCGTTCTGGTATTCCGGGTCGTCGAAGCGCGACCGCAGGAGCCCGCCCCAGAAATGGTAGTAGATGCTGCTTTCAGGGACGATCTCGAGCTTGTCCCGGAGCCCCATGAGGGTCTGGGCGCTCTGGCCCGTGGCAATGGCTATCAATGCACAGTCCCGTATGACGAAAGGTTCACTCATGGTGTCGTCTCCTTTTATTATGAATTCATGCCTGATCTGCCATGCCCATCAGGTTCCCAGATCATCATTCAAATGGATGGCAAACGAGAAGGTTCAAAGAAGAGAATATGTTACCTATGAAAAAATCAGACATCCCACATGAAACAATAATATAATATCGACCTTGATTGTCAAGACGGGGAGCGCCTGCAGGCCTTCTGCGCAGGGGATCCGCGCTTCTTGAGTTTATCTTCTCGGGGTCTATTACATAACTTCTAAGGGTGCCCTATGCGGGCAGCAATTCAAGGAGGTAGAGTATGAAGAAGAGTTTGATGACTGTGTTTACCCTGGCTGTCATGCTCATCCTGGGCGGCATGGCATATGGGCAAAGTGCTTCTGATCCGGGTCAGGACCTGCAGCAGGGCGGTGCGTACGGAACGGCCGGGCAGAATATGGGACAGGGTGCGGAAAAGCTCAGCGTGAACACGGCATCGGCGCAGGAACTCCAGAGGGTTGCCGGGCTTGATCGGAACGTCGCTCAGAACGTCATCGACTATAGAACGGCCAACGGCCCCTTCTCCTCGATAGACCACCTCTCCAGGGTACAGGGGATCGACAAACAGCAGCTCGACCAGTTGAGACAGACCTTGAGCACATCCATCAACCTCAACACCGCATCGGCTGATCAGCTCAGGAAGGTGCCGGGCATCAACCAGACCCTTGCGCAGAACATCATCCAGTACCGGGAGGCGAACGGCCCCTTCTCCTCGGTGAACGACCTGAGCAGAGTCCAGGGAGTTGATAACTTCAGAATGGACATGATCAAGAAGTACGTCCAGGTCGGCGGAAGCCAGGGTTGATTTCACGCTTCCGGCTACAGTTCACCAAGAGGGTCCGTACGGGCAGCACTCATCACTATCGGTCTTTCCAGGCCTGAGGCCACCTATGCCGGTATCACCACATCCCGGATGGAATCGCCTTGCAAAGATGCCGGCTTTGTCCTGTGTAAACGGCTGGGACGAAAGGCCTGTGAGGAAACGCTCACCCCAACCTAAAATCGAAGAACGCCCCAATGGGCAAAGAAACCAGGGAGGATAAAAAATGAAGAAATATACAATCTTATCAATAGGACTTCTCGTCTTCATGCTCTCAGTCGGGGGCATGGCATACGGAGAGGAAGGTATGGGCGGTACGACCGGCGGGAGCGGGATGGACCAGTCATCCGGCACCATGGGCTCCGAGCAGGGCGGGGCGGGAGGCACCTCCGGCTCCATGGGCTCTGACCAGAGCGGCATGAGCGGCACGGCCGGCCAGATACAGGTCGACATCAACACCGCCTCGGTAAAGGAACTGGAAGGCGTTCCCGGCATGTCCCGGACCATGGCCAAGAACATCGTGAAGTACCGCGATACGAACGGCCCCTTTGCCTCTGTGGACGACCTGACCAAGGTGAAAGGGATCACTCCCCAGAAGCTCGACGCGATGAGGAGCGCCCTCACCATAGGGGCACCGGGGTCGCAGCAGCAGCCCATGGGAGGGGGAACGGGCGGAATGGGTTCCGAAGGCATGGGTTCCGGCGGGACGAGCGGCTCCGGTGGCATGGACTCAGGTGGCACGAGCGGCACTGACACGAGCGGGTCCGGCGGCACGGGGACCGGCGGTGGCACCGGATACTGAGAGTCCCCGGGCTCGTATGCCTAAGCATATTGAATGGAAGCGGGATGCCGGTGTCCGTTGATGGCGCCGGCATTTCCACTGAGAGGGTTGGTGATGTTTCAGAAAATGAGTTTTTTTTACATGAACGGGTTCACGTCTGGAGTGACACACAAAACCATAGGGTAAAAGGAGGTAGTGCATGAAACGGGTTGCTACGATAGCGGTATTCATACTGATCGGAGTTCTTTCACTGGGTATTGCGTCCTGTGAGCAGAAACAGGGTGCGGCGGGACCGGGCGCCCAGACGGGCACCGAGGCAGGAGGACAGCAGGAGATGGGGACTGCACAGCAGGGCATGGTGGACATCAATACCGCCTCTGTCCAGGAGCTTCAGACCATCCCCGGCATCGATGCCACGCTTGCACAGAATATCGTGAGCTACCGGGACGCAAACGGTCCGTTCGCCTCGGTTGATGACCTCAGCAAGGTCCAGGGCATGGACCAGCAGAAGCTCGATTCCATCAGGAGCAGCGTGATGGTGAGCCAGCCGGGAACGAGCGGTGCAACAGGAGGGACTTCCGGCGGGACTGGCTCTGAAGGGCTGGAATCCGGCGGCGGTATGGGCTCCGGCGGGACGAGCGGCTCCGGCGAAGGCATGGACTCCGGCGGCACGAGCGGCACCGGCGACACCGGAGGAATGGGCAAAGGGTCCACGAACTACTAGGAGGTCAACCACCGGGGAACACGACCCCATGGATGAGATGCCGGTGTCCAGCACACCGGCATTCCCGTTCCCATCAGGGGGAGCAGGAAGGAGAATCCCTGCTCCTGTCTGTTTCATCACTATGCTGTCGGAAACGCATTTCCTGTCAGCTTGCCGCAAGAGAACACCTGGGCACTGTAGAGGGAGAAGAACCATGAAGAGATCAGCCCTTGCCGCGGGAATCGTCCTGAGTGTGCTGCTGTATGCCTTCATCATATCGTCATGCGGGTCGTCATTCGGAAAGCACCCCTGGAGACATAACCTGCAGGCAGACATGTCCGGCCCTCCGGGGTTGGGCTTGGCAGGGCCGGGACCTGCGCTTCCCGGAACACAGGGGTACGGCGCCGGCTCTGTTCCCGGCGTGTACGTACCCACGACCCCCGTGCCGGGGACCGGGGCATATAACTCCTCACGGGCTGCCGGAACGGGGGTTTACGGCGGTTACGGGGCAGGTCCCTATCCCGGCACGGGCGGCTTTGGGACCGGGTACGGCACCGGCCCGTACAGCATGGGCGGATACGGTACCGGCGGGATCCCCGGCACAGGGCCCTATGGTACCGGAAGGGTTCCGGGCACGGACCTCAGGACAGGTCCCTATGGTACCCGCACCTATGGCGAAGGGGCATACGGCAGCAGGCCCTATGGCACCGGCCCCTTTGATGCCGGAGGGTACGGGACAGGCCCGTACGGTGCAGGGGGATATGGCACTGACCTGTCCGGCCAGGGCCCTTACGGACCCGAAAGGTACGGCCTGAGCGGACCTCCAGGCATGGATGATACAGGCGGGATGAGCGGCACGGGCGGATATGGCACCGGAGTGGACGGTGGAGACATCTCGCCCGGAACGGGTTTTTCAGGGAACAATGAGTATACCCCTGGAACAGCCGGGCCAGCAGCCCCGCTTCGGGATTCGCCAAGGCAATAGGTCTCCTGCCCTGCCGCCGGATTTCAGCCCTGTTCCGCAAGGTATCCTCTCCGCGGGCATGCGGGATAAAAAGCATGTTCACGTTCATGCGGGCTTATGCCCGGCACTGCACACCGCCGTACTCGCAATAGGGACAAATCCCCTTCAGGCTGTTGCATCCCGCTCGTCCGGAGCTATACTTAGACCATTGCCCTCCGGGCACATTAATTTTTTATGAAGGAGGTTTTCTGGGATGAAGAGGTGTATTGCATTGGCAGGAGCGATCCTGGTAGTCGTGCTGTTTAGCGGGATGGCCTTTGGGCTGGAGAAAGACATCGGTCAGGGCAAGCTCAACATCAATACCGCGACAATCGAAGAGTTCCAGCTGCTTCCCGGTATCGGGGAGGTCATGGCCAAGAACATCCTTGCGTACAGGAAGGCGAACGGCCCCTTCAAGAGCATAAACGACATGGAAAAGGTCAAGGGGATCGGGAAAAAGAAACTGGCCAAGTTGCGAGCATATCTCAAGGTGGACGGTGAGTCGGACTTCGAACCCTTAAAGGGAAAACCTGCGGGCAAGGACAAGGCCCCTGTCTCCTAGCACGTATCTCGATGATTCTTCAGGCCGGTGCCCCCGGGCACCGGCTTTTTTATGTGAAAGGCGGGCCTGAATCCATGCCGGAGGAGAACCTGTCCTCCGCAGCTTCAACGAAGGAGGATCAGGGGTTGAACGTCGATACCCTCTTGAGCTCGGTGAAGAGCCTCTTTTCTTCGCTGGTGAGGTCCTTGGGCATGACGATCCTGATCTGGATGTAGAGGTCGCCCTTGTGTCCCAGTCCCCTGCCCTTGAGCCTGAGCCTCTGACCCGACGAGACGCCGGGCGGTATCTTCAGGCTGTACGTACCGTCGGGGGTATGCACCTCCCGGGTGGTTCCAAGGGCCGCATCCCAGGGCGTGACAGGGAGGTCCTCGATGATATCGTTCCCCTCGAGCTTGTATTTGCCGTTGGAAGCCAGACGGATCTTCAGATAGAGGTCGCCTGACCCGCCTGCACCAGGGTTGCCCTGGCCTGCGAGCCTGATCTTCATCCCGTCGTAGGCTCCGGCCGGTATCCGGACATTGAGCCGCTTTGCGGAACCCGGCCCCTGGAGTTGGATCTCCCTGTTCGTGCCTGTATGGGCCTCTTCGACGGATATCTCCACCTCGGTCTCGAGGTCAGCGCCCTTGGCTGACGAGGCCCTGCCGGAACCGGGCCCCCCCATGCTCAGATCCCCGAACAGGGACTCGAAGAAGTCGGAGAACCCCCCTCCTCCACCGGGATGTGCGGATCCGGTCCCGAAGTCGAAGGAGAACGTGCGGGCCCTGCCGGACCTGCCCTGTCGTCGGAAGATCTCCTCCCCGAAGATGTTCTCGAACCCTGGCGGCGGCCGGAAAGACTGGCCTTCCTGCCAGTTGCTGCCCAGGGCATCGTAGCGCTTCCGCTTTTCGGGGTCCTTGAGCACCTCGTATGCCTCGCCGACCTCCTTGAAGCGCTTCTCGGCATTGGGGTCGTTCTTGCAGGTGTCCGGATGGCAGTCCCTGGCAAGCTTGCGGTAACGCTTCTTTATCTCTTCCTGGGTTGCATTCCTCTCTATGCCCAGGATCTTATAATAGTCTTTATATTCCAAAGGTCATCCCTCATACCGTTTTTCAACCAATTCTTTAGATAGGATTCTAAGCATGGAAAATCAATGGCATGAGCCCAAAGCAAGCACCTCTCCATGCACGCGTTGCCGGTGGGGGGGACTCTGTCCTCCGAAGCTCCAGCTCAAGGAGGATAACCCTGACGAAGGAGGAATCTAGAACCTGTTGTCGAGCTGGGATGCGATGGCCTGAGGGATCCAGGCCAGCTCTTCGGTCTTCACCCCGGCACGGTGAAGGGCCGACAGGGCCTCGTCCAGATACTGCTGTGCCACTTCCCTGCTCCGCTGGAGTATGCCCGTGGTGATGAGGGGGACGAGGCGGTTCTTCCTCTCCGCGGGGTCGGGAATGCCCGACATCTCGGCAAGCACCGCAGGGTTCTCCCGGAACAGAAAGACCAGGGGCAGGGTCGATTTCCCCTCCACGATGTCGTTGAACGCGTCCTTGTTGTCGTCCTTGCTCGGGGTCAGGTTGATGATGTCGTCCACGATCTGGAAACCCATGCCCACCGACCTCCCGAAGGTGGCCAGCGCATCGAGGGCATCCGGGGACAGCCCTGCCGCGAGGCCAGGGGCAGAGGCGCAGTACTCGAACAGCGTCGCTGTCTTGAGATAGATGATGTCGAGGTAGATATCCAGGTCGTCGTGGAATTCCTTGGCATACTGAAGCTCCTTGAGCTCCCCTTCCGACATGCTCTTCACGGTCCGGATGATGCCCGCCACCAGATCCAGGTTCCCGAGCCCGCACATGGTCTCCAGGGCGGAGGCCGTGACGAAATCCCCCACGAGCAGGGCTGGCTTGTCCCCGAATACCTGGTTCGCGGTCGGTCGGGCACGCCGTATGGATGTGCAGTCCACCACGTCGTCATGCAGCAGGCTTGCGGTGTGCATGAGCTCCACGGTGTATGCTATGGGCAGGATCTTTTCCTCGGCAAGACCCACAGCCTTGCCCATGATCATCACGAGCTTCGGCCGGAGGCGCTTGCCCCCGGAACCGAGGATATACTCCCCGATCTGCGACGTAAACCTCGTCGAACTCTGAAAGATCTCCCTGAGGCCCTTCTCGAATGCTCCATCCATAGCGTGACCTATATCAAAGAGCCTTGTGAATATCAACTTCTGAAAGAAACTCGCCCACGCAATCAGCGACACGGGTGCAGAGACCGGGTATGCGGGCCAGCGGGTCGACAGGCGCTGCGTCGCCCGTTTCCTCATCGGATTCTGAGTCTGGCGTCCTCTCTGGACGAACCGGGCAGACCCTCCACGGGCCTGCCCGGCTTTTTCAGCAGCAGCGGCTTAGGGCTTCCTGATCTTTTCGATGAGCCCGGTGGTGGAGTGGCCGGGCCTGAACGGGAGCGAGAGCACCTCGCCACCGCAGGACTTCACCACGTCCGCACCCACGATCCGCTCCGGCTCCCAGTCGCCCCCCTTGACGAGGACATCGGGCTTCAGGTGGGCGATGAGCTCGTACGGGGTGTCTTCCCCGAAGATGCACAGACAATCCACACATTCGAGGGCTGCCATGACGGCGGCCCGGGATCTTTCGCCGTTCACGGGCCGCTCCGGGCCCTTGAGCCTCGCCACGGACGCATCCGAGTTCAGGCCCACCACCAGGGCGTCGCCCAGGGCCCTCGCCTCCCGGAGGTACGCCACATGCCCCTCGTGGAGGATGTCGAAGCACCCGTTCGTGAACACCACCTTCATGCCCCGCGCCTTCATGGCATCGACCCTGGCCTTGAGCGCGTCCCGCTCGAGGAGCTTTTCCCGGGCGGCCAGGGCTGCCGGCCACGTCCTCGAAGCGAGGCGCGCCGTGTACCTCCCCAGGGCGAGGTAGGATGGCAGGATGTCGGGGAAACCCTTTTCGAGGGCTTCGACGTGCGCACCAACCGTACCCCAGTCGCCCCTCTGGACAGGGCCGGTGAGCGCCTTCGGCCCCCGCGCCTCGATGTTGGCAACCGTGCTCCTGATGAGCGGGATGAGGTGCTTCATGCCCAGCCCCACGCTCTCCATGAGGGCGGACGCCTCCGAGGCGATGGCCACGAGGTAGTTGGAGGCGATGACCGCGGCGGCATGGTAGAGCACCTTGTCTTCTTTTTTCAGGGGGAGCAGGGTCGAGCGCAGGGATGCGGTCAGACCCGCCGCCACTTCGTGCGCCCTCTGCGTCCCTTCGAAGGTGAAATACGCCTCCCTGATGGCCTCCTGGGCGAGATCCCTGTCCAGTATCGACTGGAGCGGGTGCAGGCTCCCCACCTCCGCCCCCAGGCCTGCAAGCTCCGCGAGGAGGTCGGACGTGTGCAGGCCGCTCAGGTGGAAGAACACGATGCCCCTGCAGGCGTCCTTCCACAGGGAGGCGATGCAGGACGCGGTCTCGGCGATGGCGCTGTCCGGAACGGCCAGGATCACCACGCCTGCCCCGGCTGGCCCCCCGGGGATGTCCGGGTGCCGGGGGATGCCCTCCGGCGCGGGCTTCGAAGAGACCACCCAGGAGGGATGATGGCCCGCCTCTGTCAGGAGGGCAAGCAGGGCGCTCCCCACCTTCCCCAGCCCCACGAAAGCGAAATCATATCTCATCCGTGATTCCCTTGGCCCTCAGGCGGTGGTACTTGTCCCAGTCCATGTCGAAGGAGAGCTCGTTCATGGTGTTGATGACGATCTCCTTGTATTCCTTCAGGTTGAAGTACCGGTGCAGCTTCTTGGATATGGGGTAGATCTCTTCCGAGGGCTTCCAGTAGGCGGGC
Organism: Deltaproteobacteria bacterium; assembly: GCA_035352355.1. GTDB lineage: Bacteria > Desulfobacterota > Desulfomonilia > UBA1062 > UBA1062 > Phosphitivorax. The sequence continues at coordinate 33,864 of DAOPXM010000015.1, read as the reverse complement.
TCGCCGGTCTTCGCGTTGAGCAGGCAGTCGAAGGTGACGGCAAAGGACACGTCTGCCAGGGGTATGCCCTTGAAATCCCGTATCATGGCCTGGAGCTGCCCGGAGTCGATGGGCGAGAAGAACGAGTACGCCAGGGAGTAGATCTCGGAATAGAGGCGGGTATAGATGACCGCTGTATGGTAATACTCGGGAATGTCGATGATGGCGTCCTTGCCCGTTGCCTTGCCGAAATCGTAGAGCATGCTCTGCATGTTCTTCAGGCCGCCGAGGCCTGGGTACGCCTGCCCGGGCAGCCTCGGCCGCTCCGGCGAGAACGACGCTCTGGGGTCCTGAAGGGCGAGCCACTCGATGAGGAGCATGGAGAGGCCCTCATCGAAGTCGAACCCCTGCACGAAGGTCTTCCTGGGCCTGAAGATGCCTTCCCGCACGATGAGCTCGATGAGCCGGGTGTTCTCCTCTTCCTTGGAGGCGAAGTCCACGTAGAGCCGGTACGTGTAGTTGTCCTGCTGTGAGATGCTGATGAGAAGGTCCCGGTATCCCCTCTCGTAGAGGATCCTGGTCATGCCCGCCTTGGTGAGCATGTCCATGAGCTGTTTTTCGTCGTAGAGGCCCAGGAACCTGTTGGAGGTGAACAGATCGTCCCTCTTGTGGACCGGGTCGTCGGCTATCGAGTAGGTGATGTCTTCGAGGTACCGTGGAATCTTTTTGGGTGGAGTTATGTGAGGTGTCATGTAACTGCCCTTCCTACGCTCACGAAGATGACTTGTGCTGCACCTGCATCCTTTAACGCCCTGGAGACCTCCTGCGCCGTGCTGCCCGTGGTGATGACGTCGTCCACGACCATGACCGATTTCCCCTCGACCCTGCCTGCACTGAACGCACGCCTGAGATTGCGTCCCCTGTCCTTCTTTGAAAGTCCCGCCTGGCGGGGGGTCTTTCTCGTCTTCCTGAGTATCCCATATCTCACATCTGTTTTCATATATCTAGACAATTCACGCGCGATGAGCGAAGACTGGTTGTAGCCCCTGAGGACCAGCCTCGACCAGTGCAGCGGCACCGGCGTCAGGATATCCGCCCGGATGCCCTTTTCGGAGATGACCGAGAAGAGGAGGCCGGCAAGGAATCTCTTGTACACGGTGGCGTGGCGGTACTTGAACCGGTGGATCACCTCCCGGACCGTGCCCTCGAACCTGCACGCGCTCAGGCACCGGTCGTAGGCCGGGGGACGCACCGTGCACCCGATGCATGTGCCCGGGGTGCCGACGGGGGTCCCGCACGTGTCGCACACCGGGTCGGGCAGAGGTTGCACGCTCGAGCGGCACAGGCTGCACACACCGTCCCTGACGATATCCGAACCTGCGCAGATGAGACACCGATCCGGGAACAGGCTTTTCCAGGCAAGAGAAAACATAGGTATCCCATAACATGAACGGGAATCCGAACCCATGCGATCCTCCTTTCGCGTCCGCTCCGGAGGACGGGAAGGCGTATGTCTGATTTCCCGCAGCGTGCTGCGCTCAAGGGACCACGGCTTACCCCGGGTTCATATCTTCAGTTTCCCCGGGCGCACCACGGCCCTGCCGCCGGGCATTCCCGTGCCCGCACGGAGCGGGACAGCGCCCCTCCCGGCCGGGTGAGGCGGCCCGGTCGGGGGTTACGAGTAATACTTGTTGTACTGATACTTGCTGTAGGAATACTTCTTGGCAGGAAGCTCATCGATGGCGTTGAGCACGGTGCCGATAACCTTTTCCCTGGGCAGGTTCTCCAGGGCCATCCTGAAGTCTGCCTCCCTGGTGTAGCGGTAGCGCGACACCATGATGATGGCGTCCACCTGGGCTGCGAGGATCTTCGGATCCACGGTGGCCTGGATGGGCGAGGTGTCGATGACGAGGTAGCGGTCGCTGTACCGCTCCGAGAGCTCCTTGATGAGCGATTTCATACCCTTCGATTCCAGGAGCTCCGCCGGGTTGGTGGGCGCCTCCTTGGCCGCCGGGAGGATGGTGAGCTTCTCGATGGGCGTCTTGATGAGGCACTCGGCCACGGTCGCCTTGCCCTGGAGGATCTCCACCACCCCTTTCGATGGGGGATACTTGAAGAGCTTGTAGAGCGAAGGCTTTCTGATGTCGCACTCCACGAGCAGGACATGCCGGTCCTCGCCCTTTGCGATGGAGATGGCCAGGTTGGACGCGATGAGGCTCTTCCCTTCGGCAGGCACTGCGCTGGTTACCATGATCACCCGGGGCACCGGCCTGTCCTGGATTTGGAATATGGCGGTCCTGAGCTTGCGGATCTGCTCCGCGGTGTACGAGTACGGCATGTGGTACATGTACAGGTGATCGTCGAGCTTGTCCGTTATGCCCACGTCCCTGATGTCCGTCGCCTCCTGCTTCTCGAGAGCCTTCCATAAATCCATGTTCTAGTCCTCCATGCTTATCTTCACCGGTTTGGCATAGGGAAAGCCCGAGTCACGCAGCTTCCTCGTATAGTCGATCGCGTCCTGCTTGGATGTGAACGTGCCGATGGTGATCCGGTACCAGGTCTTGTTGTTGTCGCCGAGATAGGGATAGATGGTGGTCTGATACCCCCTGGCAAGGAGATCGGAAAACACCGCCTTGGCCTCGTTCATGGAATGGTAGGACGACACGCTCACGCTGTACAGGACCTGCAGCGCGGCCTGCCCCATGCGGTCCAGCGGCGGCAGGTTGACCTTCTGCCCCACCTGCACGATGTCGATGTTCGGGATCCCGGGGTTCGCCTTCCTGATGGCGAGCAGGATTCCGTCGTCCACCTTGCCGTAGTGATCCGCAGCGAGCTTGGCCACTGTATCGCCAGCTCGCACGGTGACCACCCTGGTCCCTGCCGTACCGGCCTGTACCGTGGGCGGAGGGATCACCGGATCAGGCTGAGACAGGCCATCGACGGCCTCCACGTCCTGTTTGAAGACCTTCTTCGTCACCTCCGCTTCCTGGCGGCCGGGGAGAACCCCCGACAGGCCCTCACGGGGCTGCTGCCCGGTCTGGACCGAGACCGGGCCCGTGGACGCCTGCCGGTCGAAGACCAGGGGCGAGAGGAGCCATGCAGCGGCCCCCAGCAGGACCACCACGGCCAGGGCCTTGAGCCCCGTAGCCAGCCGCCCTCTCCCCAGGGACAAGGTCCCGGGTGCGGGGGTCAGGTGCTTTTTGACCTGGTAGGTGCTCTCGAGATCCTGGGCGGCCTTGCGCACCATGGAGGCGCTGACCTGCTTTGCGTTGTCCGTGTACGCTGTGAGCAGGACGTTGTCGCACAGGATGTTGATGAGCCTGGGATACCCTTTGGAATACTTGTAGAGATCCGCCAGGGCGGACGCCGTGAACAGGGGCTTCTCCCTGGGCACGTAGCCCGCCACCCTCAGGCGGTGGTCGATGTAGTCCTTCGTTTCCGCAGCGTCCAGGGGCGGGATGTGGTACTTGATGCCGATGCGCTGCTTGAGCTGCCTCAGGTGCGGGCTCTTGAGCTTCTCATTGAGCTCCTGCTGGCCGAGCAGCATGATCTGGACGAGCTTCTCGTTTACGGTCTCCATGTTCGAGAGCAGCCTGATCTCTTCGAGCATCTCCACGGACAGGCCCTGGGACTCGTCCACGATGAGGACCGCGCCCCCCATCTCCTTCAGGCGCTCCTCGTAGTCCTGGATGTAGTCGCGGGAGCGCTTCTCCTCGGGAATGCCGATGGCCTCGCCCAGGAGGAAGTAGAGGTTCTCCGGCTTGAGGTGCGGGTTCTTCACCACGACCTTGGGCATGCGGGGGGGGAGCTTGAGGATGAAGGCATTCAGAATGGTCGTCTTGCCGGTGCCCACCTCGCCGGTGATCACCACGAAGCCGCTCGCTTCCTTGAGGCCGTAGAGCAGGTGCGCCAGGGCCTCCTTGTGGCCGGGGCTCATGTACAGGAACTTCGGATCAGGGGTGATGGAGAACGGCTTTTCCTGGAGACCGAAATATTCTCTGTACATACACAGGCCCTCAGAACAGCACGGAGATGGGGAGATTTATCGTGAGGTCAGCAACATATGAATACCCCACGATGATTACCCCCGCAACCACGATGACTACATTAACGGCCACATAGATGAGCGACATGATTTTGTTCCTTCTCATGTCGTGATCCGTCAGGGCCAGAGGCACCGCGGTGATGCAGGGGATGCCCCCGCTCCATCGCTCGAGCTGCTTGATGCCCTTGACGGTCGTATCCATGAGCTCCATCAGGAGGATGAGGCCTGCTCCGGTTCCCAGCCCCAGGGCCAGAAAGATCAAGGCGATCTTGAGACCGTCGGGGCTCACCGGAACCTCTGGAGGCAGGGCGTAATCCACGACCCTGAACTGCTCGCCCTGCTGTCTCATCTCCATGCTCTCCGCCCTTTTCGCCTCGTAGTACCTGTCCAGGAGCCTCTGGTAGTTCTGCTGGGTGATGTTGTAGTCCCGGGTGATGGTGGCGAGCTCCTGCTCCCGCTTCGGCGTCGTCTCCACCCTGCTCTCGTAGAAATCGATCTTCTGCTGCAGCCGGCTCAGCTCGTTCTTGAGACTCTCCACCTCGAGGTTCGCGGATTTGAGCTGTGATCTGATCTCGATGATCTGCGGGCTCAAGCCCACCGAAGAATCCTTACTGCTTCCACCGCTTTCGAGCTCTCTGATCTGCCCCTCGAGGGCCTTGACGGTGGGGTGCTCGGGCGTGTAGCGGGCCTTGGCCTCGTCGTACTGCGCCCTGAGCTGCATGATCCTCTGGGCGTTCTGGGACAGGGTGGCCCCGGGCTGGTTGGTCTCGATGGCCGAGAGCTGGCTCTGGAGCGCGATCCTCCGGTTCATTGCGGACGACAGCGAGGTCTGCACCGCCTCGAGGCGCATCTGGAGGCTGTTCATGGTGGACACGTTGCTGGTCATCTGCTCGGGCAGCTCTCCCATGAACCGGTTGCGATACTCCTGGACCTTGGCCTCCTGGGTCTGCAGGAGGGTCTTCAGCTCCGCGAGCTGCCGCTCGAGGAACACGGTGGTCCCTGACGCCTGCCTGGCCCTCTGCTTCAGGTTGGATTCGATGAAGAAGGCGGCGAGCCTGTTCGTGATATCTGCCACATTCTTAGGGTCCGCGCCCCGGTAGGTGATGGTGAAGGAGGCGTTCTGTCGGCCGTGGCTTCCTCCGGTGCTCGTTTTCACATCGATGCGCTTGCGCATGCCCGCCACGAGGATGTCCATGGACGTTCCCTTCTTCCTCTGCTCCTGGAAGAGGTTCATCTCCTTGATGATGCTCTCGAGGTTGGACCGGGAAAGCACCTCCTGGGACAGGGTCATGACCTGCTCTTCGATGGTCGTACCCACGGAAGACTGGACATACGCGTCAGGTATCTCCTGGGACTGGACGAGGATGAGGGTCGTGGCCTCGTACATACGGGGCATGATGACATAGACCCACAGCCCTGCAAAGCAGAAGAATAGGAGCGGTATGGAAATCCAGTACCACTTCTTGATCATGGCATCCAGGATATCTTTAAAATCTATGTGCTTTTCTTCACTCAATATCGCACCTCTGCTATGATCCTGTATCGGTTCTCCGTTTCAGTATCTAAATTCTCTCGTTCCCGCCGGAAGTGCTCGTAGCTGGGAGTAAGGAATACATATCTGAGAGGATTCCACGTCAACGCTATCCTGAAGGAAAAGTCATCCTCGTCCTCCGTGATGGAGGAGAACTCGTTCACTGATACCGGCTTCCGCTCTTCGTAAGTAATATTAGAACTTAGAACCAGCTCTCTCAAGAGGGACCTGGACCACGAGGCATAAAGACTGCGCGCTTCATAGGTACCGTACCGGTCCGTGGTGAACTCTGCGAGGTATTCCCTGGATATCCTTAAGCTGAACACGTCGTACTGCGTCCTGGTCGTGACCTCCCCGCGCAAGGCATAGGACTGCTCGCTGTCCATGTCCTCCGCATTCAGCCAGTTGTAGCCGACCGAGAGGACCACCCCGGTGCTCTGGGTCAGGGCGTACCGCCCGGTCAGGAAGGCCGCGGAGATATCGGACTCCGGCTCGTCTCCCTCGCTTCCTTCATGCTGGTATTCACCGTCGATCCCGATGCTCAGCCTGGGGGTGAGGCGCCGCTCGAAACCTGCGGTTCCCCTGGCGACCCAGGTGTCCGCATCGACCTCGTACCGGTGGGTGCTGTAGCTGCCGGTGGCCCGCAGAGTGGTGAGCTGGCTGAGCTCATGGGTGACGAAGGCGGTGCCCGTGTTGGTCACGAGGTCATCATCGGGCGACTGGTTGTTCTCCTGGTAATAGGCGTAGCCCAGGCCCGCGGTGGTGGACTGGGTCAGTGTCCGGGAGACGTTCGCCGAGCCCGAGTGGATTTTCGTTTCGCCCGACACGTCCCTCAGGATGGTGCTCCGGGTGGTCTGGGTAAAGGCGTACGCCAGGTTCAGGGTGTTCCTCAGGGTCGTGGTGGTGTACCCGGTCTCCAGGCTTATCTCGGTGTCGTCGTCGCCGGTGTACCTCTTGTGCGCGCTCCTGGCCACCCGGCCGGAGAGGTCGAGCCTCGATGTGCCCTCGGTGTAGAGGAGCTGGGCAGTGGGTCCCACCTCGTAGATGGATTCGCTGTGGTTGTTGTTGGCAGTGCCTTCGTAGTTGTCCGTGTATTCGTAGGAGGCGTATATGCCGCCGTGGAATTCCAAGGCGGCGTGGACCGGCGCGCAGAGTGCCGCGACCAGAAACAGAGCTCCTGCTGCAGCGGGGAGGGAGAAAGGCCTCACGGGACTATAACGGTATCGCCGGGCTGAATGAGGATGTTCTCGTGCGCCCCTTTGATGATCTTGTTGTAGTTGACTGGGAGACGGACCTGCCCTTCCTTCTGGTTCCTTAAGACCACCACGCCGCCGGTGTCGGCCCACTGGTTGAATCCGCCGGCACGGGTGATGACCTGGGTAATGGTCATGGCCTTGTCGAGGATGTACTCGCCGGGCTGGTTCACCTGCCCCTGGACGTAGAAGCGCTTGCTGCGGGGCTCCCTGATGATGACCGCAGCGTGCGGCTGCTTGATGTACTTCGCCAGGATGGTCTCGATCTCCCGCTGAAGCTGGGGCGGGGTCTTGCCCTCGGCCAGAAGGTCTCCCACGAGAGGAAGGGAGATGAACCCGTCGCTCCGCACCACAACCTGCCTCGAAAGGTTTTCCTCACCCCAGACGGAAATCTCCAGCTGATCGGAAGGACCGATGGTATAGGAAGCTTCCGACGCGAACAGGACCATGGGTATGAGGACTCCGAGCATCGCAAAGACGATCTTTTTCATTCATTAACCCCTTCTCTAATTACTTTTCGATACCACATTCTTTGATCTTGTAGAGGAGCGCCTTGTAGCTTATCTTCAGGAGCTGGGCTGCCCGTTTCTTGTTCCAGTTCGTCCCCCTCAGCGCCTTCAGGATCATGTTCCTCTCGGCCTTGATCACCGCCTCCTTTGCTGCGAGCTTGAGCGGGATGACCTCTTTATCGTCCGTTTCGATCTCCAGCACCTCGGCCTTGCTCTCCCGGACCTGCCGTTCCAGGCTCGGATGCGCGCCGCCGTTTCTGAGGTACTGCATGAAATCCGCCACGTCGCCCAGGATGACGAGCCTCTTCACCTGGTTCTTCAGCTCGCGGACGTTGCCGGGCCACGGGTAGGAGTGGCACAGGGGATAGAGGACCTCCTTGTCCACAGAGATGTTCTTGCCGTACTTCTCGTTGTATGCATCGAGGAAGTACTCGAACAGGTAGGTGATGTCCTCCTTCCGCTCGAACAGGGGCGGGATGGTGATGTTGACCACGTTCAGGCGGTAGTAGATGTCCTCCCGGAACGTGCCCTGGTCCACCGCCTTGCGCAGGTCCCGGTTGGTGGCGGCGATGATGCGCACGCTGACCTTCACGTCCTGCTTGCCGCCCAGACGGGAGAAGGTCCCCTCCTGAAGCACCTGGAGAAGCTTCGACTGGATCCCCAGATCCATCTCGCCGATCTCGTCGAGAAAGATCGTGCCGTTGTTGGCCAGCTCGAACTTGCCCGCCTTGGACTTGTAGGCGCCGGTGAACGCACCCCGCTCGTAGCCGAAGAGCTCGGACTCCAGGAGGTCGTGGGGCAGCGCCGCGCAGTTGACCTTGACGAAGGGCTTGTCCTTCATGGTGGAGCCGTAGTGCAGTGCCCGGGCCACGAGCTCCTTGCCCGTGCCGCTCTCTCCTTCGATAAGCACGCTCACGTCCGTGTCCGCCACCTGGTCGACGAGGTCCTTTACCCGCTGCATCTTGGGGCTGTTGTAGATGAACTCGCCCTTGAGCTCATCCACCCGCAGCTGGCGCTTCAGGTTCGAGATCTCGTTCAGGAGCTTCTTCTTTTCCAGCGACTTGGTAATGGCGAGCTCCAGCTCCTCCTCTTCGAAGGGCTTGACGAGGTAGTCCGTGGCGCCTGCCTTCATGGCCTTTACGATGATGTTGGTCTGTCCGAGGGCGGAGAGCATGAGGATGGGGAGGTCGGCCTGGATCTTGCGGATCTCGTTCAAGGTCTCGAGGCCGTCCATCTCGGGCATGAGGATGTCGAGGATGGCCAGCGAGATATCCTGGCTTTTCCTGAGCTCGGTAAGGGCTTCCTTTCCGTTGGATGCGGTCTTGACGTCGTACCCGCTCTGGGTGAGAAGCTTGGCGATGTACCTCCGGATACTATCGTCGTCATCGACGACAAGGATCCTGATCTTTTCATTCATCATAACGCCCACCAATACTTAAATATATAAAATACATTAATCATCTTCTCTATTCAAGGGCATAGTAATCACGAAACACCCTCCCGAATCCGACGGCCTGGCCTCCACGCTTCCCCCGTGGGCATGTACAATTTCCTTGGTGATGGAAAGCCCGAGGCCTATGCCCCCCTTCGCCCTTCCGGAGGCGCCCACGTAAAAATCGCTGAAGAGGTCCCTGGCTTCTTCCGGTCGTATCCCGGGGCCTTCGTCGCTCACGGTGATGATGGCGCTCTCCTGGTTCAGGAGCCTGTTCATGGCGTTCTGGTCCTGGATGCCCCTGGCGAGGCTGATGGTGACCGAGCCGTCTTCGGGCGAGTGCTTGATGGCGTTGTGGAGCAGGTTGCAGACGGCCTGCTCGAACCTGATGGGGTCCACGTACAGCTCCGGCACGCTGTCCCCCCCTTCGAACAGGATCCTCACCCGGTTGTCCCGTATCCCGATCTGCATATTCCTCACTATGCCCCTGATATAGTCGGCGCTGTCCACCATCTGCCTGTGCAGAGTAATCTTTTCGGTATTTATCTTGGCAAAATCAAGGAGAGAGTTGCTGAAGTGCAGGAGCTTCTCGCATTGGGCCTCGATTTCCTGGACGTTTTCCTTCTGGCTCGGGGAGAGGGTCCGGTCCGTGTCCTTGGAGAGCATCCGGGCGTAGCCCCTGATCACGGTGAGCGGCACCCGTATCTCGTGGGAGGCCACATGGAGGAAGCGCGTCTTCAGGGCCAGGAGCTCTTTCTTGCTCGTGATGTCCCTGACTACGCCGATGTAGCAGTCCTCGTTGTCGATGACGAGCCTGCCGATGGAGATCTCGAGGTAGAGTCTCTTGCCGTCCTTCCTCAGGGCCTGGATCTCGAGGTTGGGGATGAAGACGTTTCCCGTCTGGGGCCTGAGAGCAGCGGCCAGGGCCGAAATGGAGTCCCGGGCGACGAAGTTCCTGAAGTGCCTGCCCGTGATCTCGTCCTGGTCGAAGCCCAGCATCTCCTGGAATTTGTGGTTGGTGAGCAGGAAGCGGCCGCCCTTGATGATGTACATGGCGTCCAGGGCGTTTTCCACCATGTCCTTGTACTGGTCCTTGATGCGCACGAGCTCGCGTTCCTTGAACCGCTCGAGGGTCACGTCCCGTATGCAGGCGAGGATCTGCCAGGAAGGCTTCATGGGGAGCGTGGAGAGCTCCAGGTTCAGGACCCTGCCCCCGTGCTCCAGGTCCACGGTGAACTCCCGCATCCCGGTCTTGAGGTCTTCGAAGATCTCCGGGCTGACCAGCTGGCAGATGCTGTCGCCGCTTTCGAGCCCGAGGAGGTCCGCCGCCTTCTTGTTGGCCGAGGTGATGCACCCGTCGAGGTCGCTCGTCAAAACCCCTACGGACATGCAGGTGAAGATCCTGAAGATGTTCCTGCCGAAATCGCCCACGGCCTTGTCCGTCATGGAGAGGTCTGACTTGAGGATGGAGTTGATCTCCTCCATATCCCGCATCACCCGTGCGTTCCGCAGAGCAAGAGCCGCAGGCGGGAGGAGGACGTTCACCAGGCTCATGTCCCTCTTCCCGAAGCCCCTGGCCTTCGAGTGGCTCAGGTTCAGGACGCCCACCAGCTCACCCTTCCCATAGACCAAAGGCAGGCTCAGCAGTGAGCCGATCCGGATCTTCGTGCTTTTGCTCTGGAACAGGGGGTCCTTCGTGGCGTCGTTGATGACGATGGCTTTGCGGGTCAGGGCGACCCTGCCCGCGATGCCCTCCCCCATGGGGAACTCGTGCCCCAGGGAGGTTTCCGAATACCGGGAGCGTTTGTCTCCGATACCCTTGGCGGCCTTGATCTCCAGCCTGGTGCCGTCATGGGACGGCATCATGATGGAGGCATTTTCCGCAGCGGTCTCGTCGATGACGATGTCCAGTATTGCCCCCGCCACCGCCTCTACATCGGGCGCGTGGGAGATGGCCTCGTTCACCCGCCTGAAGACAGTCAACTCCTTATTGATCATAGCCCTTCCGATAAAAAAGATCTCTTCAAATGATCCTTATCGGTTACGCCGCTTTGCCTTCTTTACAGCCTTTCTCAGATTCTTCTTTTTTTTCAGGTCCACGAGGTTCTTTTTAGGCTGTTTCGGCACCTGCTCGTCGATCATCCCGGCGAGGCTGGGATCGAGGCCGAGCTTTCCCAGGGCCTTCTTGTTGCCCTTGCCCAGGTTGCGCATGAGGCCGCGCATGGTGTTGAACCTGGCCATGAGCTCGGACACCCTGTTCCGGGGCTGGCCGCAGCCCCTGGCTATGCGGTCCACCCTGCCCTGCTCGGTGAGGCAGTCCGGGTGCTCCCGCTCGTAGACCGTCATGGAGTTGATGACCGCCTCCACGCGCATGAGCTCGCGGTCGTCCACCTGCATGCCCTGGGGGATGCCGAACTGCCCCAGGGGGAGCTTGGCGATGAGGTCGGTGAGCGAGCCCATCTTCTTCATGACCCTGAGCTGCTTGAGGAAGTCGTTGTAGGTGAAGTCGCCGCGCAGGAGCTTCTCCGCGTCCTCCTCGGCCTTCTTCTCGTCCACCACCTCCTCGAAGTCCTTCACGAGGCCCACGATGTCGCCCATGCCCAGGATCCGGGAGGCCAGGCCGTCGGGCCTGAACTCCTCGAGGCGGTCGAGGGACTCGCCCATGCCCAGGAACTTGATTGGCTTGCCCGCCACCTCCTTGATGGACAGGGCCGCGCCTCCCCGGGCGTCGCCGTCGAGCTTGGTGAGGATGAACCCGGAGATGTCGAGCCTGCGATCGAACTCCCGGGCCACATTGACCGACTCCTGGCCGATCATGGCGTCCACCACGAGGATGATGTTCTCCGGTGCGGTGACCGCCTTGATGTCTTCGAGCTCGTGCATGAGCGTGTCGTCCACGATGGTCCGGCCCGCGGTGTCGAAGAGCACCACGTTGCAGTTCTTGAACTGGGCCGCTTCCATCGCGTCCCTGCAGATCTGGGGCGGGGTCTTGCCCGGGGCGGAGAAGACCGGGATCTCCAGCCTGCCGCCGAGCACCTTGAGCTGTTCGACGGCCGCGGGCCGGTAGATGTCGGCCGCCACCATCATGGGCCTCTTCCCGTTCTTCTGCAGGTACCTGGCCAGCTTGGCCGTGGTGGTGGTCTTACCGCTTCCCTGGAGTCCCACCATCATGATGGCGCTCACGTTGCGGCTGAAGTTGAGCGAGGTGTCCACCGGGCCCATGAGCGCGGCCAGCTCGTCGTAGCAGATCTTGACGAAGTGCTGCTCCGGCGTGGCCCTGAGCTTCCTGCCGCCGTGGGACACCCGGGTCTGGACGAGCTCGCCGATGGCCTTTTCCTTGACCCGGTCGATGAAGGACTTCACCACGTGGAACTCGACGTCGGCCTCCAGGAGCGAGATGCGGATCTCCTTGACCGCGTCTTCGATGTGCTTCTCCTGGATGGTCGTCTTTCCCTGGAGCAGGTTCTGGGCTTTCTTGAATCCGCCGGTTATCATCTCGAGCATGGAACTTCTCCTTATCCGTGCAAAGGAACGCTATCCTACCGGATTTTCTTGTATTTTGTCAACGTTTCCCGCCGTGAGCGATCTTCCCCTCCCTGGGGAAAGCCGGTGGCGAAACGTGCATACCCCCTCGAAAAACAAGTGGAATGGGAAGGCTCCATGGCATCAATACGGGCAACCTCCGGGGATTGTCAAGTGGATTGAAGGCCCGAGGCCCGGCAAGGGCTCCTCTGCAGGATATGGTGCCTGCACCGGGGCATCCCCCGGTGCAGGGTCGTGATCGAACGTGATCTCTAGCGGTGGTCAGGGCACTTGTCGAAGAACGCCCGGTCCTTGCCCGTGGTCTTCACGATCCAGTCCACCTGGGCTGCGGGGATGTACGGCTTGCCGCACACGGAGCAGGTTATCATCTTGAACTTCTTGCCCCAGATCTTCCTGACCCCCTTCTCGTCCTTCATGGGGATGGCGCCGGTGGGGCAGGCGTACGCGCAGGCGCCGCAGCCGATGCACGCTGAAGAATCCTTGTGGTACGGGGTCCCCGGGGCCTTTTCGACCCCTCTGTTCTGCATGGAGATGGCGCTTACGCCCACAACCTCCTCGCACACACTCGTGCACAGGGAGCACGCGATGCACTTGTTGCGGTTGTTCTCGCCCTCGTCCTTGAAGAACCGGGGCTCCTCGACGCCGTACTTCGCCGCCAGGTCCCGGATGACCTCGGAGTCGGGCACCCGGCACAGGAGCAGCTCGAGCACGCCCTTGCGGATCTTCATCACCTGCTCGGTGGCCGTGTTGATCTCCAGTCCGCCACGCACCGGGTAGTTGCAGGAGGTGACGATGCGCGACCTGCCGCCCTGGACCGCCTCCACGAGGCACACCCGGCAGGAGCCGCCGGAGCTCTCCAGCTCGGGGTGGTGGCACAAGGCAGGGATGTCGATGCCGTTTTCCCGGGCTACCATAAGGACCGGCTGGTCTTTGATCGCCTCAACCTGTTTCCCGTCAATCGTTATCGTGATCTTTTCCATGGTATCAGTCCTTATTCAACCCGTACTGCGTCGAAGTTGCAGACGTCCTTGCACACACCGCACTTGATGCACTTGCTCGTATCGATGACGTGGGCCTTCTTCCGTTCGCCCGTGATGCACGCCTGCGGGCATTTCTTGGAGCACAGCGTGCAGCCCGTGCAGGCCTCAGCGTCGATGGAGTAGGTGATGAGGCTCTTGCACACGCCTGCGGGACACTTGTGGTCCCTGATGTGGGCCTCGTACTCTTCCCTGAAGTACCGGATGGTGGAGAGCACCGGGTTGGCCGCCGAGTTCCCGAGGCCGCAGAGCGCCGCATAGGTGAGCACGTCGCAGAGCTCGGTCAGGGTCTCGATGTCGCCGTCCTTGCCCCTGCCCTCGGTGATGTCCGCCAGGAGCTTGTGCATCCGGGGCAGGCCGTCCCTGCAGGGGGTGCACTTGCCGCAGGACTCCTCCACCAGGAAGCCGATGAAGTACTTGGCCACGTCCACCATGCAGGTGTTCTCGTCCATGACGATGATGCCGCCCGATCCCATCATGGAGCCCGCCGCGGTGAGCGAGTCGAAGTCGACCGGGAGGTCGGCCTTGCTGTCCGGGATGCAGCCGCCGGACGGACCGCCGGTCTGCACCGCCTTGAACTTCTTGCCGTTCAGGACCCCGCCGCCGATCTTCTCCACGAGCTCGCGGACGGAGATGCCCATGGGGACCTCCACCAGGCCGGTGTTGTTCACCTTGCCCACGAGCGAGAACACCTTCGTGCCCTTCGACCCCTTGGTCCCGAAGGAGGCGTACCAGTCCGCGCCGTTCAGGATGATCACCGGGATGTTGTTCCAGGTCTCGACGTTGTTGAGCACGCTGGGCTTGTCGTAGAGGCCCTTTTCCACCGAGCGGATGTACTTGGCCCGGGGCTCGCCCACCTTGCCCTCGAGCGAACGCATGAGGGCTGAGGACTCGCCGCACACGAAGGCGCCGCCGCCGCGGCTTATCTTGATGTCGAAGTCGAAATTCGACCCCAGGATGCCCTTGCCGAGGAAGCCCATGCTCCGGGCGTCCACGATGGCGGCCTGGAGGTTCTTCACGGCCAGGGGATACTCGTCTCGCACGTAGATGTAGCCCTGCTTGGCCCCCACGGCGTAGCCGCCGATGATCATGCCCTCGATGACCGAGTGGGGGTCGCCCTCCATGATGGAGCGGTCCATGAACGCGCCGGGGTCGCCCTCGTCGCCGTTGCACATGACGTAGCGCACGTCCGAGTCCACCGCCCGGCAGGAGCGCCACTTGGTGCCTGCCGGGAACCCGCCGCCGCCCCTGCCCCTCAAGCCCGATTTCTCCACCTCGGAGATGATGTCCTCGGGGCTCATGGTGAGCGCCTTGGCGAGGCCCTTGTAGCCGTCGCACAGGAGGTAGTCGTCGATGGACCTGGGGTCCACGCTCCCGATGTTCCTCAGCGCGATGCGCTTCTGGTACTTGTAGAAGGGGATCTCGTGGTACTGGGCGATGGTTTCCTTGGTGTTCACGTCCCTGTAGACCAGCTTCTCGATGATCTCGCTGCCTACGAGGCTCTTCTCCACGATCTCGGGCACGTCCTTGGGCTTGACCTTCAGGTAGAGGACATCCTTGGGCCTGAGCACGACCAGGGGGCCGTTCTCGCAGTAGCCGTGGCACCCGGTGGTCTTGAACCCGATGTTCACGTCCACCTTCAGGCCCTTCTTGTCGATCTCTTCCTTGAACGCCTCGGCCACTGCCACGGCGCCGTTCGCCTGGCATCCCGTTCCGAAGCAGATCAGGACTGTGGGCAGATCCTTCTTCTGGGCGGCCTTGACCTTCTCCCGGTACCCTTCCAATTGTTCAAACGATGTGATCGCTTTCATCTGCCTTCACCTTTTATTTATATTTATCGAGGATGTCCATGACCTTCGACTGTCTCACGTGTCCCGAGTAATCCTCGTCGACCACCACGACCGGGGCCATGGCGCAGGCCCCCACGCAGTTGACGCTCTCCACGGTGAAGAGCCCGTCTTCGGTGGTGGAGTTGCGCTTGACCTTGAGCTCGCGCTCGATGGTCTCCAGGATCTGGCCCGCGCCCTTGAGGTGGCAGGCCGTCCCCATGCAGACCTTGCAGGTGTGCTTGCCGCGGGGCTTGAGCGAGAGGGCCTTGTAGAAGGTGCCCATGGCGTAGATCTTGCTCTCCGGCACGTCCATGTACCTGGCGAGGCGCCTCATCCCCTCCTCGGGGACGTACTGGAACGCCCGCTGGAAGTCCTGGAGGATGGCCAGCAGGGATTCCTCCGATTTATCGTAGCTCTTGATGATCTTGTCGATCCGCTTTACGTCGATCTTTTTCTTCTGCACGTTCGCTCCCATATCACTTGTCCTCTCCGCACAGTTTCAGAAGCTTGGCCCAGTCCTTGTCCACCTGCTGCTGGATGAGCTCGATGTCCTTGTCCGTCAGGTGCCGGAACCTGCCCTGACCCTTGATGTACTCGGCGACGGGGGCCTTCTTGTAGGGCTTGTAGCTGAGTTTGTATTCCCCGTTGATGACCTCGTAGAGGGGGTACACGCAGCAGTCCACCGCGAGGCGCCCGTACTTGATGGCGTCCTCGGTGGGAATCCTCCAGCCCGTGGGGCACACGGACAGACAGTTGATGTAGGCCGCGCCCGGGGTGGCCGCCGCCCTCTTCACCTTGTCCATGAGGTCGAAGGGGTAGCTCGAGCACGCCGTTGCCACGTAGGGCACGTTGTGCGCCACCGCGATCTGGGCCATGTTCTTCTTCTGTGTGTGCTGGCCGATGCTCACCTTGCCCGCCGGCGACGTGGTGGTGCTGGCGCCGTAGGGCGTGGCGCTGGAGCGCTGGATGCCCGTGTTCATGTAGGCCTCGTTGTCGTAGCAGACGTAGAGGAAGTCGTGTCCGCGTTCGAGCGCGCCCGAGAGCTGGCCCATGCCGATGTCGGCCGTGGCGCCGTCGCCGCCCATGGCGACGTAGTTGATCTTCTTGTAGGGGAGCTTTCCCTTGCGCATCATGGCCTTCATGCCCGACTCCACGCCGGAGATGACCGCGGAGGGGTTCTCGAAGGCGTTGTGGATCCACGGCACCTTCCACGAGGTGAGCGGCAGCGGGCTGGAGATGATCTCCATGCAGCCCGTGGCCATGGCAACGATGGTGTCCCTGCCAAGGGCCTTCATGACGTGGCGTACGGCCAGGGCCTCAGCGCATCCCTGGCAGGCGCGGTGGCCCGAGGTGAAGTTCTCTGACTTGTCGACAAGCCGTGCGGAAAAAACCGAGAATTTATCCATAGTGTGCTCCTTATCCTCTCACGCCGTACAGGGTGAAGCCGTCGACGTCGCCTGCTGCAGCCTTGGCCTTGCCTTCGAGGATGATGTTTCTGAAGTCGGCCCGGGCCACGTCCCTGCCCGCCAGACCGGCCACGTAATTCACGATCTTCGGCGCGTTCGCTTGGCCGTAGAGGGCACTCCTGAGCTCGGAAGCCACCGGGCCGCCGGGGCCGCCGAAGGAGATGGCCCGGTCGATCACGATGAGGGTCTTCTTGCCGGCAACGGCCTTGCGGAAGTCTTCGAAGGGGAACGGCCGCCAGAGCCTGATCTTGATAACTCCGACCTTTTCACCCTCCGCACGCAGCGCGTCGACCACCTCCATGGCGGTCTCGCCGTAGGAGCCCATGGTCACGATGCAGTACTCGGCGTCGTCGGCCTTGTAGGTCTCGACCGGGTGGTAGTACCTGCCGGTGAGGTCGCCCCACTCCTTCCATGCCTTGACGATGGTGTCGTAGGAATTCACCACGCCCACCTGGCGGCTCATCTGGGCCTCGGTGTAGATCTCGGGCATGCCGAAGCAGCCCATGGAGACCGGGTTGTCCGGGTGGAGCGCGTTCTTCATCTTCATGTCCGGGAGATACTTCCTGATGGTCTCGTCGTCCTCGAACCAGATGGGCTCGATCATGTGGGTGAGGATGAACCCGTCGAGGTTGATGGCCACGGGCAGCATGACCGCCGGGTCTTCCGCGATGCGGAAGGAGGTGAACAC
Organism: Deltaproteobacteria bacterium; assembly: GCA_035352355.1. GTDB lineage: Bacteria > Desulfobacterota > Desulfomonilia > UBA1062 > UBA1062 > Phosphitivorax. The sequence goes on along the minus strand of DAOPXM010000015.1, from coordinate 16,552 downwards.
GTGGTCGTAGCTCTCCTGGCCGCTTTCCACGAAGACGTGGATCCAGCCCGCGTCGCGCACGCTCATGACGTCGGAATGGTCGTTCCAGATGGACAGCGGGCTCGACAGGGACCGGTTCGCCAGCGCCATGACGATGGGCAGCCGCATGGCCGCCGCGATGGTGAAGATCTCGGACATGAGGGCGAGGCCCTGGGAACTCGTGGAGGTGAAGGTCCGGGCGCCCACGGCGGCCGAGCCGCAGCACACGCTCATGGCGGAGTGCTCGCTCTCCACGGGCACGTACTCCGCGTCGAGGTGGCCGTCGGCCACGATCTCGGAGAGGTGCTCCACGATATGGGTCTGGGGGGTGATGGGATAGGCCGCGATGACGTCCACGTTGGCCTGGGCCACCGCTTCGGACATTGCGATGGAAACTTCGATGCCTTTTCTCACTTTGGCCATGTCATCCCTCCTCGCTCACCATCTTGATGCATCCGGTCGGACACTCTTTTGCGCAGATCCCGCAGCCTTTGCAGTACGTAAGGTCCGCCTCGAAGTGACCGTCGGCCGCCTGCTTTACGCAGGAATCCGGGCAGAACAGCCAGCACACGCCGCACTTGATGCAGCCTGACGCGTCCACCACCGGCCGCTCGGAGCGCCATGAACCGGTCTCGTACTGCCGGGCGTTGCCGATCTCGGTGACCACGCTGCCGGTCTCCAGTTCCTGCCATGTAATCTGATCCATTGGTTTTGCCATGGTGTCTTACTCCTCGTCTATACTATCACGACCTCCTGGAACGCGCGTTCCAGGGCCTTGAGGTTTCTCGCTCCGAGCTTGGGGCCGAACCTGTCCAGGAGGGGCTCCTTGATGTCGTCCATGCTCAGGATGCCGGTCGCCTTGACGAAGGCGCCCAGCATGGTGGTGTTCACGATGACCCGCCCGAGCTCCTGCTGGGCGATGGTGTTCGCGTCCACGGTCGCAACCTTGATGTTGCGCCCTTCCACGTTCACGACGTCGGATGCCTTCTTCTTGGTGTTCAGGATGAGGATCCCGCCGTCATGCATGCCTTCGGTGGGGTCGAGCAGCTCGAGCAGACCCGAGTCGAGCACGATGACCACGTCGGGCTTGTAGACCTTTGCCCTGATGTTGATCTTCTTGTCGTCCACCCTGCAGAACGCGACCACCGGTGCACCCCTGCGCTCCGGACCGAAGCTGGGGAACGCCTGGGCGAACTTGCCCTTGTTGATCGCAGCAATGGCAATGAGCTCTGCCGAGGTGACAGCCCCCTGCCCGCCTCTCCCGTGAAATCTGATCTCTAGCATACGGTCTCCTTGCAAAATGCTGAATAGTGATTCATATCACCCGCGTTTATTTACTGTCAAGAAAAGATGCGTATTTCCCGCCTTTATTCCCCGCTCTTCAGCCCTGGCTCGAGAACAGAAACGGGTCGTGTCCCCCGGCATGATTGTTTTTTTATATCATTATAATCAGCAAGTTGCACGACCATCCCGTCCCTCGATCCATCCCTGTGCACCGATAACTCATGAATACTATTCCTTTCTTCCCGCATGAGCGGACAGGGGAAAGCCCCTTGATTTTCCGGGTCCCGGAAAGGAGTAATAATGAATTTATTGATCAAAAATTCTTATTCGGAAACGGGGGACACCCCTCCGCCCTCACGGGCAGCCTGCACAGAAACGCGATTGCGGACATTTTCCCATGGGTCCGGAGGCCTACCCTGCCACCCTTTTGACGGTCTTTTCCGAGATGAGGTCATTGAGCTCCTGGAGCAGAACGCGCTCGTGCGCATCGATGACACCGTCCGCATGGGCGAGCTCGATGATCTCCTCATACTCGGAGTTCTTGATCACATGGTCGTCAATGGCCTTCTTGATTATTTCTTCGAGTGTCTTGCCGCTCTTGGTGAGCATCTTCGAATCCTCTCGTTATTAATAATTTTTTTTAAAGGATTTTTTGGTTAGCACATTCCCTGAGAAGCTGTCAATTCACAACAGCGCCCCCGGCGCATGGGGAGAAGATCTTCGATCCCCCTAGGCGCGCTGCTCTGTGCCGATCTCCGGGCGCTTGCCCAGGATGAAGTCGTGGAACTTCTCCATGAGCGGCATGAACTTGCGCTTCTTGTTGTGGATGATGTAGAAGTCCCGCTTGGTGTTGAGGTCCCTGATGTCGAGCGCCACGAGGCTCCCGCTCTTCACCTCGCTCATGATGACGTTCCGGGAGAGCACCGCGATCCCGAGGTTCGCCTCAACCGCCCGCTTGATGCCTTCGGACGAGCTCATCTCCATGGTGACGTTGCGCTCTATGCCGTAGCGCTTGAGCACGTACTCGATGAGCCCGCGGGTGCCGGAGCCCTCTTCCCTGAGGATGATGGGCTCGGGCTCGGACGTGAGCATCTTCATGGTGAGGTAGTCCTTCTTTGCCCAGCGGTGCTTTGGGGAGCACACGATCATGAGCTCGTCCTTCATGAAGAATTCGGCCTGGAGGTCCGGGTGCTTGGGCGGGTCCTGGAGAAAGGCGAAGTCCAGCTCCCCGGAGATGCACTGCTCCAGGGCCTCCTGGCGGTTGAGGATGGTGAGCGAGATCTCGGCCTTGGGGAAGGCCTCCTTGAACTCCCCGAGGAACCTGGGCAGGACGTAAATGCCGATGGTGTTGGAGGTCCCGAGGATGAGCTTGCCGACGTCCCCGGACGAAAACTGGTTCATGACCGCGTTGATCTCGTCTATGAGGTTCAGGAGCTTTTCCGAGTAGGAGTAGAACACCTTGCCCGCATCGGTGAGCGTGATCTTCCTGTTGATCCGCTCGAAGAGCTTCACGTTCAGGGAGTCCTCGAGATCCTTGATCTGGATGCTCACCGAGGGCTGCGACAGGTGCATCTTCTTCGCCGTCTTCGTGATGCTCAAGGTCTTTGCGGCAATATTGAAAATATTGACCTGATGGATGTTCATCTCAACCCCGTCTCTGATTTACTTTTGTTTAAGCTTACCATAAGATAAATATATTTGACATAAATAAATACGGACATATATAAAAAGCCAAGCCTATAGCATTTCTTTCAAGGGCTATAGACCTCCTTTTTGGGCCCACTACCACCTCAGAATTGAGTGGGCCTTTTTTTTTTGCTAAACTCGAAATTATGGCAAAAAAGGATGACCTGTTCCACACCCCGTTCAAGAAGCTCAAAGGCGTGAAGATCAAGCCCAAGGCAGCGGAGAAGCCGAAGAAGGCCCCCGAGCCCCCGAAGAGGCCGCCCGACGACGCGGAGCTCTTCGCGTCAGCCATGAAGGGGGTCGTGCCCATGGACAACGACTGCATAACCCCCGAGCCCACGGATACCCGGGCGGTGCTGGCCTCGATCCAGGAGAACGTGAAGAAGCAGGACCAGGAGGCGCTCGAGGCCCTCAAGGCGCTCGTGAGGGGATCTTCGCACTTCGACATCACCATGACGGGCGAATATCTCGAAGGACACGCCATCCCCGTGGACCCGGCCACCATGAAGAAGCTCAAGTCCGGAGAACTCACCATCGAAGGCCACCTCGACCTCCACGGCCACACCAGGCTCTCGGCGGAGCAGGCCCTCCAGAACTTCATCCTCAACGCCCACGCCCTGGGCCAGAGGACCCTGCTCATCATCCACGGCCGGGGGCTCAAGTCGAGCCAGGGCCCGGTCCTCAAGGAGCACCTCGTCCGCTGGCTCACCACCGGCGCCCTGTCCCACCTCGTGCTCGCCTTCGCCTCGGCCCGCCCCTGCGACGGAGGGACAGGGGCGCTCTACGTGCTGTTGAAGAGGAGACCGAAGAAATCGCAGTTCAAGAGGCCGTTGTAGGGGAGAAGAAGCAAGGGGCCGGAAGGTGGTGCGCTCATTTCGGGCTCAGAGGGCACGGCGTACCGACGCCCCGGATTCCACAATCCTGACCGGCTCCCCCCTGACGCATTTCTTCTACATCATCCCCTTCATCTTCATGAGCAGTTCCGCCACCGCATACCGCTGAAGAATGTTCTCGTCCACGCTGCGCCTGACGGCATTGAGGCATTGCGCGAGCTCTTCGGTGTCGTGGTGCCTTATGCCGTGCAGGTCGAATCCCCTGAGCTCCTCGTTGATGATGTTTTCGCCGCCATGGGCCAGGACGAGGATGTCCCTGAGCATGGATTCGATGAGGACGAGGAAGAGGGCCAGGGTGCCGCCTCCCTGCTCCTGCTCGGAGAAATACCTGTTCGCCAGCGCCACCGGGTCGCCACCCTTGAGCGCCTCGAGGATCTGGGTCCGTATCGCGAGCACATCCCCGGGCTCACCGGCCGGCAGCCCGCCCAGGGTGCCGGAGGTCAGGCGCAGGAGCACCGGGTCGATGGAAACGCCCGGCCTCGCCTCGATGGGGGTGAAGCGGATGACCTGGCAGCGGGAGAGGATGGTGGGCAGGATCAGGGTGGGCTTGTGGCTCACGAGGATGATCAGGGAGCCGTCCGGGGGCTCCTCAAGGGTCTTGAGCAGGGCGTTGGCGCTGGCCTTGTTCATCCGCTCGGCGGGCTCGATGACGATGACGCGCATGCGGGCCTCGAAGGGTTTCAGCCCGGTCTCGGCAATGATGTCCCGGATGCCCTCCACCACGATCCAGCCCTTGTCCGGCACCACCAGGTGCAGATCCGGGTGGGAGCCGCCCGATGCCATGAGGCAGGACTTGCACGACTGGCACGGGTCACCGGGGCTCTTCAGGCAGTTGACGGCCTTGAAGAACTCCCGGGCGACATGCGTCTTGCCCAGACCCTGCGGCCCGGCGAAGAGGAGGGCGTGGGGGATCCTGCCGCTGTCGATGTAGCCTTTCAGCTGTGCTATCTGCCGGTCATGACCGATGATATCCTTCCACATGGGAGGCATCATATATCAGGACACGACCCCAGGCAATCGCCATATCCCTGAGTGACCCGTGCATAATGCACGAACCGGACCCCCCGTAAGGAGCTGCGTGACGGTCGGAGATCCGGATGCAAAGATCAGCGAAACCCTGACCGAGGTACAGGCATGATCCCCTTCCAGCGACGCGCATGTCCCCGAAACTCCTGAAATCTAGGAGAATAACCAATGGCTTGACTTGATCTGCTGTTTTAGATAATAGCCTTAGCTCTACATATAGGTTCAGGAAGGGAGAACAGATGAGGAGATATCGGACCGAGAATATCAGGGATGTGGTCATTCTTGCCCATTCGGGATCAGGGAAGACTTCACTGGGCGAGGCGCTCCTGTTCAACGCGAAGGCCACTTCCAGGCTGGGAAAGGTGCTCGAGGGCAACTCCGTGCTCGATTTCGAGCCCGAGGAGCAGAAAAGGCAGTCCACCATTTTCAGCGCACTCCACAATTATAAATGGAAGAACATCGGGACCACCATCCTGGACACCCCGGGCGACTCGAACTTTACCTCGGAAGCGATCCTGGGTCTGAAATCCGCGGACAACGCGCTGTTCGTCATCGACGCCATCGACTCCATCAAGCCGCACTCGGAAAACCTCTGGAACCTTGCCAGCAAGGAAGGCCTGGCACGCTTCTGCTTCATCAACAAGATGGACCGGGAACGAGCCGACTTCGACCAGGTGCTCTCCGACATCGCCGAGGTGTTCGAGATCAAGCCCCTCACCGTCACCATACCCATCGGCTCCGAAGACGCCTTCAAGGGCGTGATCGACGTCCTGAAGAAAAAGGCGTACATCTATGAAAAAGACGGCTCGGGCAAGTTCACCGAGGCCGACATCCCCGCGGACATGAAGGACAAGGCCGACGAGGTGTACGGCAAGGTGGTGGAAGACCTGGCCGAGGTGGACGACACCCTCATGGAGAAGTACCTCGAGGGCGGCGAGCTCACGGCCGAAGAGCTGGCCACCGCGCTGACCTCCGGGTTGGCCCAGGGCGTTTTCCTCCCGGTGTTCGCCGGCTCCGCCACCCTGAACGTGGGCGTCCAGCCGCTCATGGACTTCATCAACTCCTCGGGCCTGAACCCCGCCCAAAGGAAGCTCCCCGAGCTCACCAACAAGGCAGGCGACAAGAAGGAGCTCAAGGCAACGGAAGACTCCATGTTCTGCGGGTACGTGTTCAAGACCATGAGCGACCCCTACACCGGCACCCTGAGCATCATCCGCTGCTACTCCGGCACCCTGACCCCGGATTCGTCGGTCTACAACGCATCCCGCGACACCAAGGAGCGGATCGGATCCCTCATGCTCCTGGAGGGCAAGGCCCAGAAGCCCATCGAGGAAGTGGGGCCAGGCGACATCTTCGCCATTGCCAAGCTCAAGGAGACCAAGACCGGCGACACCCTCCTGAGCGATTCCATAAGCTTCACCCTGGCCTCCCCCGAGTTCCCGGAGACCATCATGAACATGGCCGTCAACCCCAAGACCAAGGCCGACGTGGAAAAGATCATGCCCGCCATGCAGAAGCTCATGGACGAAGACCCGGTGCTCAAGGTCTACCGCGACGAGCAGACCGGCGAGTTCATCATGTCCGGCCTGGGCCAGCTCCACATCGAGATCGCGGTGGACAGGCTCAAGCGCCGCTTCGGCGTGGATGTGGATCTCAAGGTCCCCAGGGTCCCCTACAAGGAGACCATCACGGGCAAGTGCAGGGTCCAGGGCAAGCACAAGAAGCAGACCGGCGGTCACGGCCAGTACGGCGACTGCTGGATCCAGGTGGAGCCCACGGAGCGGGGCGCCGGCTTCGAGTTCGTGAACGCCATCGTGGGAGGCGTCATCCCCAAGACCTACATCCCGGCCGTGGAGAAGGGCGTGCTCGAGGCCATGCAGCAGGGCCCGCTCACCGGCAACCCGGTGGTGGACGTGAAGGTCACGCTGGACTTCGGGTCCTATCACGAGGTGGACTCCTCGGAAATGGCGTTCAAGATCGCGGGCTCGCTCGCCTTCAAGAAGGCCATGGAGGAGTGCAGGCCCATCCTGCTGGAGCCCATCATGAACATCACGGTGACCATCCCCGAGGAGTGCATGGGTGACGTCATGGGGGACCTCAACACCAGGAGGGCCAAGATCGAGGGCATGAACGCCCGGGGCAAGTACCAGGAGCTCAAGGCCCAGGTGCCGCTGGCGGAGATGCTCTCCTACGCGCCGAACCTGACCTCCATCACCTCGGGAAGGGGCACCTACACCATGAGCTTCTCCCACATGGACCCGGTGCCGTTCAATATCCAGGAAAAGGTCATCCAGGAGGTCAAGGCAGCCAGAGATGACAAGTGAAGAAAACGGCGGAACAGACTCCCTGGCGAGTCTGTTCCAGAGCATCCAGTCCATGAGCGTCTCAGACAAGCTCGATCTGGCACGCAAGGGGAGCAAGGAGGCCCGGACCATCCTCATCCGGGACTCCAACCGGCTGGTTCAGCTCGCGGTCATCCAGTCGCCCAAGATCACCGAGGGCGAGGTGCTCATGATCGCGAACAACCGGCAGGTGGACGACGAGGTGCTCAAGTTCATCGCCATCAACCGCGAGTGGCTGAAGAACTACCAGGTCAGGGTCGCCCTGGCGAACAACCCCAAGACGCCCCTGCCCGAGGCCCTCAAACAGGTGGGCTTCCTCAAGCAGCGGGAGCTTCAGCTTCTCGCGAAATCCAAATCCGTACCCAGGGCGCTCAACATCGTTGCAGAACAGCGCCTCCAGCAGGTGAAGAAATGATGAAAGCAGGCGTGCTCACCTTGAGCGACAAGGGTTCCAAAGGCCAGAGGGAAGACATCAGCGGGGAGATCGTCCAGAGCATCCTCAAGGGGATCGGGATCGACATCGAACGCTACGAGATCATACCGGACGAGACCGAGCTCATCCGCGACATGCTCGTCTCCTGGTCAGACGAGGCGTGCCTCGACCTCATCGTCACCACCGGCGGCACCGGCCTGTCCCCCCGGGACGTCACGCCCGACGCCACCCTGGCGGTGATCGACAAGCGCGTGCCCGGCATGGAAGAGGTCATGCGAGCCAGGAGCCTCGAAAAGACCCCTCACGCCATGATTTCCCGGGCAGTGGCAGGGGTGCGGGGGAAAACCCTGATCGTCAATCTCCCCGGCTCGCCGAACGGCGCCCGGGAGTGCCTCGAGAGCATTGCCCCGGCCCTGCCCCACGCCCTCTCGAAACTGGGCGGGGACATGAGCGACTGCGCCCAGAAGAAATAAATTCCCCTGTCATTAAAGATCCTTTGATATTCAGCCGATTTGTTTCCCCAGATGAGCTGTGTACAGGAGGAATGTGTTGAAACTGAGGCGAGATCCTCGTTATATTCCTGATCCCGTCGAGTCGGGAAAAGAGGTCCGTTTCCGCGATTTCCAGGACGTCGAGCGCTCGTGCAGGGTCAGGGACTTTTCACGGACCGGACTGTCCTTCCTGCTCGAGGACGGCAGCCTCATCTTCCGCATCGGGGACGTGATCTCGGACATCCGCTTCTTCTCCTTCGGCAAGGAGGTGCATTCCAGCGGGGCCACCATCATCCACATCCTGGACGAGTACCAGGACAACAAGGTCATCTCCAGGATCGGCTGCCGCTTCGAGAATGCCATGGACGTCTCGACCATCATCAGCGGAGACAAGGTCACCAGGCTCAAGAACGAGTACACGGACTTCATCCACTCCCTGGCAGTGGAGGACAACCTCGACCAGGAATTCGTCCACCTCACCTCTCATCTCCACTATCTCCTCACCAACTTCAAGAACAGGCTCAAGGAGGAGGACGAAAAGATACAGGACGAAGAAGAGCCTCTGCGCTCGGTTCTCTACGACACCCTGCGCTCGCTCACCTTCGAGGCCATCAACGACGTGACGCTCAAGTTCTGCGATCAGTTCACGGGGATCACCTCGAAGTTCACGGACTCCAAGCAGCACTTCATCCACCGCGAGTATTTCCAGAAGATGCTGGGCGGGTTCTTCACCTCGTCGGCTTTGTTCGAACGGGCGCTCACGAAGCCCCTGGGCTATGCCGGCGACTACGAGATGATGAACATCATCTACCGGAACGAGTTCGAGGGAAAGGACATCTTCTCCCAGGTCATGAACAAGGTGGACTGCGAGGGCACCGCTGCCCGGGCAGTGCGCAACCGCAGGGAGTATTTCTTCGGAAAGATCACGTCTGTGTACCAGTCGACACCCGTTGGGTCCGGGTGCAAGATCGCGAGCATCGCCTGCGGCCCCTGCGTGGAGATGGCCGACTTCCTCAAGCTTCTCCCCAGCATCAGAAGGCCGGTATCCATGGAATTCATCGCCATGGACCAGGACCAGAACGCGATCCAGAACGCCGAGCAGCGGCTCCTTCCCCTGGGCAAGGACTTCAAGGACATCGCCATCCACGTGGTCCGCAACAACATCAAGGAGCTCATCCTCGGCAGGAAAAAGGATCACTCCCTGTATGCCGACGCCGATCTCATCTACACCGCCGGCCTGTGCGACTACCTCTCCTTCAGCGCCACGAACAGGCTCGTCAAGGAGCTCTACCGCTACCTGAAGCCCGGCGGGACCCTCATCGTGGGCAACTTCGGTCCGTACAACCCCCAGAAGTTCAAGATGGAGTACGGCTCCGAGTGGTTCCTCATCTACAGGAGCGAAGAAGAGATCAAGGATTTCGCCAGAGGCCTCCCCGAAGACATCACCGTCTCCGTGGAAAGGGAGCCGGAAGGCGTGAATCTGTTTCTGAATATCACGAAGCCGCTCTGATCCGGGCCGCCGGCCGATCCTTCTTCCGGCTTTCCCTTCCGCGACTCACTATTGGACGCGCTTCTTCCTAGCCCCCGCCCGCGCTCCCGGCATCCGCTTCCTCCCTGAAGACTTCTTCAAACTGCTTCAGATCAGGAAGGTCGGACAGGGAGTCCAGGCCGAAGACCTCGAGGAACCTGGGGGTGGTGTAGTAGGTGAGCGGCTTGCCCGTCTTGATGTCGATGAGCTGGTGCTTGAGCAGGCTCTTCAGGGAGGACGTGGAGTCGACGCCCCGGATGGAGTCGATGGTCCCCTTGGAGCAGGGGCCCTTGTAGGCGATGACGGCCAGGGCCTCCAGCGATGCCATGGAGAGCTTCGCCGGCGTGTGGAGGGCCCTCAGGTACGGGGTGTACTCCTCCCTGGTCACGAACATGTAGCCGGCGGAGGCCCGCTCGATGCGGAAGCTCCTGCCCGTCTCCTCGTAAATCCTGTTGAGCTCGGCCACGCACGCCGCGAGCTCGTCCTCGTTCATGTCCGGCAGGGCCTTCAGGATGTCTCGCACCTGCAGCGAACCGCTCCCGGAAAAGATGAGGGCCTCGACGATGTCTCTCTTGTTCATGGGCCAACCCCTTGAGCGCTGCGGCCGGTCACCGGCCGGTGATGTAGATGACGGCGAAGAGCCTGCTCTGGATGATGCGCGCCAGCGACCGCTTCGAGAGCTCCAGCATCGCCAGGAAGGCCCCGATGAGCTCCATGCGTTCGGCCGCGTCCGCCACCTCGAAGAGCGACACCCTCCCCTTCAGCTTCAGCAGGCCCTGGATCTTGTCGATCATGAACTGGATGTTGAACCTGGTGAAGGTGACGTTCAGGACGTGCTGTTTGGTACGGGCCTTGATGGAGCTGATGGCCTCCAACAGGGCGCCGATGCCCATGGAGGAGATGTCCCGCTCTTCCTGGGGCATGCCCTTGGGGAACCGGTCGCGAAAGAGCATGGGCCTCGTGCTCAGCTCCTGCGACGCCATGCGGATGGCCCGGTAGGTCTGGAGCATCTCCTTGAGCTCGGCCGCCGGGTTGAACCCCTCCTCCCCGTCCTCCCCCTTCGTGGAGGGCAGGAGCAGGCAGGATTTCAGCCAGATGAGGTAGGAGGCCATCTCCAGGAACTCCCCTGCCAGGGACACGTCCAGCGACCTGGCCTGCTCCACGTAGTGCAGGTACTGCTCGATGATGGGGCATACCTCGAGGTTCTCGAGGGTGAAGCGGTTCTTCTCGATGAGGTAGAGCAGCAGGTCGAGGGGCCCCTCGAAGGCGGGCAGACGGAGCACGAACCTCTCTTCCCTGGCGTCGTTGGCCATCATCGGCAGCATCGAATCCTCCTAGCGTACGAGCTTCATGACCGAGCGGACCTTCTCCATGGTGGCATCCGATTCCTCTTTGGCCCTCCGGGCGCCCTCCCTGAGCACGTCGTCCACCAGGGACGCGTGGCCCCGGTAATAGTCGATCTTCTCCCAGATGGGCGAGAACTCCCTGATGAGGTTCTGAAGCAGGATCTTCTTGCAGTCCACGCAGCCGAGCGAGGCGCTGCGGCACCCGGCCTGGATCTCCTCCCTGACCCCCTCGTCCGTGAAGTACTCGTGCAGCGGGTAGAGGTTGCAGTCCTTAGGCTCGCCCGGGTCCTTGCGCCTGAGGCGCTTGACGTCCGTGAACATCTGCATGACCTTGCCCTTCAGGCTCTCCTCTGTCTCATAAATGAAGATGGCGTTGCCGTAGGACTTGGACATCTTCCTGCCGTCTATGCCCAAGACCCTGGCCGCGTCCGTGAGGATCTCCTTGGGCTCTCGAAACGTGCCTTCGCCGTAGATGAAGTTGAACCTCCGGACGATCTCACGGGTGAGCTCGAGGTGGGGGAGCTGGTCCTCGCCGATGGGGACCCGGTCGGCGTGGTAGATGACGATGTCCGCTGCCTGGAGCACCGGGTATCCCAGGAAGCCCAGGTTGCTCAGGTCCTTTTCCTTGAGCTCTTCTTTCAGCTCCTTGTAGGTGGGGTTCCGCTCCAGCCACGAGATGGGCGTGATCATGGAGAGGAGCAGGAAGAGCTCGGCATGCGCCTTGATGTCCGACTGCCGGAAGAGCACGGATTCCTCGGGGTTCAGCCCCACGCTCAGCCAGGTCATGACCATGTCCTTCGTGCTCTGGGTGATGACGCCAGGGTCCCGGTACTCGGTGGTGAGCGCGTGCCAGTCCGCGGCGAAGTAGAAGCACTGGTATTCCTTCTGGAGCTCCACCCAGTTCTTGAGCACGCCCAGATAGTGGCCGATGTGAAGATCCCCGGTGGGCCGGATTCCCGATACGATGCGTTTCCTTTCCATGCTTCTCCTCGCTAGATATTCATGAGTGCGTTGTTCAGGGTCCCGATGACCGGGCTTATGAGAAAGCCCAAAGCCCCGGAGAATACGAGCACCAGCAGGATGATGAACCCGTACGGCTCGATCTTGCTGTACTCCATTGCATACCTTGGCGGCAGCAGGCCCTGGAGGATGTGGCCGCCGTCCAGCGGCGGGATGGGTATGAGGTTGAATATGGCCAGCATCACGTTGATCTGCACGAGGTATGCGACGAGCATTATCAGGGGATAGAAAAACGATCCCGAGGACGTGGACGGCGCGACCTTCAGCGCCAGCGCGCACAGCAGGGCAAGCAGGAGGTTCGAGGCCGGGCCTGCGAGCGAGACGACCATCATGTCCTGCATGGGCTTGCGGAAGTACCTCCCGTTCACCGGAACGGGTTTTGCCCAGCCGAAGCCGGCAAAGATGATGGCAATGAGTCCGAAGGGGTCGAGGTGCTTGATGGGGTTCAGGGTGAGCCTGCCCATGCTCTTCGCAGTGGGGTCCCCGTAGAGGAATGCGCTGTAGCCGTGACTGAATTCGTGGATACTGATGGAAAAGGCAAAAGCCACAATAAAGACGATCATCTGCTGAATATCGAAGTTCATCATGGAGGCCTTATACCGTAAGGAACCGGCGGTGTCAAAAATTTACCGCAGGGGGATTCCACTTCTCATTCCAAGGAGATAGATCCGCCCGTATGGTGAACAGAGGCCCCGTGCGGTGCAGGGCTGCTTACGCCATTCTCTCCGCATGGGACTCATCGCACCCCAACCCCCCGATCTTTCCCGCCTTCGACTGTGTCGGGGTCGGTATCGGTATCGGGGTCGATCCCGATCTTTCCCTTCGACCCCGAACGCATCGAGCTCCAGGCGGATTGCGACCCGTGGGGGAGAGGGCTCAGCGGCCCTGGCGGGCACCCTGGGGCATGGAGAGCCCTGCCTCCTTCGGCCGGGGGGCCAGGAAGGGGCACCGCTCGTGCTCCAGGGCCCGGGCATTCTTCTCGTAGATCTCGGGCGGCTCGTAGGTCCAGCCATTTTCGAGCCGTTTTTTCTCCCTCTTCATAGCCACATAGGCCACCATGCCCATGAGCGGGGCCAGCACCCTGGTCTTCCACCCGAACTCCCGGTAGAGGTCCTTCAGGAGGGAGCCAACCTTGACATGTATCTTCCCCTCGCTCCGGTACCACTTCTTCATGGCCCACACAGCGGCGGCATAGGTGGTCGAGAGGTTCCGCGTCTCCCAGTGGAATCGTCTGCGGATGCCGGGCTCGGGGTGGTTTTTGTACCTCTTCCAGCCCTCGAGCAAGGTGCGGATCATCCGGGCAAGGCTCGGCCCGTTCAGGGCGAAGTCACGCTCGAAGGCCTCCCGGAGGAACCCGGTCTCCTGGCCGTCCCTGATGTGGCCGTGGCGGTAGTTGAACCTGAGCTGGCCATGGGTGTCGGCAGGGGGAAGCTCATGCTCGCCCAGCAGCGTCCCCTTCTCGAGGTGCTCCTGGTATAAGGGCGTGCCCGGGATGGGGGTGTAGAGCATGAACTGGTGGAAGACCGTGTCGTGGCTCACCGCGTAATCGATGGCTTCGCCTATGTTTTCCGGGGTGTGACTTTCCAGGCCTATGATGGTCGAGCCCAGGACCCGGATCCCGTGCGTCTGGAGCTCCCGCACCAGCTCGGCCGTCTTCACGCCGGAGAGCTTGCCGTAGGAGCTGTTCTCCCCCTCGAGCCCCATCCATACCCAGGATACGCCTAAGCGCACGAGCTGCTCCATGGTGTACGACCTGATCACCCGGGCAGAGGAGAACACCATGAGCGACCAGAATTTCCCGTGCTCCTCCATGAGCTCCAGGAGCCTGAGCGTCCTCTCCCGGTGCAGGAGGAAGTTCTCGTCCAGAACGAAGAACGACTTCACCTTGAGCCTCTCTTCGATGCCGCACATCACCTCGAAGAGCTCGTCGCCCGTTTTGTAGAAGCTGACGAACCTGCCCTTGCCCCCGAACAGGGCGGACGTCGAGCAGAAGTTGCAGCCCATGGGGCAGCCCACCGAGGGGATGAGGATGGCGGCCGTGTTCTCAGGGTCGTCCGCGACCCTCATGCCCAGGATGCGGGTGCCGAATCCGGACAGCACATGGGGGTGCCGTATGGGCGCATGCTCGTCCTGGCCCAGGAACCGCCTGAACCAGGAGATGCCGTCGCCCATGCAGATGTGGTCGGCATCGACCCTCTCGTGGATGTCCGGCATGCTCGCCACGTGCCCGCCCACGACGATGGTGGCCTTGGGCAGGTAGGTGCGGATGAGCTCGCACATGACCCTGACCTTGCCTATGTTGGGCACGATGGCGCTGATGCCCACGATGTCGTAGGCATGGTCCGTGATCTCCTCGATGAAGCGGCCCAGACTGGGGAACTCCAGCAGGGTGCACGGCGCGTCGATGTTCTCCCTGATCATGATGAGGCCGAATGACCGGTGGAACATGCGCAGCGAAAACGGCCCCTGCTCCCGGGTGACCTGGTTGTGATAGAGCTCCATGGGGTTGATCCTTCTGCTCCCGTACTCGTCGTCCTGGGCATAGGGTCCGAATACGCTCGTGAGCAGGATGTTCGCTTTCGAACCGAGTGGGTGAGGGGTCTGATTCATCGGTTTTTCTCCTTGGGTTCGGGTGATGAGACAGGAATAATCCAGTGTCCGGCCAGTACGCAACGGCCGCTTGAGGCCTTCAAGATAGTATTACACTTCGGTTGCACAGGTTTTACGTTTGCCCCGCGGCAAGCTGCACCCTCCTGCCAGGAGCCCGGCCTGTCTGCGTCCCCTCTTTTTCGGGATCTGTCCCCGTACCACCCCCGATGCCGGAGTGCAACCCATATTTTCGCTTCACCAGGCATTCCTCGAGGAGCGGGTGCACGGGACCGGCTGTTTGCTCCTTGACGCCGGAACATTCGATGGTATACAAATATTCACCTGTTTTACATGGGGTGGTTCTGTCGAGAGCCTGAGATCATACCCATTGAACCTGATCTGGGTAATGCCAGCGAAGGGAGAATGAGCATGTTCGGAAGAGAAAGATTCCAGAATGGAAGTTCAGCCGTCTCCATGTCGTGGGGACGGCTTTTTTGCTGGAACGGTCCGTGGCATCGAGGAGAAAGATGGGGGTGAGGCTCGACACCGGGACCGGCGGCATCATGGGAGAATGCTCCATGGATGCTCACGCAGGCGAACTGCACACCGTGGAGAACGCGAAAGAGGTATTCCCCGGGCTGTACGTGTCCGGGATGGCTGCAAACCAAGTCTATGGAGGCTGTCGCATGGGGCCGGTCTTCGGGGGGATGCTCCCGTCCGGACAGAAGGCCGCCCGCGAGATGCCCGGGAAGATCACGGCATGAACAGGGATACAGGCAGGATCATCGACGCGAACCTGAACCGGGTCACCGAGGGGCTGAGGGTGATCGAGGACGTCTTCCGCTACTGCCGCGACGACGCCGCCCTGCAGGGGAGGCTCAAGCACGTGCGGCACCGGCTGGCCTCGGCCTTCGACTCCTCCCTCTTCATCCCCTCCCGGGACGCACGGGGCGACGTGGGGTTCGCCTCGAAGGGCCTGCTCGAGGAAGAAAGGTCGTCCCTCGGGGACATCCTGAGATCCAACATGAAGCGTGTCCAGGAGGGCCTGAGGGTCCTCGAGGAGGTCTTGAAGCTGGACCACCTGAACGCCTCGCGCCTCATGAAGGAGCTCAGGTACGAGTGCTACCAGATCGAGCGGGACATGGTGCTTTCGGACCGGAAGCCCCTGGCCTCTGGCCTCTACCTCATCCTCACCGCGCCTGCCCTGGGATACGAGAGGATGACCGGGATGGCCGTCTCCCTGGGGCTACCCGCTGTTCAGCTTCGCTTCAGGGAGGGCGGCGATAAGGCCTTTCTGAGGACGGCGCGCGCCATGAGGGAGATCACGAAAGGGACGCAGACACGCTTCATCGTCAACGACCGCCTGGACATCGCCCTGCTGTCGGATGCGGACGGCCTTCACCTGGGCCAGGGGGACATCCCCCCCGGTGAGGCCAGGGCGCTCGCAGGGGACCGGATGATCATCGGCCTGTCCACCCACAGCCTGGCGCAGGTGGAGGAGGCGGGGAACGAGCCCGTGGACTACATCGGGTTCGGCCCGGTGTTCACGCCCTTTTCGAAGAAGGACCACGGGCCCGTCACCGGTGTCCAGGCCTTGAGGGAAGCCGCCTCGAAGTCCCGGCACCCGGTGGTGGCCATTGGAGGAATCAACCGTGAACGGCTCGAAGATCTCGCAGGCATACCCCTTGCCTGTGCCGCATGCATCGGCGCCGTTGCCGATGCAGCCGACCCTGCTGAAGAGATGAGGGCCATGCACGCCATACTGGAGAGACGCTATGACACAGAGAACTGAAGCATTGAAAGGGATCATCACGCATGAGATGGAAGGCGCCGCGCGCCACGAGGGGATCGACCCCGAGGTCATCCGGAAAGGCCTGGCGGAAGGCACCATCGCCC